>DASXOJ010000215.1:0-10255 GCA_036494465.1 Pseudonocardiaceae bacterium
TTCGGCGCCTGCGGAGATCTTGACGAATTCGATCCAGAAGGCGCGCTCGGTGAAGGCGCCGAGGTATTTGCGCTCAACTCCGGGGGAGCCGGCCACCGGCAGGTAGCTGAAGTGCTCGGGGTTCATGATGAGCACGCTCTGATAGCGCGGCCTGGGGAACTTGATCTCGCGGCGTTCCCTGCGCGGCGCCGCGCCCTCCCGGCGGGCCTGGGGGCCGCTTCCTCGGGCTCCCTTCATGCCAAGGCCGGAGGCGCCGCCGAACTGCAACACCAACTGCAGTTGCTTCGGGTCCCCGAGCGGATCATCCTGTGGGCCGTAGGTCTGTCCCTCGGGGAAGTAGCCGATCTCGCCCTCGCGCAGGATGCCCTGCTCGCCCAGGTTCATGTCCCCCACGACGGGCAGGCGGATCTGCTCGAAGGTGTGCCGGTGCCGCGGCATGCGGAAGTCGCCTTCCTGGCGGCCGAGGATGTAGCGGAAGTTCTCCAGCCTCTCCGGCTCACCACCCATCAGCAGGTAGTTGAAGGCCACCGTTCCCCTCGGGTGGTCCATTTTGTAGGCGTTTTCATCGTAAGGTGCGATCTTCATGGCGTTCTCCTCTTCATCTCGTCCTCACCAGAGTAGACTACCTACTTGGTAGGTTACGCAAGGGGAGCCGTCTGGGAAACGGCTGTGTCATTGCCGCGTGTCCGTCTCGCCCGGGTTGCCTACCAGGCAGGTAGGATCGATGTAAGCTCGGCCGAGGGAGAACAGGCATGTCGCAACCAGCAGAGCGGCTCTACCGGGGCCGCGTCGCCGACCAGATCGTGGAGGACCTGCGTCGCCAGATCCTGTCCGGCGCGCTGCCGGACGGCTCCCGGCTACCAGCCGAACGTGAACTGGCATCGCAGTACGACGTCAGCGCGCCGACCGTCCGCGAGGCGGTGCGGGTCCTGACCGCGATGGGCCTGCTCAGCACCCGCAACGGCAGCCGGACCACCGTCACCGCGAGCGGCGACACGATGCTGGCGATGTCCATCGCCTCGGTCGTGCAGTTCGAGAAGGCCACCGCACCCGACGTGTTCGGGCTGCTGGGCGCGCTGAACGCCTATGCGGCCGAGCGGGCCGTGGAGCGGGCATCCGAGGAGGACATCGCACGGCTGCGCGCGGCGGCCGAACAGGCCGCGAAGGTCTCCGACGCGAACTCGGCCGCGGCCGCACTGGTCGGGTTCTTCACCACGCTCGCCGAGGTCTCGCACAACCCACTGGTGGCCGCGCTGTGCCGGTTCATCACCCAGATGCAGATCGGCCTCGCCCTGGAACTGTCCAAGGGGTCCGACCAGGAATGGGGACTGGTGCCGCGGTCGATGGCCGGCGCGCGGATGGAGATCGTGGACGCGATCGCCCGGCGCGACGCGGTCGCCGCGGTCGAACTCGTGCGCGACTATCACACCAAGGTCGTCAAGCGCATCCAGTCCTCGCCCGCCGCCAAGCAGTTGCGCGCGAGCGATCCCGGCCTGACCAACCTGCTGTCCTCCTGGCTGGCCGGCAACGTGACCGTCGGCAGCCAGCCGGATCGACCGAGCTGACGGGCCTCACAGAAAGTTGTTGGGCCAGATCATGGTTCGCCACATGTGCGCGGCCGGGGAGCCGTCGAAACCGAGACCTTCTTCGGGCTGCCGGAAGTTGCGGCCGACGATGTCCTCGAACTCCTCGAACTCGACCTCGACGTTCGGGTCGAAGGAGTAGATGTCGTTGATGGTGAGCAGCCGGGAGGTCATGTACCAGCGGTGTTTGCGCGCCTGCTCGTACTCCCGCCGGATGTAGTCGGGCACTTGGTAGTCCGGCCCGAAGATCCTGATGTAGGTCTCGGGATAGGTGTAGCCGACGGACTCGTCGGCGAAGAAGCGCAGCGCTTCGTGTTTCTCGATCGCCCACGCGACTTCCTCGTCGACGTAGGGCCGGACCAGCTGCGCTCCCCAGTAGCCGTGATCGGCCCGGATCAGTCCCCCGACGGCGATGTCGTGCACGAGCGCCGCCATGATCACTTTCTCGTCCATGCCGTTCAACCGGGCGATGTGCGCGCTCTGCAGCATGTGCCGCACGTCCTTGCGGTGGATGCGCAGACGGAAGAAGTCCGCGAGGGTCGGTCGCTCGGGCATCTTCGGCAGGGCCGGGTTGTCCCCCATCATCACGATCGTGCCGGGCCTGCGGGCCAGGTCGGTCAGTTCGTCCCGGTACGCCGCGGCGGGCGTGCCCATCAGGGCAACAGTCGGCGGGACCATCAGACGCCGTCGCCTGTCGACGGCATCGGTGAGCGGCTCGCGGATCCAGTTGGTGAGGCCGGCATCGCGCAACGAGGTCGGCAGCTCATCCTCGGGCACCTGTTGGGAGGGCAGTTCGGCCATGCCTCCAGACTACCTACCTAGTAGGTTTCGTCAAGGCGGTCCGGCCCGGTCAAACGGTCGGCACGTGCGCGGACAGCACGGCAGGCTGGCCGGCCTGGACCGCGGCGAGTGCTTCCTTCATCGCCCCGGGCAACTCGTCGGGCCGGGAGACCGTGCGCGCCCAAGCCCCGGACGCCGCCCTGGCGATCCCGGGCAGGTCGGCTTCCGGGGTGAAGCTGGTCCCGAAGTCGTCGTGCCGGGCGGCCACACCGTGCGGGTGAACGCTCAAGGTGGACATCTTCGGGGCCTTCCAGCCCTGGTTGTCGTAGATGACGGTCAACGAGGGCAACTCGTACCGGCGGGCGACCCACTGCGCCGACGCAGGCACGCCGAACAGGTAGGTGCCGTCGCCGACGAGGGACACCACGGTCGCCTCGGGGCGCGCCAGCTTCATGCCGAGGGCGGCTCCCGCGTACCAGCCGAGCGACCCGCCGCCGGAGGCGAAGACCGAGCCGGGGCGATTGGCCCGCAGGTGCTCGTTCACCACCGGGTAGTTGGTGATGCCCTCGTTGAGCACGATGGTGTTCTCGTCGATCGCCTCACGCACGCAGGCCGTCAGGTACTCGGGGGTGATCACGGTGCCCGCCGACCGTTCGCGTTCGCCGATGGCGGCGGTCAGTTCGTCGTGCCGGGCCTGGATCTCGCGCCGCCGCGCGTCGAGGGCCGCGGTGTCGGTGATCAGCTCGCGCAGGTGAACGAACTCGGTGAGCTGGGCGAGGGCGATGCCGAGGTCCGCACGGGCGGAACACTCGGCACCCAGGTCCCACAGCGGTGTGCGTTCCTTGAGCGGATCGGGGTCGATGACGAAGATGCGGGCGGTGTCCGCCGGCCGGTTCCTGGTCGGAATCCAGGGCACGTCGCTGTCCGCCACCAGCACCACGTCGGCCTCGGCCAGCACCGGGTTCTGGGTCGGGGTGTTCCACTGGTAGCCGAGGTGCAGTGAGTGGTCGGCCGGAAAGTTGACGTGGCTGGGCACGGATTCGATCACCGGGATCGCCAGCAGTTCGCACAGCTCGACCAGGCCGGCCACGGCCTGCGGATGCCTGCCGAGATAGGACGTGATCACCAGCGGCCGACGTGCCCCGGCGAGTGCCCGCGCGATCTGTTCGACCACCTGGGGTGCCAGCGCGGCGGGCGCCACCGGCGGGGAGGCGGTCGCGGTGGGCATGGCCGGATCGAGCGACTCCTCCATGACTTCCCTGGCACCCATCAGGTAGACCGGGCCGCCGGGCTCGCTGTGCGCGATCTGCAGGGCGCGGTGCACCAGTTGGTCGACGTTGCGGCCGGTGCGGATCTCGTTGTCGTACTTGGTGTAGCCGCGCACGATGCCCCGCTGGTCGGGGACGTCCTGAATCCACTGGATGAACTCGTTGCGGCTGCCCGGCAGCTCACCGCGCTGGGTGTAGGGCGAGGCACCAGCGAAGATCAGCACCGGCACCCGGGCCTTGGCCGCGTTGTGCAGCATCCCGCCCAGGTTCTGGGTGCCGCACTCGACGTGCACCAGCACCGCCTGGGCCTGCCCGGTGACCTGCGCATACCCGTGTGCGGCCGACAACGCCACGCTCTCATGTGGACAGATGACGAGCTCGGGGAACCGATCCGTCGTGCCGTCCTGCCTGGCCCGCGCATACGCCTCGATGATGCCGGTGTGATCGCTGCCCAGGTTGGCGAAGGCATAGCCGACCCCGTCGTCGCGCAGCGCTCGCAGAAACGCCGCGCTCGTGGTGTATTCGCCCTCGGACATCGGCATCCCTTCCAGGTCGTCAGAACGGGTAGTCGGGCAGCGCGCGCTGCGCGGTGACCCACTGCGTTTCGGTGTAGGCGTCAAGGTTGGCCTGGACACCGCCCATCCGCGAACCGTTACCGGAGGCGCGCATCCCGCCGAACGGGATGACCGGCTCGTCCGCCACGGTCTGGTCGTTGATGTGCACCAGCCCTGCCGGGATCCGTTCGGACAATTCCAGCGCACGCAGTCCATCCCCGGACAGAATACCAAGGGACAGCCCATATTCGCTGTTGGCGGCCAAGGCGACGGCCTCGTCCTCACCGTGGAAGGCCAGGACCGGCGCGACCGGCCCGAACACCTCCTCGGCCCAGGCCGGTGCGTCCACCGTCAGGTCGGCCAGCACGGTCGGCCGGTAGAACAGGTCCTCGTAGGTGCCGCCTGCCGCCAGCCGCGCACCCGCATCCACGGTCTCGGTCACCAGCCGGTGGACGTGGTCGCGCTGACCGGCGTCGATGATCGGACCCAGTGCCACCTGGCCGGTCGCGGGATCACCGACGGGAAGGGCATCGGCGTGCGCGGCCAGCGCGGCCACGTAGTCCTCGGCGATCGCGGCGTCCACCAGATGCCGTCCGGTGGCCATGCAGATCTGGCCCTGGTGCAGGAAAGAACCGAACGCGCCGATCGACGCGGCCTTCTCGACGTCGACATCACCCAGCACGATCAGCGCGGAGTTGCCGCCGAGTTCCAGGTGTACCCGGGTGAGATGCTCGGCGGCCAGTGCCGCGACCCGTCGGCCCGCCCTGGTCGATCCGGTGAACGCCACCACCCGCACGCGGGGATCGGTGATGATCGCCTCACCCACGTCGACCCCACCGGGGAGCACCGTCAACACGCCCGGTGGCAGACCGGCCTCTTCGAAGATCCGGGCCAGTGCGACGCCGCCGCTGACCCCCGTGCGCGGGTCGGGTTTGAGGACCACCGCGTTGCCGAGCGCGAGGGCAGGCGCGACGGAGCGAATCGAGAGCGTCAGCGGGAAGTTGAACGGCGCGATCACGCCGACCACCCCGGCCGGACGGCGCCGGGCGAAGCTCAGCCGTGGCTGTGCCGACCGCAGCACCTCGCCGGTCGGATGGGACGCGAGCGCGGCGGCCTCGTAGCATTCCTCAGCCGCGCTGCGCAGCTCGATCTCGGCCTTGGCCGGGACGCTGCCTGCCTCGCGGACCAGCCAGCCCGAGATCTCGGCAGCGTGCTCGGTCCACAGGTCGCCCGCACGGCGCAGTACCGCGGCCCGTTCGGTGTAGGGCAGCCCGGCCCAGGCGTGGCCCGCGAGCGTGGCACGGGCGCAGGCGACGTTGACATCCTCGGGCCCTGCGAGGCCAAGTCGGCCGAGTTCGTTGCCGGTGGCAGGTTCGACCACGGCACGGCTGCCACCGCTGCCCGCGCGCCAGCCATCGAGATGAATCGACGACTGCCAGCTGCTCTCGTCCAACCAGTCGGTCTGCGTACCGGGTTCGGCAGTAATGGTCACCTGGCTACCTCCACATCCAATGACTGCACCGAAGTCGAGGGCACCGGGCGCAGCGCGTCCACCACTCCGATGAGAAAAGCGATACCGACGAACACGGCTGGGCTGGTCAGTCCGACGGCGACCGCGAGGTGGTAATCGCCGTGCGTGCCGGCCAGCGTGCCGAAATACAACGCGCCCGCCACGGCGGTGCCCAGCGCCGTGCCAACGCGCACACCGGTCTCGTACACGCCGGCCGCGACACCGGCGGTCGAGCGGGTGATGTCGACGAGGGTGAGCGTCTGGTTCGCGGAGATGACCAAGCCACAGCCCGCGCCGGCAACGGCAAGCGGAATGGCGAGCGCCAGCGGAGCGTCGGCGACCGTCGCGGTGCGCGCCATCAACGAGGTGGCGACCAGCCCCACTGTCGCGATCCCGGTCCCCAGCAGCACGAGCGGCCTGCCGACCCGGTACACGAGCCGCCCGCTGATCACCGCGCAACCCGCCGAGACGACCGTGAAGATCAGCGTGGTCAGCGCCGCATGCAACGGGGCGTATTTCAGCCCCTGCTGGAGGAACAGGGTCAGCACCAGGAAGATCGCGGTGAAACCGGTGTAGAAGGCGGTGGCGATACCGGTGCCGACCGCGTAACTGCGGATCCGCAGCACCTTCAGGTGCACGAGCGGAGTCGCGTCACGCGCGGCCAACCGCCGCTGCCACAGCACCCACAGCACCAGATCCGCGAGCCCCACGCCGAACAGCCAGAACTTCGGGTGCGCGTTGGCCCCGGTCGCCTGGAGCATCGGTAGCATGATCAGGAAGACCCCGAGGCCGAGCAGCCCGACGCCCAGGTAGTCCAGCCGGTGCGCCCGCCCGGGCCGGTCGGCGGGGAGAATCTTGAACCCTGCGGCGAACGCGACGACCACGATCGGGATCGACAGGTAGAAGACCCAGCGCCAGCCGTCGGACGGCCCGAACGCCTGAAGGATCACGCCACCGACCACCGGGCCGATCGCGGTGGAAAGGCCGGTCGTTGCGCCGTAGTAGCCGAAGGCCCTGCCGCGTGTCTTCTTGGGATACATCTGCTGCAACAGGCCGATCACCTGCGGAGCGAGGATTCCCGCCGAGACACCGCGCAACAGCCGGCCGACGATCAGCACCGCCGCGTTCGGTGCCACACCGCAGATCACTCCGGTCACCGCGAACAGCGCGAGACCGATCAGCAGCAGGCGGCGGCGCCCGTACTCGTCACCGAGCCTGCCCGCCGGCACGAGCGCCAGGCCGAAGGCCAACGCGTATCCGGCCACCGTCCAGGTGATCTCGGCAGGGCTCATGTGCAGCTGGTGTTCCATCGAGGGCAGCGCGATGGTGACGACGCTGACGTCGAGCAGGGTCATGAAGCTGGCGACGAGGCAGATCAGCAGGGCGGGCCAGCGTCGGGTCTCGATGTCGGGATGGTCTTCGGTCCGGTTCTCCGTGTTCGCCATGGGGGGTACCACTTCTCTCACATCGAATGCGTCATCGAATTCGTGCGGATTCAGCCTTCGCGAGCGCCCGCGTCGGCGACGAGGCCGGCCTTCTCCACCCCTGCGATGGCTACCGTTTCGTCGTTCTCCGGCCGATCACCGCTGACCCCGACCGCCCCCAGCAACACACCCTGCGCATCCCGGATCAGCACGCCACCACGCGAGGACGCGATACGGCCCTCGGAAATCGCGGCGAGCGCGGCGAAGAACGCCGGATCACGCGTGGCGTGTCGGGCTCCCGCGGCACCGCCCTGTCCCGTACCCAGACAACCCCATGCCTTCGCATGCGCGATCTGCGGCCGCAGAATCCCGGCGCCATCCTCACGCTTGACCACAATCGGATGCCCACCCGGATCGAGCACGGTGATGGTCAACGGCCGCAGATCGAGTTCACGCGCCTTGCTCAGCGCGGCGTCGACGATCTCCGAAGCCTGACTCAACAACAACATTGTCCTGGTTTCCTTTCCTCTGCCAACTGGCGACGTGGTCATACAGTTCGTCCAACAAGGACAGTGCACTGGCATCAAGCCGCTCGTCGGTGCGCAGCACGCCCTCGTCGGTCACCATCCGACCGATCCTCGGGATGTGCACGGCCTTGCCAAGCGGTTTCATGTCCAGCGCGACGACCACCGGAACGAGTGCCTCGACCGCGCGGGCACCGGCTGCCGAACCGCCGTAGCTGACGAACGCGATCGGCTTGTGCCGCCATTCGTCCTTGAGATAGTCCAAGGCGTTCTTGGTCGCGGCGTTGTAGCTGTGGTTGTACTCGGGCACCACGAACACGTAGGCGTGACCCGCGCTGATCTGCTGGCTCCAGCGCCGGGTGTGGTCCTGTGTGTACGGGCCTCGGCCGGATGGCTGCGGCTCGTCCAGCAGCGGCAGGCCAACCTCCGCCAGGTCGATCAGCTCGACGTCGAACCGGTCGTGCCGGATGGCGGCATCGTGAAACCACCGGGCCACGACGTCGCCCCGGCGGCCGGGTCGGGTGCTGCCGATGACGATCTGCAGGTGCGGATGATTCAAGGCTGAGCTCCGATCGGGTCGGCGGCGACCACCGTGTTGGCGAGGCTGCCGAGTCCCTCGATGTCGCCGGAGAGCTGGTCGCCGGGGTGGATGGGGGCCACGCCGGGCGGAGTGCCCGTGGCCAGCAGGTCGCCGGGGACCAGGGTCAAGGCCGAGGTGAGCCAGGCGAGTTGGGCCGGGATTGGATGGAACATCTCGGCGGTCGACCCGTCCTGACGCAGCTCGCCGTTGACCCGCAACCGGATGCGCAACGCATGCGGATCAGGGATCTCGTCGGCCGTCACGAACCACGGCCCGACGATGCCGAACGTGTCGAACCCCTTGGCCCGGCCGAGCCGCCGGTTGTCCGCCTCGCCGACATCCCGGGCACCGACGTCGAGAAAGGCCACGTAGCCCGCGACCGCGTCCATCGCGTTGTCCTCGGTCAGTCCACGCGCGGTCCGGCCGATCACCACGCCGAGCTCCAACTCGGGACTGACCTGTCGGCTGATCGCGGGATAGCGGACGTCGTCGTACGGACCGGCCAGGGAACCGACGGACTTCAGGGAGCCACTGGGATCCGGTATGCCGTGGGCATCGGGGTCGGAACGGGTGCGCGGGTAGTTTCCGATCATGCCCCAGACCGTCCTCGGCCAGCCGGTCGGCACCGCGAGTTCGGCAGGCTCGGTGGGCCAGGCACGACCGGCAGGCAGATCGCCGAGGTCGGTCGCGGCCATCGCCTGCTCGTGCACCTTGCGTACCAGGGTGAGGTCCGGGTCGGCGCGCAGGAGCGCGGGCAGGTCGGGGCCGATCTCCCGCCGGGCGCGCTCGATCGCGTCTTCCCGGTCGGCACCGCCGCGAGTCAACTGGTGCGCGTAGACCGCCTGGACATCGACGAGCCGGTCGTCGGCGATCTCCGGAAAACACAACCGGTCGCCGAGGTACGTCCGTCGGACGGCGAGTTTCATGGCGGCCTCAGACGTTGGCCGCGGCCCGCTTGCGCGGGTTCTCGAACTCGATCCCACCGTCGGTGGTGACGATGTCGAACTGGTCGGAGGGGATGTCGGGCAACCGCACGGGCGGCAGGCCCACGACGAACAGCACCGTCTCCTCGGTGGCGGCGAGATCGAGCGTTTCCCCCGCCTCCACCTGCAAGGCCGCCAGTCCGCCGATCGTCGTTCCGTCCACAGTGGCTTCACCGGAAAGTGCGACCATCAGTCGCCGTCCCTCATCGACGGTGGACGTCCAGCTCGCACCGGCACCGACCTTGACGTATTCGATCCAGAACGCACGCTCGGTGAACGAGCCGAAGAACTTGCGCTCGACGCCGTCCGCCACCGGCAGATAGTTGAAGTGCTCGGGGTTCATGATGAGCACGCTCTGGTAGCGCGGCCGGGGGAACTTCACCTCGCGACGTTCCCTGCGCGGTGCCACCCCGTCCCGCTTCGCGTCCGGTCCGCGACCACGCCCGGCACCCATACCGAGACCGGCCGCGCCGCCGAACTGCAACACCAGTTGCAGCTGTTTCGGCTCCCCCAGCGGATCATCCTGTGGGCCGTAGGTCTGTCCCTCGGGGAAATACCCGATCTCACCTTCGCGCAGGATGCCCTGCTCCCCCAGGTTCATGTCACCCACCAACGGCAGGCGGATCTGCTCGAAGGTGTGCCGGTGCCGCGGCATCTGGAAATCGCCCTCCTGACGACCCAGGATGTAGCGGAAGTTCTCCAACTTCTCCGGCTCACCACCCATCAGCAGGTAGTTGAAGGCCACCGTTCCTCTCGGGTGGTCCATTTTGTAGGCATTCTCGTCATAGGGTGCGACCTTCATCCCATTCCTCCTCAGCGCGCGGCGTACCAATAAAGCTACCTACTTGGTAGGTTACAGTCAAGGCTGCGACAACCGGGAGGAGCTGAGAAATGGCTGGGGATCTGGCAGGCACCGTCGCGATGGTGACCGGCGCGTCCAGTGGGATCGGCGCTGCGACAGCACGTGAACTGGCTGCCAACGGCGCCACCGTCGCACTGGTAGCCCGACGGGGTGACCGGCTCGCGGCACTGACCGGTCAGATCACGGC
>DASXOJ010000216.1:0-20095 GCA_036494465.1 Pseudonocardiaceae bacterium
ATGCCCGCTGCCGGTGATCGCGGCCGTCAACGGCATCGCCGCCGGGATGGGCGCCGCGCTCGCGCTGGCCAGCGATCTTCGGGTGCTGGCCCAGTCGGCGACGTTCTCGTTCCTGTTCACCAAGGTCGGCCTGGCCGGCGCGGACCTCGGCGCCACCTACCTGCTGCCCCGGTTGCTCGGCCTCGCCCGCGCCACCGAGCTGTTGATGTTCGGCGACACCGTCGACGCGAACCGCGCGCACCAGCTCGGCCTCGCCACCGCCGTCGTCCCCGACGACGCGTTGCCCGAAGAAGCCACCAAGATGGCGCACCGCCTCACCGAAGGCCCCGCATTCGCCTACTCGACGACCAAGACCCTGCTCACCCGCGAACAGGATCTCGATCTCGGCGCGGCCATCGAACTGGAAGCCACCACCCAGGCCCTGCTGATGGCCGACGCGGACCACGAACAGCTCAGCGGACCTGCCAGTTGATCAGCTCGTCGACGACCAGCTCGGACAAGGACTCGATGGTCGCGGCGGCCAGCTTGCGCGGGATCGTCCCGCCGTAGCCGAGCACCGGGATGCCCGCGTCCCGGCCGGCTTCGGCGTCGGCTGCGGTCGCGCAGATGAACAGGCAGCGCTCCGGCACGGTACCCAGCGCCTCGACCATCTGGTTGAGCAGGAACGGATCCGGCAGCAGCCGAGTGGTGCGGGCGCCGACCCGTCCGCTGACTCTGCGCACGGTGTCCAGCAGGTCGTGCACGGCCAGGAAGGAACGGATCGTCCGCATGGACTGGTTGCCGACCGCGGTGACGCTGTGCCCGCTGGAGTTCAGCGTGCGCGCCGCGTCCACCACGCCCTCGGTCGCCGCGCCGAACGCCACCGCTTCGGCTTCGTAAGCGGACAGCTGGCGTTCCAGCACCGTACGCAGTGTTCTCGCCGCACGTGCTGGCGTAACGCAGCACCTCGAACGGATCGTCGGTGCGGGCCACCTTGCGAGGCAGGTCCGGTCCCAACAGCAAGCGCAGGCGCCCAGCGGTGGCTCGGGCCGCGCTCGGGTCGAAAACCGTGCACAGCGGCCCGTCGAACGCGATCAGCACATGATCGGCCGCGTGGAGCAGGGATGTGACGTCGTCACGCATGGCAGCCCCCTTGCTCGTGGTGTACGGCAAATCACACCCCGCTGGTGATCTCTGTACAGTCATCCCGCACATCGCGGGCGGAAGAGGGTTGGCATGCAGGTCGTGGCGGAAGTTCTGGTCGGCATCGTGGCCGCCATCCACGTGTACATCGTGATCCTGGAGATGTTCCTGTGGAAGACGCCGCGCGGCCAGAAGGCGTTCGACCTGACCGCCGAGTTCGCCGAGCAGACCGCGCCGCTGGCCGCCAACCAGGGCCTGTACAACGGTTTCCTGGCCGCCGGCTTGATCTGGGGCCTGATCGCGAGTGACCCGGTCGGCTACGCGGCACGGGTGTTCTTCCTGGTGTGCGTGGTGATCGCCGGTGTGTACGGCACGTTCACGGCGAACAGGCGCATCCTGTTCATCCAGGCGCTACCGGCGGCGATCGCGCTGGTCCTGGTGATCCTCGCGCACTACTGAGCCAATCAGCTCAGCCCTGGCAGCCGAACGGAGTACATCGGCGCGAGGCTGCCCTTGTGCGTCGTGGTGGTCGGCGTGTCACTGAAGCCGGGCAGGTGGATGTCGTGCTTCTGGAAGTACGCGACCAGCAGCAACGCGATCACCACGATCGCGATCAGCCCCAACAGTCCCGAACCGCGCCGTCGCCGTGCCATCGGCCGCACCCCTCACTTCGTCAAATCCACCGCCCACGCTACGGGCGCCACGCGGCAACGTGAAGGCCGGTCGCGGTACACCCCGAAGTGCCGGGTGATACACGAATGAGTGTTTTCTGATTTTCGTCCTGGGCAGTGGGTACCGGCGTCTTCCTCGGGGCGCCGGCGAGGCCCGGTCCTGGCCGCTGGCAACGGGTCGCCGATAGACCGATCCGGTAATTTTCCTGGCCCAAACCCGACTTCACCGGTCCGGAACGTGGCCTCACTCACTCAGGCGAACAGTCAACCGAAATTACTAACGCTCCGTACCCGATTTCACTGACGCGACGGCAAATGTTCACTAATTAGGAATGCCTTCACTACCTCGGGTAGGTTTTCCGGCTACCGAAAAAGATATGGTCGAGCAGGTGGATCACGGTGAGAAATGGAACCGCCGACCAGGAAAACCGCCCTTCCGCGCTGCGTTGGCCGACCATCGGGGCTGGTCACCCACGGTGCGAATGAAACGCCCGCACGGCAACAAGTGCACAACACCGCACGCCACACGGAGTATCGTCCCCGACCGCGACACCATACGATGCGCCCAGATGGACTAGCGGTAGGGCAACACTGAGTGTAACAAGATCCTCTCGTTCGCCGATCCATCAACGAGCCCTACCACACGGTGGTTGACCGGTTGGAAACGACGGCTGATCAGTACACCGGCGAAATAGCAAACTGGGGGAACTCCACCGGAGATCCCACGATGGTCTGCGTCCGGAAACGGTCGCACTGGGAGCCATACGTGAACAGAGCACTGAGACCGGGGAGCAGACGCTGGTGAGCGCGCAGATCCCCTACCGCCGAACAGACAAAGTCACCGTCGACGGCATCCCGCGCCAGCGGGTGTTGCGCCGTCGCTCCACCCAGGAGGATCAGCCGCCGTCGAGCGCGCCGGTCGCGATCTGGGAACGGCGCTACCGCCACGCGGTGATCGCCAGTGATCTGTTTGCCACCGCGACCGCGGTCGGTGTGGTGGGGATCATGCTCGGGCCACACCTGGGCATGCTGGAGCGGGTCAGCCGCGTACTGCCCGCGATCGGCACGGTCGTCGTGGTGCTCGGCGCGCTCGCCGCCTGCCGCGCCTGGCGCTCCAACGTGCTCGGCCAGGGCGCCGAGGAATTCCGCAGACTGGGTCGTGCGCTGCTGGCCAGCATGCTGGTGCTCGCGTTGCTCGCGCTGGCCACCGGCGACGTGGACGGCAGGCCGTGGATCTTCGTGGTCATGCCGACCGTGGTGCTGCTCGCTATGCCACTTCGGTATCTGCTGCGCCGCGCGCTGCACTACTACCGGCGCGACGGCCGCTGCCTGCTGCCGGTGCTGGCCGCGGGCAGCGTGGACTCCGTGCGCGACCTGATCGACCGGACCCGCCGCGCGCCACACCTTGGCTGGCGCGTCGAGGCGGTCTGCACCAGCGGCGGTGGCGGCGAAGTCTCCGACGTACCGGTGATCGGTCAGCTCGACGCGCTGGCCGCGCAGGTGCGGCGCGGCGGCTACCGGATCGTCGCGGTCACCCCCGACTCGTACTGGACCCCGAACCGGCTGCGCGAACTCGCCTGGAACCTGGAAGGCAGCGAGACCGAGATGGTCGTCGCGCCGGTGCTGATGGAGGTCGCCGGGCCGCGCGTGCACGTCAGCGGTGTGCTCGGCATGCCGCTGCTGCGGGTCAGTGCGCCCGCGTTCACCGGCGCGCGTCGCATGGTCAAGGGGATCTTCGACCGGGTCGCGGCCGCACTGCTGCTCGCCGTGCTCTCGCCGTTGTTCCTGGCGGTCGCGCTGCTGATCAAGCTGGACAGCAAGGGCCCTGTGCTCTATCGGCAGCAGCGGATCGGCAAGGCCGAGCAGGCGTTCACCATGCTCAAGTTCCGCACCATGGGCGCGGACGCCGAATCGCGGCGCGCCGAACTGCTCCCGGTCAACCAAGGTGCGGGGCCGCTGTTCAAGCTGCGCGTCGACCCGAGGACCACCCGGATCGGCGGCTGGCTACGCCGCTACTCCGTCGACGAACTCCCCCAGCTGGTCAACGTCCTGACGGGCAGCATGTCGCTGGTCGGCCCGCGTCCGCCGCTGCTGGAGGAGACCCGCACCTACGGTCCGGACACCCGGCGCAGGCTGCTGGTCAAGCCCGGCCTGACCGGGTTGTGGCAGGTCAGCGGGCGCAGCGATCTGCCGTGGGACGAGGCGATCCGGCTCGACCTGCGCTACGTGGAGGACTGGTCGCTCGCGCTGGACGCGGTGATCCTGTGGAAGACCGTGCGCGCGGTCCTGCTCGGCAACGGGGCGTACTGAGTGATCCGAGTCGTGATGGCCGGGCCCGATCCGGCGACCGGCCAGGGCGGCATGGCCACCGTCGCAGCGGCCCTGCTCCAGCACGGCACCGCGCACGTCGACCTGCGCGCGATCCCCACGCACGCGGACGGTTCGGTCCCGCGTCGGCTGCGCGCGTGGGCTACGGGCACGCTGCGGGTGTTCGGCTTGCTGGCGACGCGCCGCGCCGACGTCGTGCATCTGCACGTGTCCGAGCGGGGCAGTGTGCTGCGCAAGTCGCTGATTGTTGTCGCGACGACAATCACCCGAACTCCGGTGTTGCTGCACTGCCACGGCGCGAAGTTCTTCGACTGGTACGCGACGCTGCCACGCATCGCGCAACGCGTGATCGCGTGGGTGTTCCGGCGGGCGAACCTGGTGGTGACGCTCGGCGAGCCGTCCCGTCTTCGCTACCTGGAGCTGCTCGGACTCGATCCGGATCGGGTGGTCGTCGCGCCGAACGCGATCACGCTGCCCGCCGAGGTGCCCGACCGCAACGGGCACATCACCATCGGCGTGCTGTTTCTCGGCCGGTTCGGCGACCGGAAGGGTTCGGCCGACGTGCTCGCCGCGATCGTCGAGCTGCCGTTGGACGTGCAGGAGATCATCACGTTGCGGATGGCAGGCGACGGCGAGGTCGACGAAACCCGCACATTGGCCGAAGAACTCGGCGTTCGCGCGGACATCACGGGTTGGCTGACGCCGGTGGAACGCGACGACGCCCTCCGCGCAGCGCAGATATTCGTGCTGCCCAGCAGGCAGGAAGAACTGCCGATGGCGATGCTGGAGGCGATGGGCTGGGGACTCGCCCCGATCGTCACCCCGGTCGGCTCGATTCCGGCCGTGCTCACCGACGAACACAACGGCCTGCTGGTGCGGCCTGGCGAGATCGCCGAGTTGAGCAAGGCGATCCAGCGCGTGGTGACCGACGACGACCTGCGCGCCCGGCTCGCGGCAGCGGCCCGGGAAACCGCGCTGGGTTTCGACGCGGTCGAGTACACGGCGGCGATGGCACGCTGCTGGCTCAGCCTCGCGCGACGCCCCTGAGCACGTCCGACAGCACCTCGGTCAACACCGCAGCGGAACGCGTCGCGGAGAAGTGCGCCTGGTAGTGCTCGCGGCACGCCTTGCCGCGCGCGGCGGCGATGGCCGGATCGGCGAGGCCCGCGAACGCGGCGGCCAGGCCGGCGACGTCGTCGACTCCGATCGGCGGCTCGTCCGGCGGCTGGAAGTCAGGCAGCGCACCGGAATCCGACACGATCGGCACCACGCCCAACTGCGCGGACAGCAGCTGCACCCCGCTCTGCGTCGCATTGCGGTAGTGCACCAGCGAGCCCTTGGCCCCGGCGAGAACGCCGAGTACGTCCGCGTACGAGTAGCGACCGCGCCGCCATTCGCAGTGCGGCGGCAACGCGGGCAGGTCGAGCGGTCCATCGCCGATGAGCAGCAGCCGGTCGCCGCGATACGCGTCCGAGTCCACGTGCGCCTGCCACGCGCGCAGCGCGATCGGCACGTTCTTGTACGGCGACATGCGCCCGTACAGCACGAAATCACGCCGCCGCGCGGGTTCGGGCGGCAGATCGGCATCGGGCACGTCGCTGGTGAGCGGGACGACCACAGCGCCCAGTCGATCAGCCACGTACTCGCTGAACGCGACCGTCCGCCTCGCGCGCCGCGAGAAGTGCGCGAACAGCGCGCGCTGCCAACGCGGCCGGGTTTCGGTGGCGTCGTGCGGGGCGTCGTCGTGGATCAGGTGCACCATCGGTGCCAGCCGCGCCAACAGCAGCCAGCGCGGATCCCACACCAGTTCGACGACCACCACCTCCGGCCGCCATTGGCGCATTTCGCGCGCCACCCGCAACAACGGCGGCAGCGTGCGCGGATCACGCGGACGCGGGTCGAGCACGCGTTCGTAGTCGCGCGCGGTCATCGGCTGGTAGTGCTGGTCGGACGTGATCAACCGGCACTCGTGGCCCAACTCGTGCAGCGCGTCCACCTGCACCCTGGCCAACGTGCGCATCCAGGGCGAGAGCCAGAGAACTCTCACCGGGTCAGGGTCTCCATGAACGCGGTCTCGTAGGCGTTGGCCATGGCTTCCACGGTGTACAACCGGGCCGCTCGCCGCGCACCGGCCGCCGCGAGTTCGGCGAGACGGTCCTGATCATTCGCCAGCGGGCGCAGTGCTTCGGTCCAGGCTTCGGCGGTGACCGGGTCGACCAGGATGCCCGCTTTGCCGTTGTCCAACAGGTCCGGCACGCAGCCGACCGCCGAAGCGACCACCGGCACACCGCGCATCATCGCTTCCACGATCACCATCGGGAAAGCCTCCGCGCCGCTGGGCACGCACAGCACATCGAATTCGGGGAACGCCGCGTCCGGACCGGCCGACGCGCCGCGCCAGCAGACCGGCAGAGCGGGCGGGGTGAGCGTGGACAGGCGGGCGAGGTCGGGACCGTCGCCGAAAATGTCCAGGCTCCACTCCCGCGACGGTAGCGCGGCGAGTGCTTCGACGAGCAGGTGCGGGTTCTTGTGCTCGACGATCCGGCTGAGCATGCCGAACCGCAACGGCGTGTGCGGCTCGTAGACCCTCGGTGTCTGCATCGGCACGCCGTTGGGCGCGATGTGGTGGCGGACGTAGAGCGGCTGGTGCCGGGTGATGTCCGCCCAGTGGCGCGGCGACAACGCGATCACGCCGTCGCTGCACCCGACCACCTTTGCCAGCAGCGAACCGTAGGTGGGCGCGTTGACGCCCGGCGGTTCATGCGTGGCGGCCAGCCAGCGGCGCACTCCCCCGTGCCAGGCGTTGCCCAACCGCCACGCCGACGCGAACCCGGCCTCCGTGTTCGTGATGCCGGTGATCAGCACCGCGTCGTGCGTCGGCAGTTCGACGGCCGGTTGCCACCAGGGCGTGAGCACCAGGCGCACGGCCGGGTCGAGTTCGCTGACCAGCGGACCGAACGCCTGCATGCACGCGAGCGTGACCGGATAACCGCGCCGGGCCAGTTCGTTGGCGAGCAGCACGCGCTGGCGTTCCGCGCCGCCGAGACAGAGTTGGTTGCTGGTGAACAGAATGCTTGGCAGGCCGTCGCGCACGGTGGTGAGCGCGACCTCACGGGCCTGTTTGCGCGCGGTCCTCTTTGACCGCTGCACCCGGTCGAGCAGTTGCAGTCCGGCGGTGAATGCGCTGCCCGGTCCGGTGTTGCCGTGCAGGCCGAGCATCATGGTCTGACCGGCACGCAACAGATCGGTGGCGCGCCGCGACGCGAGCGGCTCGCCCTGCGTCGTGCCGCCGCTGACGTGCCGCACGTCCGGTTCATCCACAAGCAACAGTCGCCAACCGGCATCGCGGGCACGGCGCTGCCACTCGGATTCCTCGCCGTAGAGGAAAAACCGCTCGTCGAAGCCACGCAGTTCGTCCCACACGTCGCGGTTGACCAGCAGGCAGCAGCCCGACAGGTAGCCGTCGACCTCGGTCGGCGGCGCGGAATACCGGTCGGAGAGCACCTTGCCGCGCAACCGATCCGCGTAACCTGCCGCGCCGACCAGCGCGCGCACCACGGTCTGCTTGCGCCGCGCGATGTCCCACGGTCGCTGCTGGCCCTCCGCCGCGACGAGGGTCGGCGAGACGGCCGCGACGAACTCGGCGCGCAGCGCGGCGCGGGTTCGGGTCAGCGGGCCGGTCAGTTCGGCGTCCGGGTTGAGCAACAACAGGTCGTGGCCGGGCGCCTGCGCGGCGAGCGCGTTGATGGCGGCCGCGTAGCCGATGTTGCGATCGGAGAAGGTCCAGCGCACCTCGGGCCAGCGGGTCGCGAGGTCGTGAATGTCCGCACTGTGCTCGGAACGGTTGTCCCAGACCAGCACGCGCGCGCCCGCGAGATGTTTGGCCACACTGGTGAGGCACGCATCAAGCAGGTCGGCGCGACGATAGCTGACCACGAGCACGGCGAGACGGTCTAGTTGCCGCTCATCGTTTGTCATCGCGGCGAATCCTTGCACAGGACAACCACACGCACCCTGCACGCAAGAGTGGAATCATTACCCGACCGGGCGAATTTCCGGCGCGCCGCGTAGTGTTCGCGGGTCAACTCGCAATGATGTCCGCGTGTCCCTCGTCCCCGCCCGGCTGCTCGCCGCGCTGCGCTGCCCGGTCTGCCGCCAACCGCTGGTCTTCAGCGAGGCGCCGCACCAACCGGCCGCTCTGCCCAATCACGAGCAGGCAGGCGCGTACGGCGTGCTGCTCTGCGACACCCATGTCTACCCGGTGATCGACGGCATCCCCGTGCTGCGCACCGGTCAGGTCAGCGTGCAGGACCACATGACCGGTCGCGAGGAAGTCGCCGGACCGAGCGTCGCCGACCTCGTGGAGACCGTGCAGGGGCCGAAACCGGTCGAGGCGCTGGTCGACCTGCTGGCGTTTCCACCGGCACTGCCGCTTGGTCTGGAGCAGTTGCCGGTGCTCCGGTTGCCGTTCACGCGCGGACCAGGCAATCGCGCCATGGTCGCCGCGCGCCGGGCGAAGGTGCGCCACCTGCTGGCGGCGCCGATCGCGGAACAGACCGCGCAGGACTGGCTGGAACTCGGCTATCTGCGCAGCCGCAACGTCAACCGCGAGCTGTATCCGTACTTCCTCCTTCGCTTCGGCCAGCCGCGTTACCTCGCCTCGCTGTCGCTGGCCACGTTGCTGCCGACGGATGGCCGGCCGGTGCTCGACCTCGCCTGCGGGTTCGGGCATCTCCTGCACCACCTGGGCAGTCGCGCCAATCCGGTGCCGACCGTCGGCGTGGACCGCAACTTCTTCCAGTTGTGGGTGGCCCGTCGGTGGATCGCGCCACACTCCGACTACGTGTGCGCGGACGCGGCAAAACCGCTGCCGTTCGCGGACGACGCGTTCGGCGCCGCCGTGTGCACCGATGCCTTCCACCTGTTCCCGAACCAGCGTGCATGCCTGGCCGAACTGCGGCGCTGCGGCGGTCTCGTGGTCATCGACCGGGTCGGCAACGGTCTGCTCGAACCGCATGACGTCGAATCCGAACTGCACCCCGCTGGTTACGTCGATCTGCTCGACAGCGCCCCGTACCGGATGATCGGCCAACGCGACCTGGTCGCGGACTACCTGGCCGGGCACGGACCCGCGCTGGCGAAACAGAAGCCGCTGATCGAGTTCGCCGAGGAGAAGTGGCTCTCCATCGTCATCGATCCGACCGAGGACAGCTTCGTCGACCACCCGGATTTCGCGACCGCGCCGCACGGCGAAGGCCGGCTCGGGGTCAATCCGATCTACCGCGTCGAACACGACGAGCAGGACGTGCGACTGCTGTTCGAGTTCCCGTCCACCTGGTACGCGTTCGAGAACTTCGACATGCTCTCCTACCACAGCGCCGGAATCCGCTTGTCCAGTACCGAGTTCGCGGCCGCGCGCGCCGGGAAACCCGGCGCGCGGACCGACGATCTGGTGCGGCGCTTCGTGCTGATCGGCATGCCCGAGCGCTATGCGCGGGTCAGCTCAGGCCGTTGAAGATCTTCGAGTAGGCGTAGCCGGTCGCCTTGTCGTAGTAGTCGACCTCCCAGAAGGACAGTTCGCCGACCCCGTTGCTGGCGGCGAAGTTCTCCAGGGTGGTCGCGTCGTCGGTGGAGAAGTACTCGTTGTCGTCGTTCTGACCGGCGATCGGGGTGAGGCCGAGCATGCCGTACGCCTGCGAACCGGAGATGCCGTAGAGGTTCGCGAGCTGGCCGGAGGTCGCCTTGGCGGCGGATTCCGCGTCGTTGAGGGCGTTCTCGCCGTCGCCGAAGTCCATCGTCATCGCGTTGACCATGCTGACCTTGACACCGTTGCTCTGCGCGTCCTGCAACAGGCCCATTTCCTCACCGGGCAGTCCGTCCGGGGCGACCGCGAGCGTGTAGTCGACCTGCACGGACGGGTCCTGCTGCTGCAACGCGGCCAGTGCCTGGTTGCGCCGGGTGTTGGAGGCCGAGTCGTCGAGCGTGCCGCCTTCGATGTCGAAGTCGAGCCGGGTCACGTGGTAGGTGTTGACGACGTTGGCATACGCCGCCGTCAGATCCGAGACGGACGTGCAGGTCTGCGCGAGTTCGCCGCCGGACGCACCGCCGAAGGAGATGATCACGTCGCCGCCGGAGGACTGCAACGAGCCGATCTCCGAGCTGAACGCGCCGACCGGGTCGCCACCGTCCTCCCACTGCGCGGTGCAGCCGGACTGTGGGGTGAGGAAGGCCAGCGTGTAGTACTTGGTGCCGGTCGCGGACTGGTCGGCTGCCATGTCACCGGCGTCGCTGTCGCTGACCTGTAAGTACGGAGCGGCGTAGTGTGCGGGAAACGAGGCGGCGGCCGCCATGCTCGGCTGCTGGCCGATCACCAGCATCGCGACACCGGCCACACCGGACAGCGTGCCCGCGACCACGGTTTTCGACTTTGGTACGCGCATGATCACCTTCCCGGAGCAACTCTTGGCAGGGGTTTTTGTCTTAAATCAAGACAAGTGGAAAGGCTGGATCAAGTCAACAGGTGGTCTAGTCCAAAAGTTTCACCGTTGACACGCGGCAGCGCGCCTGATCCGCAACGCGCCCAGGATCGTGCTGCGCATCGGAGCGGGCAGCGCACCGCCGAGCCAGGCACCGACCAGGTAGGCGATGCCTCCGGCCAGCAACGGCACCACCAGCGGCAACGACCAGGTGACCCACATGGCGAGCAGCGCCGCGACGAGCCCGGGCACCAGGCGCAGCAGATAACCCAACGGCAGCGGGGCCACGCCGATGCGCAGCATGCGCGGCTGGGTGAAGACCACGCCGGACAGTTCGGTGAGGATCAGCGCGACCCCGGTGCCGACCGCGCCGAACATCGGGATGAACACCAGGTTCAGTCCGATGTTGACGATCAGGTTGATCGTGGACAGGCGAGTCAGGAACTGTTGCTCGTGCGCGGCGATCAGCGCGTTGGACACGATCGTGGTGATGAAGCTCAGCGCGCACGCGACGAAGAACAGTTGCAGGGTGCGCGTTGCCGGCGCGGTGAACTGGTCGGCGACGACGTTCAGGATGCGGCCGGCGAGCGGGAAGCCGAGTACCGCGATCGGCGCGGAACACAGCAGCAGGAACCGGTAACCCGAATCGACCGCGCCGCGGAACCGGATCGGGTCGGTGGCGTAGCTGGCGTTGATGGTGGACATCGCCGAACGCGAGAAAACCTGCGGTATCACCGCGAGATTGAACGCGAGTTGCATGGCGATGCCGTACGCGGCGACCTGTGTCGAGTCGGACAGCAGCGAAAGCATGACGCCGTCGACGCGCCAGTACACGATCGCGATCAGCATGATCAGCGCGAACGGCACGCTTTCCCGCAACAACCGCAGGGTTTCCTTACCCGCGCGGATCAACCGCACCGTCACGATCCTGCGCGCCGCGATGCCGAGCACGACCAGCCGGATCAGGTTCGGCAGCACCTGCACCGCGCACATCGCGAGCAGACCCGCGTTGGTGAACACCACCAGCACCGACGCGACCAGTGTGAGCAACCGGCCGCCGAACTCGGCGGACGCCACCGCGGAATACCGCACGTGCACGTCGAACACCGGGTTCAGGCAGCTCGACAACGCGTCGAAGATCAGGCTCACGGCGACGATCAGCACGGCGAGCTGAACCGAAGCCTGCCCGGGATAAGCGAAAAATCCGGCAATCGCGGCGGCGACCGCCAGCGGAACCGCGTAACCAAGCGAAAATGTGAGGTTTATCCCCACCAATCGGGTCAGCGACGCATTTTCCCGGCCACTGACCCGGCGCACAATAACCGTGCCTACACCCAAATCGGTGAATGTGTCGAAGAGTCCGGCGAACACCACGGCCGTGGTCAGTACCGCATATCCCGCCAAACCCAGGTATCGGGTGGCGATCACCAGGCTCACCAGTGACAACGGCAGTCCGAGCACTCGGGCGGCCACCTGAACCACCACACCGCGCGCGATTGCCGTCGCCCCTACCGTCACACTTGAAGTGTAGAAGTCGCTTGCCGCCGAAGGTATTGGTGGGCCGTGGTAGTAGCGTGTCGCCGTGCGGGTATACGTTGAATTCCCCGAAGAACTCGATGTGCCGGATTGGTCCGCGCGCTATCGGCGTGGCGAGGTGCCCGATCTGACCCCGTACGGCCTGCACCAACTGGCCGACGCCAACCTGGCCGTCGACTACCGGAGCCCGTTGCGCGGTGCGGCGCTGGGTTGGCTGGCACGCAAGGTCCGCGGCAGGCTCAGCCAGACCGAGGTCGTCGCCGAGGCCCTTGGCATGGCGCGGATCGGGCGGCGCGGCGCGGATGTGCTGCTGTGCATGGACGAACGCACCGGCATCCCGGCCGCGTTAACCCCGAACGCGCCCCCGGTGGTGTCCGGCCTCGCCTGGCTGGAGAGCCCGCGCGCGCTCAGCCGCGCGCACGCGAAGCTCGCCGGGCGCGCGTTGCGGCGGATGGCCGCGGTGTTCACCCAGACCCCCGGCCTCGCACCCGAACTCGTTTCGGGTTGGGACCTTCCGCCCGAGCGGGTGCACGAGATCACCCTCGGCATCGACGCCGGCTTCTACCACCACCAGCCCTGGCCGATCAGCGTGCGCGAGGCGTTCACGGTGGCCAGCGCGGGCGACGACCGGTTGCGCGATCACCCGACGCTGATCGCCGCGATCCGTCAGCTGCGCGCCGACGGGCTGGACGTCACCCTGGAGCTGGCCACCACCAGCCCGGTCGACCTGCCCGAGGAACTGGGCACGTTGCACGCGCGCCGGATGGGCGGCGCGATGCGCCAGGTCTATGGACGGTCCACTGTGGTCGCTGTCGCGCTCGCCCCGAACAAGGTCGGCTCCGGACTGACCGTGGTACTGGAAGCGATGGCCAGCGGCAGGCCGGTGGTGGTGACCGCGAATCCCGGCATGTCCGGATACGTCGAGCACGGCGTTACCGGGTTGTTGGTGCCGCCGAACGACCCGGCCGCGATGGCCGCGGCTATTGGCAAACTGCTCGCCGATCCGGTGTTCGCCAGGGACCTGGGCCGCGCCGGTCGAGCAGCCGTTCAGTCGCGGTTCACCAGTCGGCACATGGCCGCCGACCTCGCCGCGCTGCTGCACCGCACTATCGAAGCCTGACCCGCTCCGCCAGCTGTTCGCGCACAACCCGCTGCAGGAAAAGCGGATTGCCCGCCACGTAGCGGCCAAACAGCCTGCGCGGTTCGTGCGCCAACCGGTACATCCATTCGATACCAGCGGAACGCATCCACACCGGCGCGCGCGGCACCCGTTGCGCGGCGAAGTCCAGGAACGCGCCGACCGCGACGCCGAGCACGGCGCCGGTATCCGCGAGGTGTTCGGCCAGCCAGAGCTCCTGCTGCGGATTGCCCATGCCGACCAGCAACACCCGCGCGTTGCTGGCCCGGATCGCGGCGAGCAACGCGGGCAACTCCGCGTCGCCGAAGTAGCCGTGCGCGCAACCGGCGATCTTCAGACCGGGAATGTCCGCGCACAAACGTTCGGCAGCGTCGTGCGCGACCCCGGGCGCGCCGCCGAGCAGGAACACCGACGCGCCGGTATCGGCGGCGGCGAGCAGCACCTTGGGGTTGAAGTCGGTGCCGTTGAGGTTGGCCGGAAACGTCTGCCCGCGCAGGCGCGCCGCGAGCGCGAGCCCGGAACCGTCGTTGAGCACGAGATCCGCTTCGCGCAGCACGCGCAGGAATTTCTGGTTGCGGCTGGCCACGTTGAGCGCGTGCGCGTTGGCGTAGGCGAGAACGGCGGGCGACGGGCCGTCGAGCAGTTTGCGGACTTCGGCGATGGCCGCGTCCACGTCCAGGACCGCGACGCCGACGCCGAGCACGGTGGTGGTGGGGATGTTCGGGCGCATGCTGCTTCCTCAGGTGTTGCGGCGAACTCGATGGAGCGCGCCGGTGAGGCCGACGAGAATCGCGGCCAGCGCGCTGATCTGGAGGAATCCGGCGGTGTCCAGGATCAGGTTGATCACCGCGTAGGCGAGGATGGCGGCGCCGAGCGCGGCGCCGAGGTCACGGTGGCTGCTGCCGCGCGCGAACGCGGCCCAGGCAGCGGTGCCGAGGTAGCCGAGAAAACCGAGCAACCCGACGACGCCGGTTTCCACCAGCAGTCCCAGATACTGGTTGTCCAGGATCGGGTAGCGCGACGTGTCGTAGCCGCCGAGCCCGATGCCGAACACCGGGTGCGCGTTGATCAACGCATACGCGACCTGGCGGGCGAGCGTCCGGTGCAGCAGCGAATCGTCGCCGCTGCCCTGGGTGAACAGCTTGACGAAGAAACCGACCACGCCGCCCTTGGTGAACAACAACACCACGACACCGGCGACCGCACAGCCGAGCACGACCGCGGTGCGGCGCAACGGCCAGAACAGCGCGAGCACCACGAACTCGACCACGAGTCCGACGAAGAAGCTGCGCGAAATGGACAGTGCGCCCGCTCCCCCGATCAACCCCAGCGCGACCAGCCACGGCCACCACCGGGTGCCCCGTTCCCGCGCGGTGAAGAAGCAGAAAACGCCCAACGGGAACAGCACCGTCATCACGGCGGCGAGTTCCAGCGGATGCGCTGCCGTACCCTGCGCGCGGGTGATCCCGTCGCGCGGGATCGGCTGCACCAGCTCGGGTGTCGCCTTCAGACCGGGTGGGACGATCGCGGCGAGGTCGACGTGACCGACCACGGCGAGCACCGCGAACCCGGCGCCGACCGCGCCCGCGATCACCAGCCAGCGCACCAGCCGTTCGAGTTCCTCGCCGGTGTGCACGGTGTCCAGTACGAACAGCGCGAGCCCGGCCAGGACCACCGGCACCAGAAGTGGCGATGTGTCCGGGCCGTCGTGTTCCAGGGTGACCAGGTAGCCGATGATCTGGGTGAGCAGCACGCCGCCGATGGCCAGCCGGACCGGCAGCGCGCCAGCGCCGGTCAGGCGCAAACCTTTGCCGAGCAGCCAGCAGATCCCGGCGACCAGCGCGATCAGGTAAGCGGGGCTCAGCCCCAGTCCGGTGCTGGGCACCACGTCGTCCTGCCGGACGCACAGCAGCGCGACGATCAGCAGGATCAGGCCCGGCACCGCGTGGTTGCGGCGAACCAGCGGGACCTCGACGAGGCTAGTCACCGCTGACCATCAACGGGGCCGGCGCGCTCGCCTTCGGTTTGGGGCGCAACAGGGAACGGAGCTGGAAGTCGGGCAGGAACCGGTCCAGCAGCGCGATGCCGAGCAGCGCGAGCACGAACACCACGATCGCGGCGAGGCCACCGGCCTTGACCAGGCTGCCGGTGCTCGCGGCCGCGGTGGTCGGCGGGACGATCACCGACAGGTGCATCGCCAGCGAATCGGGCACCCGGCTTTGCAGGGCGCGCAGCTGGTTGGTGAGCGCGGTGATCGTCACGGTCGCCGCCGTGCGCGCGTTGGCTTCGGACGAACCGGTGGCGGTGATCTGGATGAACGGCGTGTCGTTGCCGGGTTCGTCGGTGGTGTTGAGCACGGTCGACGTGCCACCGTTGGCGGCGTTCGCGATCGTGTCGACGACGGCGGGCGAACTCGCCGTGTAGACCAGGGTGGACGCGACCTGGATGGCGCCATTGTCCAACGAGGCCAACGGGTTCACCGGTGTGGTGTCGCCCGGTTCGGTGGGTGGCGGCAGCACCAGCACGCCCGCCTGCGCGGTATAGCTCGCAGGCGAGACCGCGAACACGACCCCGCCGACCGCGAGCGCGAGCACCGCGCCGAGTAGCACGAGCGGCCAGCGCAGCGCCAGCCGCCGGATCAGTTCACGTCCGTCCACGGCAAACTCCCATTGGTACAAAGAAAATCGGCTCGCGATCAACATGCCGCGCGGATGCTATCCGATGCGGAAAAGTAGTCGATGTTTCAGAAAAACTACCGTTGACGTGCCGTTACACCCGAATGCGTCACCCGAATGTGCGACACAAATAGCTTCTTCACTCGAAAGGGTTCGTTTTCTGGGCGCGTCACCCAAAAGAAAACCAGCAGCGGGCCGGATAGCATGCGTCGCGTGTTCGACACGGAGCCGATGAACCCCGTAGGTTTCCCGCGCTCGAACGAGATGCAGGCTCGGCTGCACGAACTCGTTCCCGGCGGCGCGCACACCTACGCGCGCGGCGACGACCAGTACCCGGCGGGCATGGCGCCGGTGCTCTGCCGAGGACGCGGCGCGCGCGTGTGGGACGTGGACGGCAACTGTTTCGTCGAATACGGCATGGGCCTGCGTTCGGTCACGCTCGGGCACGCCTATCCCCCGGTGATCGAGGCGGTGCGGCGCGCGCTCGCGGACGGGAACAGTTTCACTCGGCCAACTGATCTCGAATTGGCCGCCGCCGAGGATTTCCTGGCCATGGTGCCGTATGCGGACATGGTGAAATTCGCCAAAAACGGGTCGGACGCGACAACTGCCGCTGTTCGGCTCGCGCGCGCGGCAACCGGCAGGGAGCTGATCGCAACCTGCGATCAGCCGTTCTACTCGGTCGACGACTGGTTCGTCGGCGGGCTCGGCATGAACGCGGGCGTGCCGGAATCGGCCCGCGCGCAGACACTGCGCTTCCGCTACAACGACATCGGCTCGCTGGCCGCCTTGTTCGCCGGGCATCCAGGCGAGATCAGCTGCGTGATCATGGAACCCGCGACCGCGCTCGCCGAACCGGCGACCGGCTTCCTGGCGGGCGTGCGCGCGCTGTGCGACCGGTACGGCGCGGTGCTGATCTTCGACGAGATGATCACCGGTTTCCGCTGGGCGAACGGCGGCGCGCAGTCGGTGTACCGGGTGCGGCCGGATCTGTCCTGCTGGGGCAAGGCGATGGGCAACGGCTTCCCCGTTTCCGCGCTGGCAGGCCGGCGCGAGCTGATGGAGCTCGGCGGCCTGCGCACCGATCGCAAACGGACTTTCCTACTGTCCACAACGCACGGTCCGGACCGATCGGCGCTGGCCGCGTTCCGCGCGGTCGCCAAGGCATACCAGCGCACCGATCCGATCAGCACGATGGAGCGCGGCGGGCGGCGCCTCGCCGATGGCGTGAACGAGGCAGCGCGCGAACTGGGCGTGCACGGACAGGTCGCCGCGATCGGCCGATCCTCCTGCCTGATCTTCACCACCAAGGACGACCTCGGCCGCCCGTCGCAGGAGTTCCGCACGCTGCTGCTCGCCGAACTGATTCACCGGGGCGTGCTTGGCCAGTCGTTCGTGATCTCGGCCGCACACACCGATGCCGACATCGACCACACCGTCGCCGCTGTGCGCGAGGCGCTGCTGGTGTACCGCAAGGCATTGGAGGCGGGCAGCGTGGTCGGCCTTGTCGACGGCCCACCGGTCGCGCCCGCGCTGCGCGCGTACGCGGCTCCCCGCCGCCGACTGTGAGCTGAGGCTCGCTACTCTCCTGTAACGAGGTCGGTAAAAACACCGATGACCAGGACAAATCACGTAATCGACGATCGGGGAGTCGCGAGTGGTTGTCGCGGTGAATGGCGCCAAGTGCCGGCTTTGTGGTTCCGTGCGGTTGCACAGCGTTCTCGACCTCGGCGCGAGCCCGCCGTGCGAACGTTTTCTCACCGCGGCGCAACTCGACGAACCGGAGCCGACCTACCCGCTGCACCTGCGGTTGTGCCCGGACTGCCGGTTGGCGCAGATTCCGCCACTGATCAGCCCGGAAGACACGTTCACCGAGTACGCATACTTCTCCTCCTTCTCCACGTCGTGGGTGGCGCATGCGCGTCAGTTCGTCACCGGCGCGATCGCGAAACTGCGGCTGGATCAGGATTGTTTCGTCGTCGAGGTGGCCAGCAACGACGGTTACCTGTTGCGGCATGTCGTCGCCGAGAACATCCGTTGTCTCGGCGTGGAACCCTCGGTGAACGTGGGCGCGGCTGCGCGCGAGGCCGGGGTGCCAACTGAAACCGCTTTCCTGACCGAGGACACCGGTGCCGCGATCCGGGCGGAACACGGACCAGCGAATCTCGTTGTCGCGAACAATGTTTACGCGCACATTCCGGACATCGTCGGCTTCACCAAGGGCCTGCGCGCGCTGGTCGCGGACGACGGCTGGGTGTCGATCGAGGTGCAGTACCTGGCCACGCTGATGGCAGGCAACCAGTACGACACCATCTACCACGAACACTTCCAGTACTACACGGTGTCCTCCGCGCAGCGCGCGCTGGCCAGCGGCGGTCTGGTCCTGGTCGACGTGGAACAGTTGCCGACGCATGGCGGCTCGATCCGGTTGTGGGCGCAACCAACCGGTGAGCCGGGCGACCGGGTGCAGGAAATGATCGCCAAGGAAAAGGCCGCCGGCCTGCTGGACATCTCCGGTTACCTGGACTTCGCAGGCCGGGTCGGCGCGGTGCGGCGCAACCTGACCCGGTTCCTGCTTGACGCCGCCGACGCGGGACAACGCGTGGTCGGCTACGGCGCGCCGGGCAAGGCCAACACGCTGCTCAACCACTGCGGCATCCGGCCCGACCTACTCGAATACACAGTGGACCGGAACCCGTACAAGCACGGCCGGTTCACCCCCGGAACGCGCATTCCGATCCACGAACCGGAACGTATCGCGCGGGACAAACCGGATTTCGTGCTGGTGCTGCCCTGGAACCTGCGCACCGAACTGACCGAGCAGCTGCGCTACATCGGCGAGTGGGGCGGGCAACTCGTGTTTCCCATCCCGCACCTGGAGATCGAGAGGGCGTCGTCATGAAGGTCGTGTTGTTCTGCGGCGGATACGGCATGCGGATGCGCAACGGCGACGCCGACGATCTGCCCAAGCCCATGCAGATGGTCGGGCCACGCCCGCTGCTGTGGCACGTAATGCGCTACTACGCCCACTTCGGACACACGGAGTTCGTCCTGTGTCTCGGTTACGGCGCCCATCACATCAAAAACTTTTTCTTGAACTATGCCGAAACCGACTCCAACGACTTCGTACTGCGTGGCACCGAGGTCGAGCTGCTCTCCACCGACATCGCGGACTGGTCGATCACGTTCGTGCAGACCGGCATGTCCTCCCCCATCGGTGAACGACTCAGACGGGTCCGGGAGCACCTCGGCGACGACGAGATGTTCCTGGCCAACTATGCGGACGTGCTCACCGACGCGCCGCTCACCGACATGATCGACAACCTCAAGGCCAGCGACGCGGGCGGTTCCATGATGGTGGTGCCGCCGCAGGGCTCCTTCCACTGCGTCGAACTGAACGCCGCCGGTCTGGTCGACACCATCGTGCCGGTGAACAACCTGCCGATCTGGGAGAACGGCGGCTACTTCGTGTTCCGCCAGGAAGTCTTCGACCACCTCACCCCCGGCAGCGACCTGGTCGCGGACGCCTGCGGCGCGCTCGCCAAGGCCGGCCGGATGGTCGCCTACCAGTACCGGGGTTACTGGCAGCCCGCGGACACGGTCAAGGAACGCGCCGCGCTGGACGCCGGCTACGCCGCGGGCGACCGGCCCTGGATGCTGTGGCAGAACGGGACCTGATGCAGCCGCTGCGCCTGACCGAGCTCGACCGCGTAGCCGTGCTCGGCGCGCACTGCGACGACATCGCCATCGGCGCGGGCGGCACGCTGCTCGCCCTGTGCGCCGCCAACCCGGGCATCACCGTGGAAGCGCTGGTGCTCACCGGCGGCGGCACAACCCGCGCCATGGAGGAACAGCTCGCGCTGAAGGCGTTCTGCCCGGACGCCAAACTGGCGCTGACCGTGCTGGACCTGCCCGACGGCCGGGTGCCCACCCAGTGGGAGCAGGCCAAGATCGCGGTCGAGGCGCTGCACAGGCGGATCGACCCGCAGCTGATCCTCGCGCCCAACCCGCGCGACGCGCACCAGGACCACCGCGCGCTCGCCGAACTGGTGCCCACCGCGTTCCGCGATCACCTCGTGCTCGGCTACGAGATCGTGAAATGGGACGGCGACGCGCACCAACCCACCGTCTACCAGCCGCTGACCGACG
>DASXOJ010000217.1:0-63808 GCA_036494465.1 Pseudonocardiaceae bacterium
CGACCTGTTCAACCGGGCCACCAAAGCAGCCGGTGCCAGCGGTGCCAAGGGCAGCATGGACCCGGCCAAGGGCCAGGAACTGCTCGACCTGATCGCCGAGATCGACAAGATCTTCTGGGAGACCAAGCAGGGCTGAGTCCCTTCACTCTCAGCGCGACGGCGTCGGCCCAGCACGGGTCGGCGCCGTTTTCGCATTCTGGAGTGTCAGACTCACTCCGTAACCTCCTGCCATCCCTCCCTTGGATCGAGCAGCAAGAGCAGCAGGAGAGCAAGCGCGCATGAGTTACTTCCGCGAGTCGGGGTTCGCGGCCCTCGGATCTGACCTCCCGCGACAGACCGCTCCGCGCGAATGGATCGTCTGGCACTTCACCCACTCCGCGAACCTGCCGGGGATCGTCAAATCCGGGCACCTCTACGCATCGACGAAGCAAGATCCTCTGGTCAACGTCGCCAGCTACGTGGTGAAGGCGCGACGCAGGCGGATCCGGGTGTGCCCGGACGAGTCGTACCCAGAAGGCAAGTCGGTTGCGGACCACGTTCCGTTCTATATAGCTGCGAAGTCGCCGATGCTGTACGCGGTGACCAAGGGGCACCTCGACTACGACGGCGGGTGCGAGTCACTGGTATTCCTCGGGTTACCCATCGGTAGTATCGTCGACAGCGGGATCATCTGGTGCGCCAGTGATGCCAACGCAGCAACCGACTTCGTTCAGTTCACTCGAAACGTTGAACTACTCGGGAGCTTCGTCGACTTCGACCTGCTGTGCGAGCAGATCTGGAAGGGAACACCAGGCGACCCGAACCGGTCGAGTAGACGCGCGGCGGAAGTTCTGGTCCTCGACCAGCTACCGATCGACATGATCACACACGTTGTCGCACGAACCGGTGAGACACTTGACCCGGCTCGATCCGCGCTCGAATCTGTCGGTGGCACGCGGCAGTATCGTACGGAGAAGGACTTCTACTACGACTAGGAGGTCGCAGTGCTTGAGCACGGGTCCGGCGATCTTCTCGCCGCAGATGTCGATGCCCTCGTCAACACCGTGAATTGTGTCGGCGTCATGGGCAAGGGACTCGCTTTGCAGTTCAAGCGGCAGTATCCGGACAACTATCACCAGTATCGAACTGCCTGTGCGCGCAACGAGGTCCGCCTCGGACAGATGTTCGTCGTCGAACTGGATTCGATGACTGGACCGAAGTACATCATCAACTTCCCGACCAAGGATCACTGGAAGGCGAAGTCCAACCTCAGCGACATCGAGTCCGGCCTCCATGACCTAGTCCGCGTGATCGCCGAGCGTGGTATCACCTCGATTGCGGTTCCGCCTCTGGGCGCGGGCAATGGTGGCCTCGCGTGGAGCGATGTTGAACCGCTGATCGTGAACGCTCTCGACGACCTGCCCGGAGTCCGGGTCGTGTTGTACACCCCATCCAACGCGGTACGGCACCTGGCGCCCAATCCGATCAAGATGACGTGGGGGCGCGCAGCAACGATCCGGTTGATTCAGGAGTACGTCAATCGCCGACTCGCCGCCGAACCTTGGGAGTCGGTCAGCGGTGCCTCGCACCTCGAAATACAGAAACTTCTGTATTTCGCCGGACTGCACGCGCCTGAGCTGAAACTCAAATTCGAACAGGGGAATTACGGACCGTACAGCGATCAGGTCCGTCATCTCGTGCAGGAGATGGAAGCCGTCTACCTGACCGGTTTCGGCGACGGGACGGCACCAGTTCAGGATCTCAATCCGATCGAGCCGACCGAATCCGGCAAGTCCGAAGCCAACACTTGCTTGGTCGATACCGAACTCGGTCAAGAGGTCGATGCCCGAATCGTTCAGCCAGTACTTCAAACGATTGCTGGCTTCGAGGGTCCTTATGCCATCGAACTTCTCGCCAGCACGCATTGGGTGGCCACGAATCAGGACTGCCGCACGTCACGAGAAGCCTGGTCGGCGATCCAGGAGTGGACACCGCGCAAGCGTCGGATGTTCACAGAAGAACACGTACAGGTCGCGTGGGACTCGTTGGTGAAGTCCGGCGACATCCGGTCCGGCAGCCCACACGCGGAGCCCGCGACCTGACCTGGGCACAATGGCGACGTGAAGTGGAGCCGCGCGGTTCATCATCTTGAGCAGCTTGCCGAGACGTGCACGGAGATGTCGGGGCGGGCATCGGAGATCTATCGGGTTCGGGTCCGGCAGTTGTGGACGTTCGGCGAGATGCTGGAGCCCGAGCATGACCTCGAGTGGATTCCGGTTGCGTTGGCGGTGGATCTGCCGGTCGACGAGGTGGCGTGGCTGACGGAGCCGAACGGCGCGGCGCACTGGGCCAATGCGACGCGGTTGAGCCGCAATCCGTTCGTGGTGCGCTGGCGGTCGGTGCATGCGCCGGTATGGAATCACGAGATCGATCGGCCGGTGTTGTTCTGGGATGCGGAGGACGGCGTCCGGGCCGATGTGCTGGACGCGTTGCGGACGGGGGCGGTGGTTCGACCGGCTGAACCACCCGAGAACGAGTTCGAGGCACGGATTGCCGATGAGTTGGCGACGAGTTTGGCCGCAGTGCGGCGGTGCGCCGGGGCGTATACGGACAAGCGGTGGAAGCCGGGCAAGTTGGAGCCGGTTGCGGATGCGCTCTGGCTGGCGAATGTCGGGTATTTGGACCTGCTGGACGCGGTTACCAATGGGTAAACAGGGCGCATTGTGGCGCGGATCGCGTTCTTTCGCGCGGTGCGCGTCATCCCGCGTCCCTACGATGTTCACGTGGCTTCAGACGAGCAACCACTGATCTACGTACTCCGTCACGGCCAGACGCAATGGTCTCTGACCGGTCAGCACACGGGCCGGACCGACATTCCGCTGACCGTCGAGGGCGAGCAGCAGGCGCGGCGCGCGGGGCTGGTGTTGAGTCATCTGCGCGGCACGCATCTGCCTCCTGCACTGGTGCTGAGCAGTCCCCGGCAACGTGCGCAGCACACTGCCGGGCTCGCTGGTCTGCATGTCGACGAGGTGACCGAGGATCTTGCCGAGTGGGATTACGGCGACTACGAGGGCCTGACGACCGACCAGATCCGCGAGACGGTGCCGGACTGGAGCGTGTGGACAAGTCCGATTCCGGGTGGCGAGAGCGCGGCGCAGGTGACCGAGCGGGCCAACAAGCTGTTGGACCGGGTGACCGCGGCGATGTCGCACGGTGACGTGATCCTGATCGGGCATGGGCATTTCAGCCGGGTGTTGATCGCGACGTGGCTGGGTCTGAACGCGACCGAGGGCGTGCAGTTCGGGCTCGACCCGGCCGGGACGACCGTGCTGGGGACCGAGCGCGGGGCGCGGCAGGTCGCGCGGTCGAACATTCCGGCGTGGAACCCCGATGTCTGAACGCGTGCGGCGCGCGCAGCAGTCCGATGTGGAGCGGATCGTCGAGTTGTGCCGCGAGCTCGCGGTGTACGAGCGGGCGCCGGACGAGTTCACCATGACGGTCGACCAGCTGAGCACCGCGTTGTTCGGGGCCGACCCGACGGTGTTCGCGCATGTCGCCGAGAACGACGCGGGCGTCGTGGTTGGCACCGCGGTGTGGTTTCTGACCTTCTCCACCTGGGATGGCGTGCACGGGATCTATCTGGAGGATCTCTATGTGACGCCGGAGCAGCGCGGCACCGGGCTCGGCTTCGCGTTGTTGGTGGAACTGGCCAGGGAGTGCGTGCGCAACGGGTACACCCGGCTGCAGTGGGCGGTGCTGGACTGGAACACGCCGTCGATCGAATTCTACGACAGGCTGGGCGCGAAGCCGCTGGACGAGTGGATCACCTATCGACTCAGTGGCGACGCACTCGCGGAGCTGGGTGGTCGCTGAGACCGTTTTCTCAGCAAGTTTTTGGGTGATTCCGGCACCTCGGCTCAGGTTGGCACGTTTTCCTGGTCATACCGGGCCACACGGTCCGGCACGGCCGAGGAGGTCACCGATGCTGGCCAACCACCCGCTACCCACTGTCCTGTCGCGCTGGGATCAGACGAGCGAGCGCGGACCGCGCCAGGTCAACGCCGATGCGACCGCGGTGCACACCGATCCGGGAACGGGGCTGACCGCCTACGTCGTGGCGGACGGGGTCGGTGACGACCTGGTCGCGGCGCGCACGGCGACGATCGCGGCGGAGCTGGCGGCGCGGATTGCCTCGGTGCAGGGGCCGGTTGCCGGCATTCTGGCCGCGCAGGAGGTCGTCCAGGCCAATGACGACGGCGGCGACTGCGTGCTGGTGGTCGCGGTGCCGGGGGTCGGGCCGACGCGCACCGGGTGTGACGTGGCCTGGGTCGGCGACTGCCGGGCTTATCACTGGAATGGTCGCGTTCTGGAGCAGGTGACCAACGATCACACGGTCGCCGAGTACTTCCGTGGTCGCGGCATGCCGACGACGCCGAGGATGGAGCACCTGGTCACGACCAGCGTTCGCACAGCGGCGGCTGAGCGGATCGGCAGCACTCGGACGAGTATCGCCAACTCGCGGCTGCTGTTGTGCACGGACGGGGTGCACAAGCTGGTGGACATGAGCAAGATCCGGTCCGTGCTGGACCAGCCGATTCCGCCTGCCGGGGTGGCGAGCACACTGGTCAGCACCGCGCACCAGTTGGGCAGCAAGGACAACGCGACGGCGCTGGTCATCGATCCACAGCCGGTGTCGAGCGCGATCGAAGCTGCCTGAACACAAGCGTCGGGCCCTGTTCACCGGGAGGCGGTGAACAGGGCCCGATTTCTGTGCCCTGGCGAAGCGACCGATCAGAAGGCGCCGAGACCCTGCGGGGAACCGATGCCGGTCGGACCATCCCAGCCGGTGCCCGCGTTGCACACGGACTTGTTCAGGCCGGTGTAGTTCGAGCAGGAGTCCGACACCTCGTTGTTGCCCGAGGTGATGTCCCGGAAGTTCGAGGCGGCCGCCGCGAACAGGGTGTTCGGGCCGAGCAGGGTGGACGGGACGCCTGCCCTGGCGAACAGGCCCGCGACGTACGGCGAGGACGCGCTGGTGCCGCCGACGACGGTCCAGTTGTTCGGCTGGTGGCTGTAGGGCGCGTAGGTGTCGTAGATCGCCAGCGGGGTCGCGGGCGACGCGTCAGCGGACACGCTCGCGGTGGCGAGGTGGTTGTTGCACGCCTTGGTGACCGCGGCGGGCTGGCCGTTGGCTGCCTTGAAGTAGGTATCGCAACCGCTGCCTGCCGCACCGTTGCCGCTGTCCACGCCCCATGCCTTCTCGGTCCAGCTGCTGCCGCTCTTGGTCAGCTGGGTGCCGCCGACGCCGATGGCGTAGGGCAGGTCGGACGGCCAGGAGGTGTGGGTGCCGCCGTTGAAGCCGCTGTCACCGGTGGACACCTCGATGGCCACGCCGGGGTGGTTGAAGTCGGCGAGGTCGGTGCCGCTGGTGGTGGTGGCGTTCGGGGTGTAGCCGTAGCTGATGCTGACGGCCTTGGCACCGGCGGACACCGCGGTGGCGACTGCCTTGGAGAAGTCGTTTTCCGAGGTGGTGCCGTCGTTGACACCGTCACCCCACGGGGTGGAGACCTCCAGCAGGTGGCAGCTCGGGCAGGCGGCGGAGGCCATGTCCATGTCGAGGGCGGTCTCGACCGCGATCTCTTCCTCGGCCTGTGCGCCCTGGCCGCTCTTCTGCGGGGCGGGCTGCGCGCCACCGGTGTAGTTCTCCAGCTTCAGGCAGCCGCTTGCCGTGGTGCAGGCTGGCAGGCCGTAGGTGGAGCGGTAGGTGGCGAGGTCGGCGGCGAGGCTGCCGTCGACGCCGGCGTCGATGATCGCGATGGTGGTTGTCGCGGTCGAGCTACCGGTGATCTTGTAGGCCGATGCGAGGTCGGCGGGACCGTAACCGCTGGGCAGGGCGGTGCTCAGCGGCTTGCTGGAGTCCTTGGACTGGGTGATCACCACCGACTGGCAGTGCGCGCACACCGGCCGGGTGCCGTGATCGCTGAGCAGGGTGCCATCCATGACCTGTTGGTGCAGTTGGGCAGCCTGCGCCGCCGCGCTGGGGGCAGCCGGGGTCGCCGACTGCGCCGTCGCGACGGTGGGCAGTACGAAAGCGGCCGAGGCCGCGAGCACGGCCACTGCCCTCGTCGACCATCGAACTGCCACTGTCCTCGAAAGTGACACAGTTCCTCCATGGGGGGATGGGGTTGTCACCGAAAGTCGTCGTTGTGTGGTTGCAGGGACACAACTTCGACGGTGTTACCCATGGAGAATCACTGAGTCGTGAACGAACGAATACCCATCGTTAGGGGGGTCTTGGGCAAACCTTGGGAGGCTGTTGTTCACGTTGACCGTTTTTCACAGTCGCGGCAGTGACCGCCAGTCGCGCACGGTAGCCAGCTGACTACTCTTGCCGGAGGCCGATCGCCCAGGCCCGCGCGGGGCGGGTGAACAGCAGCACCAGGGTGGCGACGCAGAAGATCGCGGTGACCACACCAACGGCGATCTGCCCGGACGGCCCGAACACGTACCAGGCGATGCCGATGAACAGCAGCTGCAACACGGCGGCGGGCGTCCTGGTCCACGCCTGACCGCGCAGCAGGCCGACCGCGACGGCGACGATGGCCGCGCCCATCACGGCGAAGAAACCGGCTTCCGCGTAGAGGTTGCCGACCGCGCCCCTGGTGTGCGTGAACGCGCCGACCAGCACGGCGATGGCGTACCCGAATCCGGCGAGGCCCTCGATGCCGACCAGCACTCCGGCGATCCGCACCGACAGCGGAACCGCCACTTCCTCACCCACGGGAAAGCCCTTCAAACACAGTTCGTGACGCCGTGTACCGATCGTAGGCCACCCGGTCGGCCGATTCTTTCCGCCCGGCGGCAAGGGAAGATCTGTTCAGCGCAGGTCCGCTTCGTCGGTGAGCAGACGGGTCGTCTGGGTGCACTCGCCACTCGCGGTGGAACCGGTTGCCGACCACTCGGGTGATGGTCACCCACCAAGGTTGGCGTGTGCGCTGGGTGACAAGAGCGCCATGTCTCGCGCCGTGGGCGCTTAGGCTGGCCGGGTGCTTGCCCTACTGGTGGTGAACCCGCAGGCCACGGCCACGACGCCGGGCGGACGGGACGTGCTGGCGCACGCCCTGGCCAGCGACGTGAAGCTGGAAGTGCTGGAGACCAGTCACCGGGGGCACGCCGCCCAGGCGGCGGCGCAGGCCGCGCGGGACGGTTTCGACCTGGTCGTGGCGCACGGCGGCGACGGCACGGTCAACGAGGTCGTCAACGGCCTCAAGTCCGCGACCGACGCGCAGACGCCGATGCTCGGCGTGGTGCCGGGTGGTTCCGCCAACGTGTTCGCTGGCGCGCTCGGGCTGCCGCGCGATCCGGTCGAGGCGACGCACGTGCTGTTGCGCGCGATCGAGACCGGGCGCAGCCGGACGGTCGGTCTCGGCAAGGTCGAGCTCGGCGACACGCGGCAGTGGTTCACCTTCAACGCGGGCATCGGCTGGGACGCCGAGGTGGTTGCCTCGGTGGATCGCAGGCGCAGCAAGGAAGCCAGCCCAGCGCTGTACCTGCGCACGGCGGTCACCCAGTACGTGCGGCAGCTGCGCGGCGGGCCGGAGTTGACCGTCGAACTGGAGGGTGAACAACCGGTTACCGGGATCAGGCTCGCCTTTGTCTGCAATACCGATCCGTGGACCTATCTCGGCGACAAGCCGTTGCACCTGATCCCTGGTTGTTCATTCGACACCGGTCTCGGACTATTCGCGTTGAGCGGTCTGGCACCCGGCACGATTGCTCGACACGCAGGTCAGATGCTGCGTGGCGCGAACCACCCGAAGGGTCGTCACCTGCTCTTCCGGGACGACGTGCCACACATCCGGGTGACTTCTTCAAAACCTGTGCGAGTTCAGGTAGATGGTGATCTCCTCGGCGAGCAAAACGAGGTAGACTTCGTTTCAGTACCAGATGCACTCCGGGTTGCCCTGTGACCTGTCCGTGACCTGGTAGCGGCCCGCGTGTGGTTTTACGCTGATCACACCTGTCGCGCTGCGAATCTGCGTTACCTGCTTCGTCGATCTTTCGGGTGAGTTCTCTCACCGGCTTGGTCAAACCCCCTTGACATCAACGCAGTTCGTGAAAGTATTCACAAGCACCCCGATGACCCATCCACGACGAATGGCGTGTTGAAGCGCGCCTTGTGAGGAGCACCGACAATGGACTGGCGCCACGACGCGAGCTGCCGCGACGAGGACCCGGAGCTGTTCTTCCCGGTTGGGAACAGTGGTCCCGCGCTGCTGCAGATCGCCGAGGCGAAGACTGTGTGCCGCCGCTGCCCGGTCGCTTCCAGCTGCCTTACCTGGGCATTGGAGAGCGGTCAGGACGCAGGTGTTTGGGGCGGCATGAGCGAAGACGAGCGACGTGCCCTGAAGCGCCGCAACCGGACCAGGGCCCGGACCAGCGCCTGACGCTGGCCAGATCCGCGTTTCTGGTTCTTCCCCCCAACGAACCGGGAACGCTGGCACCAAAGCTGTTTTGTCGCAGAGGGCCTGACATCGCGACCACGATGTCGGGCCCTTCTGCTGCCTCAAGCTCTTGCGGGGCAAGGAATCTCAGCGCGGTTGACGCAGCGGGACGCGCAGGATGGCCTCGGTGCCGCCACGTTCCCTGCGGCGCAACGACAACGACCCGCGCAGCTCGCTGTCCACCAGCGTGCGCACGATCTGCAGGCCGAGCCGTTCGGTGCGCTCCAGTGAGAACCCGCGCGGCAGGCCCTTGCCGGTGTCGGAGATCAGGACGTCGAGCCACTTGGCGCCGCGGTCCACGTGCAACACCACCTCACCACGCTCCGGCGCGGGATAGGCGTGCTCGAACGCGTTCTGCAACAACTCGGTCAGCACCAACACCAACGCGGTCGCCCGATCTGCTGACACCACACCGAAGTCGCCTTCCCTGCGTACGGTGACGCGGCCATCGGTGCCTGCCAGGTCGCCCATCATCGGCACCACCCGGTCCACCAGTTCGTCCAGGTTGACGCGTTCGTCGACGGACTGGGCCAGGGTTTCGTGCACCATCGCGATGGACGTCACCCGGCGGACCGACTCGGTGAGCGCGTCGCGAGCGGAATCATGGGACGTTCGACGGGACTGCAACCGCAGCAATGCTGCGACGGTTTGCAAGTTGTTCTTGACCCGGTGGTGGATTTCCCGGATGGTCGCGTCTTTTGACAACAACTGACGGTCGCGGCGCTTGAGTTCGGTGACGTCCCGCACCAGCACCAGCGCACCGGCCGCTTTTCCCTTGGGCTGCAAGGGAAGCGCGCGGAACAGAACAGTGGCGCCATGCCGCGCCTCGGCCTCGACCCTGGTACTGGCCTTGCCCTCGAGGGCGTCGCGAATGCGGGTGCCGACCTCGGTCGCGTCGAACGGATCGGCGATGAGCGAGCGGGTCAACGGCGAAAGGCGCACGCCGATCAGGTCGGCGGCATGCCCCATCCGGTGGTACGCGGACAGCGCGTTGGGGCTGGCGAACACGACCGCGCCTGCCGCGTCCAACCGGATCAGGCCGTCGCCGACGCGCGGAGAAGTGTGCACGCCTGGCGACGGTTCGTCGCTGGGGAAGGTGCCGTCCGCGATCATCTGGCACAGGTCGGCCGCACCACCGAGGTAGGCGATCTCCAGCGAACTCGGCACTCTCGGCACGGCCAGGTTGGTGTCGCGGGACAGCACCGCGACGACCTGCTGGTTGAACACGACCGGGATGACCTCGCGGCGCACCGGCAGGCCGAGGTGCCAGACCGGGTCTTCCTCGCGGCAGATGCGCGCCTCGCGCAGCGCGCGCGGCAGCTGCGGGTGATCGGCGGTGCCGACCTGGGTGCCCACCATGTCCTCGGCGTACGCGGTCAGACCCGTGGTCGGCCGCGCGTGCGCGATGCACAGGAACACCTGTTTGCCGTGGTCCTCGACGGGCAGCGGCGCCCAGAGCAGGAAGTCGGCGAAGGACAGGTCGGCCAGCAGTTGCCACTCGGCCACCACCCGTTGCAGGTGGTCGACAGCAGCCCCGGTCAGCCGGGAGTGTTCGGCGAGCAGATCGGCGAGAGTGGACACCCGGCCCATTCTGCCGCGCACGACATGCGACACTCGATCGGTAGCAGTGCAAAAGCAAGGAGATACCAGCATGTCGAAGCGCGCCCGCAAGCGTCGTGACCGCAAGAAGTCCGGGCCCAACCACGGCAAGCGGCCCAACGCCTGAGTGCGACCGGATACCACGAAACGGCCTCGGTGACGTTGCTCACCGGGGCCGTTTCGCAGGAAAGTCGCTAGCTGGTTTCCCGTCGTACCTCGACGCGCGTCTCGGTGACCTCGACGGTAGTCCCGTCCGCGGCGCTGATCTGCGCCTTGCGCACGGTCTCCCGGATCGACTCGCGAACGCGGTCCTTGAAGCCCTCCGGCACCTTGTCCCCGCCGCACTTGCGGGCCAGCAGCAGCTTCAGGTGCTCCTCGATGCCGTACTGCTCCAGGCAGGGCGAGCACTCGTCCAGATGTTCGACGAGCTTGTGCCGCTGCGTGGAGTCGCACTCCTGGTCGAGCAGCAGCCAGACCTCGGCGAGCACCTGCGAGCAATCCGTCTCGTGCGGTTTTCCGCAGCTCACGACCCTGCCACCTCCTGAACGGACGGCTGGCCGTTCCTTAGGAAACCGCGGTCCCGAGCCACATCGGTGAGCAGATCGCGCAACTGGCGCCTGCCGCGGTGCAGCCGGGACATCACGGTGCCGATCGGCGTGCCCATGATGTCGGCGATCTCCTTGTAGGCGAAGCCCTCGACGTCGGCGAGGTAGACCGCGAGCCGGAACTCCTCAGGCAACTGCTGGAGGGCGGCTTTCACGTCGTTGTCTGGCAGCCGGTCCATCGCCTCGACCTCGGCCGAGCGCAGCCCGACCGACGAGTGCTCGCCCGCCCTGGCCAGCTGCCAGTCGGTGATCTCGTCGGTGGCCGACTGCAGCGGCTGGCGCTGCCGCTTGCGATAGCCGTTGATGTAGGTGTTGGTGAGGATCCGGTACAGCCACGCCTTGAGGTTGGTGCCCGCCGAGAAGGAGGCGAAGGCGGCGTACGCCTTCAGGTAGGTCTCCTGTACCAGGTCCTCGGCGTCGGCCGGGTTGCGGGTCATCCGCAGGGCGGCCGAGTACAGCTGGTCGAGCAGCGGCATGGCATCCCGCTCGAACCTACCCACGAGTTCGGCCTTGTCGGGCTCGGTCGAGGCGTCGATCGCTTCCTCGATCTGCTCGTCAAGAACCTTCGACTCCCGTGGCGTCGATTCGGGCGTGCTTGCCTGGCTACCTGGCACCTGGCTCCCTCCCCGCCGACCGGTGAGGTCGGCGGCTATTGCCGGTGTACCCCACTTCAGTCCTGGGGACAGCAGAGAGGATACCCGGCTCGCCGATATGGCCTTTGGCGAAACAGCTGCTACGTCGACTACCACGTACGGCGTCAACACAACCGTGCGCCTTAAGATTCCCGGCTATGCCAGGACAAGGCACCCCGGCGACCGTGCTGCTTGCCAAGCAACGGGTGCCGCACACCGTGCACACCTACGACCACGACGCGCGCAACAGCCCAGGCTACGGACTGGAGGCGACCGAGGCGCTGGGCATCCCGGCGGAGCGGGTGTTCAAAACGCTCGTTGCCGAGGTCGACGGCGCGTTGACGGTGGGTGTGGTGCCAGTGGCCGGTCAGCTGGATCTGAAGGCGCTGGCGGCCGCGGTCGGTGGCAAGAAGGCGAAGATGGCCGAGATCACCGCCGCCGAGCGGGCCACCGGCTATGTCGCGGGCGGCATTTCGCCACTCGGACAGCGCAAGCGTTTGCCAGTGGTGCTGGATTCGTCAATCGAGCAGTTCGAGACGGTCTTCTGCAGCGGCGGGCGACGCGGCCTGGAGATCGAACTGGCACCCGCCGACCTGATCCGGCTCGCCTCGGCGAAGGTCGCGCCGATCGCCGGTTAGCGCTGGTCAGACCGCTACCGAGTCCAGCGGGCGCAGCACCCGGCCCAGCCATTCCTCCACGGCGCGCCCGATGCCGTCCACGTCGGCCTTGAGCGAGTGGTCGCCGCGCAGCAGCACCAGCTCGCGGTGGTGCGCGGAGTCGGGTCGCCCGAACGGGTCGGTCTCGCCCTGCACGACCAGGGTCGGCACCTCGACGGCATCCAGCTCCGACATGCGGCTTTTGTCCGGCTTGCCGGGTGGGTGCACCGGGAAGGCCAGGCACAACACGGCGACCGCCTGACCCTCCGCCGCCGTACGGCAGGCGACCCGCGCGCCGGAGGACCGCCCGCCGAAGACCAGCGGTAGGTCCGGGAACCAGAGCTTGCCCAGTTGCTCGGCAACGGCGAGCCAGGCCGCGTCCAACTGTTTGGCCGGTGCAGGCGCGCGCCGACCGGCGACCCGGTAGGGCTGCTCGACCAGGGCGACGTGCACCCCGGCAGCGGTCGCCGCGCGCGCCGCCGCGACCAGATCCGGTGCGGCGACTCCGCCGCCAGCGCCGTGGCCGAGCAGCAGCGCCGCCCGGCCCTCCTCTGAGCAGTGCAGTTCGGCCCGCGCAGGGCCGTGCGGGGTGTCGACCGTCGCGGTCGTCATGATCAGCTCGTCGCCGGGTCGAAGAGGGTGGGCGCCTCGTCCAGGTTGGGCGCCAGGTCGATCCGCTCGATCAGTTCCGGACCGTTGTTGCGCACGCTGTTCACCTTGCTGGACACCGGCCGCAGCTCCAGCGATTCGATCAGCGGCAGGTCGTGGCTGGTCAGCAGGTCGGCGACATCGGTGCGGTCCGGGTCGAGCCAGTTCGCCCAGCTGCCGGGATCCAGCAGCAGCGGCATCCGGTCGTGCACCTCGGTGAGCTGACCGACCGCGTCGGTGGTGACCACCGTGCACGTGACCAGCGGCGGCGCGTCCGGGTCGCCGCTCGGGTCGTGCCAGGTCGACCAGAGCCCGGCCATCGCGAGGCTGGCGCCATCACCGCCGGTCATGTACATGGCCTGCTTGTTCGCGCCGTCGCGCTTCCACTCGAACCAGCCATCGGCGGGCAGGATGCACCGGCGCCTGGTGACCGAGGAGCGGAACGCGGGCTTGGTGGCCGCCGACTCGGCGCGCGCGTTGATCATCTTCGCGCCGACGTTGCGGTCCTTGGCCCAGTGCGGCACCAGTCCCCAGCGCATCACCCGCAGCAGGCGCTCGGTGTGGTCCGGATCGGGCTGGCCCTCGGCGTCGCGCGGGTGCCGCTGCACGACGGCGACGACTGCCTTGGTCGGGGCCACGTTGTAGTCCGGCTTGGGGCCGTCACCGCTGGTCGTGTCGACCGCGTCGAACTCGGCGGCGAGCAGTGCCGGGTCCTTCTTCGCGGCGTACCTACCGCACACGGGCATTCACCTCATCAAAGTGTGGCCGTACCGTGATCCTGACACGTTACGCCCTGGTGGGCGAGCGGTATGCGACTTGCGCCCCGCGTGCGGGATCATTACCCGCATGACGCAACCATGGCCGGCACCCACGGCGAGCGGGCCCGTGCGCACCGTCGTCGCGGTGCCCGGGTCGAAGTCGATCACCAACCGCGCGCTGCTGCTCGCCGCGTTGGCCGACGCGCCGTCCGTGCTGCACCGTCCGTTGCGCAGCCGCGACACCGACCTGATGGCCGCCGCGCTGCGCGCGCTCGGCGCGGACATCACCGAAGCGCCCAACGGCGACTGGCAGGTCACGCCGCACGAACTGCACGGCCCGACCGGCATCGACTGCGGCCTGGCCGGCACGGTGATGCGTTTCGTGCCGCCCGCCGCCGTCGTCGCCAACGGCGAGATCGCGTTCGACGGTGACGAGCAGGCGCGCAAACGCCCGATGGACACGGTGCTGGACGCGTTGCGCGCGCTCGGCGCGGACATCACCGGTGACACGTTGCCGTTCACCGTGCACGGCACCGGCGCGCTGACCGGCGGCGCGGTCACCATCGACGCCTCAGCGTCCTCCCAGTTCGTGTCCGGCCTGCTGCTCTCCGGCGCGCGCTACACCAACGGCGTCACCGTGCACCACGATGGCAAACCGGTGCCGTCCATGCCGCACATCGAGATGACCGTGGCGATGTTGCGCGAAGCGGGCGTCGAGGTCGACGACGGCGAAGCGAACACCTGGCGGGTGCTGCCCGGTCCGATCGCCGGTCGCGACTGGGACATCGAGCCGGACCTGTCCAACGCGACGCCGTTCCTGGCGGCAGCCGCGGTCACCGGGGGCTCGATCACGGTCACCGGTTGGCCGTCCACGACAACCCAGCCGGGCGACGGCATTCGCGCGATCCTCACCGAAATGGGCGCGACGGTCACCCTCGACGAGAATGGGTTGACCGTCACTGGCAGCGGCGCACTGTCCGGAGTGGACAGCGACCTGCACGACATCGGCGAACTCACCCCGACCATCGCGGCGCTGGCCGTGTTCGCGGACAGCCCGTCCCGCCTGCGTGGCATCGCACACCTGCGCGGGCACGAGACCGACCGGCTCGCCGCGCTGGTCACCGAGATCCGCGCGATCGGCGGCGACGCCGAGGAGACCGAGGACGGCCTGCTCATCCGCCCGCATCCGTTGCACGGCGGCGGCTGGCGCGCGTACGCGGACCACCGGATGGCGACCGCCGGCGCGATCATCGGTCTCGTCGTGCCCGGCATCGCGATCGACGACATCGCGACGACGAGCAAGACCCTCCCGGACTTCCCTGGTATGTGGCACAGAATGCTGGCCGCAGCATCCACAATGGAGGTTTCCGGCGCGTGAGCGGCCTGGTTTCGGCGTGAGCGGCAACGACTGGCATCGGCTCGACGAGTCCGACGTCCGGATCCGGCCCGGCAAGGGATCGCGGCCAAGGAGCAAACGCAGGCCGGACCATGCCGAAGCCAGCACTGCCATGGTCGTCGGCGTCGACAGGGGCCGCTGGACCTGCGCGGTCGAGGATGACCCGAACCATCTGGTCACGGCCATGCGCGCCCGGGAACTCGGTCGCACCCCGATCGTGGTCGGCGACCAGGTCGGCCTGGTCGGCGACGTCACCGGCCAGCCGGACACGCTCGCGCGGATCGTGCGCGTGGCGGAACGCTCGTCCGTGTTGCGCCGTACCGCCGACGACACCGACCCGTTCGAGCGCATCGTGGTCGCGAACGCGCAGGAACTGGTCATCGTCACCGCGCTCGCCGACCCGCCACCGCGCCCCGGCTTCATCGACCGCACCCTGGTCGCCGCGTACGCGGGCGGGTTGTCCGCGATCCTGTGCCTGACCAAGTCCGACCTGGCCAGCCCGGACGAACTGCTCGCCGCCTTCGCCGACCTGGACGTGACCGTGGTCGTGACCAACCGCGACGAGGCACCGGACGCGCTGCGCGAACTGCTCGCCGACAAGGTGTCCGCGCTGGTCGGCCACTCCGGTGTCGGCAAATCCACGCTGGTCAACGCGTTGGTGCCGGACGCGGCGCGGCGGATCGGCGTGGTCAGCTCGGTCGGCAAGGGACGGCACACCTCGGTCACCGCGGTCGCGCTGCCGTTGCCCGGGGGCGGTTGGGTGGTCGACACGCCGGGCGTGCGGTCCTTCGGCCTCGCGCACGTCACGCCCGCCGACATCGTCAGCGCGTTCGAGGAGTTCGTCGAACCTGCCGAGGAATGCCCACCGCTGTGCGGTCACCTCGGCGCGCCCCAGGACCCGGACTGCTACCTGGACGATGTGGTCGCCGAGGGCAACGCCAGCGCGGGCCGGCTCGCGTCGCTGCGCAGGCTGCTGCTCTCCCGGGCGGGCATCGCCACCGACGGCGGAACCGAAAACATGCCGCCCACGTCAGAGCGGCACTGATACGGTTTCGGTGGGCATGTCTTCTGACTAGGGGAAACAGAAAAATGCGGGCAAAGTCGTTGATGGTGGGCGCGGCCATGGTCGCTGGCCTCGGAGTGCTCGCCGGTTGCACCAGTTCGGTAGCGGGATCGCCGACGGTCGCGGGCAGCGGTGGTGGCGGCAGCAGCCAAGGCGGTGCGGGCAGCCAGCTCGGCTCCCAGGTCAAGACCGTCTCTGACCTGTCCAACCTGGTCGGCAGCAGCGTCGAGCAGGCCACCACGGTCCAGGTGACGATGAAGAGTGGCGTCGGCACGACCACCGGTTCGATCAAGTTCGGTGATCCGGTCGCCGAGAAGATGACGCTGGACACGCCCAATGGCACCGAGCAGGTGTTGCTCGTGGACAACGTGTTCTACATGCAGATCCCGGGCATGCAGGACCTGACGAACAAGCCGTGGATCAAGATCGACACGAGCGACAGCTCAAACCCCGCCAACCAGATCTTCGCCGCGCTGGTCAGCAGCATCAAGGAAAACGCCGACCCGAGCCAGATGATCAAGAACCTGGAAGCGGGCGGCACGCTCACCGGAACCGACACCGCGCAACTCAACGGCCAGTCGACCACGCACTACAAGATCACCGTCGACATCGACAAGATGATCGCGAACCAGACCGACCCGACCATGAAGCAACTGCTCGGCATGGCGGAGCAGCAGGGCCTGAAGAACTACCCGGTCGAGGTCTGGCTGGACAGTCACGGCCTGCCGGTGCAGACCACGATCGACATGCCCGCGCTGTCCGGCGCACCGGGTTCGGGCGGCGTCTCCACGATCACCTACACCGACTGGGGCGCCCCGGTGACCATCGCCGCGCCGCCCGCCGACCAGGTCGGCACCATGCCGTCGATGGGCGGCTGACAAACCTCCCCTGGCCGGAGTATTCCCGTAGGATCATCAGGTAACGCGGAATACTTCTTTGGGGGAAGCATGTCTCGCACCAATGTGCTCGTCGTCGGCGCCGGACCGACCGGTCTCACCCTGGCCATCGAATTGGCCTCCCGGGGAGTTCCGGTCCGGATCATCGACAAATCACCGGAACACTTCGCAGGCTCGCGCGGCAAGGGTTTGGCCCCGCGCAGCCGCGAAGTGCTGGACAACCTCGGCATCATCGAGAAGATGGACCGCGCGGGCTGGTCCAACCTCATCCTGCGCCGCTGGGTGAACGGCGAACTCGTCGCCAACGCGCCGCAGCGGGAAAACGTCGATCCGCAGCCCGGAATCCCGTATCCGAGCGGAATTCTGATCGCGCAATGGCGCGTCGAGGAAGTGCTCCGGGAGAAACTGGCGGAATTCGGCGTCAGCGTCGAACTCGGCAGTGAGCTGACCGGATTCGTCCAGTCGGCCGATGCGGTCACCGCGACGCTCGCCTCCGGAGCCGAGGTCGTCGCCGACTACCTGGTCGGCTGCGATGGCGGGCGCAGCATCATCCGCAAGTCGGTCAATGCCACGTTCGAAGGGGAAAGCGGCCCGCAGGGCATGCTCGTCGGCGACGTCCGCGTCGAGGGCCTGGAACCGGACGCCTGGTACATGTGGACGGACACCAGCAAGGGTTTCGTCGCACTGTGCCCGTTCCGCGACTGGTCGGGCTGGCAGTTCCAGGCGGTGCGCGTCACCGACTTCGACGAGAACGGCGAACTGCCGCCGCCGACCATCGAACTGTTCCAGGACATCCTGAACGACATCGCCGGACGGCAGGACGTGACGCTCTCCGGCGCGACCTGGCTGTCCACCTACCGGGTCAACGTGCGGATGGCCGAGCAGTTCCGCTTCGACCGCGTCTTCCTGGCAGGCGACGCCGCGCACGTGCACCCGCCGGCAGGCGGACTCGGCATGAACACCGGCATCCAGGACGCGCACAACCTCGGCTGGAAGCTCGCGCTGGTGTTGTCCGGCAAGGCCGATGACGCGCTGCTGGACACCTACGGCGCGGAACGGGTGCCGGTCGCGAAGTGGACGCTCGGCGTCAGCGCCAACGAACTGCGGGTGATCGCGGACGCGCTGACCGCGGAGACCAACAAGGAGCGCGACGGCTTCCGCCCCCGCGCCGAACTGCAACAGGGCCAGTTGGCATTGGGCTACGAGTGGAGCCCGCTGGCGAAAACCCTCGTCGAACGCCAGGAAGGCGCACCGAAAGCAGGCGACCGCGCACCCGATTCGCCCTGCCAGACCGCGACCGGCGCACCGATGCGCTTGTTCGACGCGTTCCGCCAGTCCGGCTTCACGCTGCTCGGTTTCGGCGCGGAAACCGGCGACGCCATCGACGCGGTCGTCGCGAAACACGGCGACATCGCGATTGGCCGCCTTGTCGACAAAACTCCCGAGTCCACAGTCGACATTGTCGATGTGGACGGACACGCGTACCGCGAATACGCGGTCACCGAGCCGACCCTGTTCCTGATCCGCCCGGACGGCCACATCGGCGTCATCGCGGATCCCGCGCAGGGCGGGGCCGTCCTCGACTACCTGGCCGACCTGGGCAAGAACTGAACACTAGGGACGAAGCGGCGTGGCCGGACCGGACAGCGGTCTGGTCACCCGCGCGCCCTGCTTGGTGACCGTCACCGTGCCGTTCGCGGTGATGGCGGTGGTCTGTGTGGTGGTCAGGGTCGTGTTCACGTCATTGGTGCCGATGACCCGGAACGTGTTGGGGATGCGCCAGGCAATGCTGCCCGGCGAGTACGGCGACTGGAATCCGCGGCTCTCGGCGTGATCGCCAGGATTGCGCCGATTCGTCGACGGGATCGCCACGAAATCCGTTCTGGCGTGGTGAAAAAGATCGGGATCCTGGGCATGCCCCGCGAAGTAGCCGACCGCTCTGGTCGGGGGCCCGGACTCCTCCCGCCACTCGACTCCGCCGAACACGACGTCGTCCGGCGGGAAGTGGGCCGCGAGGATCATGCCCGCGCCTGCCGTCCCAGCCGGTATCTCGACGTCCTGGACGTTGGTCATCTCGATCGCCGCAGGTGCGATCACCGACATGGTCCGCGTCGCGGCGACACCCTGGCCGGCCTGCCTCGCCACGACTGTGACGCCACCAGCCTGAGCGGGCGCCCGCCAGGTCAACGTCGGCACGCCGGTGCTGGGCGTCATCGCGGTACCCGCGCTCACCGACCAGTCCGCTGCGGCACCGGCCGTGAAGAAGACCGTTTCGCCGATGCCGACCTTGCCACGCGTGTCCGGCGCGTCGAGCGCGGTCTGCCGGGTCCTGCTGGTGATCCATGGCCCCGGACCACGAACTACCGGCGCCGCTCCAGCATCGGCGGCACCCGCCTCCGCCGGGCCGAGGACCTGACCGTGCAACGGAATCCGGCAGAAATCCGTACCTGCGCCGAACGACGCTCGGCGCTGCGGCGCGGCCACGTCCGCTCGGCTGCTCGGTTCGGTCGATCTCCGGTCGGTGCGGTGAAGGTGCTCCAGCACTGCGCCCTCCCCTCGCCCGCTGATCGGACACACCTACCAGGCGGGCCGTCACCGCGCCGTCACCGCGCAGCTCAGCATTTGGCGCGCGCCGCCAGCACCGCGTCGTACAGCGCCTTCTTGCTCACCTCGGCGCTACCCGCGACGTCCGCGACCGCCTCCTTGAGCCGTCGCCCCTCCGCGACCAGCCCCTCGACAACCCCGGTCAGATCCGCGACGTCGGCGGTGGCAGGCACCGCCGCCCCGGTCAGCACCACCGTCACCTCGCCGCGCACCCCCTCCTCGGCCCAGGTCGCCAGCTCGCCGAGCCCGCCGCGCCGCACCTCCTCATACGGTTTGGTCAGCTCGCGGCAGACGGCAGCCGCACGGTCGGCGCCAAGCACGTCGGCGGCGTCCGCGAGGGTGGCGGCGATCCGGTGCGGCGATTCGAAGAACACGCAGGTGCGCTGCTCGGTCGCCAACTGCTCGAACCAGCGTCGCCGCTCGCCCGGTTTGCGCGGCGCGAACCCCTCGAAGCAGAACCGGTCGCTCGGCAGTCCGGACAGCGCGAGCGCCGTGGTCACCGCGGAGGGCCCCGGCACGCAGGTGACGTCCAGGTCCTCGGCGATGCACGCGGCGACCAGGCGATAGCCCGGATCGGACACGCTGGGCATGCCCGCGTCGGTCACCAACAGGACGGTCGAACCGTCCTTGATGGCCGCCAGCAAACCTGGAATCTTGGCCGTTTCGACCGAATCGTAGAAGCTCACCACTCGCCCGCTCGGCGCCACACCGAGCGCGGCGGCCAGCGCGCGGAACCGGCGAGTGTCCTCGGCGGCAACCACATCGGCGCCGCCGATCATGTCGACCAGCTTCGGCGAAGCGTCCCGTGCGTCGCCCAACGGCGTCGCGGCCAGCACCAACCTGCCCGATCCAGATTCACGCTTCACAACGCCCACCCTACGATCGGTGCCGTGCGCGAACCGACCGAGACGGCAGACGACGAATACGGAGCCGTCAGCACGCTCGCCCCGGAGACCGGGTTCGACGAAGACGAGAACTACGACTTCGACGACACGGACCCCGACGAGAACGAGTTCGGTCTGGTCGAACCAGGCGAAACACCGCCGCCGGTCCCGCCCGCCGGCAGCGCGCTCGAGCCCGGCGACCGCCTCGGCAAACCCATGCCGACCGACCGGCTGCGCGGCTGGGTCACCACGCTCATCATCACCGCGATCGGCGCGATCGTCCGGTTCCAGAACCTCGGCTTCCCCACCGACAACGGCACACCGGTCTTCGACGAGAAGCACTACGTGCCGCAGGCGTTGCAGATGCTGCGCAACGGCGGCTACGAGGACAACCCCGGCTACGAGCTGACCGTGCACCCGCCGGTCGGCAAGTACCTGATCGCGGTCGGCGAATGGATCTTCGGCTACGACGGCGTCGGCTGGCGGTTCATGTCCGCGCTGGCGGGCACGCTGATGATCCTGCTGATCATCCGCATCGCGCGGCGCCTGACCCGCTCCACGCTGCTCGGCGCGATAGCGGGCATCCTGCTCATCTGCGACGGCCTGAGCCACGTCCAGGCCCGGATGGGCATGCTGGACGTGTTCCTGGCGACGTTCGTGCTGATCAGCTTCGGCTGCCTGCTCAACGACCGCGACCAGATGCGCGAACGCCTCCGGCGAGCCGTCCAGGACGGATTCGCCGACGAATCGCCGTACGGTCCGCGACTCGGTTTCCGCTGGTGGCGGTTGGCCACCGGGGTCAGCATCGGGGTCGCCTGCGGCGTCAAATGGGACGGTCTGTACTGGCTCGCGGCCTTCTTCACGTTGACGATCCTGTGGGACTGGCGCGCCAGGAAAGCAGCGGGCATCCGGCGCCCGTTCACCGGCATGCTCGTGCGCGACCTGCTGCCCGCGATCTGGGGCATGATCATCGTGCCGGTGCTCTGCTATCTGGGCTGCTGGTGGGCGTGGCTGTCCAGCGAAACCGGCGTCGACCGGCACGGCGTGGTCGGCAACTACCCCTACCAGGCCGGTCAGCCCATCGCCTGGTTCCTGTCCTGGATGCCCGACGCGCTGCGCTACCTGCTGCACTACCACGAGAACGTGCTGTACTTCCACGAACACCTGGTCACGCCGGCCAACAGCCCGCACCCGTGGGAATCCAAACCCTGGACCTGGCCGATGGGCCTGCGGCCGATGCTCTACTACTACTCGGCGGGCACCCAGGCGTGCGGTTCCAGCGACTGCGTCAGCGCCACCATGCTCATCGGCACCCCCGCGATGTGGTGGCTCGCGTTCCCGATGCTCGGCTGGGCGATCTGGCGCATCATCGGCCGCTACGACTGGCGCTACCTGACCGTCGTGGTCGCCTACCTCGCCGGTCTGCTGCCCTGGTTCCTCAACCTCGACCGGCAGATGTTCTTCTTCTACATGACCCCCGACGTCGCGTTCATGATCCTCGGGCTGGTCCTGCCACTCGGTGAGATCCTCGGCAAATCCACCGCCAGCTTCGAACGACGACGAACCGGCATCCTCGTCGTCGGGCTCTACGTCGGTCTCGTGGTGGCGAACTTCGTCTGGCTGTGGCCGATCCTCAACGGCGACAGCATCTCCGCGACCCAGTGGTACAACGAACTCTGGCTACCGTCGTGGAGGTAAGCCTGGCGAGGGCGACCGACATCGCCGACACCGTGCTGTTCCCGGCCGCACCGGCCGTCGACACCGAGGGCCGCATCCCGCCATCACACCTCGATCTGCTCGCCGACAACGGTTTCTACGCCATGTCCGCGCCATCGGCCGACATCGACTTCGCGACCGCGTGCGCGATCGCGGAAACGTTCGCGTCGGGCTGTCTGAGCACCGCGTTCGTCTGGCTCCAGCATCAGGGTGTCGTCCGGCGCGTAGCGGACTCGCCCCTGGCCGACGACCTGCTCGGCGACCTGTGCCTCGGCAGACAACGCGGCGGCGTCGCCCTCGGTGGCACCCTCCCCGGCCCGCCCCGCCTGCGCGCGACGGCGGTGCCCGGCGGCTACCAGCTCAGCGGCGAGTCACCGTGGGTCACCGGCTGGGGCATGATCGACCTGCTGCTCGTCATGGCCCGCGACGAACACGACAACCTGATCTCGGCCATCATCACCGCCCGCGAGAACGACGCCCTGCGCGTCAGTGACCCGTTGACGATGATCGCCACAACCGCCAGCAGCACCGTCACCGCCCACTTCACCGACTTCTTCGTGCCCGCCGAAGCCGTCGTCGGCGAGCAGCCCTACGCCGAATGGGCCGAACGCGACGCCGCGGGCCTGCGCTTCAACGGCTCCCTCGCCCTCGGCGTCACCAATCGCTGCACCCGCCTCCTCGGCGCAACCCCGCTCGACGCCGAACTCGACGCCTGCCGAACCCACCTCGACACCGCGGGCCCCGCCGACCAGCCTGCCGCCCGTGCCGCCGCCGACGAACTCGCCGTCCGCGCCGGCAGTGCCCTGCTCGTGTACGCGGGCAGCCACTCGATCCTGCTCGGGGAACACCCGCAACGCCTGGCGCGAGAAGCCCTGTTCCTGCTGGTCTTCGCCTCCCGCAAAACCATCCGCGACGCCCTGCTGACCAGCTTGATCCGCTAGGGCCGACGCGACACCAGTGCAGTCAGATCCAGCGTGATCGGATGCCCATCGAGTTCGACCGTCACGGTCCCGGTGTGCTCTCCGAACAATTCGTAGTCGCCGTCGATCAGGTGGTAGCGCAGCAGGCTCACCGGCGCGTCCAGATCGACGATCCAGTAGTTCGCAATGCCCACCTCGGCGTATTCGGCGAACTTCGTCACTCGATCCGTCCGCACGCTGCCTTCGGACAGGATTTCGACAGCAAGCGATACATCGCTGGGTTTGTACCTTGCGGTGTTGGCGTCGGCCAGTTCAGCGGCGACCACCACCACGTCCGGAATGCGAACGGTCGGCAATGGGCTGCCTGCGATGACCACCTCGACTTCGGGCAAGGTGCTGAGCTGGCTGGGAAGCTGGTCTTCGAGCCGGTCACACAGCCTCCACATGGCCCGTTGATGCAATGAAAGTGGGCGAGGCGCCACGATCAGAACTCCCTCTACAACCTCAACCCGGAATCGATTGTCCTCAGGCAGCGCTTTCCACTCATCAAGCGTTAGCAGGTGATCAGGCCAAGGCAGGGCGCCCATCGCCGACCTCCTTTCGCATCCGCCGGAGCCCATCGTCCCATGACTCAGGGTAAGCGGCGCGTGCTGGCCTCGGCTTTCGGGACGATCATGGTGACCGGGCCGTCTTCGCGGTGGCCGCCACCGGAGAGCCAGTCGCCGAGTTGGCGTTGCACGGTGGCCAGTGTGGGGCGGCGCGCCGGGTCCGAGTCGAGGGCGGCGAGCAGCAGGTTGCGGTGCACGCTGCGGTCCGGCAGGTGTGTGTTGGGCAGGCGTTGGGCGGCCGCCATCAGCGCGGACATCGGGTTGGCGCGGTGGCCGCGCGGGGGCTGGCCGGTGAGCGCGTAGCTGACCGTCGCGGCGAGCTGCCAGGCGTCCGACGCGGGCGTGGACAGGCCGGTTTCCGCGGTTTCCGGAGCGAGGAAGTCCGGGGTGCCCATCATCATGCCCGCGGCGGTCAGGGTGACGTCGCCCTTGGTCTTGGCGATGCCGAAGTCGATCAGGTGCGCGATGCCGTTGTTGTCCAGCAGGATGTTGGCCGGTTTCACGTCGCGGTGCAGCACGCGCACGGTGTGCGCTTCGGCGAGCGCGCCCGCCATGGTCGCCCACAGTCGTGCCGCCGCGACGTCGTCGAGGGGCCCGATTCCGCCGACCACGTCCGACAGCGGCCGGCCGTCGATGTACTCCATGACGATGCCGAGGCCGTCGGACTCTTCGATGATGTCGTAGACCCGCACGCAGTTGGGGTGGTGCACGGCGGCGAGGGCGCGCGCTTCGCGCAGCATCCGCGCCTGGGTGTCGGCCTCGGGCGCGTGCGCGAGTTTGAGCGCCACGGTGCGGTTGAGCTGGGTGTCCATCGCGAGCCATACGGTGCCGAACCCGCCGGTGCCGAGTTGCCGGATGCGCTTGAACCGGCCACCTGACGAGTTCCACCTGATCACGGTGGCCTCGCCGGTGCGGAACGGCAGCGGACCAGGAGTGTCGGCGAGTTGGCCGAGTGGCGCCGCGGGTGGCGGGGCAGGTAACGCGAGCGGTACGCCGGGCACCGGTCCGATCCGGGTCGGCGGCAGTGGCCGCAGCGGCGGTGGCGGACCCTGGTATTCGGGCATCGGCGCAGGTGGATAAGGCTCTGGCGGCAGCTGGCGGGGCGGCGGCAGCGCGGCCCGTTGTGGCCGGTTGATCACCGACCAGCTGGGTTGGCCGAACAGCGTGACCACGACGATGCCGAGCAGGCTGGCGGGCAGGAACCCGAGCCACAAGTGCGCCATCAGGTTGGCCGGGAACAGCAGCGTGAACAGGATGGCGGCCAGGAACGGCAACCACATCAGGCGACCGGGCCAGCGCGGTCCGCGACGCAGCGCGACGCGTTGTTGCAGGATCACCGCGAACAGGCAGAACAACGGCACCGCACCGAGCATGAGCAGGTAGATGACCAGTTCGACGGTGTTCCCGCCGGTCGAGGTCAGCGCCTGGTAGCCGATCTGCCCGCCGGTCAGGTACTGCCCCTGGGTGCCGAACGCGGAGAACACGCAGATGTTGTTGCCCAACCCGGACAGCGCGACGCCACCACCGCCGACCTGCGCGTCCTTGATCGCGGTGACCAGCAGTTCGACGAATCCCCACGGCACCACGAACCCGAAGAGCAGGCCGATGCCGCCGAGCGTGGCGAGCATGCCGACGCCGTAGTTGTTGCCGGTGCCCTTGCGCAGCAGGGCGGCGAGGAGGGCGCCGAGCAGCGGCGAGATCGCCAGCAGTGCCCCCGCCAGGCTGACCGTCCACGGCCAGGAACCTGGGCAGATGTTCGGCGTGCCCTGGTGAATCCAGGACAGCAGGGAACCGATCAGCTGAGCGAGTCCGCCCACGATCTGTGTCCCTTCGATCACGGAAAGTCCTGCACCGCCACGCGGTCACTGCTAACTCTATGACGTTTCGCATCCCGATCGGGTTGGCTGCGACCGATCCTCGACCACGAGTCAGTGATCATCGGCGCTCGGTTCTTCACCAACAGTTCGTGAGCAAGTGAATACGTTCACCCACACGACGCACGATCAGCGCTGGTCATATGCGTAATCTCTTCACGTTGTCCCGATGACCATCGATGGGAAGGGATCACGCTCCATGGCGCGTCCGAAGCTTCGCGCGACCGGACTCCTGATCGGCGCGACCGCGCTGCTCACCCTGATCGCGGCCACCCCGGCCACCGCCGCACCGGCCACCCCGCAGGCTCACCGCACCCAGCAGGCCCCGGCCGCCGCGGGCACGCACGTCGCCGCGGCCCTCAACGGCTGGACCCAGGTCAGCGACACCACCGAGTTCACCCCGACGCACAACGAGGGCGTCGCCACGGTCAACCCGCCCAGCGGCAGCCCGTACCAGTACTACGTCGGCACCCTGTCCGTGCCCGCCGACCTCGCCGCGCAGAACTGGACGCACATCGGCGACCCGGACTCGTCCAAGGGCTACATCTTCGACAACTTCCAGTACGGCGGCAGCAACCCGACCTCGAAGCTGTTCCGGGTGACCACGCCGTCCGGCGCGCACTACGACTACACGCACACGCTCGTCTCCGGCGAGGAGATGAACAACTCGTGGGTCGCGGTCTCGCCGGACTCGCAGTGGATGGTCAACGGCGAGTGGGACACCATGACCAGGTTCCTGGTCTTCCCGACGCCGATCCTGAACTCCTCGACGCCGCAGACCGGCGGCGCGCTGAGCCTGGGCTTCCAGCTCAACCTGGACCACCCGGTGCGCGACATCCAGGGCTGCACGTTCTTCAACGCGACCAAGCTGCTCTGCACCGCCGACGACCCGAACACCGATCTGTTCCCGAACGCCAAACAGCTGCTGGAGATCGACCTGCCCAGCGCGCTGGGCGGCGGTGACATCACCGGGCACGTGGTCAACCTTGGCCAGTTGCCGCTGAACAGCATCTGCTCGGGCACGTTCGAGGTGGAGGGCGACGACTACGACCCGGCGACCGGTGATCTGCGCGTGCTGATCATCCAGCCGAGCGTGTGCGAGGTCGTCACCGACCTGTACACGTTCCACCAGAGCTGAGCGAAAACCTCTGGCACCGGGACGGTCGCACTAGGCAGACTGTCCCGGTGCTGCGTTTTTGTGATGCGACCGAATCGGACTGGTCCGGCATTTGGCCGTTCTGGCACCGAATCGCGGTCGAACACGAGACCTACAACTGGAATCCCGGGTCCACATCGGACCATGCCCGCGCCGGCTGGCTACTGCTGACTCCACCTGGCCGCACCATCATTGCCCTGGATGGCGACGAGATCCGCGCCTCCGCCCAGTTGCAGCCGAACTACGGCCCGGCCAGCAAGATCGCGAACGCGTCGTTCATCGTCGACCCCGACTTCGCCGGTCGCGGCATCGGCCGTCAACTGGTCGCGTACGTGCTCGACGAAGCACGCAAGGACGGCTACACCGCGATGGTGTTCAACGCGGTCGTCGAAACCAACGCCGCCGCCGTGCACCTCTACGAGACCTTCGGCTTCACCACCCTGGCCACTGTCCCCGAAGCCTTCGACCACCCCACCAAGGGCAACGTGGGCGTCCACATCATGCACAAACGCCTCTAGGCAGGCACCCCGGCAGGCCCGTCCAGCAGCACGGTCGCCGCCATCGTCCGCAGCTCCACCCGCCGGATCTTCCCGGTCGCCGTCATCGGATACCGGTCCACGAAAACGATCTTCCGAGGCCGCTTGAACGACGGCATGCCCTCCCGGCAGAACTCGATCAACTCGGGCTCGGTCACCGTGAAACCGGGCTGCAGCACCACATAGGCGACCGGTTTCTCCAGCCCGTCCGCATCCGGCGCGGCAACCACAACGGCCTGAGCGACCGCGTCGTGCGCGAGCAACCGCCCCTCCACCTCACCGGGCGACACCCAGATCCCGCTCGCCTTGAGCATGTCGCCGGTACGTCCGAGGCAGGTGTAGTACCCGTCCGAGTCCTGCACGTACGTGTCGCCGGTGCGCAGCCACTCCCCCTGGAAAACCTGCTGCGACGCCGTATAACTCGACCAGTACCCGGTCGCCATCGACGTGCCGCGCACGAACAACGTGCCAGGAACGCCGCGCTCCACCTCGCGCCCGGAGTCATCCAGGATCCGCAGCTGGTAACCCGGCACCGCCATCCCGGTGGTACCCGCCCGCACCTCACCCGGCCGGTTCGACAGGAAGATGTGCAGCATCTCGGTCATCCCGATACCGTCCAGGATGTCCACTCCGAAATGCCCGGTCCACCGTTGATAAAGCGTTGCCGGCAACGTTTCCCCTGCCGACACCGCCAGCCGAACGCCCGCCAGCGCATCCCCGGGCAAACCAGCCCGCACCATGTTCGCGAAGAACGTCGGCCCCGCGAAGAACAACGTCGCCCCGTATGTCGATGCCCGCTCGGCAACGACCTCGGGCTTGGCGGGCAACGGTTCCAGAATGGCGGCCGCACCGATCGACAACGGCATCAACAGCGAGTTCCCCAGCCCGTAAGCAAAGAACATCTTCGCCGCCGACAAACACCGGTCATCACGACCGATACCGAGCACGCCGAACCCGTACGTCTCACAGATCACCCGGATAGCGCCATGCCGGTGCATCGCGCCCTTCGGCACCCCGGTAGTCCCCGACGTGTACAGCCAAAAGGCAGGAAAGTCCTCAGTAGTCGGATAAGCCGCGCCATCCGGTGCCGCATTCGACAGATCCCGCAACGCATGATTCGGCAGCCCGTCGACCACCGCCCCATCCCCGGCAACCACCCCGGCCAACTCCGGCGCCGCCCCGGCCGCCGCACTCGCCAACGCGGCGAACTCCCGGGTCACCGCAAGGAATCGAGCCCGCGAATCCCGCAACAACGCGGCCAGATCACCCGCCCGCAACATCGTCGACACCGGCACCGGGACGGCCCCGATCCGCATCGCGGCAAGGAAAACGACCACGAAGTCCGGCGAGTCCGCCATGAACATCAGCACCCGCTGCTCGGGTTGCAGCCCGATCCCGCGCAGGCCCGTTGCCGTGCGCAGCACGCGCTCCTGCAGCTGCGCGTAGGTGAGATCGCCACCCACCCCGGTCAGCGCCAGACGCCCGCCGTCGCCGTTGTCGAGGTGCCGATCGAGCAGGTACGTGGTGGCGTTGAACAGTTCGGTCATGGCGCGGGGCCCCGATTTCAGGCGAGGTGCACGTAGTCGTAGTCGAACGGTTTGCCGTTGATGCCCTGCCGGGGCGGGGCGATCCAGGCGGCGATCTTGCCGCGCTCGTACACCGCTCGCATCAGCGATCGCACGTGCGCCTTGTCCGTGTCCGTCGGCAGCCACTGGCTCTTGCGCAGCTCCCACTCGTCCGCCGAGATCTGCTCACCCTGCGGCGTAGCCTCGATCCCGGAGAACGCGCCCACCTTCCGGTTGAACGCGACGCTGGGCAGGGCGAGGCGTCGGCTGAGCCCGCCTTCCTCCAGGATCTTGTTCCACCGGTTCACGCCGCTCTGACAGTCCGAGATGTACTCCCGCCGCAGATCGGTGTTCAACCCCACCAGCGCGGCGACCTCGGTCTGGCCGATCGCACCGTCGCTGATCGAGTCGACCATGATCGAGTCGTCGCCCAGGACGTGGTCGTCCTTGCGCCGCTCCTCCAGCCAGCGCCCCTTCAGACCAGCGGTGAAGTAATTGGCCACGTTGGTGGAAGTCTCCGACCCGAACAAATCCACCGACACCGAGAAATGGAAGTTCAGATACTTCTGAATGACGTTCAGCGGAATGGCCCCGTGCGGCACCACATCATCGGTGTCGAACTCGCGCATCACCTGCACCGTCCGCTCCACCACCCGGTCGATACCGGTGGTGCCGACCATCATGTGGTGCGCCTCTTCCTTGAGCATGAACTCACAGGTACGCGACAACGGGTCGAACGCGGATTCCTTCAACGTCCCCAACTGGTATTTGCCGTCGCGGTCGGTGAAATAGGTGAACATGAAGAAGGACAGCCAGTCCGGCGTCTCCTCGTTGAACGCGCCCAGAATCCGCGGCGAATCCTCGCTCCCCGAATTCCGGTGCAGCAGTTCCTCTGCCTCCTCGCGCCCCTCCCTGCCGAAGTAGGCGTGCAGCAGGTAGACCATCGCCCACAGGTGCCGCCCCTCCTCCACGTTGACCTGGAAGAGGTTGCGCAGATCGTAGAGGCTCGGCGCGGTCGCACCAAGATTCCGTTGCTGCTCAACGGAAGCAGGCTCGGTGTCGCCCTGGATCACGATCAGCCGTTGCAGCTCGGCCCGATACTCGCCGGGGACCTTCTGCCACACCGGCTCGCCCTTGTGCGCGCCGAACGCGATCTGCCGTTCACGATTGCGCTCGGCGAGGAAGATACCCCACCGGTAGTCCTTCATCGGCACGTGCCCGAAGTTCGCCCACCCCTCCCTGCCGACGTTGACCGCGGTGCGCAGGTAGACGTCCTCAGTGGGCAGGGTGGGGCCCATGGTCTCCCACCAGTTCAGGAAGTTCGGCTGCCACGACTCCAGGGCGCGCTGCAACCTGCGGTCCTCGCGCAACTCGACGTTGTTCGGGATCTTCTCCGAGTAGTCCGCGGATGTGGTCATCGCCCTCAGACTCGCTTCCGGTCGAAATCGGCACGTTGCCCGGTCCCGAACTTGCGCAGTGCGCCGTCCGGACCGGACGCGTTGGGTCGGATGAAGATCCAGTTCTGCCAGGCGGAAAGCCGCCCGAAGATCTTGGTCTCCATGGTCTCCGGACCGGCGAAGCGGTAGTTCGCCTCAAGACCGGTCAGGGCGTCCGGGCTGAAGCTCGCCCGCTCCTCGATGGCGATCCGCACCTCGTCGGCCCAGTCGATGTCATCCGGTGCAAACGTGACCAACCCCAGTCGCTCAGCGTCCTCAGCAGGCAACGGCTCGCCCACCTTATCGCCGACCGCAACCAGTGCGAGGTCGTCGCCGAAGAATCGGGTACCGAGTCTGGTCAGTCCGTTGGCCATCGGCAGCGGTCCCAGGTTCATCGGACCGACAGTGATGGTGGCCGGTTCGGCGTCCGGATCGATGTCCTCGAACACGCCGAACAGCTGATAAGACCGGTCGGCGGCCAGCGCGAGCTCCAACAGCGACCCCGCGAAGCAGCTCCCCGGCTCGATCAACGCGACCAGGCTGCGACTGGTGACGTCGAGCCGCTTCAAGGTTCTCTTGAGATAGAGCACGATCTCGTTGGCCAGCCAGTCGGTGTCCCGATGCATCAGCAGCAACTCGTCGTAACCAAGTACCCGCTTCGCATCACCCTCGGTGACAAAAACCCAGGTGCCCAGCTCGCCCTCGTTGGTCCGCAGATCCAGGATCAGATCATCGAGCTCACGCGCGACCGCGAGCGTCCAGAAATCGGTCCCCAGCTCGTGCACGCCCGCGATGTCGACAGGAGCGTCAGCGTCCGGACCCTTGACCAGAATCCGCACACACCCAGCCGCCCGATCCAGCACCGCGGAAACATAGCGATACGAAATCTCGCTGTCCGACCGCTGTTTCACCAACGGCGCCAAGGCAATACCAGTGGCATCAGTGGGTCGCCCCGACCGCTCCGCGAACTCGGCAGCCCGTGCGGCAACGGTCTCAGTCCACTTCGGACGCGGCACCGCTTCGTCGACCAGCCGCCACTGCACGGCCTTGCGCCCGCTCAATCCCTCGGACTTCGTCGAGAAATAGTCCGCCCGATCCCGTCGAACCCGCCGCTTGTCGACGACCCTCGTCAATCCGCCCGTCCCCGGCAACACCCCGAGCAACGGAAGCTCAGGTAGCGACACCGCGGACGACCGGTCGTCGACCAGCATGATGTGTTCACACGCGAGCGCCAGCTCGTAACCCCCGCCGGACGCGGTCCCGTTCAACGCGGCGACATACGTCTGACCGGAATTCGCCGAAGCGTCTTCCATCCCGTTCCGGGTTTCGTTGGTGAACTTGCAGAAGTTCACCTTCCAGGAATGCGCGGAAGCCGCCAGCATCCGGATGTTCGCGCCCGCACAGAAGATCTTCTCCTTGCCGCTGGTCAGCACGACCGTGCGAACCTCGGGATGCTCGAAGCGCAGCCGCTGCACCGCGTCGTAGAGCTCGATGTCGACACCGAGATCGTAGGAGTTGAGCTTGAGCTCGTAGCCAGGAACGAGGCCGCCCTGTTCGTCGACATCCATCGTGAGCGTCGCGACCGGACCGTCGACATCGACCCGCCAGTGCCGGTAGTCGGCGGGGGCGGTCCGGAACTCGACCCGGCTGACCTGCGCAGACCCGGCATCGACGTTCGCACGCGGCTCGCTGGCCAGGCTGGTCATAGGTCATCCTCCCACTGGGGTGTGCCCACCGACCAGCAAAACTCTACATCACTCACAACTCCCGTCAATAACTTGTAGTACATCAACTCGACAGCCGCCCGAATTGGCCGATTTCACCCCCGCTCGGCCAGCGCAGCCACCTCCGCCGCCGTCACCGTCGCCAGCCGCCGGTTCGCGTACTGCGCTATCCCGGTCACCTCCGCCCCGAACCAGTCCGGCGCGGTGAACGCCTCGGCCGCCGGGACGCTGTCGAACTCCACCTCGGCAACCCGCAACCCAGCCAGCCGCCCCTCGTACACGTCGACGATGCACTCCCCCGCGTCGAGCGGAACGTCGTAGCGCACCTTGTTCAACCGCAGCCCTTCCGTCGCGGGCCACATCGCCTCGAACTGCTCCGCGCTCAACGCCACCTCCCACTCGCCGCGCACCAGCCCCTCGCCCCGCTTCGTCGTCAACCAGTACCGTTCGCCGCCGCGGCGCAGCCGCGTCTCCGCGTCCGCGCCGATCGTCAGATACCCCTGCCAGATCGCCGTTCCCGCTCCGGCCAACACTTCGGCAGGCGGCTCGCACAGAAACTTCCGCTCGATCTCCGATCCCATGCGTCCATCTTGGTTGGCCGACGCCGTCGTCGCTACCGGGCAGCGTCGGTCCAGGTGACGGGCAGGGCGTGCACACCGTAGATGTTCATGTCGGTGCGGAGCTTCACCTCGTCGGCGGGGACGGCGAGTTCGAGTGACGGGAAGCGGCGCAGCAGTCCGTCGAAACCGGCGCGCATTTCGATGCGGGCGAGTTGCTGGCCGAGGCACTGGTGCACGCCGTGCCCGAAGGACAGGTGGCCACGTGCCTTGCGGTGCACGTCCAGCGTGTCCGGGTTGTCGAAGCGCTTGGGGTCGTGGTTGGCGGCCAGCATCGACACGACGACAGTCGAACCCTCGGGGATCGTTTCGCCGTCCAGTTCGACGTCCTCGACCGCATAGCGGAAGAGAATGTCCACAACGGACAGATAGCGCATGAGCTCCTCGACCACGTCGGGCATCAGGTCCGGGTTGGCGCGCAGTTCGGCCAGTTGGCCGGGGTGTTCCAGGAGCGCGAAGGTGCCCAGTCCGAGCATGTTTGCGGTGGTCTCGTGGCCGGCGAGCAGCAACAGAAAGGCGATGCCGATCAGTTCCTCGATGCTCAGGTCCTCGTCGCGGGCCAGGTCGGACAGGATGTCCTCGCCGGGATTGGCGCGCTTGCCGGTGACCAGTTCGCCGAGGTAGGTGTTCAACGCGACCAACGCCGCCATCTTCGCCTCCAGCGTCTGGTCCTTGACCAGGAACTGGGCGGAGTTGGCCTGGAAGGTCTCCCGGTCGGTGTAGGGGACGCCGAGCAGTTCGCAGATGACCAGCGACGGCACCGGCAGCGCGAACTCCTTGACCAGGTCGACCGGTGGGGCCAGGCGCGCGAGCTCGTCGAGTTGCCCTTCGACGATGCCGACGATCTGTTCTTCGAGCGCCTTCATCCGCTTGACCGTGAAGGCGCCGATGAGCTTGCGGCGCAGCCGGGTGTGGTCCGGCGGGTCCATCGCGATGAACAGGCCCGGCATCTGCGGGGACGGCTCGGTCGGGGTGGGCATGCCGGGGGTCTCGTACGGCACGTGGATGACGCCGAGGTCCTGGCGCGAGCTGAACCGGGCATCGGCCATGACCTGGCGGACCGCGTCATAACCGGTGACCAGCCAGCCCTGGTGACCGTCGGGGAACGTCAGCGGGCTGACCGGCCGGGCGTCGCGCAGCGCGGTGATCGCGCGCGGCGGGTCGAACGGACTCGCATCACGTTCCATGGGCAGGCTCATCGGATTTCCCTTCGTAGCTGTTGTCGCTGGTGACCACATTCGACGACCGGCCTGTCACCGACCTGACACGACTCTGACACCGCCCTCGGCAACGGCCGCCACATGGCAAAATCGGCCGGGTGCAGATCGGGATACTGGGGCCGTTCGAGGTTCGCGCGGACAACGGCGAGCTGGCCGACGTGCCAGGCGCCCGGCTGCGCGGGCTGTTGGTCGCGCTCGCGCTCGAACCGGGCCACGCGGTGCCGAAGTCGACGCTCGTCGACTGGATCTGGGGCGAAAATCCGCCGTCCGAAGCGGCGAATGCCTTGCAGCGCCTGGTTTCCCGGTTGCGGAAGGCGCTGCCGGATGGCTCCGTCGAAGGGCAGCCCAACGGCTACCGGTTGACGATCGCCCCCGACGCCGTCGACGCGGTGCGGTTCGAACGGCTCCTCGGCGAAGCCCGCAACGACGATGATCCACGACGGCTGCGCGACGCCCTCGCGTTGTGGCGCGGCGCGGCCATGCAGGACGTCGACCTGCCGGAAAGCGGCGCGTTCAACGCTGCGGTCACCCGGCTGGAAGCGCTGCGCCTCACCGCCCTCGAAGACCGGTTCGACGCGGAACCAAACCTCGGCGCCGAACTGGTCACCGAGCTGACCGACCTGGTCGCCGCGAACCCGGTGCGCGAACGGCTCGTCGCCGCGTTGATGCGCGCGCTGGTCGCAGCAGGCCGCGACAGTGACGCGCTGCTCGCCTACCAGCGCACCCGCGAAACCCTGGCCGACGCCCTGGGCGTCGACCCGTCGCCGGAACTGTCCGCTCTGCACGTCGCGCTGCTGCGCGGCGAACTCGGGCGACGGCGCGAGGAAGACCGCAAAACCAACCTGCGCGCCGAACTGACCAGCTACGTCGGCAAGGACTCGGACATCGCCGCGGTCCGCGAACTCGTCGCCGAACACCGGCTGATCACCCTCATCGGCCCCGGCGGCTCGGGGAAGACCCGGTTGGCCACGGAAACCGCGCACACGCTGCTCGGCGACGCGCCGGACGGCGCCTGGCTGGTCGAACTGGCTGCCATCGGCCCGGACGGCGACGTGGCGCAGGCGACCCTCGGCGCCCTCAAACTGCGCGACGCGCTGCTGAGCGAAGCGCCGGACGCGGAGCCGATCGACCGGCTCATCGCCGCGCTGCGCGAGCGGGAAATGCTGCTGATCCTGGACAACTGCGAGCACGTGATCGAGTCCGCCGCGACCGTCGCGCACCGCGTCCTCGGCGAGTGCCAACGACTACGCGTCCTCGCCACGAGCCGGGAACCGCTCGGCATCACCGGTGAAGCCCTCTGGCCGGTCGCACCGTTGATCCTGCCCTCGGTAGATGCGAGCCCCGCCGAGATCGAGTCCGCGCCCGCCGTCCGGCTACTGCTCGACCGGGCCAATGCGGTGCGCAAGGACGTCACGATCGACCCGAACACACTCGCCACACTGGCGCGGGTCTGCCGAGCGCTCGACGGCATGCCGCTGGCCATCGAGCTGGCCGCCGCCCGGCTGCGCACCATGTCACTCGACCAGCTCGCCAACCGGCTCGACGACCGGTTCCGCCTGTTGACCGGCGGCAGCCGCACCGCGCTGCCCCGGCACCGGACGCTGCGCGCGGTGATCGACTGGAGTTGGGAACTGCTCACCGCCGCGGAACGGGTGGTGCTGCGCAGGCTCTCGGTGTTCGCGGGCGGCGCAAGCCTGGAAGCCGCCGAGCAGGTCTGTGCCGGTGAGGGAGTCGACACCGGCGAGGTGCTCGAACTCCTGACCGCGTTGACGGAGAAATCGCTGGTGGTCACCGAGGGCGAGGCGGCGCCGCGCTACCGGATGCTCGGCACGATCAAGGAGTACGCCGAGCAGCGGCTCGCGGAGGCCGACGAAACCGAGGCGGCCCGGCACGTGCACCTCGCCTGCTTCACCGAACTGGCCGAGCTCGCCGACCCGTTGCTGCGCCGCGCGGAGCAGCTGGAATGGCTGGCCACGTTGGATGCCGAGCACGACAACATCGCCGCCGCGATGCGCGGTGCGATCGCGGCGGGCGAGGCGTCCGGGGCGATGCGGCTCGCGGGCGCGGCAGGCTGGTACTGGTGGTTCGGCGGCTACAAGGCAGAAGGCTACGAGCTGGTCATGGCCGCCGCCGAGCTGCCTGGCGACGTGGCCGACGAGATCCGGGCGACGGTGTACTCGTTCGTCATGCAGTTCATCTCCTCCGGGCGTGGCGACCAGTACCAGGCCGCGGAGTGGATCCACAAAGCGGCCGAACTCGGTCGCGACGTCCCCGACCCGCACCCGGCGCTGGAGTTCGTCGCCCTGTGGGAACGCATGTTCCAGCGACCGGACGATGTCGATGCCGCGTTCGAACCGTTGCTCACCCACAAAAACCCATGGGTGCGGGCGCTCGCCCGCTTGCAGTTGGCCAAAATGTTCGTCACGGTCGGCAAAGACGGCGAGGAAGCGGTCGGTCTGCTTGAGACGGCACTCACCGAGTTCCGCGCGCTCGGCGAACGCTGGGGCATCTCCTTCGCCCTGACCGAGCTGGCGAACCGGATCGCGGTGCGTGGCGAGTTCGCGGCCGCCGCCCAGTACTACGACGAGGCGATCGCAATCGTCACCGAGGTCGGCGCCAGCGACGACATCGTGCCGATGCGCTCGCGACAGGCCCAGTTCTACTGGTTGCTGGGCGATCTGGAGTCCAGCGACGCTGCCATGGCCGCTGCGCAACGGTTCGCGGCACGTGTCGCCTGGCCGAGTGCACTGGCCGAGTTGGCGCTGGCCAAAGCGGAACTCGCACGCTGGAACGGCGACGCCGGCGAGGCCCGCACACAACTCTCCGTCGCGACCACCATGCTGGGTAAGAGCGCCGAACAGTCCAACGGCCGGGCGACGACCGAGGACCTGCTCGGCTACCTCACCGACGACCTGGACGAAGCGCGCGAGCACCGCGTCGCGGCCATCCAGGCGGCGACCGAGGCAGGATTCGCCCCGCTGACCGCGCAGGTCCTGGTCGGCGTCGCGGACCTGGCGCTGCGCAGGGAACAGAACGAGCAAGCCGCACGACTGCTCGCGGCGAGCACGAGCCTGCGCGGCCTGGCAGACCAGTCCATCCCCGATCAGGCCCGAGTCGAACGGGAAACGCGGCGTCGCCTCGGCGAGACGCGATTTGCCGAGGCGACGCGGGAGGGAGCGCGGGCGGACTGGCGCGAACTGGTCGAGGTCACGCTCGCTTGCTGAACTTCGCCCTGGCCCACACGTAACCGACGACCGCGATCCCGACACACCAGGCGATCGCGGCGATCGTGTCGCCCATGACCGGGGTGCCGCTGAAGAATCCGCGCAGGGACTCGATGATCGGCGTGAACGGCTGGTATTCGGCGAACTGCCGGATGCCAGGCCCCATCTTGTCGGCCGGGACGATCGCGCTGCTCAGGAACGGCAACATGATCAGCGGCACGGCCGCGAAGCCTGCCGATTCCGCCGTCTTCGCGGCCAGTCCCATGGCGATCGTAAGCCAGCTGACCGCGAACACCGTCAGCACGAGGATGCCGATCACCGCGAGCCATTCCGGGAACGTCGCGGACGGCCGGAACCCGAGCAGGAAAGCGACGCCGGTGATGGCCGCGAGCGCGATCGTCGTCCGGACCACAGTGGACACGACGTGGCCGGTCGACACCGCACCGCGGGAGACGTCCATGACCTTGAACCGGTTGATGATGCCGTTCGTCATATCCGAGTTCACCGCCGTCGCGGTCGCGCTGAGCCCATAACTGACCGCCATCAGCAACATTCCCGGTGTGGCATAGTCGATGTAGTCGACGCCGACACTGAAAGCGCCGCCGTACACGTAGACGAAAATCAGCATCATCACGATCGGGAACAAGATCGCGTTGAACACCGCGACCGGGTTCCGCAACGTGTGTTTGACATTGCGACGCAACATGATCGCCGCGTCGGTCAACGGGGAGGAAGAAGTGACAGTGCTCATCGTGCGCTCGTCTCCATGCTCGCATGTCCGGTCAGGGCAAGAAAAACATCGTCGAGATCCGGCGTGTGCACGGAGAATTCCTCGACATCGATCGCGTATTCGTCGAGCCGCCCGAGCAGCGCCTGCAACGACTTGACGCCGCCGTCGCCGGGCACCCGCAGAATCAGGTTCTCATCATCCGAACTCGCGTCGGGCAACACCCGAGCAGCCGAGCGCAACTGGGCGATGTCCGGGAAGCGCAGCCGCACATGGGCGCCTGGAATCTGCCGCTTGAGCTGATCCGGCGTTCCCTCGGCAACGAGTTTGCCCCGGTCAAGCACGGCGATCTGGTCCGCGAGCTGATCGGCTTCCTCAAGATATTGAGTGGTGAGGAAGATGGTCATCCCATCCGTGACCAGTTCCCGCACGATGTTCCACATCGTTCGACGACTGCGCGGATCGAGCCCGGTCGTCGGCTCGTCCAGGAAAATGATTTCCGGCCTGCCCACCAGCGTCATCGCCAAATCGAGCTTCCTGCGCATCCCACCGGAATAGGTAACGGCCCTCTTACCCGCCGATTCCGTCAAGTCGAAGCGTCGCAACAGATCCTCGACGGCCCGCTTACCCTCGCGACTGCCCAGGTGCAGCAAATCCGCCATCAACCGGAGGTTCTCCTCCCCGGTGAGCAGATCGTCGACCGACGCGAACTGACCGGTGACCCCGATCGCCGCGCGCACCGCCTTGGTCTCGGACGCGACATCGTGCCCGGCCACGCGCACCGTTCCGGCGTCGGCCTTCAACAACGTGGTCAGCACGTTCACCGTCGTGGTCTTGCCCGCCCCGTTCGGGCCGAGCAGGGAGAACACCGTGCCCGCGCGGACGCTCAGATCAATGCCGTCGAGCACCAGATTGTCTCGGTAGGCCTTCCGCAACCCGGAAGCCGTGATCGCCAATTCCGTCATGCCAACACTGTCACCGGCGCCGCTGACACCGACCTGCCCCAGCCCTGACACGCCCCCTGACACGACGGGACAAGCATCATCGACTCTGACCGGTTTCACCGTACTGTCGAGTTACGCTGTCGCCGCCGAGGGAGTCGCCATGCGCCTGCCGATCGTTCTGACGCTGATCACCCTCGCCTTACCCGGCACCGCATCGGCCGCACCACCGCCGGCCGGGTTGGCCTACGTGGCCATGGGCAGTTCGTTCGCTGCCGGTCCCGGTATCGCACCCGGCGAGGCAGGCAGCCCGTCCGGTTGCGCGCGCTCGGCGAACAACTACGCCAACGTCCTCGCCCGCGACATCGGGGCCGATCTGACCGACGTCTCGTGCAGCGGCGCGACCACCACCAACGTGCTCACCGACGCCCAGGACGGCCAGTCGCCACAAATCGACGCGGTCGGCGCAGGCACGCAACTGGTCACGGTGACCATCGGCGGCAACGACATCGACTACCTCGGCAGCCTCGACACCTACTCGTGCCAGGACAGCGGTGGCACCAACTGCGGCACCGTCGACACCGGCGCGATCACATCGACGTTGACCGTGCTCACCCAGCGACTGGAGAACGTGGTGACCGCGGTGCACAGCCGCGCGCCGCAAGCACACGTGTTGCTGGTCAACTACTTCACCATCCTGCCCGGCTCCGGCGCCTGCGCAGGAGTGCCGCTCACCGCCGACCACCTCAGCTACGAACGCTCCCTGGCCGCCGACCTCGCCCAGGACACCGCAACGGCAGCCAACGCGACCGGCGCCACCCTCGTCGACCTGGCGACCGCCAGCGCACCGCACAACTCCTGCACGGCAGCGCCCTGGGTCAACACCTACGACGTCGCCCCCGGCCTGTCCGCCTACCACCCGAACCCGACCGGCATGACCGCCGCCGCGCAATTGGTCGAACAGTCCCTCGTCACTACGCACGGCACCGTGAAATCCGCGATCAACGGCTACTGCCTTGACGTGCGCGGCGCCAGCACCGCGAACGGCACCCCCGTCCAGCTCTGGGGCTGCGACAACACCGCGGCACAGAACTGGACCCTGATCCCCGGCGCGGGCGGCACGCTGCGCGCCTTGGGCAAATGCCTGGACGTGTCGAACAGCGGCACCACGAACGGCACGCACGTACAACTGTGGGACTGCAACGGCTCCGGCGCCCAACGTTGGTCAGCAGGCGCCAACGGTTCCCTGGTCAACCCAGAATCCGCCCGCTGCCTCGACGACCCGAACAGCTCAACGACCCAAGGCGTCCAGTTGCAGATCTACGACTGCAACGCGTCCAACGCCCAGCGCTTCACCTTCTGAACCGCCGAGCCGTGGATGCGACTGGACGTGTCCAGCCGGGCACCTACGACGTACAAGACAGCTCTTCACAAAGGAGCCGAGCCGGTCGGCGCTTTTCCGCCGACCGGCTCGCCCCGAGTGAGGTGGGGTCCAACGGCGTACGTGCCGCCTGGAGGTTCCCCCGTCCCGGCGGCCCGCTCCTCAGCTTCCTGCCGTCACCGCGACGAGTCCAACATCAACAGTGACCGACCCGTTGGCGTCGACCACGAACGGCTCGGTGCGAGCGGTCCGGTAGTACGTGTTCTCGCTGGTCTGCGTAAAGTCCGAGTCTATGCTGTCGTCACCGGCGTTCGGCTTGGTGAACTGCCATTGGTTGGTCCTCACCTGCACTTCCGCGTAGTACGTCTCGGCCACGACGGTCTCGGAGTAGACACCGTTGAAGGTGTTCGCCGCGCCGTACTGATCTTGGTCGTCGATCGAGTTGAAGGTGATGCTGCCGGGGTCCACCGTGGGCTCGCCCTGCTCCCACAGGCCATCGGCGTTGAGGTCGTTCCAGAAATGGGTTGTGATCATGCCCTTGCCGACGTAGTCGAGTTCCTGTTGCGCCTGGTTGTTCGCCAGGTTCGCTTCGGGCGAGGTCGTGGACGGTTGACCCGCACCAACCGTCAGCTCGAACTCGGGATGCCGCGACTGACCGCATCCCTATGACACACCAACCGCGGCGGCCTCCTGCCGGCCGAATCGTTCTGACCGGCAGGAGGACCACCCCGTCCGCGGAGACGGGGTCACAGCTCTACCGGTACGTTCATCGCGGTGCCAAGGCAGGCACCTCGGCAATCAGCGCTGATGCGACCGGAGCTGATCGCGATGGTCAGGACGAAGCCCACGCTCAGCACGCCGATCGGCAGGAACGCCCATGCTTCGCGGTGCGCCTGATTGGCGACGAACGCGAGTGGAGCAGAGCTACGGTGCCCGACCGGGGCGGTGCGGCTCAGCCGGAGAATTCGTCGACGCCGAGGGCGAAGTCAAAGTGCCCCACCCCGTTGCTGGCGAGGCCCACGGTCACCACACCCGCGCCTTCCAGCCAGTGCGCCATCTTCAGGCCGCCGACGTCAAGCGGGCGCAGCCCGATGCTCTTGATGAACTCCGCCACAGCCGCCTTGGCCTGCGCATCGTCGCCGGCGAACAAGACGTTGGGCCGGCCCTTCTCCAGGACCTGACGGAAGATGGTGTTGAATGCCTTCACCACGCTGACGCTGGCCGGGGCCACCTTTGCGACCTCCTGCGCGATCGAGGTCTCCTCGCTGTGGGCCAGCCCGTCGAACGTGGCATTGAAGGGGTTGCTGATCTCGACGATGACCTTGCCTGCCAGGGCGTCGCCGAACTGGGCGATGGCCGGAACGACAGCGTCGTACAACAGGGCCGCGATGACGATGTCCCCGGCCGGAACTGCGCCCCACTTTCCCGTCGTGGTGCCGCCGCCGAGAGCCTGGGCCAGGTCGGTGGCCTTGGACTCATCGCGGCCGATGATCTCGACGGTGTTGCCGCCCGCTACCGCCCGGGTACCGATGGTGCGGGCCATGTTCCCGGTGCCGATGAAGCTGATGCTGCTCATGAGGTGTGCTCTCTTCCTTCTTCTCGCGGCCACGCAACACTTCATCGTGTTGCGGTGTCCGCGTCCGAGAACGGTTTCTTCGCCCGCGGTGGCTGTGTTCTTGCGGACGTGCCCGCACATAACGGGTTTCCGCTCAGATCGCGGTGGTGCCGCCGTCGGTGACCAGTTCCAGGCCGTTGACGTAGCTGGAGTCGTCGGAGGCGAGGAACAGCGCGACGGTGGCGATCTCCTCGGGGCGACCCATCTTTCCCCGCGGGATCAGGGATTCGAACGCGGCCTTGGTGGCCTCGTCGAACAGTTCTTCCTGCTTGGCCGTGGCAACCTGGCCGGGGGTCAGGACGTTCACCCGGATCTTGCGGTCCTTCAGCTCGTTGAGCCACACGCGGGCCCATGCCTGTTGCACGGCCTTGCTACCGGCGTACAGGCTCCATCCGGGGAAGGCCCCGAGTGAGGCGTTGGAGCCGGTCATGAAGACCGAGGCTCCGTCGTTGAGCAGCGGCAGTGCCTTCTGCACGGTGAACAGGGTGCCGCGCGCGTTGAGCCAGAAGGCGCGGTGGAACTGTTCCTCGGTGATCTCGCCGAGGACGGCGGGTTCGCCCATCCCGGCGCTGGCCCACAGCACGTCGATCGAGCCCTTGTCCCGCTTGACGGTGTCGTACAAGCGGTCCAGGTCGGCCAGTTCGGCGGCGTCACCCTGCACGGCGGTCACGTTCCGGCCGATCAGCTTGACGGCGTCGTCCAACGCGTCCTGCCGCCGGGCCTGGACGAAGACGTGAGCTCCCTCGTCCACGAATAGTTTGGCGCCGGCCAGCGCCATGCCGGTTGATCCACCTGTGATCACCGCTACCTTGCCGTCGAGCTTTCCCACGATCACTCCTTCGAATTGCCGAGTGGTCGGAACCAGCCGGTACGTTACGTACACCGTTCCGTGTGCTTAACGTACCGGGCGACCGGTCGAAGCGCAAGTTATGTACACTGATCGGTACTCAACTCGGCTATGCTGGATGCATGACGGAGTTGGAGAAGGGACCCCAAGGCCGCCGCCGGGGCAGGGGCGCGCGCGAGCGGATCCTCAGCGCGGCACAACAACTGTTCCGCGAACAGGGCATCAATCGCACCGGTATGGACCAGCTCTGCGCGGTGGCCCAGGTGTCGAAGCGCACGGCCTACCAGCACTTCGCCGGCAAGGACGAACTGGTCGCCGAATACCTGCGCCGCTTCGATCCCGACGTCTTGCCCGGGGTGTTCGACCGCACCGACCTCACACCCCGCGAACGACTCCTCACGGCCTTCGATGTGCCAGCGTCCACCCCCCTGTGCCCCTACATCGGAGCGGCCGTCGAACTCCACGACCCTCAACACCCGGCATCCGAATGCGCACGCGACTACAAGAAGGCCATCGCCGCGCGGCTCGCCGAAACCGCCCGCGAAGCAGGCGCCACCAACCCCGAACAACTCGGCGAACAGCTGGCGCTGCTCATCGATGGCGCCTCCGCCCGCACCCGAGTCCTCGACAGCGAATGCTTCGCCACCGCCGCCGCCATCGCTGCCGTCCTCATCGACAACGCCATCCCCGCGTCATCTCTTCGGCAGCCCAGCGATGACCGCGGAACTACCGGGTCTGCTCCCGTTCCGGCGGGAGGCCAATGACGGCCCGATCACGCCTCGTCGCGCGGAAGACGGCACCGGGTTCGGCGAGGCCGGATTGGTAGCTGCCGGGACTCGGGGATCCACCGTTATGCGCGTCCCCGCGGGGATCCGCATGCGAGACGAGTTGATCTTTGGGCTCAGGCGGCTCACTTGCCGCCCTTTAAGGACCAGACGCTGTCCGCGGCGGCCCCCACCTTGCGGTTACCGCGTCGCGGTGGCTAGGGCCGCGCGGATGACGTCTTCGCTGACCGGCTGTCCCTTCTCATTCGAGTACGGCCCGTAGGGCGTCCCCCAGACCGGGGTGCCTGTCGCCTGCCGCCAGCTGTCGGCCAGCGGTCCCGCGTCCACGACGTTGTATCCGATGGAATCGATGAAACCGCTCACCGCCGCCTTCGCCCGCTCGGAGTTGCCGGCGATCGGCAGGTACGAGCGGTCGGCCGCCCCTGCCGGGCGAGCGAGTGAGAGCAGATGCTTGTAGTAGATGTTGTTGAACGCCTTCACGAGCATGGCGTCCGGGATGTATCGCAGCAGCAGTTCGCTCGAGGTAAGCGCGTTGCTATCGAGCTCGGGGATGTGCCCATCACGCTCGGGGCCGTAGTTGCACGTGTCGATGATCGTCTTTCCGGCCAATGGTGCAGCGGGCAGGTTGGGGAACGCCTTGACCGGCACTGTGACCACGATGATGTCACCGGCCGCCGCAGCCTGCTCGCTCGTCGCTGCGGCCGCTCGCGGCCCCAGTCGCGCGACCGAGTCCTGAGCGTTTCGGGACCGCGTGAGTTGCTGAGCACCACCCGGTGGCCGGCCTCGATGGCGAGCTGCGCGACGGCGATGCCGATGTTTCCGCTTCCGATGAATCCCACAGTTGTCATTGGGTTCCTATCCTCAGCTGGCGGGGAAGTAGTGGCCGTTGTCCAGACCGTCGAGCAGGCCGGGCTGGGCGGGTTCCCAGCCGAGGGTCTGACGGGTGATGAGGTTGGACACGGGGTAGCTCTGCGTGACGATGTTCGCGAGGAACCCGAAGTAGCCCGGCACCATCAGGACGTCGGCCGGGATGCTCACAACGGGCAGGCCGAGTCGGCTGCCGATGGCCTCGGCAATGTCGCGGAGCGGGATGGCACCGTCTGCGACCGCGTGCCAGTAGCTGCCGGCCGGGCCCTTTTCCAAAGCCAAGCGGAACACGGAGGCGGCATCGCGGGCGTGCACGGCGTTCCACTGGTTGGCGCCGTCTCCGGGGTAGCCGATGACACCTTTCTCCTTCGCGAGCGCGATCAGCTGCTGGAGGAAGCCGGCTTGATCGGTCGTGCTGTGCGCGATATTGGCGATGCGCACGATTGACGACCGCACTCCGTGCTCCGCCAGGCCGATGACGGTGGTCTCCACGATGTTGCGAGCCCGCAGGGTGCCCGTGTGCTCCTCGCCGCCGGGCAGAGCCGGGTCCTGCTCGGTGGCCGGCCGGCCCAGGTTCCCCGGCGAGCCGATGCTCCCTGCCGCGACCAGCGGCTTGCCAGTTCCCGCGAGCGCTTCGCCGTAGGCGAGCATGATCGGGACCTCCGCGGCGGCCACGGCGTCGATTCCGCCGGTGGGGAGCAGGTCTTGTCTGTGCGCGACGTGGATGACGCCGTCGGAGTCCGCGGCTGCCTCCTTGAGCCCGTCGAGATCGTCGAGGTCGCCGCGACGCACCGTCGCGCCGAGCGCGGACAACGCGGTCGCAGCCGTGTCCGAGCGGGCCAGGCCGGTGACCTCGTGCCCGGCGGCGATGAGCTCGGGGATGATGTAGGAACCGGTATGGCCGGTCCCGCCAGTAACAAAAACTCGCACAACGTGTCCTCACGAGAGTGGGTGAAAGGCTTACTTCTCGCGTCACCGGAGCCGTTGACCTAGAGCGGTTGAGGCGGTGTAACGGGAGACGTGGTGAGTGCGGGCGTACTCAGTCCGCGATGGTGACGCCGAGGCTGATGTTGAACCCGGCGCCATGGTTTGCCAGGCCCATCAGCAGCGGCCCGACCGCCTCCAGCCAACGCGCCGCCGCAAGATCGCCGGCATCCAGCGGGCGCAGACCGAGGCTCTCGATGAAGGTCGACACGCGTGTCTTGGCATCCGCGTCGTCGCCTGCGATGAGCACGTCCAGCTGGCCGCCCTGGGCCAGAACGTGGCCGAAGACGGTGTTGAACGCTTTCACGACGTGCGCGCTCGCCGGAACGGTCTTGGCGATCTCCTGCGCACCGGAGGTGCCGACGGGGGTGACGACCCCGGTGGCGTCGGCGTTGAAGGTGTTGGAGATGTCGATAACGATCTTGTCGGCCAGCGCGTCGCCGAACTGCGCGAGGACCTGCGCGGCGCTGGCATAAGGCACCGCAGAGACCACGATGTCACTGGCCGGGGTGGCGCCGAATGCTCCTGCCGTCGCGCTGCCGCCGAGCTCGGCGGCCAGGCCGTGGGCCTTGGCCGCGTCGCGACCGATGACCTCGACGGTGTTGCCGCCCTCGACCGCGCGGGTGGCGATAGCGCGGGCCATGCCCCCGAGGCCGATGATGCTGATGCTGCTCATGATGTGCTGCTTTCTGGAGTTGGAAGTAACGCCGTCCGTCCCCCGCCCTGCGGGACGAGCCGTGTCATCGACGCCGTGATGAGGCGACTGCGCGGCGCTCGACATCCATGGTTGCCACCGGTCCGAGTTGATGTCCAAGACCTCTTTTGGCCGCGGCGATACCCTGGTGGCATTGCCGGCCCCTGGGAGGCCTTGATGGATCTGGACCTGCGCAAGTTGCGCTATTTCGTCGTGGTCGCCGACACGCTGCACTTCGGCCGAGCCGCCGAACAGCTACACATCGCGCAGCCGGTACTGAGCCGGCAGATCCGCGCGCTCGAAAAGGATCTCGGCGCCGCGCTGTTCACCAGGGACAGCCACGGGGTGGTGCTCACCGACGCTGGCAAGCAGCTGCTGGCCGACGCCGCCCCATTGCTTGCCTCCGCCGACGCGGCGCGCCGCCGAGTGACCGTAGCCGCGCGGGGCAAGCAGCGGATGATGGTTGGCTTCCGGGCAGGCATCGCGGTCGCCCCGGCGATACAACAGTTCGCCATCCGGCACCCGGATGTGCTGGTCGACGTGCAACGCATCGAAGCCGACGAACAAGCCGGGATGCTGCTCGACGGCCGCATCGACATCGGCTACGTGCGGCTGCCCATTGACGAGGCCGGCCTGCGCATCGTTCCGCTCTACACCGAGCCGCGGGTAGCGGTCCTGCCCGCCAGCCATCGGCTGGCCGGCAAGGAAGAAGTTACCGAGGCCGACCTGGCCGGCGAGCCGCTGCTTTGGCATGCCGACGCGAGCACGCAGCCCACCAGGCGCCCGCACCTCAACGCCGGATACCTGGTTCGCGGCGTGGACGAAACGCTCGAGCACGTCGCCGCCGGCCGGGGTATCTCGTTCCTGGCGCGATCGGCGACCGTCTTCTACACGCATCCGGACGTCACCTACGTGCCCGTTCCGGATCTGGCGCCAGACCAGGTATGCCTCGCCGTGGCGGCATCACATCTCTCACCTGTGGTCGACGACTTCTTCACCGCGGCTCAGGCGGCGGCCGAGATCACGGCGGAATGCGGCAACTACGAAATGTGGCAGCTCGGCGGCGGTGCCATCTCAAAGCATCGCTAGGCAGTTCGACCGATAACAGCCGCGCCAACAGAGAGCGCGGCTGCTGCCTGTCAAGAAAGTGGCCGGGTCCGCTTGTGCCTCAAGCGGTCCGCATGTGACACACGCCGACCATGCCAACTACTCGACGCAAGACAGTCACCACAGCCTTGGCCAGGAGCGATGCGGTCATGCGCCGAACAGTACGGGGTCGAGTCGCCAACAACATGTCCGTAGCCGCCTACCTCCAAGATCCAGTGACTCAGCTGATCGAGGCGGCTTTTATACGAAACAGGCACGAAGCATCGCTGCCTGTCCAAAAACCCGAGAGTTCGGGTTGTGAAACGTTGTGGAGGTTACAGGAGCTAGCTACAACTCTGAGCGGGCGGCCGAGCCAGGCGGGGTCCGGGGCGGCAGCCCTGGCGTAGGGGGTTTGGGGGATTGGATCCCCCAATATGATCACCACACGAAAATGGCTCGCGCTCTTCGCGAGCACGAGCCATCTATTCGAGTGGAGCTGAGGGGAATCGAACCCCTGACCTTCTCGATGCGAACGAGACGCGCTACCAACTGTGCTACAGCCCCTTGGTACGTCAAGAACCCTACCAGCTTCCGGCGAACCGTTTACGCGGGGTGTCTACTCGCCGACCGCTCGACGGTAGGGCAGGACGCCGGGCTGGTCGAGTTCGTCGAAGATCGGGTCGTCGTCGTCGGTCTCGACGACGACGGTGCCGGGCCGGGGGCGCGGGCGCGCGACGGGGCGGGCTACGGCGGACCTGGGGGCTGGTGGGGCGTCGTAGCGGTCGGCTTCGCGGTAGTCGCGTTCGGCGTCGTAGTCGGTGCTGTCTTCGTGGTACGCGGCTTCTTCTGCTTCGGCGCCGAGGCGGGCGGTGCGGCGTTGCCGGATGTCGTCTTCGATGCGGACTTGGCGGCGCAGGTAGCTGAGGTAGCTGATCAGGCCGATGTCGAGTAGGCCGTGCGCCCACCAGATGACCGGTTTGGTGAGTACGGCGAGAATCGCGGTCGCGATGGCGGCGACGATGATGACCAGGACGATCCGCTGGCGGATGGTGTACCTGGCGCGGGCGCTGGCTGCTGCCGCCGCCGGGTCGAAGCCGCCTCGGCCAGGCCTGTAGGGGCGGCGGGCTCGGCGGTCGTCGTCGAAGTCTTCGTAGTACTCGTCGACTACCTCGTCCTCGTCGACGTATTCGTCTTCGAGGTCGTCGTCGTGGTCTTCGGCGGCGAGTTCGTCGGCCTCGGCGACGTCGAGTTCTTCCGGTTCGAGGTCTTCGTCCTCGAAGTCGTCGAAGTCTTCGAGTTGGTCGAGGTCTTCTTCGTCGAATTCGTCGTCGTCGAGTTCGACGACGGCGACTTGTGGTGTGGCTTTCTCGGTCTCGTGGTCCGGGTTGTCGGACACGGCGAACGCCTCCTCCACCTTGGCGCTCACACCCCCGCTGCGCACCACTCGGGCGGCAAGGGTGGAGTCCCCGGTCTTGGCCACTTCCTGACGCCTGCGTGCGGCGATGGGAACGAGCACGAGGAGCCACACCACAACAAGCGCGACGATGATCAACGAGCTGGGCACGGCCCCGTCACCTCCCCCGATCCGCACATGGCGCGTTCACGGCTCCCGTCACGTTAGTCACAGCAGTCACACCAGTGTCGGAGGCGCGCCGGTAACGGTCGGTTCCCTTGACTGGGAATCAACCGCCGAATGGACCCCGGGAACCGCCCTGGAAACGGGTGAATCAGGCGAAACGTGCCCGGCCGTCGGCGACGAGCTTGTGCACCAGACCGCTCGGCGCGTCGTCGACGGTGAGGGCGAGCAGGACGTGGTCGCGCCAGGCACCTGCGACGTCCAGGTAGCTGCGGAGCAGGCCTTCTTCACGGAAACCGAGCTTGTTGAGCACCCGCAGGCTGGCCGCGTTCTCGGGCCGGACGGTGGCTTCGATGCGGTGCAGGCCTGCCGTGAACAGGCAGTGATCGGTGAGCATGGCGACCGCCGCGGTGGCCACCCCGCCCCTGCCCAGATCCTCAGCGACCCAATAGCCGATCCAGGCCGAGCACAGCGAGCCGCGCACCACGTTGCCGACGGTGACCTGGCCGGCGAACTCGCCGTCGACGGTGATGACGAACGGCAGGGTGTGGCCTCGCCGGGCGAAGCTGCGCAGCGACCACCACTGGCCGGGCCAGGCGACGGCGGCGTTGCGTTCTTCCCACCGGCCAGGTGCGGTCGGCTCCCATTTTTCCAGGTGGGCGCGGTCACGCAGCCTGATCCTGCTCCACGACGAGCCGTCGAACAGGTGCGGTGGACGCAGCGCCACGGTGCCCGCGGGCACGATCAGCGGGCCGAGTCTGACCGGCCAGCCGGGGTGTCGGCTCGCGGTCTCCAGGTGGGTCCAGCCGGAGTCCTGGTCGTCCGCGCCTGGGTAACCGGGGATGGGGAAGTCGGGCACGTGCCCTCTATCCGCGTTGGGCAAGGAACGTGACCTGGACGTCGTCGCCGACCGCGACGTCGGTGGTTTCCTCGCCGACCTGGATCAGGCAGTTGGCTTCGGCGAGCGACGCGAGCAGGTGCGCGCCGGACGTGCCGAGCGGCTGGACTAGGTATTCATCGGTCTTGGAGTCGCGCAGCAGCTGGCCGCGCAGGTAGCCGCGCCTGCCCTTGGTGGACACGATCGGCGAGAGCAGCCGCGCGGATACGACGCGGCGTTGCGCGTTGCGTTTGCCGAGCGCGGTGCGGATCAGTGGCCGGACCAGCACCTCGAACACGACCAGCGCGCTCATCGGGTTGCTGGGCAGCAGGAAGGTGGGCACCAGGTCGGGGCCGAGCCTGCCGAAACCTTGGACCGAACCGGGGTGCATGGCGACCCTGGTCACGTCGATGTTGCCCAGTTCGGACAGGGCGGCATGGATGTCCTCGCCGCCGGATCCGCCGATGCCACCGGCGATGACGACGATTTCGGACAGCAGCAGCCGGCCCTCGACCACCTCGCGCAAGCGTTTGGCACCACCGGGCACGATGCCCACCCTGGACACGTCCGCGCCCGCGTCGCGCGCGGCGGCGGCCAGGGCGTAGGTGTTCACGTCGTAGACCTGGCCCGGTCCCGGCGTGCGTTCGATGTCGACGAGTTCGTCGCCGACCGCGAGCACCGACACGCGCGGTCGCGGGTGCACGAGGACCTTGTCCCTGCCGACCGCCGCCAGCAGCCCGACCTGGGCAGATCCGATGGTGGCGCCCTTGCGCACCGCGACGTCGCCGGGTTGCACGTCCTCGCCGGTGCGCCGGACGAACGCGGCGGAGGGCACCGGCTGGGACACGGTGACCCGCGCGTCGTTGCCGTCGGTGTAGCTCGCGGGCACGACCGCGTCGGCGAGGGTGGGCAGCGGCGCGCCGGTGGAGATCCGCACGGCCTGGCCGGGTTGCAGCCGCCTCGGCTGCCGCGATCCGGGCGGGATCTCGCCGACGACGGGCAGTTCGACTGGTTCGACCCCGGCCGAACTGACGTCGACGCTGCGCACCGCGTAACCGTCCACAGCGGCCTGGTCGAAGCCGGGCAGAGCCCGCTCGGCGACGACCTCCTCGGCGCACAACAGGCCCTGGGCCTCGGAGATCGCCACTCGAACCGGCGCAGGTCGGACCGCGGCCGCGATGACCTTGCGCAGTTGCTCGTCCACTGATCTCATCGGCGCTTCCCCGTCGTTGCGCGATCCATGTCGATTCGTCGTCAAATGTGTCAGGACTGGTCGAGCCGCTCCCGCAGCCATTCCCGCAGGCTCGGCCCGTAGGTCGGGTGCTTCAGGGCAAAGTCAACATTGGCTCGGATGAATCCGCCGGGATTACCGAGGTCGTGTCGGCCACCGGAATGCACGACGACGTGTACAGGGTGCCCTTCCTTGATCAGCAGCGCGATGGCGTCGGTGAGCTGCAACTCCCCGCCCGCGCCTGGCGTGATCCGGCGCAACGCGTCGAAAACCGCCCGGTCAAGCAGGTAGCGGCCAGCCGCGGCGAAGGTCGATGGGGCGTCTTCCGGCGCGGGCTTCTCCACCATGCCGTTCACCCGTTTGACGTCCGCCGATCCGGTGTCCTCGACATCGAACACGCCGAACGCGGAGATTTCCGACCGGGGGATGTCGAACGCGCACAGCACGCTGCCGCCGAACTCGGCGCGCACCTGGGCCATCCTGGCCAGCACACCGGCCGGCAGCACCAGGTCGTCGGGCAGCAACACGGCGACCGCATCGTCGGCGTCGGTCAGGTTGCCTTCCGCGCAGCCGACGGCGTGACCGAGGCCGAGCGCCTTCTCCTGGATCGCGGTCTCGACGGCGAGCAGCTCCGACGAGCGACGGACCTTGTCGGCGAGGTCGGTCTTGCCGCGCTCGGTCAGGGTCGCTTCCAGCTCCGGCTGCGGGCGGAAGTACTGCACGACCGCGTCCTTGCCGGGCGACGTGACGATGACCAGGCGGCTGGCACCGGCCTCGGCGGCTTCGGTGGCGACCAGTTCGATGCCGGGGGTGTCGACGACCGGCAGGAGTTCCTTGGGCACGGCCTTGGTGGTGGGGAGGAATCGGGTGCCGAGTCCGGCGGCCGGCACGATAGCGGTGGAGAACGAACTCGTCGGGCTCATGGTTTGCGAGCCTAACCGCGCCTAATGTCAGGGCGTGACCGAGTCGGCACAAGATCCCGAGTCCAAGGCCGCGCTGCGCAGGCGGCTGTCCTCGGCGCGCCGCGAGCTGGCTGCCGAAATCCGCGAGGAAGAGACATCGGCGCTGGTCAAGTGGGTCGCCACGCTCGATGCGCCAGTGGTGTGCTGCTATCTGCCGGTCGGCGCCGAACCCGGCAGTGTGGCCATGGTCGACGCGATCCGGGCGCGCGTCCTGCTCCCGGTCGTGACCGGCGCGGCACCGCTGGACTGGGCGGAGTACGCAGGCGATGCGAGCCTGGTGCCCGGTCCGCACGGTCTGCGCGAACCCGGTGGACCTCGGTTGGGACCGGACGCGATCGGCATGGCCGACGTGATTCTGATCCCGGCGCTGGCGATCGACCGGCGCGGGGTGCGGCTCGGTCGCGGCGCGGGCCACTATGACCGGTCGCTACCCAGGGCGCGCGCGGACGCGGTGCTGATTGGTCTCGTCCGCGACGAGGAACTGCTGGAACACCTGCCGGACGAGCCGCACGACGTGCGGATGACCGCCACGTTGACCCCTCGACTGGGCATCCAGCGAATCGCCTGACACCGCTGGTTCAGTACGCTGTGTTGTCGCGGATGTGTGGACGTGATGTGTGCCGGGCATGTTTGCGCTCGGCCGCCACCCTGGCGCATCATCGACAGTGAGCATTAGCACTCGAAGCGCACGAGTGCCAGAACGAGTTTCGCGGGTTGCCGCGATGGGAGCGACAGTGCCGACCTATCAGTACGCCTGTACCGCGTGCGGTCACCGGTTCGAGGCAGTGCAGTCCTTCTCCGACGACGCCCTGACCGAGTGCCCGGCGTGTGCCGGCAAGCTGCGCAAGCTGTTCGGTTCGGTGGGTGTCGTCTTCAAGGGCAGCGGTTTCTACCGCACCGACAGCCGCTCCGAATCCGCTGACAAGAACAAGAAGGCAGCCGCGAGTTCGACCAGTTCGGACTCGTCCTCCTCCGGTTCCAAGTCCTCGGATTCGTCGAGCGGCAGTTCGTCGTCTTCCTCGTCGACGTCGTCGTCTTCCACGTCGTCCTCGTCGTCTTCCTCGTCCTCGTCGTCGGGTGGCTCGTCGTCGAGCGCCACGAAGGCCGCACCCTGATCGTTCGTCAAATCGAGTTGTCCACAACTCGGGAGCCTGTCCACAGGTAGCGCTTCGAGCAGCATCGAGCCCGCCTGATTTCCCTAACGTCTCCACTCGTCAGCAGAGCGCCCATCGGCGCCCTCCGTCGATGACGAGTCAGGAGCAGGTCGTGCGTGCCATTCGAGCGGCCCGGGTCGCACCATCTCCCGGGAACCGCATCCGTCGCCTTTCCGGCCTGCGCGGGCCGTGGGTGCAACGCGGGCTGGCCGCGGCGTTCGCCATCCTCGCGCTGGTGCTCGCGCTGCGTCCCGATCCCAGCGGCGCCCAGCCGACCGCGCCGGTCCTGCTCGCGCGGCACGACCTCGCGCCCGGCAGCACCCTCACCCCTGCCGACGTCGTGCTCCGTCAACTCCCCGCTGACTTACTCCCGACCGGCGCGCTGAGCACGGTTCGCGCCGCGACCGGGCACGTGCTCGGCGGCGCGCTGCGCGCGGGTGAACCGATCACCGACGTGCGACTGGTGGACACCAGCTTCCCTGGCGGAGCACCCGGCACTTCGGCGGTGCCGGTCCGGCTGGCCGATCCCGCGGTGGCCGATCTGCTGCACCCGGGCGCCCGGGTCGACGTGGTCACCACCGACCAGACCGACGATCCAGCGTCGAGCGCGGGCTCGGTGCTGGCAACGGGGGCGATCGTGCTCACCGTGCGCGACGCGGACACCGCGCCCGGTCAGCATGGACGGCTCGTCGTGCTGGCATTACCCGAACAGGTCGCGATACGGGTCGCTGCCGTGTCACTGCGTCAACCTGTGACCGTTACGCTCCGCTAGCCGAATCTGGACCGGATGGCGGGCAGGCCATCTGCCGAATCGAGGAGCGCGCCGTGTTTCAAGGGTTCAAGAAGTTCATCATGCGAGGGAACATTTTCGATCTCGCGGTCGCGGTGGTCATCGGCACCGCGTTCACCGCTGTCGTCACGGCGGTCGTGACGAACCTGATCAATCCGCTGATCGCCGCCCTCGGCGGCTCGAAGGTCAGCGGCCTTTCCGTGCAGTTGGTAGCGGGCAATCTGAAGTCCACGATCGACTTCGGCGCGGTCATCACCGCCGTGATCAACTTCCTGGTCATCGCGGCGGTGGTCTACTTCGCGTTCGTGCTGCCGATGGCGAAGATCATGGAACGTCGCGCCAGGGGCAAGGAGCCGGAGGCCGCGGTGATCACCGAGATCGACGTGCTCACCGAGATCCGGGATCTGCTGCGCGAGCGGCAGAACTGATCAATATTGATCATGGTGCGGTGGGCGGTTCTCCCGGTACCAGGCCTCGTCGTCGCGACCGGCCGATTCCGGATCCCGCTCATCGCGGGTGGTGTCGGGCAGGACATCACCGAAGGGGTCGCTGACCGGCCGGCGGCGCGGTCGATTCCGGGCCGCCGGCTCGTCATCGGGTTTGTCACGGCCCGACTCGCTCATGGCCGGATCACGCCTCGTCGAGACCGGAAAGCTCTTCGATGACGTGCGGCACCAGCGCGGACAGGGTCGCCATGCCGTCCCGGACCGCGCCACGCGACGCGGCCAGGTTGACCACCAGAGTGCTGCCGGAAACACCGACGAGTCCGCGCGAGATACCGGCGTCCACGGCGCCCGCGGCGAGGCCGGAGGAGCGCAGTGCCTCCGCGATGCCAGGAATCGGGCGGTCAAGTACGCCCAGGGTGGCGTCCGGGGTGACGTCGCGGGGCGAGACGCCCGTGCCGCCGACAGTGATCACCAAGTCGACGCCGCCGATGACGGCGGTGTTCAACGCGCTGCGGATATCGACGATCTCGCCGGCCACCGCGACGATGCCGTCGACGATGAAGCCGCTCTCCTCAAGCAGTTCCGTCACCAGGGGGCCGGTCTTGTCGTCGTGCTCCCCGTGCGCCAGGCGGTCATCGACGATCACGACGAGGGCCCGCCCCAGGCGTTGCGCGCTGTGTTCCATACCGGTCACGGTAGAGCCTCACCCGCCCGCGTGTGCGCGCAGCGTCGGTTTCCGGATCTGACGGTTGTGTGACGGGTCAGCCGCCAGGCGCGCGCGGTCGCGCCGGTGCGGCTAGCGTCGCCCGCATGCGTGTGTTGATCACCGGTATGGCCGGTTTCATCGGTTCGCACATCGCGGATGTCATGGTCGAGCGCGGTCACGAGGTGATCGGCGTCGATGCCCTGCTGCCCAAGGCGCACGGCGACGCTGGCGCGCCGGAGTGGACCCGGCGGCACGACCTCGTCGTCGGCGACGTGCGGGACGCCGGGCTGCTCCGCGAACTCCTCGCCGACGTCGACGTGGTGTGCCACCAGGCAGCCGTGGTCGGGCACGGCATCGACCCGTCGGACGCACCCTCCTACGCCGAGCACAACGACGTGGGCACCGCAGTGTTGCTGGCGGCGATGCACGAGGCGGGGTTGCGCCGCCTGGTGCTGGCCTCCTCGATGGTGGTCTACGGCGAGGGCCGCTACGCGTGTGCCGAGCACGGCGTCGTCGCGCCCGGGGTGCGACGCCAATGTGACGTGGACGCCGGCGAGTTCGAGCCGCCGTGCCCGCAGTGCGGCGCGCCGTTGGCGTGGCAGCTGGTGCCCGAGGACGCGCCGTTGGAGCCACGCAGCAGTTACGCGGCGAGCAAGGTCGCGCAGGAGCACTACGCGGCGGCGTGGGCGCGGCAGACCGGCGGTTCGGTGTGGGCGCTGCGCTATCACAACGTCTACGGCGCGCGGATGCCGCGCGATACCCCGTATGCCGGGGTCGCTTCGCTGTTCCGGTCGGCGCTGCAACGCGGCGAGGCACCGCTGGTGCTGGAGGACGGGCGACAGCAGCGGGACTTCGTGCACGTCACCGATGTCGCGCTGATCAACGCGCTGGCGGCGGAGACCGAAGCACCGGCGGCGACGCTGGTGCCGGTGAACGTGTGCTCGGGGGTGCCGCACACGGTCGGCGAGCTCGCCACCGAGTTGGCGAAGGCGTGCCATGGTCCGGCGCCGAAGATCGCCGGCGGCGCGCGTCCGACGGACGTGCGGCACGTGGTGGCCGATCCGGCGCGGGCGCGCGAACTGCTCGGTTTCACCGCGCGGGTCGGCTTCGCGGAGGGCATCGCGGCTTTCGCGACGGACCCGCTGCGCGAATCCGCGCTCGCCGGAAACTGAGTCAGCGCACGGCGGCGAGCGGTAGCCGAACTTCGAACCGGCAACCGGGGCCGTGGTTCACGGCTTCGATGCTGCCCTGGTGCGCGTGCACGAGGCCTTGCGTGATGGCGAGGCCGAGACCGGCACCGGGCGGCGCGACGTCATCGGGGTGGGCGGGGGTGCGCGCGGCCGAACCGCGGAAGGCGACGTCGAAGACCCGGTTGATCTCGGCTTCGGGGATGCCGCCGCAGGCGTCGTCGATGCGCAGCAGGGCCTCTCCACGATCGACGCCGACGCCGACCATGACCGTGCCGTCGGGCGGGGTGTGCCGGATCGCGTTGGACAGCAGGTTGCGCACGATCCTGGCCAGCTCAGGGTCGCTACCGAGCACCACCGGCCAGGACCGCACGTCGGCGAGCACCCGGACGCCTTTGCGCCGGGCGATCGGCAACGCGGCGGCGACCGAGTCGCTGATCACGTCGCGCAGCGGGACCGCGGACAGGGTCAGCTGGAGGGCACCCGCGGTGATCCGGGACAGCTCGAACAGGTCGTCGACCATGCCCGCGAGCCGGGTGGCCTCGCCGCCGATCCGGTTGGCATAGCCGGTGACCTCGCGCCGGTTGACGACCAGTCCGTCGGCGACGGCCTCGGCCATCGCCCTGATCCCGGCGAGCGGAGTGCGCAGGTCGTGGCTGATCCAGGCGATGAGTTGACGCCGGGACGCCTCGGCGGCGCGCTCTCGTTCGCGTGCCTCGCGTTCCCAGACGCTGCGCCGGGCGACGGAGCGGCCGAGCAGCAGCGCGGTGGGCACGGTGACCACGGCGGAGAGCAGGCTGATCAGCAGGTTGGTGTCCAGGCTGACGCTGAACATGAACCCGCTGACCCACAGCACGCCGACAAGTTCGGCGACGAGCGGCACGAGCACCAGCACGGCCATGGACGCGGGCAGCGAGCGCTCGCCGAGCACCTTCAGGATGATCACGCCGAACAGCACGGCGGGCAGCGAGAACAGGATGGCGTACGGCGCGACGTCCGCGATTTCGCTCAGCACAACGCATCACTCCGTGCGATCGTAACGGTAGCCGACACCCCAGACCGTGGCGATCCGGCTTGGCCGCGCCGGATCCGGCTCGATCTTCTCGCGCAACCGTCGCACATGGACGGTCACAGTGGACTGGTCACCGAAGTCCCAGCCCCAGACGCGTTCCAGCAGCTGGGCCCTGGTGAATGCCTCCCCCGCGTGCGAGATGAGGAAGACCAGCAGATCGAATTCGCGGACGGTGAGCGCGAGCGGCTCGGTGCCCCTGGTGGCTTTGCGCGCGGCCACGTCGAGCCGGAGGTCGCCGTCGGCGAGTTGGACCGGACCGACCGGCGCGGTGCCGTGCGCCCTGCGCAGCACGGACGCGACGCGTAGCACGAGTTCGCGCGGGCTGAACGGTTTGGCGACGTAGTCGTCCGCGCCGAGTTGCAGTCCGGCGATGCGTTCGTCCTCCTCGCCGAGCGCGGTCAGCATGACGACCGGGACGGCGCTGCGGCTGCGGATGCGGCGGCACACCTCAAGGCCGTCGATGCCGGGCAGCATCAGGTCGAGCACGATCAGGTCGGGTACGGATTCGGCGACCAGGTGCAGGGCCATTTCGCCGTCGCCTGCGAGCACGACCGTGTAACCGGCGTGTTCGAGGTAGCGGCGCACCACGTCGCGCACGTTCATGTCGTCGTCGACGACCAGCACACGTCCGGCGCCCGCCGCGGCTTCTCGCTGCATCGACATCCCCACAGTTTCCTCCGACCAGGGCGACACAGCCCGAATGGTCAGGTTAGTACAGGTCACGGGTGGTTGGCGCGCCGTGGCGAGTATCCGTCAGGGCTCCGTAATACTTGGCGCTTCGTCACATTTCGGTAAGCGCCGCAACGGTTTTCGGTATTCCACGGTGGACTTATCGTCACCTGAGTGAACGATCTAGCAGCGACAGTCGACGTGGTGCTGCCCTGCCTGAACGAGGCGGCCGCGCTGCCAGGGGTACTGGCAGCGTTCCCGCCCGGGTTCCGGGCGCTGGTAGTGGACAACGGTTCGCAGGACGGGTCGCCCGCGGTCGCGGCGGCGCATGGCGCGCGGGTGCTCGCCGAGCCGTCGCCGGGTTACGGGGCGGCCGTGCACACCGGGATCCTCGCCGCGACCAGTGCCGTGGTGTGTGTGCTGGACGCGGACGGCTCGCTCGACCCGGCCGAACTCCCCCGGATCGCCGCTCCGGTGCTGGCGGGCGCCGCGGATCTGGCGGTGGGCAGGCGGGTTCCGGTCGGCGCTGGGGCATGGCCATGGCACGCGCGAGCCGGGAACGCGGTGCTGGCGGCGTTGCTGCGCAGGCGCGGCCTGGCCGTGCGGGACATCGCACCGATCCGGGCCTTCCGGCGGGAGGCGTTGCTGGAGCTCGATATTCACGACCGGCGCTTCGGTTATCCGTTGGAGCTGTTGATCAGGGCGGCGCGCGCGGAGTGGCGGGTGGTCGAGTTCGACGTCGCGTACCGGCCGAGAACGGCGGGCACGAAATCGAAGGTGTCCGGGTCGGTGCGCGGAACCGCGCGAGCCATCCGCGACATGGCGGGAGTGCTGCGATGATCGACGAGTTCATACTGCTGGTGGTGGCGAAGGCGCCGGTGCCGGGTTTGGCCAAGACCAGGCTCACCCCGCCCGCGACGCCACGCCAGGCAGCGGAGATCGCCGCTGCCGCGCTGCTGGACAGCCTGGACGCGGTGTCTGCGACGCCGGGCGCGGTTCCGGTGGTCGCCATGACCGGCGATCTGGCGAAGGCCGTGCGCGCGGAGGAACTGCGGTCGCGGCTCGGCCGGCTGGTCGTCGTCGAGCAGCGTGGCGCGAGCTTCGCCGATCGACTGGCGAACGCGCACGCGGACGCTGGACGGCACCGCCCTGGATTGCCGATCGTGCAGATCGGCATGGACACCCCGCAGGTCACGCCCGCGCTGCTGGCAGGTACGGCTGCCGCGCTGGACGATGCGGACGCGGCGCTCGGGCCTGCCGCCGACGGCGGCTGGTGGGTGCTGGGGCTGACGAATCCGGCCGATGCGGTCCTGCTGCGCGACGTTCCGATGTCCACACCGGACACATTCCGGGATACCTGGACCGCACTGGACGATGCGCGCCTGCGGATCGGCAAGGTCGCCGAGTTGTCCGATGTGGACACCATGGGCGACGCGGTCCGGGTCGCGGAGGAGATACCGGAGAGCCGGTTCGCCTCGGCGGTGCACGCGGTGCTGGCCGACGTCGGGGTGGGCCGGTGCTGACGCAGCTGCGTGCCGCCCGGTCCCCGTTCGACACCGCGCTGCGCACCGAACGCTGTGTGCTGGAACTGGCCGATGGCACCCAGATCAGCCTGCCGGTCGCCCGCTGGCACGCGGCCGCCGACGACGCCGACGAACTCCTGCTGGACCGGTGCACGGGCCAGACGCTGGACATCGGTTGCGGACCGGGTCGGTTGACGATCGCGCTCGGCAGGCGTGGCGTGCCCGTGCTCGGCGTGGACGTTTCACCGGTCGCGGTGCGGCTGACCAAACGCGGCGGCGGCGTTGCGTTGCAGCGCGATGTCTTCGGCCGGATGCCGGGTTTCGGGCGCTGGCAGCACATTCTGCTGGCGGACGGCAATGTCGGCATCGGCGGCGATCCGCTGGCGTTGCTGCGCCGCGTCACGGCGTTGCTGGGCAGCGGCGGTACCGCGTTGGTCGAGGTGGCCGCGCCGGGAACGGGCCTGGTGCGAACTACGGTGCGGCTGGCCGACGAGGACGAATCCTGGTTCCCGTGGGCGGTATTGGACGCGCAGGTGGCCGTCGCCATCGGCAGGAAGGCCGGCCTGGTGCCGAGTTGGCACGGCGATCACGCGGACCGCTGGTTCGTCGAACTCACCAAGTGCTGAGCAACGAAAATGGGCCGCACGCGCTCCGGTGAGGGTGTCGGAGAACGTGCGGCCCGGCCACGCCACGGCCCGGGGCAGCGAGCAGCGGGTGGCGTCCGATTTCGCGGCGGCCAGTCGGCCGGGTGGGCCTTGGGCAGAACCCGGCCACCGCGAAAACCCTGTGGAGTTGTGCTCAGTTGGTCGAGACCGGCTCGCCGGAGAGGGTGGCGGTGACGGTGCTGCCGTCGCTGAGCGTCAGCGTCATCTTGTCGCCGGGAGCGGCGGCGTGTACCGCGGCGACCAGGCCGTTGGCGCTGGTGATCAGCCTGCCGTCGGCCTTGGTCACGACCGCGCCCTGCTTGAGTCCGCCCTTGTCGCCGGGTCCGCCCGCGGTGACCGCGACGATGTAGGCGCCGTTGGTGAGACCGGCTTCTTCCTCCTGGGACTGCTGGTCCGGGCTGAGCTGGTCCATCTGCGCGGCCGGGACGCCCTCGACGTTGTCGACGACCTGGACGCCGAGCAGGGTCTGGGTGCTGTGCCCGGTGGTGACGATGTCGTTGGCCAGCCTGCGAGCCTGGTCGATCGGGATGGCGAAGCCGATGCCGACGTTGCCACCCTGTTGGCCGCTGCTCGAACTGGAGCTGTAGATGGCCGAGTTGATGCCGATGACCTGGCCCTGCATGTTGACCAGCGCACCGCCGGAGTTGCCCGGGTTGATCGGCGCGTCGGTCTGGATCGCGTCCATGACGGTCTCCTGGCTGTTCTGCCCGCCGTCGCTCGCGACCGTCGGCCGGTGCAGCGAGCTGACGATGCCGGAGGTCACCGTGCCGGACAGGCCGTACGGAGCGCCGATCGCCACGACCGCCTGACCGACCTGGAGGTTGCTGGCGGTGCCGAACGACGCGACCGGGAGGCCGGTAACGCCCTGCGCCTTGATGACCGCGATGTCGGAATTGGGGTCGCGGCCGAGGATGGTCGCTTTCACCGTGCGGCCGTTGGAGAAGATCACCTGGATCTGGCTCTGCCCGTTGCCCGCGGTCGCGGCATCGGCGATGACGTGGTTGTTGGTGAGGATCTGGCCGTCGCTGGAGATGATGATGCCGGAGCCGGTGTCACCGGTGACGCCCTGATCGGACTGGGCCTGCACGGAGATCTCGACAACGGTCGGCAGCACCTTGTTGGCCACCGACTGCACCGAGCCGTTCGGCGCGGCCGCCTGGGTCGCGGTCGGCACCGGTTCGGACAACGCGCTCTGCACGGGTCCACCGGAGTTGTTGCTGCCGCCGAACAGGTAGCCGCCGAGGCTGCCCGCCGCGCCGCCCACGACCAGCGCGAGCACCACGATGCCCGCGATCAGGCCGCCCCGGCCCCGTTTGGGCTGGGCACCGATCGGCATGGCCGCGGTCTGCTGGTGGCCGAGCGGAGGATAGCTGCCGAAGTTGACACCGGGCTGCGCGTAGGACGGGTTTTCCTGGCTCTGGGTGGTGTCGCTGGGGTAGCCGGGCTGCGGATAATCGGCAGGGGTTTCGCTGCCGGGCAGTTGCGCGGCGGGGATCGACGGATACGCGGTCTGCTCGGCCGGTCGGTAAGTCTGGTAACCGGCTGCCGACCACGGATTGGGGTCTTGCGCGGTTGGCTGCTCCGGTGGCGTCTGAGGTGCCGCTGTCTCGGGTACCGGCGCGTTCTCCGGCGGCTGCTGGTGCTCTGGAACATTTCCCGCTGCACCCGGGGTGTTCTCCGTCATGGCCACTACTGTGCGGCACGGTCCTGAGAACATGCTGAGATGCCCCTTGGCGCATGGTGAGGACTTCCCATGCAACCAAAGGGCTTCGCTCAGCTTTCGTCGACTCCAGCGGCGCGCAGTCGTTCGGCCACCTGTTCCGGGGTGACGTCGTTGATCCACACCGCCATGCCGGATTCGGAACCGGCCAGGTACTTGAGCTTGTCCTTGGTGCGCAGCACCGAGAACACTTCAAGGTGTAGCCAGGCGAGATCACGGTCGGTGTGTACCGGCGCCTGGTGCCAGGCCGCGATGTAGGGCAGCGGCCGGCCATACAGGGCGTCGAGCTGATGCAGGACACGCAGGTACAAATCGGCGAAGTCGTCGCGTTCCGCCTCGGTCAGCGCGGGAATGTCCGGCACCTGGCGGTGCGGCACCACGTGCACCTCGACCGGCCAGCGCGCGGCGGCGGGCACGAACGCGGTCCAGTGTTCGCCGCCGGCAACGACCCGGGTGCCCTCGGCGCGTTCCGCGGCGAGCACGTCGCCCAGGACCGGTCGGCCGTGTTCGGCGAGGTAGTCGCGCGCGGTCGTCAGCATCCGCTCGGTTTTCGGCGTGACGAACGGGTAGGCGTAGATCTGGCCGTGCGGATGGCTCAGCGTGACGCCGATTTCCTCGCCGCGGTTCTCGAACGGGAAAACCTGTTGCACGCCAGGGAGTTTGCCGAGCTCGACGGTCCGATCCGCCCAGGCGTCCACCACCGTGCGCACCCTGTTCGGCGAGAGTTGGCCGAAGGACTGGTTGTGGTTGCTGGTGAAACAAACCACCTCGCAGCGGCCGTTGCCCGGTGCCATCGGCACCATCGCCATGCCTGGCACGGTCGGCTCGGTCTGCGGAACCGACTGGGCGAAGGACGGAAACCGGTTCTCGAACACGACAACGTCGTAGTCGGTCTCCGGGATCTCGGTCGGCCTGCCGGGACTGCTCGGGTCCAACGGGCACAGGTCGGCCGGTGGCTTGTAGGTGCGGGTCTGCCGGTGCGAGGCGACCGCGACCCACTCGTTCAGCAGTGGGTCGCGGCGAATGACCGAATGCGGTGCCTGCTCGGGTAGATCCCTGGTGTCCTTGGCGGTACGTTCCGGTGCGTTGGGGGTGTCATCGAAGTAGATGATCTCGCGCCCGTCAGCAAGGTGGCTGACCGAACGTTTCACGCGGTCTCCTCTTGGCGCCGGGGCACCGGCGCGATCAGTAGATCGCCGACCTGTTCGGCGAGCACCGCACGGGCGTCCGCAGGCAAGCCGTCGTCAACGAGCAGTACGTCCGCCTCGTTCAGTGCGGCGATGGTCGAGATGCCGACGACGCCGTACTTGGTGTGGTCGGCGAGCACCACCAGCCGGCCCGCCGCTTCGACGAACGCCCGGTTGGTCTCGCTCTCGTTCAGGTTCGGTGTGGTGAACCCGGAGCGGTCGGCGATGCCGTGCACGCCGAGGAAGACGATGTCCAGGTGCAGTGTGCGCAGCGCCTGCACGGCGACCGGTCCGACCAACGCATCGGACGGGGTGCGCACGCCACCGGTGAGGACCACGGTGCGGTCGGCGCGACCACTCTGCCGCAGCACGTCCGCGACCCGGATCGAGTTCGTGACGACGGTCAGGTCGGGCACGTCGGCGAGGAATCGGGCCAGCGTCCAGGTGGTGGTGCCCGCGGAGAGGCCGATCGCGGTGCCTGGTCTGACCAGGGTCGCGGCCTGGTGCGCGATGGCTTCCTTCTCCGGCAGTTGGCGAACCGACTTCGCCTCGAACCCGGGCTCCTCGATGCTGCGCCCGGCGAGCGAGGTGGCGCCGCCGTAGACCTTCTCCACCAGTCCGCGCGCGGCCAGCACGTCGAGGTCGCGGCGAACCGTCATGTCCGACACGCCGAGCCGATCGACCAGGTCGGATACGCGCACCGCGCCGGTGCGCCGCACTTCGTCGAGAATGACCGACTGCCGCTGTCGAGCCAGCACCTGACACTCCGTTCCGTCCCCAGCCGGGCCCCGGATCCAGCTGACTAGACCGGCGAATACACCAAAAGTCTACACACTCCAACAGTCAGCATGTTGGGATCTGTGTAACCGTTGCGGTAACAGTGGGTCAATTGGTCAATACCGGCAGGTCAACGCCGCCCCGCCCACCAGCGGATCCCGAGTCGGCGTGTCGAAAACAGACCTGTCCACAGGCCAAACCGCACCACTCAACCATCCACAGCCCCCCAAACCGCGCCCATTTTTTGTCAGACCCACCCACTTCGATGACCCCAACGCAACACCCGATGCCCCACCCATTCGGGCGGGGTTGGGTTAGGGCGTTAGTTAAGAGGCGCGAAAAAATCTTCGTATTTTGCGCTGGGCGGGTCAGGCCGGTCGGCCGGGGAGTCGGAGGGTCATCAACGCGCCGCCTTCGGGGGCGTGGGCGGCGTAGGCCATGCCGCCGTGGCGTTGGGCTGCTTGCCAGACGATGGACAGGCCCAGGCCGGAGCCGGGGAGTTGGCGGGCGGCGGTGGAG
>DASXOJ010000218.1:0-32847 GCA_036494465.1 Pseudonocardiaceae bacterium
GCGCTGCTCGTCGGCGGCTCGGCCGCGATCACCGCGCACGGCTTCGCGCGGCTGGACCGCCCGGTGTCCCTGGTTGCCGCGGTCGGCGACGACGGCCTCGCCGGTCCGGTGCTCGCCGCGCTGGCCGAGGCCGGTGTCCTACTGGACCATGTCGTGCGGCGCGAGCACCGGTCGACCGGGCTGACGGTCGTGCTCTCCCGGTCCGAGGATCGGGCGCTGCTGACCAATCTCGGCACGATCCCGACGCTCACCGCGTGCGAGGTGCTCGACGCCGTGACCGCGAACCGCGCCAACGGCCTGCGCCACACGCACTTCTCGTCGCTGTTCCTGCAGCCGGCCCTCACCGCCGCCCTGCCCGTCGTGCTTGCCGAGATCCGCGCGCAGGGGGTGACTGTGTCGCTGGACACCAACGACGACCCTGCGGGTCGCTGGGAAGGCGTCGCCGAACTGCTCCCCCACGTCGACGTGCTGCTGCCCAACCGGCGCGAGGTACTCGCACTGGCCAGGGCGATCGGCGGCGCCCAGCCATCCGCCGAATCCGCCGCCCGCATGCTGGCCGCCCGTGGGCCGCTGGTGGTCGTCAAGGACGGGCCGGACGGCGCGCTCGCCGCGACACCCGAAGGCACCGTCACCGCCGTCCGCGCGTGGGCCCGCGAACCGGTCGACACCACCGGTGCCGGTGACACGTTCAACGCCGCGTTCCTGGACGGCTGGCTGGACGACCATCCCGTGGGTCACTGCCTGGAACGGGCGGTACGCGCTGGAACAGCCGCGGTCGGCGCGGTCGGCGGCACGGCGGGTCAACCGTCCACACAAGATCTGCTGACACCGGAAGGATCCTGAATGTCCTCGCAGCAACCGCACGTGCTCCGCGAGCTCCGTCGCCAGCCGGAGTGCTGGACGAGGGCGTTGGCCCTGGTCCCCGACTTCGCCGACGCGTTGCCCCGCACCGGTGAGCGGATCGCCGTGCTGGGCAGCGGCACGTCGTGGTTCATGGCCATCGCCTATGCCGGCCTGCGCGAGGCTGCCGGGCTCGGCGAGACGGACGCGTTCGCGACCAGCGAGTTCCGGGCCGCCCGCCGATACGATCGGATCGTGGTGATCTCCCGCTCCGGCACCACCACGGAGGCCATCCGCGCCATGGCCGCGACGAGCGCACCGGTCACCGCGCTGACCGCGGTGGCAGACAGTCCGGTGGCACAGGCCGCGGATCACGCGGTCGTGCTCGACTTCGCCGACGAGCAGTCGGTAGTGCAGACCGTGTTCGCGACGACGGCACTCATGTTGCTGCGTGCCTCGCTCGGCAAGCCACTCGACCGGGTCATCGCACAGGCCACCGACATCCTCACCGCCGAGGCCGGCGTGCCCGTCGACGTCGAGCGGGCGCGGCAGTTCACCTTCCTGGGCAGCGGCTGGGTGTACGGGGTGGCGCTGGAGGCCGGACTCAAGATGCGCGAGGCGGCCCAACTGTGGACCGAGTCCTACCCGCAGCTGGAGTACCGGCACGGCCCGATCTCCATCGCGCAGCCGGGGCGCGCGGTCTGGCTGTTCGGCACGCCGGAGGAAGACATCCTCCGCGACGTCCGGGCGACCGGCGCGACCGTGGTCGCCGAGGACCTCGATCCGGTCGCCGACCTGGTCCGAGTGCAGGCGCTCGCGGTCCGTCGCGCGCAGGCGGGCGGCCTGGATCCCGACCGGCCGAGGGCGCTGACCCGATCAGTGGTGCTCGACCCGGACGGTACGCCGTGACCTCGTGCCTGGCGCTGATCGAGCCTCGGTACGGCTACCGGCGGAGCTTGTTCGCGCAGGTGATGCAGGTGCGCGTGGCGGGTAGGGCGGCGAGTCGCTCCTCGGCGATCGGGCCCGCGCAGCGAACACACATCCAGTAGGTGCCCTCGCGCACTCGCGCTGCGGCTCGGTCCAAGTCGGTGAGGTCGATACGCGCCTGGTCGAGCAGGCCCTGGACCTGGGCGCGTTCGAACGCCACGGTGACGCCTTCCGGGTCGTGCTCGTCGTCGTTGGCGCTGAGCGCGGACGCCTGGACGATGTCGGTCCACTGCCGATTCAGCGACTCGATCAACCGGTTGGTGCTGCCTTGAGCGTCCGCAATGGCCGCGAGGGCAGTGGCCGCTCGCGGTGACCCCGCTCCGGAATCGCTCACCGTTGGCTCAACGTCCGCGACGGCGCCCGGATTCCGACCGCTGCTGACCGTGGCGCCACGGTCAGCAGCGGCGAGGTCAACCGAACAGCTCGGGACGCTGCGCGGCCAGCGCGATCAGACCGCCTGCTTCGAGCATGTCGACAAGGAACGCGTCGGCGGGACGGCCATCGCGGGTGCGGCCCGTCGCGGTGTCGGTGACGACACCGGTGGCCAGGTCGACGGCGAGGTTCGCCCCTCCGGTGGCGATCTCGCCGACGCCGGGCACTTCGAGCGCGGGCAGCCCCACCTCGAAGCAGTTGCGGTAGAAGGTGCGCGCGAAACTCTCCGCGATCACACAGCCGATGCCGGTCGCCTGCAATGCCTTGGTGGCGATGGCGCGGCCGGAGGACTGACCGAAGTGCCTGCCCGCGACCACGATGTCGCCCGGTCGAACCTGCGCGGGGAACTCCGGGTCGAGGTCCTCCAGTACGTGCTTGACGATCTCGGACATCGGTTCGAACACGTACTGCGATTTGACCATCCGGTCGGTCGGAATGTTGTCGCCGAAGCGCCAGCAGCGCCCCTGAAACCTCATGCGCTCCCCTCCCCCGTGATCGTGCCCGCCATCGCGGACGCGGCGACCGTCGCGGCGGATGCCAGGTACATCGACGCCTGGGAACTGCCGTTGCGGCCGGGGAAGTTGCGCGCGTGTGTGGAGATCATCGCCTCGCCGTCGGCCAGCGCGCCCATGTTGATCGCCTGATTGGACCCGGTGCTGGGTGGGAACCAGGTCGCGCCCGCCTCGTGCAGGGTCAACACCAGGCCCTCGCGCACCGCGTCGGTGAACACCTCCCTGCTCGATGGCACCAGGTTGAACTTCACGCTCGGATGCACCCGTTTTCCGTCGAGGACCCGCGCGGCGGCACGGAAGTCCGCAAGCCGGCCGCCGCCGTGGCCGCCGAGTTCGGCCCACTGGACCGGGGTGCCTGCGACCTGCTCGACGCCGGCGACGTTGCCGACCGTCGGGGGCCGCGCCACCTGCGGGCCGATCGCGCCGACGTCGTAACGCAGTACCCTGGCCGGGTCCGAGCCGTCGCCGCGCAGGGGTTCGGTTTCCCGGCCACCGGGCAGTGCACGCACGAACTCCTCGGTGATCTCGTCCGGCTCCAGGTAGGCGCACTTGGCGCCGAGGTCGACGCACAACAGCGGGAACAGCCAACGGTCCCAGAAGTCCAGGCCCTGCACGTACGGGCCGGTGAACTCGATGGCCTGGTAGTTCAACGCGCCCTCGCCGATCTCGGCGGTCAGCCACAGCGCGATGTCCCGTGGCGTCGTGTCCGGGCGCGGGGTGCCGTGCAGTTCGACCCGGACGGTCTCCGGGACCTTGAACCACGCCTTGCCGTAGGGCAGCACGGTGCCCGCGTGCGAATCGTTGCCGAGGGCGACGGCGAGGGCGCCGAGCGCGCCGTGCACGGGGGTGTGACTGTCCGAGCCGACGACGATCATGCCCGGTTTGACAAAACCGCGGCGCACCACGACATGGTGCAGGTTGCCACTGCCGCAGTCGAACAGGTTGATGCCCTTGTCCCTGGCCCATTGGCGGTTGTGTTCGAGGATCGCGGCCTGGCGCTCGGTCGGCGGGGAGAACTGGTGGTCGAACACCATGATCGTGTTCTCCGGATGCGGGATCGGTTTGCCGACCTTCTCCTCGTACACCTGCGAGGTGAGGTAGCCGCTGAGATCGTGCATGATCAGCCGGTCCACTTTGGCGATGACGATCTCGCCGACCTCGACGGTGTCCCGGCCGCTGGCGCGGGCGAGGATCTGCTCCACCAGGTTCACGCGTTCACCTCCACTTCCAGCACCTCGCGCGGGTCGGTGATCACGCCGCGAATCGCGGACGCGGCCGCCGTCGCGGGGCTGGCCAGGTAGATGCTGGACTGGTAGCTGCCCATCCGCCCCTGGAAGTTGCGGTTGGCCGTGGACAGTGTGACCTCGCCGTCGGCCATGGCACCGCCGCTGCCCGCACAGGCTCCGCAGCCGGGGTTGGTGATCATCGCGCCCGCGCCGATCAACGCCGCCAGCACGCCGCTGTCCGCCGCGCGCGCCATCACGGTGGCCGAGGCAGGCGTGACCACGAGGCGGGTGCCGGGCGCGACGGTGCTGCCCCTGAGCACGTCCGCCGCGATCACCAGGTCGTCGTACTTGGCGTTGGCGCAGGAACCGATGAACACCTGGTCGAGCTTGGTGCCCGCGACATCGCCGACGCCGACCACGTTGTCCACCTGGTGCGGCACGGCGACCTGCGCGGTGAGCGCGGAGCCGTCCAGCCGCACGACGTCGCGGTAGTGCGCGTGCGCATCGGGCCGCAGCGGGTGCAGTTCCTCCTGCCGCAACCCGGCCTCGGCCAGGTAGGCGAAGGTCTTCTCGTCCGGTGCGATGTAGGCGTTCTTGGCGCCCATCTCCATGGCGAGGTTGCAGAACGTCATCCGCTCCGACACCGATGTGGCGTCCACATAGGATCCGGTGAACTCGGCGGAGTCGTAGGTGAGCCCGTCCGCGCCGAGGTCGCCGACGAGCTTGAGCATCACGTCCTTGGCGTAGGTGCCGACGGGCAGTTCGCCGGTGATCTCGATGCGCACCGACTCCGGCACTTTCAGCCACAGCTTCCCGGTGACCCAGGCGGCGGTGATCTCGCTGAACCCGACGCCGGTGCCGAACGCGCCGAGCGCGCCGTAGATGGTGGAGTGCGAGTCGGTGCCGATGATGAATTCGCCGGGCTTGATGTGTCCGTGCTCCATCAGCACGATGTGCGCGATGCCCGCCTGCACGTCGTAGAACGTTTCTACGCCCATCCGCTGCGCGAACTCGCGGCACAGCTGGTGGTCGGCTGCGGTCTTGGCGTTCATCGCCGGGGAGATGTGGTCCATCACCATGGCGACGCGATCGACGTCGTAGAGTTCGGTGACGCCCATCTTCTCCAGCGTGCGGATGCACCGCCAGCTCGCGGTGTGGCTCATGTACAGGTCGGGGTAGGCGTCGACGATCTGGCCCGGCGCGAGGTCGTGTTCTCCGGACGCGCGTTCGATCGCCTTCTGCGCGAAGGTCTTTCCGGTCATCGGGTCCGCTCCATGTTCTTCATCAGGTGCGGGATCAGGCCGCCGTCGGCGAGGATGGCGCGCAGTCCGGCCGGGTAGGGCGGGAAGCCGTACTCGATGCCGTTGGCGTGGACGACGCCCCGGTCGGGGTCGATGTGCACCTCGTCGCCGTTGCCGATCGCGGCGGCCGCGTCCGGGCACTCGATGGCGAGCAGCCCGGTGTTGATGGCGTTGCGGAAGAACACCCGGGAGAACGAGGCCGCGAGCACCGCGGTGATGCCCGCGCCGATCAGGCAGGTGGCGGCCTGTTCCCTGGCGCTGCCACAGCCGAAGTTGCGCCCGGCCACCACGACCTTGCTCGACCGCAGGCGTTGCTGTACCTCGGGTCCGAGCGGTTCGAAGGCGTGTTCGGCGAGTTCGGCCGGGTCGATGCTGACCAGGTAGCGGCCGGGGATGATCACGTCGGTGTTCACGTTCTCGCCGAAGGTGATCGCCGGGCCGCCGATGGCGGTGTCGGTCACGGGCTCGTCTCCTCAAGGAACCAGTCTGTCGGTACGACGTGGCCGAGTTCCTTCTCCTCGGCCAGCGCGAGCGCGCGGGCGCAGACGGCGGCGAACTGCACGCCCATGCCGGTGTTGTTGGCGAACACCGTGATGTCCTCCTGCCGCTCGCGGCCGGGTGCCTTGCCGAGCAGGAGTTCGCCGAGTTCGCGGATGTCCTCCCAGTCGAGCCTGCCGCGCTCGACCGGGCCGAGGATGTCGAACTGCTTGTCGTGGTGCACCTGTTCGCGGGAGAGCACGGTGATCCGGTCGGCGCGGTCGTAGGTGGTGTCGTCGAGTTCGCGCCGGGTGGCGGTACCGTCCGGATTGGTGATGCAGGTGACGTGCGTGCCGGGTTCGAGCCAGGCGCCGTCGAAGCACGGGTCCATCGCGGCGGTCGCGCAGGTGACGATCTGGCAGCCGCTGACCGCGTCCTTCGGCTCGTCGACCGCGATGATGCGCCTTCCGGTGCGTTCGCTCCACTCGCGGGCGAACGCCTCCCGGTTGGCCTGCGTCGGGCTGTAGACCCGAACCTCCTGAACAGAGGGCCGCACGAGCAGCAGCATCTCCAGATGGGCCTGGGCCTGCCAGCCGGAGCCGAACATGCCGGCCACCGTCGAGTCCGGATTGGACAGTTCGCGGATGCCGAGCGCCGAGGTGGCGCCGACGCGCATCTTCTGGATGAAGCTGTCGTGCAGGATCGCCAGCGGTTCCAGCGTGGTCAGGCTGTAGAGCGTGACGAGGCCGACGTACTTGCCACCCGGCGCGGCTGGCTTGAGCCGCCGTCGCTGGACACCGTTCGCCAGCGTCTCCACCCCGGCGATGTCGCTGGTGATGCGCAGTGCCCACACGCCGCTGGAGACGTTGCCGCCCTCCTGCGACTTGAAACGGTAGCGGAAGCCGGGCCAGCGCTCGTCCTCGACCGGGAAGTACGTGTGGTTGCGCGGCCGGTTGTGGCCCTGTCCTGCGGACAGTTCGGTGTAGGCGGTCTCGAGGGCACTCAGGCACTCCTGCGCGGTGAGCACCTGTTCGACGTCGGCGTTGGACAGCACCCTCATGCGGAACCTCCTCTGGTCAGGGTTTCCTGGCCGGTCGCGGTGACGAGCACGGTGTCCGCGACGACCGCGTAGCCGCCGTCGTCGAACAACACGTCGGCGGCGAGCGCGAGCACGGCACCCTCGGCCAGCGGTGCGGCTGGATCGACGCCTGCGTACTCGCCGTTGGTGGACAGATCGGCCTGCTGCACCCAGTTGAGCTGGCCGCCCCCGGGTAGCGACCCGGCCGCCGCGGCACGCAGGTCGGCGCCGGTCGCGCCGGGACGGACCGCACCGATCGCGGCGTCCAGCGCCTGGCTCAACCGGCTCGTCCACGAGGCCCGGCCGGACAGCCGTGCGGCCTGCACCCAGCAGGTGCGGTACTGGCCGGTGATCCGCAGGCTGGCTACGCCGTCGGTGGTCGCGCCGGGCTGGGTGAGCACATCGAGGAAACCGCCGCCGCGCAGCGTTCGCTCCACTGTGGACACGCGGGTCCGCACGTCGAGACCTGGCTCGGCGGAGGCGGTCGCGGCCTCGGCGAGCAGTGCGCCCGCACCGCGCAGCAGCCGCGTCTCGGGCGCGGCAGGCGCCAGCCGCAGGTCGCGGACGAGTCCGCCAAGCTCGCGCAGTGGACGGTCGCCGAGCTTCTCGGTCAACTGCGCCAGCACCGATTCCGGCCAGAGCGCGCCGTCCACAACGCCGAGGGCGGCATCCGGGTGGTCTTGCAGGTAGGCGGCGACCAGGTCGGCAAAGTTCCGGCCGCTGCGAATATCCTCCACTGTGGACACTCGGCGCATCCAGGGATAGACGCGCGGGGAGAGCTTGGTCAGGAACGCGGGCCGGCCATCGGCGGGCACCGCGAGGACGCCCTCGTTCCAGTAGACGCACAGGTTGGTCAGGTAGGCGATGTCGTCGGAGCGGAACACGTCGCCGTAGACGAACGCGACGTCGATCCCGTCGGCGGCAAGCTTCTCCTGGAAGGCGCCGACCCGGCGATCCCATTCGGATCCCGGTACCTCGGCCGGGTCCAGCAGCACGAGTCCGCGTTTCATGCGGCGACCCCCTTGATGGAGTGGAACAGTTTCCGCTCGGTCGAGATCAGCACCTCACACCCGGTCGCGGTGACCCGGACCGGATCCCCGAGCACGTGGTAACCGGCCAGCGGCGTGTAGGTGTTGGGATGGATGATGAACACCGCGTTCTCGGGCAGCACGGTCTCGTTGCCCTCGATGATCGGCGTCTCGTCCAGGTGCAGGCCGTGGCCGTGACCGCGGACCCTGGTGTAGGCGCTCGTGCAGTACTCGCCGAAGCCGACCTTGCGGAACACGTCGTTCTGCGCCTTGGCCACGTCGTGCGCGGTGACCCCTGGGCGGACCGCGGCCACGCCTGCCTCGACCGCCTCGTTGAACAGGTCGAACGAGCGGCGCTGCCCGTCGTTCGGCGGCCCGACCACGGCGGAGCGGCAGATCTGCAGCCAGTAGCCGTTCATCTGGGGGGTCAGCTCGGTGCGCACCATGTCGCCCGCTTCGAGGTTGCGTGGGGTGGGCGCGGTCATGCCGCGCACCTCGTCCTTGCCCGACGCGATCAGCATGAAGTTGTCCTCGGCGCCGAGGCCCTTGATCACCGCTTCGACCTCGGCGACGATCCGGTACTCCGGCAGCCCCGGTTCGAGTACGTCCACGAACGCCTGCCAGCCTGCCGCGCACACCTGCGCGCTGCGCCGCATCCGCGTCAGTTCCCATTCGCTCTTGACAAGTCGTACCCGGTCCAGCAGCGCGGTGGCCGAGACGATTTCCGTGCTGGGCAACGCTTCGCGCAGAGCGCGGGTGAGCAGCGCGGGCAGCAATTCGTAGTGCGCCACACCCAGCCGGGCCGGTTTCAGGTCGCGCAGCCGCTCGATGAGCGCGGCCGGGTCGTGCACATCGAGCAGGTGCGTGTCGGTGATCCAGCCGCGCGCGGCGATCGCGGGCAGGTCGGCGCGGCGAGTGGAGTAGGCCGACGGCTCGCCGGTCGCGGGGAACAACGCGAAGGCGGCGGTGCCGGACAGCAGGGTGTCGGTGAAATAGCGGACGTTCTCCCGTCGCCACCCCGGGCCGAACGCGAGAATCGCGTCCAGTCCGTCCAGATCCATCTCCGCGCGCACCCGCTGCCGCCGGTGCGCGAACTCGCCGGCGTCGTCGGTCACAGTCATCAATTCCTCTCCATGGTCGGGGCGAGACCTGCGGCAACGGTGACGTCGGCATCGGCGCGGCCGCGGGCGGTCACCTCGGCGGTGATCTGTTCCACGGTCTTGCCCTTGGTCTCGAAGGTGGCCGCGAACGCGGCGATTCCGGCGATCACCGAGATCACCGCGAACAGGACGAAGAACAGGTAGCTGGAGGCGTGCGCGGCGAGCACGAACCCGATCACGGTCGGGATGATCAGGCCGCCCGCCTTCTGCCAGGCCGCGGCCCAGCCGAGGCCGGTCGCGCGGTTGTAGGTCGGGTAGAGCTCGCCGACGTAGGCGAACAGGGTGCTGCCTGCGAGGCCGCTGCCGAAGAACGTGGCCAGCGAGCCGAGCACGAGCACGCCGGCTGTCCCACCGGCCGCGCCCCAGCACAGGCAGAGCAGGCCGCTGACTACGAAACCCGCGCCCAGTACCCAGCGCCGGCCGGTACGGTTGACCAACTGCCCGGCGAGGATGCTGCCGACCACGCCGGCCCCGGTGATGATGCCGGTGTAGGCGAAGCTGCCGAGCAGACTGATGCCGCGCTTCTCCAGCACCGAGGGCAGCCAGGTGGACAGGCCGTAGAGGAACGCGCCCGCGCACAGCTCCATCAGCCAGATCGCCAGCGTGTAGCGCAGGTAGTCGCGGGAGAGCAGCCTGCGTACCGAGCCCGGCGCGGACCGCGGTTCCACGGTGGGCAGCGCGGCCAGGTCCGTCGCCGCCGCAGGCCCGGCGAGCGAGTCGACCACGACGGCGGCCTGCTCGTAACGGCCGCTGCGCACCAGGTAGCGGACCGACTCCGGCAGGCACCAGAGCATCACCACCGCCACGATGATCGGGATGGCACCGACCACGAACATCGCCCGCCAGCTCAGCGAGGGCACGATCGCCGCGCCGATGAGGGCGGCGACCGGCAGGCCGAGCAGCCAGCCAGCGGTCGCCGTCGTCATCATCGGCGCGCGCTTGCCCGATGGCACGTACTCGGCGATGTAGGGCAGCACGACGGCGATCTCCGCGCCGAGCCCGACGCCCTGCAGCGCGCGGAAGGTGAGCAACGACGGATAGTTCCAGGCGAACGCGGCGAGCAGGGAGAACACCGAGAACAGCAGCAGGCAGATGATCAGCGGGTACTTGCGGCCGAGCCGGTCGGAGACCATGCCGGTGACGGCGGCGCCGACCAGCATGCCGCCGAACAGCACGGAGGAGAAGATGCCCGCCTGGCCGTTGGTGATGTGGAAACCCTTGATCACGCCGGGCAACACCACCCCGGTCACGCTGATCACGAAACCGTCCAGGAAATGGCCTGCGATCAGCAACAGGTAGAGGGCGAGGTGCCGGGCAGTGAACGCCGACGAGTCCAGTCGGCTCAGTAACTGGTTCGGTGCGATGGCGGATGGGGTGTTCATGAACGACTGCCACCTCCTTGTGGCGATCCGCGTATGCCCGTCCCCCCGGGAATCGCGGGTCAGGTGAGCTGACGCGGTTCGTCGAGACCGCCCTGGATGTCGACGTAGAGCTGGTTGAAGACCGGCAGCAGCTCGTCCTGCAGCTGCTTGGGCAGGCCGGAGGTCAGTTCGGTGGTGAACTTCGCCAGCGAACGGTTGCCTGCGGCGAGCGCGGACCGGCCGGAGCGGGTCAGCGCGAGCGCCATGGTGCGCCTGCTGGTGTCGGAGACACGTCGGCTGAGCAGGCCCTGGTTGACCATCTTGTCGACGCTCTCCGACATCGTCGACGGGTTGCGATGGGCCAGTTTGCACAGCGCGGTGAGCGAGGTGTGCCCACTGTCCACACGAGACAGGATGCGGTACTGCCTGATGGTGAGCGGCTGCGGTAGCCCGGCCAGGATCTCGGTCTGCAACCGGGTGAGCCGGCCACCGACCGCGAGCAGTACCTCGCCGAGCGTCCGATACGGACCGGACACCTCGAAGGAGTCGTCCGTCATAGTTAGGCCCCCACAATGTCCGGTACCCGAAACGTTCGTCGCCGACTGTACGACCGGGGCGAAGCCTTTGGGAAGCCCCTGATTCCGGTCTTTCACTGGGTGAAAACCGAGCTGGCCGAGCGGCGAGGACCGGGTGCACGGTTCGGCCAACGCGCTCGCCGCCGACGTCAGGAGCGAACATGGCTTTCGTCCGCAACCAGTGGTATGTCGTCGCGTACTCGGCCGAGATCGGCCCGGAGTTGTTCGCCCGCACGGTGCTCGGTGAGCCGCTGGTGCTGTGGCGGACGGAGACCGGCGAGGTGGTCGCACTGGCCGACCGCTGCGTGCACCGCCGCTATCCGCTCTCCAGAGGCCACCTCGACGGTGACCGCCTGGTCTGCGGCTATCACGGCTTCACCTACGAGCCGGACGGCCGCTGCTCCTCGGTGCCGGGGCAGAACCGGATACCGCGCACCGCACGCGTACCCGGCTACCCGGTCCTTGAGCAGGACTCGTTCGTCTGGGTGTGGATCGGCGAAGCGGACAAGGCGGACCCTGCGGCGGTGCCGAGGGCACCCTGGCTGGCCGACCCCGGCTACGCGACCGTGTGCGGGATGGAGCCGCTGGCCGCCCGCTACGAGCTGCTGGTCGACAACCTGCTCGACCTCTCGCACGAGACATATCTGCACGGCGGCTACATCGGCACTCCTGAAGTGGCCAGCACGCCGATCGTGACCGAGGTCGACCCCAAGACCGAGGTGATCTACGTCAGCAGGCACATGGACGACGCGCGGTGCCCCGCGTTCTACGCGAAATCCACCGGCCTGACCGGCCGGATCACCCGCTGGCAGGACATCGAGTACCACCCGCCGTGCCTGTACCTGCTGCACAGCAGGATCGCACCGGTCGGCTCCGCGCAGCCGGGCGAGGAGGGCACCGATCCGGGCGCCTTCCACGTCGAGGTGGTGTACGCGATCACCCCGGAGACCGAGCACAGCACGCACGACTTCTGGGCCGTGGCAAGGGATTTCGCCCAGGACGACGCGTCGGTGAGCGAGTTCCTCGCCGAGAGCAACCGGACCGTCGTGCTGCAGGACGTCGCCGCGCTGAACGTGCTGGAGGAGTACCTGCGCACGGAGCGGCCGGGCTACCAGGAGCTGTCGGTCAACATCGACACCGGCGGTCTGGCCGGGCGGCGCCTGCTCGCCGAGCAGGCGCAGCGATGAGTGCCGTGCTGACCGGGGAATCCGTGTTCCGCGTGCACTGGAAACTGGGCACGGACGTGCTGCTCGGCGTGTGCCACTGCGGCGCCCGGCAGGAAGCAGAGGACCCGGTCGAGCTGTGGGCCTGGTTGCTCGCCCATCCCGAGGGCCACTCGTGACCGAGGCTTTCGAGGTGGTGGTCACCGACCGGCGGCAACTGGCCGATGGCGTGGTCGTCCTGGTGCTGGCGCCCCCGGAGGGCGGGACCCTGCCGCGGTGGGCCCCCGGCGCGCACGTCGACCTGGCCCCGGACGGTGGCCCCGAGCGGCAGTACTCGCTGTGCGGCACCCCGGCCGAGCCGATCTGGGAGATCGCGGTGCTGCGCGAACCCGGCGGCCGGGGTGGCTCGGCCTTCGTGCACGACCACGTGCGGGTCGGCGACCGGGTCCGGGTGCGCGGCCCCCGCAACCACTTTTCCCTGGTCGAGGCCGTGCGCTATCGGTTCGTCGCGGGCGGCATCGGGATCACCCCGATCCGGCCGATGATCGCCGAGGTCGCTGCGCGGGGCGCGGACTGGCGGCTGCTCTACGGCGGCCGGACCGCGGCCTCGATGGCCTTCGCGGACGAGCTGACCGCGCTGGGTGACCGGGTGCGGTTGCGCCCGCAGGACGAGCACGGCCTGCTGGACCTCAAGGCCGAGCTGGCGGACGTCGACGAGACCACTGCCGTCTACTGCTGCGGCCCCGAACCGTTGCTCGCCGCCGTCGCCGATCTGGTGCCTCCTCGGACGCTCCACGTGGAGCGGTTCGCCCCGGTCGCCATTGCGACCGATGGCACCGCGTTCGACGTCGAGCTGAACCGGTCCGGAAAGATCGTGCGTGTCCTGCCGGGACGATCCGTGCTGGAATCGATCGAGGCGGCCGGGGTGCCGGTGCTGTTCTCCTGCCGTGAGGGGACCTGCGGCACCTGCGAGACCGAGGTCCTCGACGGTGAACCCGACCACCGCGACTCGCTGCTCACCGAGGAGGAGCACGCGGCCGGGGACACGATGTTGATCTGCGTGTCGCGGGCCCGCGGCACGCGGCTGGTGCTCGACCTGTGAGGTGGCCATGGCGGTTCGGCAGACCCCGGTCCGCGTGCAGCCCGATGGGGCAGCGGGGAAATCGGTCACCGCGAAGGCACTCGCGCTGCTGGCCGCGTTCACTCCGGACGCGCCAGAGCTGACGCTGAGCGAGCTGTCCCGCCGGGCGCACGTGTCGCTACCGACCGCGCACCGCAGGGCGGCCGAACTGTTGGAGTGGGGCGCGCTGGAGCGCACCCCTGCCGGGCACTACCACATCGGACTGCGGTTGTGGGAGGTCGCGTCGCTGGCGCCGCGCGGGCTGGGGCTGCGCGAGGCGTCGCTGCCGTTCCTCGAGGACCTTTACGAGATCACCAGGGAGAACATCCAGCTCGCCGTGCGCGAGGACGGGGAGCTCGTGTTCGTCGAACGGATCGCGGGCCGCAACGCGGTCCGAGTGCGCACCAGGGTCGGCGGCCGGTTCGCGCTGCACGCGACCGGTGTCGGTCTCGTCCTGCTCGCCCACGCTCCCGCCGACGTGCAGGAGCGAGTGCTGGGCTGGCGGCTGGACCGCTACACGTCGAAGACGATGACCGATCCGGCGACGATCCGCGAGGTGCTGGCGAACGTGCGTGCCCGAGGCTATGCGGTCAGCGACGGCCAGGTCACGTTGGACGCGCTGTCGGTGGCGGCGCCGATCACCGGACGGACCGGTGCGGTGGTGGCGGCGGTTTCCCTTGTGGTGCACGCGGATTCGGCCGATCCGACCGCCCTGGCACCGGTGGTGCGCGCGGCGGCACGCGGCATCTCCCGCGCCCTGTCCGGTAACCGCCCTCGTGACTCCGCCGGAATCGGTGCGCCGGTGCCGGCCAGCGGCACCGCTGCCGGAGAAGGACTCCGATGACGGACTCTCCCGCAGCACCGGCGAACACGACCGCACCGGGCCCGTGGCCAGTTACCTCCGCTCGTCCAGCAGCATCCGGCGCCCGTAGCCGATTCGACCGCTGATCACCCCTGGTCGATCCTATTTGGACAGTTTGATGGCCATCTCCTTGGCCGCGTCCTCGGCCCACTGGCACACGGGGTCATTCGACGTGGGTCCGTGCCCACGCGCCTCGGCTTCGGCCGTGGAGTGCCGTCCGACGGGCACGATCACGTCGCACAGGCCCGGGCCGGTGGATCGGGTTTCCTTGGCCATGCGGCCGTCAACGGTGACACTGGTCGTCTGGGCGCTGCTGCCGCCGACAACGACGCCTTTCCATGCCTTGGTGTCCCAGTAATTGATGGTCACCGCGGGACCGGCGGCACCCTGGAACATGAAGTTGCATCCGCGCTCACCGGTGTCCGGAATCGTGGGAATCGGCGAGTCCAGCTGGAACTGGTCCAGGTTGCCGCTCAACGCCTTGCACGGGTCGAGGCCCTTGGTGCTGGCCTTGCCACCTTTGCCCCCGTTCGCCCCGCCTGGCCCGTTCGCGGCTGCACTCGCCGACGTGCTGACCGAGCCGCTGGGATCAGCCTTGGGTAGACCCGACACATCGGGTCCACAAGCGGACAGGCTCAGCGTCGCCGCCACCACGGCGAGCGAGCCGACCAGGGGATGAGGAGTGTTCCGCACGGTTACCTCGGCCTTTCTTCAATTCCACCAACAATTCCGATGATCGCGAAGGTCGATGACGATCGCATTGCGTTATCCCCGGTCAGCCGTGTTGCAGAGCGCGGAACTCGTTCGTCCACACGGTGTTCTGGCCGGGTAGACCATTGCCGGCCGGTTGGACGGTGTGCTGGCAGAACATGCTGTTCAGCACCCACGGCGTCGACTTGGCGTCGAACTTGTCCGAGGACATCGCGGTGTCCTGACCGATGCCGTACGTGGCCACGGCGAGTTTCCCGGTGGCGCGGAAGGCACCCACCTGGTCGGCCATGAAGTTCCTGTTGTCCGCGAACCACGGGCTCATGGCAAGGAAATCGGTCCACTTCTGTTCCGGGAACGGATTCCCGAGCGCGTCCTTGATCACCTGCCACACCCGCGTCTTCTTCGGCACGTGGTACTTGGTGGCGAAGTCGGCCGAAATCGGATCGGCCAGGTGGCTCTGGTAAAAGAGGACCAGGGAGAATTCGGTGGCCAGGAACTTCTGGTCCGGCCGCAGCTTCGGCAGGATGTAGTCGAGGTAGAAGTGACCCGCGTCCGGGTCCGGCAGGTGCGGATGGATGTCCGTCCCCGCGATCGCCTGCGTGTCGTGCACGTACTGCATCCACCGATCCGTGGCCGCGGTCTTCCACTGCGGCAGATCCAGGTGGTTGAGCGCGCCCATGAAGAGCTGAGTCTTGCTGCCGGAGCCGAACCTCTCGGCGCGGTAGTCGATCGCACGCTGCGCCATGGCCTCGTAGAAGGCGTTGAGCTGCGGGCTGTTGCGCTCGGATTCCTGGCATTCGATGAACGGCTCGTTGCCGATCGCCAGGATGTCGACGTTGTTCATGACGACCGGCAGCACCGCGTCCAGTTGCCGCTGCGCGGCCGCCATCGCCGGGGAGCCCGGGGTGGGGATGGCCTGTGTGTTGTACGGGAACTTCAGCGACAGTACGGTGCCGTAGCCTTGGCCGCATAGGTGATCAGCGCCTTGATCGCGGGCTGGTCCGCCGCGCTGCCCTTGTCCGCGTCCGGCATCGCGAAGAACCCGCGTACCCAGGTCGCGGCGATGTTCCGCAGTTCGGAAACGGTCATGATGTTCGGGTCGCCGTTGAAGTTCGCCCCCAGCACTCCGTTCGGACTCGGCGCGGTCACTGGCCGACCGGTCGGCGACTGGGTGCCGTTGTTCGCCTGTGCCGCGAGCGTGGACGGGCCACAGGCCGCCAAGCTCCCGGTCCCCGCCGCGACCAGACCGGCCACCGCCGACATGCCGAACAGTCGGCGGCGTGGGAACTCTGGCCGCGAAGTGCGGTCTTCCCGCATCAGAAACAATCCTCCTGATTGGACTTCAATTGCCGCTGTAGTGGGCGGCGACGATGTTGGCTTGCACGGCGTTGTCGGCCGCGTCGGCCGGCACTCCCGAGGTCATGACGCCCTCGAAGAACTCGCCGACGTCCTTGTTGCTGTTGTCCCCACCGGTGCCGAGCACGATGCCACCCTCCTGATGCATCGGCGAGTAACCACCACCGTTGATCGTGGGTTCCGGCCCGGAATAAGTGGTGGTCAGGCCGCCTGACCGGGAGTTACCCCAGCCGATGGCGAACTTGTCCTGCCCGTTGTTGGCCAGCATCACCGTGGCGAACGGGATCGCGCCGGGACCGGTGTCCGACGAGCTCAGACTCCCACCGGTCGACGAGCGGTAGAGCCCGTTCTCCAGGTCGGCCTCCACCCATGGACCGGGGCCGTAGCACGGCTGGAACCGGCACCGGGTGCTGAGGTTCACGGCGTCCATATGGCCGTTGCCGGTGTCCGCATTGGTCCGCTCGGTGTTGCCGTAGTCGAAACAGCAGGAGTTGTTGGTGTAGGTGCCGGACGCCACCATGTACATGCTTTCCGGCTGGCCGTTCTCGGCGGTGCCGGTGGCCGCGTTGTCCCGGTAGCCCATGCCGCCGGACATCTTCACCCCGTACACCTGGGAGCCGTCCACGGTGACCGGCAGCGCGTCGGCGGGTGCGCCGACGTCGGCGGCGCCCTGGACGCCCGTGCCCTCGACCGTCAGATCGTTGTGGCGCGGCGACTGGTCGTAGATCTCGGTGATCCGGCACGTCGTCCGCGCACAGAACGAGATCTGTTCGGACGCCTTCGCCACACCACCCGCCGCCTGCGGCCGGATGACGCGCTTCGCACCGTCGGAGGCCCGCGTCACCTGGTAGAGCGGTCCGTCGTAGGAGGCATAGAGCGCCCGCACCGTGCTGTCGGCCGACACGCACGGGGTGCCCGCGGCGGCGTAGATGTCGCAGGGCCCTTGCGGTGCGGACCCGGCAGACGCGGGCCCCACCGTCAGCACGGTCAGGCAGCCGGCGAGGACGCCGACGGCGACCGCGAGGCTCAGCCACAACGCACGTCTCCGTGGCCCGACGATCATCGCGTTCCTCCAAGCTCGGACAGATGCAGGGATTCGAGGCTCTGACCGCTGGTCTCCGGTAGCAGTCGCCCGACGAACACCGCGGCGACAAGGCCGAACACGCCGAAGAACGCGAAGATCCCGGTGGCGCCGTGCGCGATGAGCGATGGGAAGTACAGCGTCAGGAACACCGTGACCAGGATCTGGGCGCTGGCCGCCAGCGAGACGCCTGCCGACCGGGCGCGTAGCGGGAACAGTTCCGGCAGCATGATCCAGACGACCGGGCCCCAGGTCAGCGAGTAACCGGCCTTGAAGATCGAGAGCATGGTCAGGCTGATGCTCTGCCCGGCGAAGGTGCCGAGCAGGTGGAAGCCGAACACGGCGCCCACGCTGAGCATCGCGACGCCGAGCACGATGCCGCCGACGATCAGCAACGGACGTCGCCCGGTCCGGTCGACAAGGTATCCACACAGGAGTGTCATGACGACCGACAGCACGCCGAATCCGACTGTGTTGATCAGCGCGGCCTGGGTTCCGAAGCCGACCTTGGTGAGGATCGTCGGGGCGTAGTAGACGATCGAGTTGATGCCGAGCAGTTGCTGCGCCATCGAGAAGACCGTCGCGATGACCAGTACCCGGCGGAGCGCGCGGGAGCGCAGCAGCGCGCGCCAGGTCAGGGATGCGCTCTCGGTGCCGCGGACTACGTCCTGCCTGCGTGCGGCGTCGAGTTCGTCGTACGCGTGCTTGGCCTCCTCGGTCGGCAGCAGCGAGTTGAGGACGCGGCGTGCGTCGTCGACCCGGCCCTTGAGCATCAGCCATCGCGGCGTTTCGGACTGCCGGAGCAGGGCGAGCGCGATCAGGATGGCCGGAATCGCGGCGAGGCCGAGCGACCAGCGCCACGAGAGGTCGCGCGCGAAGAAGTAGTTGATGACCGCCGAGATCAGGATACCGGTGGCGATCATGAGCTGGTTGCCCGAGCTGTGCCTGCCGCGGGTGTCCGTTGGCGCGAGTTCCGCGAGGTAGGTTGGCACGGTGCTCTGGGTGCTGCCGACGGCGAAGCCCGCGAGCGCCCGGCCGACGAGCAGCCACGCATAGCTGGGGGCGACGGCCATCACCACGCTGGACACCACATACACCAGGCAGGTGACCACGAGCGTGGCGCGCCTGCCGATCGCCTGGGCGACCCATCCGGCCACCGCCGCGCCGAACACCGCCCCGGCCAGCAGCGTGGTGACGACGGCGCCGCTCTGCAGGGGCGAGAGCCGGAACTCGGGCACGATGAACAACAGTGCGCCGGAGATGACTCCCATGTCGTAACCGACGAGCACGGCGGCCACCGCGGCGATCGCGCTGGCGCGCCGTTGTCGCCGCCGTCGGCCGCGTTCGTCGGTCTCCCGAGAGTTCTCCCGAGAGTTCTCCCGGTGTGCGGCGGTCGCTCGCTCCATCGCTGGCCTCCGGAGGTCACGGTGCCTGGCAGGCACGTGCCAGGGAGTGTCGACCCGCGCATCAATTAACGTCAAGTACTACGACAAAAATATACAGGGCATCTTCAGGCAATAGCTTGTTTCTGTCGGTCAATGGACATAATCTTTCGACGATGGCCGATAGCCGGAGGGAGGTTCGCGAGATCGCCGGAACAACGAGTGGTGAGGCCCGGCGCGCCGGTTCGGACGCCTCGCGGGCCGCGATCATCGCGGCGCTGCGCCGGCACGGGCCGATGACCCGCCTACGTCTCGTCGCCGAGACCGGGCTGTCCCGGGCGACGGTGTCCGGTGCCCTTGGCGCGCTGGCCGCCGAGGGCCGTATCCGGGAGACCGCGCACGGTACGGATGGCGCCCGTGGACGACCGTCGATGCTGGTCAGCATCAACGCGTCCCGGGTCGAGCTGGTCGGTATCGAGATCGGGCGCGCGCACGTCGCGGTCGCCGTGGCCGACGGCGCGGACATCGTGATCGCGGTGGCGGATCGTGACATCGCCGCCGATACCGGTGTCCTCGTTCGCGCCGAGGCCGCCGTGGCACTGCTGACCGACCTTGCGGCCGAACAGGGCCTCGACCTGACCACCGTGCTCGGCGTCGCGGCCGGAACGCCCGGCCCGAAGTTCAGCGGCGATGGCCGCCGCTCACAGGACCTGGCGCTCGCCCGGTTTACCCGCGACCGCGCCGATGTGGCCACCTACCTCGCGAACCGCTTCGGTGTTCCGGTGCGGGTGGAGAACAACACCCGGTACACCGCCCTCGGCGAAACCGCGGCCGACGCGGCGGCCGGGGTGCTCAACGTGGCCTATCTGCGGGTGGACGAGGGGGTCGGCGGTGGCGTCCTCGTCGACGGTGCGCTGGTGTCCGGTAGCTGGGGGACCGCGGGCGAACTGGGCCACGTGTGCGTCGACCCGAACGGGCCGCGGTGCGCCTGCGGCGGGCGTGGCTGCGCCGAACTGGTGGCGTCGCTGCCCGCACTGCTCGGCGCGACGGGCAGCGCGGATCTCACCGCACTGACGAACCGCCTGCATGCCAACGATCCCGGTACAACGGCGGCGCTGGACCGGGCGGCGAGCGCGGCCGGGCAGGCGTTGGCGGGTGTCCTCGCCGTGCTGGACGTGTCCATTGTGGTCGTTGGCGGCCGGGTGGCGCAGCTACCGGGTTTCTTCGATCGGTTGGAACACGTGATCCGTGACGTGGCGCCGAGTTGGTGCGTAGCCGAACTGACAGTCCGGCTTGCCGACGACGACCGCACCGCGGGCGCGCGCGGAGCGCTGGTGCACGCGCGCCTTGCCGCCGGGGCCACCGACGGGACCGGAGCCTCGGCGCGAACCACGGGATGAGACGACGATGACCGACAACATCATCTTCCTGATGACCGACCAGCACTCGATCTCCACGCTGGGCTGCTACGGCAATCCGGCCGTCCGAACCCCGGCACTCGACGGACTGGCCGGCAGCGGAACCCGGTTCACCCACGCGTTCACCCCGACCGCGATCTGCACCCCGGCGCGGGCCAGCCTGCTGACCGGTACGGCGCCGTTCCGGCACAAGCTGCTGGCCAACTACGAGCGCAACGTCGGCTACCTCGAGGATCTGGCCGACGACCAGTTCACCTTCGCCGAGGCACTGCGGGACGCGGACTGGCGGCTCGGCCTGCTCGGCAAATGGCACGGCGGGGTGCGCCGGACCGCGGCCGACTACGGTTTCGAGGGGCCGACGTTGCCCGGCTGGCACAACCCGGTCGACCACCCCGACTACCTGGCCTATCTCGACGAGCACGGCCTGCCGCCGTATCGGATCAGCGACCCGATCCGCGGCGTCGCGCCCAATGGCGGCCAGGGCAACCTGCTGGCGTCCCGACTGCACCAACCCGTCGAAGCCACGTTCGAGCACTATCTGGCCACCCGCACGATCCAGATGCTCGAACGGTTCGCCGCCGATCCCGGTGGACGGCGGTTCTTTCTGGCGACGCACTTTTTCGGCCCGCACCTGCCCTACATCCTGCCGGACGAGTACTTCGACCGGTACGACCCGGACGACATCGAACTGCCGCCGTCGGTGCGGGAGACGTTCACCAACAAGCCGCCGGTGCAACGCAACTACAGCGCGCACTGGTCGTTCGACACGCTGGACGAAGCCACCAGCCGCAAACTCATCGCGGCCTACTGGGGTTACGTCACCCTCATCGACCAGGAGATCGGGCGCATCCTGGACGCGGTCGAACGCCTCGGGCTCGCCGACCACACGGCCGTCATGATGACCGCCGACCATGGCGAGTTCACCGGCGCCCACCGCCTGCACGACAAGGGCCCTGCGATGTACGACGAGATCTATCGCATCCCCGGCCTGGTAAGGATTCCCGGTAACCCCGCGAATCAGGTCCGCGATGAGTTCGTCACGCTGATGGACTTCACCGCGACCATCCTGGACATCGCGGGACTGCCGGCCGAACGCGCCGTCGATGGCCGCAGCCTGATGCCGTTGGTCGCCGGGGAACGGCCGGAGTGGCGGCAGGACATGGTCGCGGAGTTCCACGGGCACCACTTCCCGTACCCGCAGCGGATGCTGCGGACGAAAACGCACAAGCTCGTGGTGAACCCGGAATCGGTCAACGAACTCTACGATCTGCGCGCGGATCCGGATGAGATGGTGAACCGGATCGATGACCCGCGCATGGCCGGCATCCGCCGTGCGCTGATGACCACGCTGTACCGGCGGCTTCGCGACCGCGGGGACAACTTCTACCACTGGATGTCATCGATGTTCGACGTCGGCGGCGCCGACTACGACGTCACGCTCAGCTCGTTCGAAACCCAGGCGACTCAATGACGTCTCCGTGCTGCGGGCCGGCGCGGGACGCCCTGCCGGTTACCGGCGCGGACCCGCCCACGCTTCCGGTTCCGGACGAGGACGCCCCGTCGGCCAATATGATTTCCTTGCCCGGCGGGACTTTCCGGATGGGCACCGATGACGCGGCCGGGTTCGCCGAGGACGGCGAAGGCCCGGTGCGCGAGGTCGTGGTCGAGCCGTTCGCCATCGACGCGCACTGCGTCAGCAACGCGCGGTTCGCCGCTTTCGTCGGCGCCACCGGCTACCGCACCGAAGCCGAGCGATTCGGCTGGTCCTACGTGTTCGGCGGATTCCTGCCAGGCAGCCTGCGGCGGATCTCCCCGCGACTGCCCGAGACACCCTGGTGGTGCGGTGTTCCCGGTGCGTCCTGGCGGCAGCCCGAGGGCCCCGGCAGCGATCTGGCCGATCGTGCCGATCATCCGGTCGTGCATGTCACCTGGAACGACGCCCGCACGTTCTGCCGCTGGGCCGGGGCACGGCTGCCGACCGAGGCGGAATGGGAGTACGCGGCTCGCGGCGGCCTCGACCAGGCGCGCTATCCGTGGGGCGACGAGCTGACCCCCGGCGACGAGCACCGCTGCAACATCTGGCAGGGCCGCTTTCCCACGCACAACACCGCCGAGGACGGCTATCACGGCACCGCACCCGTCGATGCGTTCCCGCCCAACGGGTTCGGCCTGCACAACGTCGCGGGCAACGTGTGGGAGTGGTGTGCCGACCGCTGGGCGACGGGCGGCGACGCACGCGCGATGCGCGGCGGTTCGTACCTGTGCCATGAGTCCTACTGCAACCGGTACCGGGTCGCCGCCCGCACGCGCAACACTCCGGACAGTTCCACCGGCAACCTCGGCTTCCGCTGCGCCGTCACCCCATAGACCCAGCGACGTCGAGCATCGCGCGGTGTACCCGGATGGTCAGTCGTCGAGAGCGGGCGGCGTGGTGTCGAGCAGGCGCGGGTCGGGTTCGCCGCCTGCTGTCGCCAGCACTCCGAGTGCGACCCGGGCCAGTGTGAGCAGGTCGCCCAGGTTGCGCTTGTCCAGCCCGCCGGTGAGCTGTTTGAGCACGGTGAGCTGGTCGAAGTAGACGCGCTCGGTCACCAGGTTCTCGTTCTCGTCGAAGACGAAGTACGCAGTCATCCGGGTGCGGTGCTTCGACCCGGTGGGAGGGATCTTTCCGAGCGGTCCGCGCTGGGTGCCGGTCAGCCAGAATTCCACGATCACGGCGTCGTGGCTGTGCCGCAGCGCGATGATCTCGTGGTCCTGGTCAGGAAAGGCAACCCGGGTGTCGTGGTAGTAGCCGCGAACCTCGCCGTCGCCGTCATGGACGGTCATCGACGCGATCAGCTCGTAGTGCGGGTGCGGAAAGGTCGACAGGGTCGCATCCCAGTCCTGGCGCACCTCATCGTGGAAATGGTCGAGCACCAGCTTCTCCCGAGCCCGCAGCACGTCCTCGGGGGGCAGCGCGAATCGCGACACAGGCAGCTCCTCTACTTTTACCCACAACGTGGGTTAATTGCCCTGACAGATTAACCCACATCGTGGGTAAAGGCCAAGCTGAGGCATCATGGCAGGCGTGAGCAGCCCCGACGGCACGACCCAGGCACGGCCCGAACCCGGCCGAGCGGTTCGCCGAGGCCGCCCTCGGAAAGGCAGCGAGCAGCTCTCCCGTCCCGCGATCGTGCAGGCCACGCTCACCGCCATCGACGCACTGGGCGTGCAGGCGGTCAGCATGCGCACCGTCGCCGCGACCCTCAGGGTCGACGCCAAGAGCCTGTACAACCACGTCGACGGCAAGGACGGCCTGCTGGACGCGGTCGCTGAACACCTGCTCGGCACCATCACCATCCCGCAGCGCGCCGGTGACACCCGTCAGGATCTTCGGGCGATCGCGTACGCCTTCCGCAACAGCGCCCTGGCCCATCCTGAGGCGGCGACCCTCGTTCTCACCCGGCAGCTGTCGTCGCCGACCGCCCTCGCGCCGACCGAGGCGGTACTCCAGGTGCTCGGCGCCGCCGGGTTCTCCGCCGAAGAGTCGGTGTCCCTGCTGCGGATGCTCGTCGCCACCCTCACCGGCACGTTGTTGCGCGAACTCCAGGCCGATGCGACGTTCGGTGCGATCCACAGCACCGCCGACCGGCAGGCCAGGCTGGAGAACTCCGGACTGCCCGCAGTCGCCAGGGCGGCCGCGCGGATCGCTCGTTTCGACCGCGACGCCGAATTCGAGTTCACCGTCAACGCGGCGATCGACGCCGTACTGATCCGTCACCCGCACCGTGACCGGGCGGGCAGGGCGGTTCGTGGGACCGCGCCTGGCGGCGGTTAGCGTGTCCGACCGTGGCGTGATCGCCTACGGACTGCGCAGCGACTTCCGGCACCGGTCGACGGCGCAACACCCAGGAAACCGGCGCATCGGCAGGCTTTCATGCGAGAACCGCATGTCAGCAGCTGTTCGGGTGGCCGCGAAACCGGCTTAACCCAGCGCAATGTCCCAGCGCACTCGGCGGAAATACGGCGTTCTTAGCGTTGCGCGCCAACAAGCCGATCGCGAAGGGACACCCGCTATGGACCTCGCCGAGAACCCCCAGATGGAGGACTACTCCCTGCGCTACACGCCGGCAGCGTTTCGGAAGTGGTCGCCGTGGATGGTATTTCTGAGTTGCCTCGTCGGGCTGTCCGCGATGGCCGGCTACGCGTTGGACGCGGCGTTCGTCAACGCATTCGGATTCGGCAACGCACTGCTGGGCTTCGGCGTCGCAGCCGTGGTGACGCTCCCGTTGACATTGGTGATCGCCTTCGCCGTGGTCCGTAAACACGTCGACATCGACCTGCTCACCAGAGGATCGGGCTTCGGTTACCTCGGTTCGACCCTGACCTCGTTGGTGTACGCCACCTACACGCTGATCTTCCTCGCCTACGAGGGCGCGATCATGGGACAGGCGGTGACCGCGCTCACCGGCCTGCCGATTCAGGCGTCCTACGTTCTGGTCGCTGCGGTGATGATTCCGCTGACCCTGTACGGAATGTCGTTCAGTTCGAAGTTCCAGGCGTGGACCTGGCCACTGTGGATCGCGCTGATCGGACTGGCGATCGGGACGGCGGCCACCGCACCGCATGCCGGCCACAACATGGTCGCGCCGGCGACGGTCTCCCCCGCCGGTGTCGCCGGGATCAGTGTGCTCGCGGTCTTCACCATCGCCGCTGCCCAGCTGTCGTTGGCAACCCAGGTCGGCGAGCAGGGCGACTACCTGCGGCTGATGCCGGAGCCGGAGCCTGGCAAACGCGGCCGCTGGCGACTCGCGGTGATCATGGGCGGCCCTGGCTTCGCCCTGTTCGCGGTCCTGATCTTCTTCGCGTCCACCCTGCTGGTCGGCTATGCCGGCACCCAGGTCGACGCAGGCCAGGTCGCGATTCCTGTTGACCTGTTCACCGTCGTCTACCAGCGCCTGACCGGCAACCACACGGTTGCGCTGATCCTGGCCGGAGTATTGGTGCTGCTGTCCCAGATCAAGATCAATATCATGAACACCTACTCGGGTTCGCTGTCCTGGTCCAACTTCTTCTCCCGGCTGCTGCACCGCCATCCCGGCCGCGCGGTGTGGGTGTTCCTCCAGGTTGGACTCGCACTGGTGCTGATGGAGATCAACATCTTCGACCACATCGTCACGGTGCTCGCCTGGTACGCCAATCTCGGCATCGCCTGGATCGCGGCCATGGTGACCGATCTGGTGATCAACAAACGGTGGCTGAAACTCAGTCCGCCGCAACTGGTCTTCCACCGGGCACACCTCTACAACATCAATCCGGTCGGCTTCGGCTCGATGATCGTCGCGGGAGCCGTGTCGATGGCCGCGTACTACGGCGCGTTCGGGACGGGCGCCGCGGTGCTGTCCCCGTTCGTCGCGCTGGCCATCGCGATAGTGCTACCGCCGATCATCGCGGCGGCCACCAAGGGCCGCTGGTACATCGCCCGCGAGTCGGACCTGCCGGCCGGCGCCGATGAGTTGACCTGCACGGTGTGCGCGGGCAGCTACGACCGGGTCGACATGGCCACCTGCCCGTACCACGGCGGCACCATCTGCTCGCTGTGCTGCTCGACCGAGGGCGCCTGTCACGACGCCTGCAAACCGAGTGCCTGGTATCCCGCCCGCGGCGTCACCGCCCTCGGCATGCCGGGAATCGGCGAACCGCACCGTACGTCAACGCCGGCCGGCGTTGCGGCGAGCACGACAACCGCCCAGGAGGTGGCCTGATGCCACAGAACACCGCCAAGACCAACGACTCGCACTCCCGCGCCCTACTCGTGGTGGACATGCAGAACGGCTTCTGCCACCCGGACGGTTCCCTGCCGACGCTGGGTATGGGGCTGGCCGGTGTCGGGGAAGCCGTCGCCAGCACCGCGATCGCGGTGGCCCAGGCCCGCACAGCAGGCGTCCCGGTGATCTTCACCCGACACGTGTACCGGCCGGGCCGGGCCGACGAGGGCACCCGGCTGCGCGAACTGTCCGGTGAACTCGCCTCGATCGAGGGTCTGCTGGCCGGCAGCTGGGATGCGGATGTCGTGGCCGAACTGGGCTGCGGCCCGACCGACCTCGTCGTGGACAAGGTCCGCTTCGACGCGTTCCTCTGGACCTCGCTGGATCCGCTGCTGCGCGGACTCGGCGTGACCGAGTTGCTGGTCTGCGGAGTGGTCACCAACATCTGCGTCGAGTCGACCGTGCGAGCCGCGTTCATGCGCGACTACTCGGTGACACTGCTTGCCGACTGTTGCGCGGCGCAGACAACTCGGTTGCACGACTTGGGCGTCGAGGTGCTCGGCAGCTGCGGATTCGCCGCGATCGCGACGATCGGCGCCGGTTTCCAGGTTTCCGGTGTGCCCGCCGAGCTGTCCACACAGGATGCGGCATGAACTCCGCGCTCGCGGTTAACGTCGCGATGACACAATCGAGACCTGGCGGCAAAGCCCTGCCTTTACGGTCCGGCCGGGTGAATGTCGTGGTGCAGGGTTCACGCAGGGACAGAGCGCACGAGGTACGGCGGTTACGCGACCTGCTCCGTACCTCGGTGCTGCGCGACGACTATCCGGACGGCCACCTGCCCAGCGAGAGTCAGCTGATGGCCGCGCATGGCGCGACAAGAGGCACCGTGCGGGAAGTGCTGTCGCTGCTGCGAACCGAGGGCCTCATCGAACGGACCCAGGGCGTCGGAACGCACGTGGTGAGCAGTTCGGTGACGACCCTGCTCGACGAGGCACACGGCGCGGCCAACCCGACTCAGGACAGCATCTTCAACCGGCGGATGCGGCCGAGAATTCTGGGCTGCGCGACCGTTGCCGCGCCGAGGATCGTGGCCCGGCAACTGCTGGTGGCACCGGGCACGCCGTGCCTCCGGTTGGACTATGTCGCGCTGCTCGGCGACGAACCGCATGGCATGGCCACCAACTATGTGCTGTTCCCCGAGGCTGAGCGGTTGCGCCGCACCCCGTTCGTGTCCGACTGGTACGCGCTGCTGGCCGACGCGGGCATCGTGCTCGGCGATTCCGAATTCGTGGTCGGCTGCGTGCTCGCTGATCGCGTCACCGCTCCGGTGCTCGACATCCGCGAGGGTGCACCGTTGATGGTGCTGGAGCAGACCATTCGCGATCCGGCGGGACGCGTCTTCGACTTCGCGATCGTGTACTCCCGTGCCGACCGCAGCAGGTTCGTCTCCCGCGCGTCACGGGAATCCGCCGTATTCCGCACCGACTTCGACCCGAGGAGTGAGAGGCCATGACCAGTTCCCCGCGCACGCTCACCGAGGCCGCCGCTGCCCTGCGGGCCGGTGAGACCACCAGTGTCGCACTGACCGAGGCCGCGTTGGCCGCCGCCGATGCCCACGATGAACAGACCGGCACCTATCTTGCCCGGTTCGACGACTACGCGCTGGCCAGCGCGCACGCCGCGGACACCGACTTCGGCAACGGCGTCGACCGAGGCCCGTTGCAGGGTATTCCCTTTGGTGTCAAGGACATCATCGCGATGGCGGAGGGTCCGACGACCGCGCAGAGCCTGGTGCTCGACCGGACCTGGGGCGCGGGCCGGGACGCGCCCGTGGTGGCGCGGCTCAAGACAGCCGGTGCGGTGATCACCGGCAAGACCAGCACGATGGAGTTCGCGGTCGGCATGCCCGACGACAGCAAGCCGTTCCCGATTCCGCGCAATCCATGGGACACCGACACCTGGCCGGGCGGCTCCAGTTCCGGCACCGGCAGCGGGGTCGCGGCCGGGCTGTTCTTCGCCGGGCTGGGCACCGACACCGGCGGCAGCATTCGGATTCCGGCTGCCTTCTGCGGCGTGACCGGATTGATGCCGACCTTCGGCCGGGTGCCGAAGTCCGGCTGTGTGCCGCTCGGATACAGCCTCGACCACATCGGGCCGCTCGCGAGGTCGGCGAGCGATTGTGCCGCGGTCCTGGCCACGATCGCCGGTCACCACCCGAGTGATCCGGACAGTGTGAGCGCACCCTTCCGGGTGCCGGAGGACCTCGGCAAGGCCGACCTCGCCGGACTGCGGGTCGGCGTGGTGCGCGACGAACACCACTTCCCGGACAACGGCGACCCGGCGCTGCTCGACACGTTCTCCGCCGCGGTCGCGGTACTGGCCGAGTTGGGCGCGACCGTGGTCGAGGTTCGGCTGCCGTACTGGTCGCAGATGTGCACGGCGAACATGCTGACCCTGGCGTGTGAGGCGTTGGCGTACCACCGCAGTGACGCAACGGAACGGTGGACGGACTTCTTCGCCGGCACAAGGGCGATCCTGGCGCAGGGGGCAATGGTCTCCGGCGCCGACTACGTTCAGGCGCAGCGCATGCGCCGAGTCGCTCAGGACGCCATCGACAGGATGTTCGACGACGTGGACGTGATCGCCTGTCCCACCGCGTCGATCACCGCCCCGCCGGTACGGGACTACCTCGGCGAGCGGGGCAGCACGGGCGTGCTGTCGCTGTTCGCTTCCGTGCACACCGGCTACTGGGACTGTCTTGGCAACCCGGTGTTGGCGATGCCGATGGGTTTCGGCGCGAACGGGCTGCCGTTGTCCGTACAACTGGCCGGCCGAGCCTTCACCGAGGCGACGATCCTGCGCACCGCGGACGCCTTCCAGCAGGTCACCGACTGGCATCTGGCGACGCCACCGCTGATCGCGGCCGCTACCGCGACCACTGCCGCGGCATGAACAACTCGAACGACAACTCGACGGATTCGATGGGAGCCAGGGCAATGACCGACAAGACCACCGCGACCGACGAGGAGATCGCCGAGGTACGCGCGCTGCTCGCCGAGGCCCGGCTACCGGCGTCCGAGGCCGAGATCCGGACGCTGGCCATGACGCATCGCGCCCAACGCGAGGCGGTGCACGACTTGTACACCGCGCAGGCGGCCCGCTACGTCGATCCGGCGCTGCGGTTCCGCGCACACGCCAGGATCATCGACTGGTGGTCGACCACGGTCTGAGCCGCGCCCCGTCTGGGCAGGTCGTATGTTGGTTCCGTATCCGGGTCGGCATCGGCGCGGCCAGATCACACTCAGTCCACAGCAGACCCTTGACCGGTGCTGCCGAGTCGGGGTAGGACGATGTGATCGGTGTGTCGACGGGTCGGGGAGTGGTTCGCAGTGCGGCGAATCTCGATGCTGGTTGCCTTGTTGCTGCTCGCTGGGCTGGGCACGGCGATACCGGTGGCCGCCGATCCGGCACCGTTGCCAGTGAGCTTCTCCGGCCTCGCCGCGCTGACCAACGCCACCCTGCACCCGGACACCGCGCCGGCCGGCGCCAACGACTGGTCCTGCCAGCCATCGGCCGCGCACCCCGAACCGGTCATCCTGCTGCACGGGACCATCGAGAACATGACCTACAACTGGTTCACCCTCGCGCCGTTGCTGCACAACGCTGGCTACTGCGTGTTCGCGCTGAACTACGGCCAGGAGCCCGGTATCCACGTCGGCCTGCCCGGGTCCAGCGAGACGGGTGGGGTCGCGCCGGTTGCCGATTCGGCGGTGCAGCTCGCCGCGTTCGTGACCAAGGTGCGGGCCGCGACCGGCGCGGCCAAGGTGGACCTGGTCGGGCACAGCCAAGGCGGCATGATGCCGCGCTACTACCTGCGCTTCCTCGGTGGCGCTGCCTACGTGCACGCACTGGTCGCGGTGGCACCGTCCAACCACGGCACCACCGTGGACGGACTCGCCGCGCTGCCCGGCGTGCCGCAACTGCTCGCGACCGGCCTCGGGCCCTCGGTCACCGACCAGATCGCCGGCTCCGCATTCCTCACCCAACTCAACGCGGGCGGCGACACCATGCCCGGCGTGCGGTACACGGTGATCGAGTCCAGCTACGACGAGGTGGTCACGCCCTACACCTCGGCCTTCCTCACCGGCCCGGACGTCACCGACATCCTGCTACAGCAGCAGTGCCCGCTGGACGTGTCCGACCACCTGGCCATCTCCTTCGACGCCAACGCGCTGCGCGACGTGCTCAACGCGCTGGACCCCGCGACGGCCCGCACACCAACCTGCCAACTGACGCTGCCGATCAACGGCGGCTGAGCGCACCGCACCCGGGGCATCAGGGCGCCTGCGAGGGCGGGGCGGGCAGGGGCTGGTCGTCGACCGTGTGGCCGCCAGGGTCGATGGCACGGCTGATGCGCCTGCCGATCTCGCGCAGCTGCCAGGATCGGGTCTTGGTCAGCAGGTCCAAGGCCAGGCTGCGGACCTCCTGGACATGGCCGGGCGCGACCTCGGTCACCGTCGCCTGGCCCTGGTCGGTCAGGATCGCCAGGGTGTAGCGGCCGTATCGCGGGTGCGGCGCACCCCGCCACGCTGCTCCAGCCGGCGAGGACCTGGGACAGACGCGGCAGCGAACCCTCGGCCAGCGTCGCGAGCGCACTCATCCGCAGAGTGCGGCGGGGCGTCTCCGACAGCAGGGCACTCGAAGTGGCTGATCCCGCCGTCGCGGCGCAGTTGCGCAGCTGCGCATCGAGCGCGGCCGACAGCCTGGCCAGCCTGCTGGCTCTGTGTGCGCGGCGTGCGCCTCCGGCGTAACTTCAAATGAAACATTCCATTAACGCGGTGCTGACTTTGGGTCATTATGCTCGCGACATTTCCGTTTCGCATATCCCCGGAGGCAGTCCTTGAGTTCACTGATGGCCAATGTCGCGGTCGTCGAGCCCACTGCGGAGCCGATTGCCACCACGCACAGATCGTCCAGGTCGAATGTGGTGTTCATCGGGCTCAGCGGGCTGGTCATGGCGCTGGTTTTCCTGATGGTCAAGGACAGTCTCTCCGACGACAGCTACATTACCCTCGCATACGCGAAGAACCTCGCGCTCGACTTTCATTGGGGTCTGAATCCGTACGAAGTATCCAATTCGGAGACATCGCCCCTGAATGTCCTGCTGCTCGGTGGTATCTCCTTTGTTACCAGGATCAGCGGCAGCGTTCACCCGGTCGTGGCACTCGGCATTCTCTCGATCGGGCTGGCCATGGTGATGGCGTGGTCATGGACCCGGATCATCGCCATCCTGCGACTGCCGATGGCGGTCGCGGTGCTGGGGATGGCGGTCATCCTGTTCAACCTGATCCTGCTGTCCGCGATCGGCCTGGAAGTGCTGCTACTGCCCGCCTGCGTGCTGGCCATGCTGGCGCTGGCGATGTCCGGACGCTCCGCGCTGTTCGGCGTGGTCGCCGGGCTCGCCCTGGTCGCCCGGCTGGACATGATCATCTTCGTGGTGCTGATAGCGCTGGCGACGGGGGCGATCCGGCGGTCGATCGGCACCGCGGCGTTGACCACCGCGCTGGTCGGACTGCCGTGGTATGTCTTCAGCTGGTTCTTCTTCGGCTCTGCCGTCTCCGACACGCTACTGATCAAGACTGGCCAGCATTCCTTCGGCGGCACGACGTTCACCACCGGGCCGGTGGCCTTTTTCGTCGGCCGGCACTTCATGACCAGCCTTGCCTTCGGGCCCGCGTTGATCGGCCTCTTCGCGCTGGTCTGCTGGCTGGCGGTGCGCTTCGCCGTCCGCTGGGAGTCGCCGAACACGCTGCCGGCGCTCGGGCCCGCCGCAGGCGTCGGCCTGGGGGGCGTCGCCTACTACCTCGCGTACTGCCTGCTCGGCGTGCCGCCCTACCACTGGTACTACGTCCCGCCGACCACCGCGCTCAGTACCTTCCTCGTCATCGTGCTGGGTGCCTGGTGGGCGTCCGCGCGACGTCAGCCGGCGTTGCGTCCCGGCGTGCCGGCGGCGGCGCTGGTCGTGGTCGGCCTGCTGATGGTCGGCAATCTGGGTATCGAGGCTGAGCAGGGGATTCCCTGGCGGTCACCGGTGATCTTCGGTAACTGGGCGAGCGCACAGGACTACGCGCGCGTAGGCACGGAGTTGGCCGCGGCCGTGGGCACCAGGACGGTGAACACGCCGGCCGAGATCGGCACCCTCGCCTACTTCTGCGACTGCGACATCGTCAACGAGTTCGCCGATCCGGGTGTGGTGACCGGTCTGGTCAACCAGCGGATCGCGCATGCCGGCCCGATAGGACGGCTGCTGCTGGACGTCAACTACTACTGGATGGACCGCAGCCGCAGGCCGAAGCAGCCCCAGTACACGCTGGACTACTCCTCGGGCCCGGCCTCCGGCCCCGACGTCTGGCAGGTGTACTCGACTGCCGCCGGCACCGGGCATCTCACGTTGACGCCGATCAAACGGAGCTGACCGCCCGCTCCGCTCGGCCACCGGCCACCGGACACCGGACGTCGACCACGACGCGATCGGCGCGCTGCTCAACCTGTGGAGCCCGAGAATACGATTCGATGGCCTGACCAGCACACGCCCGTCGGAGCGCTCGACACTGGTCAAGCGCCAACCCGTACTCGTTGACCAGACCGCCGAGTACGGGTTGGCGCTGGTCGCGTGGCTTCCGATGCTCAGCTCCGGGCGATGAACAATGTAGTTGATCACTCAAATTGCGACAGAGCCAGAGGACGACGGTGCGGATCTCCTCGCGTGCGCGCTTCGCGGCTACTGGCAATGCCTGGCAAGTGTGCTGGACTGAGCGCAACGGGCAATGCCGGAAGCGTAGGAACGGGCGCCATCGGCGCCATGGCGCCGATGGCGAAGCGGGATTGCGCGCGGCCGTTGTCGGTCATGTGGTGGCCGGGGACGGGAACGCACTGGCGTTGCGTGCGCACCAGTCCGCGAAAGTCCGTGGCCTGCGCCCGAGCAGCTGCCGCACCGTGTCGGTGCGCAACCCGACGGTGTCGGCGCGCA
>DASXOJ010000219.1:0-46431 GCA_036494465.1 Pseudonocardiaceae bacterium
TGCGCATGCTCGGCACGAAACGCTGTCGCGCGGACGCGACTCACGGGTACTCACTGGACGAGTTCTCCGTCTACGGCGGCAACGGAGACACCACACCACCGACCCCGCCAGGCACGCCGACCCTGGTCAGCGACACGTCGAGCAGCGTGACCGTGGCCTGGACCGCGTCGAGCGACAACGTCGGCGTCACCGGGTACGAGCTGTTCCGCGACGGCCAGCTGTGCCAGCAGACCAACGGCACCACGTTGACCGCCACATGCAGCAACCTGAATCCCAAGGTGCAGTACGGGTTCTACGTCAACGCACTGGACGCGGCGGGCAACACTTCGCAACCCAGCGGCACGCTCAGCGTGACAACGCCCTCCTCCGGCGACAACACGCCACCGACCGCACCGTCCAATGTGCACACCACATCGGTGACCAGCACCAGCATCGCGTTGGCCTGGACCGCGTCCACGGACAACGTCGGCGTCACCGGTCACGACGTCGACAACGTCGTCAACGGTACGCGGACCCAGCTGGGCAGTTCGGCAGGAGACACGCCCAGCGCGCAACTGTCCGCGTTGAGCCCGAACACCACTTACCACCTCCAGGTGACCGCGTTCGATGCGAACAAGAACGTCAGCCCGGCCAGTTCGCCGGTGTTGACCGTGACCACGCCCAGCGGCGGCTGCACCCAGCCGATCTGCACGGTGACCCAGGTCGGCACCGACGACGACGTGGGGCCTGGTGACGTTGCCGGATGGCACGATCCTGTTCAACGAGCGGGACGCGCACGACATCATCCATCTGGACCCGAAGACCGGGAAGAAGACGTCCATCGGCACCATGCCCAACGTGCAGAGCACCGACGGCGAGGCGGCCTGACCGGCCTGGAGATCAACCCGGTCAGCTACGCGACGGATCACTGGCTCTACCTCATGCACACGTCACCGACGGACAACCGGATCGTGCGCATCAAGTACGACGAAACCAGCGACACGTTGCAGACCAGCACCGAGCAGATCCTGGTCACCGGCATCCAGCGCAATCAGTTCCACAACGGTGGCAGGCTGCGGTTCAGCCCGGACGGCAAGTACCTCTACGCGGGTACCGGCGACGCCGAGAACGGCGCGAACGCGCAGAACACCAACAGCGTCAACGGAAGGTGCTGCGCATCAACCCGGACGGCTCGATCCCGTCGGACAACCCGTTCAAGAATGCGGTGTGGAGCTACGGCCACCGCAATGTGCAGGGTCTCGCGTTCGACTCGCAGGGCGGTTGTGGGAGCAGGAGTTCGGCAACAGCATCATGGACGAAACCAACCTGATCACCAAGGGCGGCAACTACGGCTGGCCAGAGTGTGAAGGCACCTCCGGTACGTGTGGCACCAAGGGTTACATCGCGCCCAAGTACACGTACCCGGTGGCGGACGGTTCGTGCAGCGGCATCACGATTATCCGCGACGTGCTGTATGTGGCCTGCGAACGTGGCACCCGTCTGTACCGCGAGGTGATCAGCGGCAGCAGTCTGACCAATGTGACGGTCTACTTCGACGGCACCTACCAAAGGCTGCGCACGGTCGAACCCGCGCCGGACGGCGGTATGTGGATGGCGACGTCCAACGGCGGCGACAAGGACAGCCTCGCACAACAGCAACAACCAGATATTCCACGTGGCACTCGGCCAATAGCGTCGACGTTGAGCTCGGGCCGGTGACCTACCGGCCCGAGCTCAGCACGTCGAACGCCTTCCGCCGGTGCGCCGCGAACAACGGGATGGCGAACGTGGCGTCGCGGGTACGCAGCGCGGCCGCGAGTTCGCGATGTTCGGCGGGGATCGAGTCCAGGTAGTTCTCGGTGCTGCGGCCGATCCTGGCGAGCAGGAACAGGTGCACCTGCCAGCGAATGCCCTCCCACGCCTCGATCAGCCGCCGGTGGTGGCTGGCGGCGAAGACCGCGTCGTGGAAGACGATGTCGCACTGCACCAGTTCGTGCGGGTCCAGCGCCCGGCGCATTGCGTCCGCTGCCTTGTCGATCGCGGCGAAGTCGTCGTCGCTGGCGCGCGTGGCGACCTCGCGCACCGCAAGTTCCTCCAGCACGCCGCGCAGGCTGTCCAGTTCGGCGACATCGCGCGCGGACAGCGTGGTCACGGTCGCGCCGCGATGCCAGGCGACGTGCACCAGCCCCTCGCGTTCCAGCAGTCGCAACGCTTCGCGCACCGGGCCCCTGCTCACATCCAGCGCGCCGGCCAGTTCCACCTCGCGCAACTGCCGCCCGGATGGGTATGTGCCTGCGAAGATCGCGTCCCGGATCCGGTCGGCGACCTCGTCGGCCAGACCACGCCTGCGCGCCGGTTCGACGTGCTCCGGACTGCTCATGTCGCAATGTTAACATTCGGACATGATGCCTCGCTTCCACCTGGCCATGCCCGTCGACGACCTCGCCGCCACCCGCCACTTCTACGGCGAGGTGCTCGGCTTGACGCAGGGACGCAGCGCGGAGACCTGGGTCGACTGGAACCTGCACGGGCACCAGTTCGTCACCCACCTCGCGCCCGAGCGTCAACCGCAGGTTCACAACCCGGTCGACGGCCATGACGTGCCGGTCCCCCACTTCGGCCTGCTCCTCACCATCCCCGAATTCCACGAACTCGCCGACCGTCTCCGCGCGGCGAACACCGAATTCGTCATCGAGCCCTACGTCCGCTTCGCCGGTCAGCCGGGCGAGCAGTGGACCATGTTCCTGCTCGACCCGGCAGGCAACGCCCTCGAATTCAAGGCGTTCGCCGACGACACCCAAGTCTTCGCCACCTGATGATCACGCCATGACGACAACCTTCCCGGTGGCCCGGTTGTCCTCCATGTAGTGGTGCGCGGCGACGATCTCGTCGAGACCGAACACGCGATCGAGGTTGGGGCGATACGCGCCAGCCTCGACCTCCACGATGATGCGCTGCAACACGGTCGCGTTGCCTTGCATGCTGCGGCTGTGGAACGCGGTCAGCCTGGTGCCGGGCGGGATCATCGCGATCGGCTCGAAGTCCGGGATCAGCCACCCGCTCAACGAACCCGCGACGCATACCGTCCCACCGCGACGAACCAGCCGCAGCGACTCCAGCACCGACTGCGCGCCAACGAGATCGAGCACGTGCTCCGGCCCTTGTGGCCAGACGGTGTACACCTCCGCCGCGTCTGTGAACACGTGGTTGACACCTGCCGTGACCAAGGCGTCCACCTTGTCCGGTCGACGGGTGGTTGCCGCGACCTCGATGCCGGCGCCCGCCGCGATCGACGCGGCCGCCATCCCCACCGACGACGTCCCGCCGCGAATCAGCAACCGCCCCGCCGTTATGCCCAACGCGTCCAGCGCACCCCGCGCGGTCAGGTATGTCTCGGGCAACGCGGCCAGCACGTCCCACGGCAGCGTCGTGGTGATCGGCATCAGGAGTTCGTTGGGCAGCAACGCGTATTCGGCGTAGCCGCCGTCGAACTCGCGGCCCATCTCCCCCATCACCGCCGCAACCGTCGTGCCGTCCGGCAATGCCGGATCGGTCGACGCGACGACGGTGCCGACGCATTCGATGCCGAGCACGCGCGGAAAGAGAACGTTGGGCGAATGTCCTTGTCTGGTACGCAGTTCCGAGCGGTTCAGCCCCGCGCCCTCGACCCGCACCAGGCTCCAGCCCGGTCGGACCACCGGCATCGGCACGTCGTGGATCTCCAGTACTTCCGGTTCTCCCGCTCGAACGCAGACCGCTGCTCTCATCGTCGTCATGCGTCCACTGTCGACCGAAGACCGTTTGGCGGGCTACCGCTAGAATGCCATGTTATGCCCATAGCCCGCCAAACCGAGCCGACCTCGCGGATCTGGCCGACCGGCGGCGCGCATCTGTTCGCGTCGGGTGGCAGCAGTGAACGGCAGACCCACTCGCGTGGTCATCTGGTTTACGCGGCGCAGGGCGTGTTGTCGGTGCACACCGAGCGGGGCACGTCGGTCGTGCCTGCGAACCGGGTCGCCTGGACACCCGCCGGATTCGCCCACCAGCACCGCGCGCACAGTCGCACCGATATGCGGATCGTGTTCCTGCCACCGTCGCTGGCCCGGCTTGTCCCGGACCGACCGGTCGTGTTCCTCGTCTCCGACCTCGCCAGGGAGATCCTGCTCGCGCTGACCGGTTCGCGCAGCCATCAAGGCGCGGCGCACGACCGGCTGCGCCGCGTACTGGTCGACGAGCTCAGCGAGGCGCACGAGCAGCCGCTGCACCTACCCGAACCACGCGACGACCGACTGCGCGCCGTCGCCCGGATCCTGTATGAGCACCCGGACGACAACAGCTCGCTCGCCGAGTTCGGGCAGGCGACCGGCGCCAGCGCACGCACGCTGAGCAGGCTGTTTCACGACGAGCTCGGCATGACCTTCTACGAATGGCGCACCCAGCTGCGCGTCTACCACGCGCTGGTGCTGCTCGCCGACGGCCACGACACGACCTACGTCGCGCACGCCTGCGGCTGGTCGAACCCGAGCGGTTTCATCGCCGCGTTCACCGCGCTGGTCGGCACCACTCCCGGCCGCTACAAGGCGTGAGTCACACCCAGTAGGTGTCGTGCGCCGCGAAGAACTCGGCCATCTGTTCGTCGCTCGGCCGCTGCCCGGTCGCACCGATCTCGGCGAGTCCTTCGAAGTACTTCTCGCGCGGCGCGCCGGGCGAGAACAGAATCAGCATCGAGGCCGGTTCACCCGACTCGTTGCGGAACGCGTGCACGCCGCCTTCCGGCACGAAGCAGAAGTCGCCGGGGCGGCCGTCCTTCCACGCGGTTCCGTCGAAGATCTGGATCACGCCGTCGAGGACGAAGAACGACTCGGAGACGGCGCGGTGGAAATGCGGGGCGGGGCCGCCTTTACCGGCCGCCATGTTCCAGCGGTAGAGGCCGTAGTCACCGCGGCTCTGCGCCCCCGTGACCAGGTAGTCGCACGAGCCGCCGCTCTTGTAGTCGATGTCGTGTGGTGCGTCGTTCGGGCGCCACCATGCGGTCGGCTCGCCGTCTTCGCCGGTGTACCGATCGGCTGGGTACGGGTGCGGTGGTAGGTAGAAGCTCATCGTTCCCCCTGGGGTTGTCGTGGTTGTCCGGCGCGAGCCCAGGCGGACCAGCCGCCGGTGAGGACCCGGGCCTGGTGACCGGTTTGCCGCATGAGCCGCACGGCGTCGGGCGAGCTGACGCAGTACGGACCTTGGCAGTAGGCGACGATCAGGTGGTGGCCGGACAACTCGTCGAGGCGATCGGCGAGTTGCTGGACGGGCAAGGAGATCGCGCCGGGGACGTGGCTACGCGCGTAGTCGGCTGCCGAGCGGACGTCTATCACGGTGACTTCGTTGTCCCGCAACAGTTCGGCGAGATCCTCGACGGTCACCGGCCCCAGTTCGTCGGTGCTGATCCGCTCGCGCAGTTCGGCGAGCGTGTCCTGCGCGAACTCGTGGAAGCGCCCCAGGAACATCGACACGGTAGGGCTTGCCACCCGGTAGTGGATGCGCGTTCCGTCCCTTCTGGACTCGACCAGCCGCACCGCGCGCAACTGTTGCAGTTGGGCCGAAGTGTTCTTCACTGGCAGCCCGGACGCAGCAGCAAGCTCCTCGACGGTCAGTTCGCCCGAATCCAGCACGTCGAGCAGGCGCAGCCGTACCGGGCTGGCGAGCGCTTTGCCGACGCGGGCCAGCTCCGCGTAGATCGGCTCCTCGACGAATCCGGACGGCACACCGCGACCGTATTCCAACGATCGCGCGAATTCAAGACCAACGAGATGCACGAGTAATTCGTAAATTACTTCTTGTCTCGCCTGTCATCTTGACGGCGAAATTGGCCCTTAGGCAGGCTCATGGCAACGTTGTCATGCCGGACTGACCAGGCGGATCTTCCCCTTTGCCCGGGTTCGGATGACTCGCTCAACGGCGATCGGAGTTATCCCGCATGCCCGAAGCATCCTCACCCGTCCCCGACGGTGAGTCTGGCCTGTCCCGCCGGGGTTTCCTCGCGACCAGCGCGACGCTGCTGGCCAGTTTCGGTCTGACCACCATGCTGCCCGGCGTGGCCCAAGCCGACCCCGCGCACAACACGCCGGCTGCTCCAGCTGACCTCGCCGTCGGCCGTCCGGTCAGCGTCTCCTCGACCGACTACGCGCCGACGCCACCGGAATTCGCGGTCGACGGGCTGAACTCGGTCGGCGTCGCCGGTTCGGGCTGGCGCGCCGCGCAGGGTGACCCGCAGTGGATCATGATCGACCTCCAGGCACCATGCCAGATCAGCTCGGTGACGCTGACCTTCGAGGCCAAGCCCGGCGACCCCGCCTTCGACCCCACCCAGTCGCGCAGCAACACGATCGGCACCGAGATCCAGTCCAGCTACGCGGTCGCGTTCGCGCTGGACGTGTCCGGCGACGGCAAGAACTGGAGCACCGTCTACCAGACGACGTCGGGCACCGGCGCGATCACCACGATCCCGCTGACCAATCCGGTCACCGCGCGTTGGGTGCGGCTGTCCGCGTCGAGCCGCTCAACGACCAATCCGCTCGGACTCAACGGTTTCCAGGTGTTCGGTACCGCCAACGGAAACCGCCCGCCCGCCCGCGCCTGGACGACGTGGCCGGTCAATGACACCAATCCGCCCGGACTGACCGTGGCCAGTGACGGCACGGTGCCGGTCGAGTCGGGTTGGGTGCTGACCCTGGACGACTGGACCAACGGCGCGAGCGGCGCGACGCTGTCCGGCCCGTCGGTGGACACCAGCACCTGGCTGCCCGCGACCGTGCCGGGCACCGTGCTCGGCTCACTGGTCGAGCAGGGCCAGCTGCCGGATCCGGTGTACGGCATGAACAACCTGCACATCCCGGAGGCGCTGTCCCGGCACGCCTGGTGGTACCGCCGCGCGTTCAGCGTGCCGCGCGGGCTCGACAACGGCGCGGGCCGGCACGTCTGGCTGGAGTTCGACGGCGTCAACAACGAGGCCGACATCTACCTCAACGGCACCTCGGTCGGCACGCTGTCGCATCCGTTCGGCCGCGCCGCGTTCGACGTCACCAGCGCGCTGCACGGCTCCGGCCAGCAGGCGTTGGCGGTGAAGGTCTCGCCGATCCCGTATCCGGGCAGCCCCGGCGACAAGGGACCGGCCGGTCAGTCCTTCGTGGACGCAGGCGGCACCATGTTCAAGGACTCCCCCACCTACGTCGCGGCCGCGGGCTGGGACTGGATGCCCGCGGTCCGGGACCGGGTGACCGGCATCTGGAACCACGTGCGGCTGCGCTCGACCGGCGCGATCGTGCTCGGCGACGTCCGGATCGACACGGTCCTACCAAACCTGCCGGACACCAGCCTCGCCGAACTGACCATCACCATCCCGGTGCGCAACGCGGCAACCACCGCCCAGACGACCACGGTGTCCGCGTCGTTCGGCAACATCAAACTGTCCAGCACGGTCTCGGTGCCAGCCGGGCAGAGCACGAACGTGGTGTGGTCGCAGGTGAAGGTCACCAACCCGAACCTGTGGTGGCCCAACGGCTACGGCGACCCGAGCCTCTACACGCTGTCGATGACCGCGACGGCAGGCGGATCGACCAGTGACAGCCGCACGCTCAAGTTCGGCATCCGCAAGATCGACTACCAGTACCACCTGCCGATCACCGTCAACAACGACCGCGCCTCGCAGACCGTGAACTTCACCGCGCAGACCGCGCGCTACGTCCGGTTGCAGGGTGGCACCCGCGCCACCGGCTGGGGCATCTCACTCTGGACTTTGTCCGTTGTGGACAGTGCGAACCCGAACACCGACCTCGCGCTGAACAAGACGGCCACCGCGTCGTCGGTCGACAACGACGGCGACCCGGCGCAAAACGCGATCGACGGCGACCCGAACACGCGCTGGTCGTCGAACTACACCGACAACCAGTACATCACCGTCGATCTCGGCTCGGCGGTCGCCTTCGACCAGGTGCAGTTGACCTGGGAGCAGGCGTACGCGATGACCTTCCAGATCCAGGTGTCCAACGACGGCAACACCTGGTCCTCGGTCGCCTCCCTCGACAACACGCCGGATCCGCTGACCATCCTGGTCAACGGCGTGAAGATCTTCTGCCGGGGCGGCAGCTGGGGCTGGGACGAACTGCTGCGCCGCATGCCCGACTCGCGCACCGACGCGGTGGTCGCCATGCACCGCGACATGAACTTCAACATGATCCGCAACTGGATCGGGTCCAGCTATCGTGAAGAACTGTTCCAGGCCGCCGACCAGTACGGCATCCTGGTGTGGAACGAGTTCTGGGACGGCTTCGGCTCCGATCCGGCCAACCACGACATCTTCCTGGCGCAGGCCGAAGACACCGTGCTGCGCTACCGCTACCACCCGTGCACGGTGATCTGGTTCGGCTGCAACGAGGGTTCGCCGCCGGACGCGATCAACACGGCGCTGAACCAGTTCGTCACCGACAACTCGGACCTGCTCTACCAGCCGGACTCGAACGCGGGCGTGATCACCGGCGACGGACCGTACTACTGGGTCGACCCGACCCAGTACTTCACCGGTCAGGCGACCGGCGGCAGCATCGGCTTCCACAGCGAGATCGGCATTCCCACGGTGTCGGTGGTGGAGAGCATGCGCAACTTGGTCGGCCCGAACGACCCTGGCTGGCCGATCGACGCGCCCTGGTTCATGCACGACTGGTCCTCGCAGGGCAACCAGGCACCGCAGACCTATCTGGCCGCGATCAACGCGCGACTCGGCGCGTCGAGCAGCCTCGACGAGTTCTGCCGCAAGGCCCAGTTCGTCAACTACGAGAGCATGCGCGCGATCTTCGAGGCGTGGAACGCGAAGCTGTGGAACAACGCGTCCGGCATCCTGCTGTGGATGTCGAACCCGGCGTGGCACAGCACGGTGTGGCAGACCTATGACTACGACCTGGACGTGAACGGCAGCTACTACGGCTCGCGCAAGGGCTGCGAACCGCACCACGTGCAGGCCGACCTGTCGAGCTGGCAGGTCAGCGCGCTCAACCACACGCCGACGCCGCTGACCGGCGCGCAGGTGTCCGCGCAGCTTTACGACCTGACCGGCGCCAAGCTCGGCACCACCCAGCAAGCGACGGTGAACATCGCGGCATCCAATGTGTCCCCCGCGTTCACAGTGCCGTTCGGATCGTCACTGCCCGCTTTACACCTGCTGCGGTTGACCATGACCGACAGCAAGGGCGCGCTGCTCTCGGAGAACACCTACTGGCGCTATCGCGCCGACACCGACATGCAGGCGCTCAACCAGGTGGCCGCCACCCAGTTGTCCGGTTCGCTGTCCCGGCAGGGCAACGACACCTACACGACGACGCTGCGCAACACGGGCAAGAGCGTCGCCGCGATGGTCCGATTGTCGTTGCGCACCAACAACAACGCGCGGGTGCTGCCCACGCTCTACAGCGACAACTACTTCTGGTTGCTGCCGGGTGAGTCCAAGCAGATCACCATCTCGCCGCGCACGTCCGTGAACAACCCGTCACTGCTCGTGCAGGGCTACAACGTGCCCGCCAGCACGCTGCACTGAGCCACCCGGAGCGGGGCCTGGTCACCACCGGCTCAGGCCCCGCTCCTAGGTTTTCCGCCACGGCAGCACCAACCCATACGATGATCGCTCCTGGGGAAAGGGATCATCGGTGAGTAAGAACCTGTTCTTCGTGGCCGCGCCCGCTGCCGGCCATGTAAACCCCGCGTTGCCACTCGTCGCCGAGCTGACAACCCGCGGTTGCCACGTCGCCTTCGCCACCGGCCCCGCGCACCTCGCCGCTGTGGAAACCGCGGGCGCCCAAGCGGTCGAGCTGCCCTGGCGGCTCGACCCGACATCGTTGTCCCGCGACCGGTTCAGCACCACCTCGTTCGTCGAGCTGCTCGACGACCTGCTCGCCACCGCCGCGCCGATCATGGACGAATTGGTGGAAACCGCGCGTTCACACGGCACTGACGCGGTGTGTTTCGACGCGACTGTCGCCCCGATCGCGGCCGCGCTCGCGCACCGACTGGGCGTGCCGATGATCTCGCTGATGGCGAGCATGGCGGTCAACGAGCACCTGCCGCTGGCCGAGCTGTTGCCGCCGGACTTCCGCCCGGACAACGAGGCGCTGATCGGCTACGCCGCCCGGCTGCACATGTTCAGCGCCGAGCAGAATCTCGCCGCGCCGCTGCTGCCCATGGTGATCCCGCCGGTCCCGCTGACCCTGGTGTTCGTACCGTCCGCCTTCCAGATCGCGGCCGACACCTTCGACGACAGCTACCGATTCGTCGGCCCGACGCCCCGGCGCGCGAGCGGTTTCTGGACCCCGCCGACCGACGACCGGCCGCTGTTGCTGGTGTCGCTGGGCAGCGCCTTCACCGACCGCCCGGACGTGTTCCGCGCCTGCGCCGACGCGTTCGCGGACACCGACTGGCGAGTGATCATGTCCATCGGCCGCACCTCGCGCGCGGCCCTCGGTGAGCTCGCCGCCAACATCGAGATCGCGCAGTCCGTACCGCAGCAGGCGATCCTGCGCCACGCGACCGCGTTCGTCACGCACGCGGGCATGAACTCGATCATGGAGGCGCTGAGCTTCGGCGTCCCGCTGGTTGCCCTCCCGCAGGTGCCGGAGCAGTCGCTCAACGCCCGCCGGGTGGTCGAACTCGGGCTCGGCGCGCAGCTGGACAGCGACGAACTCACGCCCGCGTCGGTGGCCGACACGGTCGGCAAGATCAGCTCGGACGAGTCGGTGCGCGAGCGCCTGGACTGGATGACCGGCGAGATCAACGCCGCGGGCGGCGCGGGTGCGGCGGCGGACGCGGTACTGGCTGTACTCGCCTGACCTGTACTGGAGTGTGCTCGGCTGACCCGGTGTTGAGCGTGCTCGGCGGAGGAGGCGTTGGGCGTGCTCGCCTGACTCGACTCGACCCGACGTCACGGCGCTCACCTGACCCGGCGACATGGTCTGCGGCGGCACAGCCCATCCCTTGGCCGGAGTACGTTCTGCGTTCGTGGATCTCGACGCCGTCGCTACCTTCGTCCGCGTTGCCGAGACCGGCCAGTTCCAGGCCGCCGCCGACGAGCTGGGCATCACCCAGCAGGCGACCTCGAAGCGCGTCGCCGCGCTGGAGCGCGAGCTCGGGGTCACCTTGTTCACGCGGAACGCGCGGGGTGTGCGGCTCACTGTCGACGGGCAGGCGCTGCTCCCGCACGCCCGCGACCTGACCCGCACCGCCGAACGCGCCCGCGCCGCTGTCACGCCGGGGCGCAGGGCACTGCGCGTCGATGTTGTGAACCGCCGGACCACACCGGCCAATCTGCTGCGCGACTTCTACCAGTCGAACCCCGGCATCGACCTGGACGTGGTCACGCTGGCCGGGGTGGACGCGGCGTCGGCGTTGGCGGAGATCAGCGCGGGCACCGTGGACGCGACCTTCCATTCGCTGCGCGACTCGGCGGGTCAGGTGCCTGCCGGTCTGCGCGCCGCGCGGATCATCGAGGAACGCCACGAAATCCTGGTCGGGCCACAGCATCCGCTGGCGAAAGCCGACGCTGTCACGCCGGTCGACCTCGCCGACCACCCGATCTGGATGCCCGGCCTGACCGATCAGCCCGAGCCCGCCGGCTACTACCAGGACCTGGCGACCGCGTTCGGTCTGACCATCGACATGATCGGGCCGAGCTTCGGCGTGGAGGCGCTGCTGGCCGAGGTCGCCGACTCGAACCGGCTGGCCACGTTCATCGGCGAGGGGTCGCGCTACCTGTGGCCGGAGAGCTACGACCTGCGCCGGATCCCGGTCGTCGATCCGGAGCTGGTCTATCCGCTGTCGGTGATCTGGCGCGCTGACAACGCCCATCCGGTGCTCGCGAGCTTCCTCGACTACCTGCGAACCAGGCATCACAGCAACGCGCACCCGGACGCCTGGACCCCCGACTGGGTGAACTGACCCCTCTTAGATTGTGACGGTCATCTATTTGTTCGACTTAGATGCTGACCGACATCTATAGTCGACGGCATGGCACGAGCATCGAAGGAACAGGCGGCGCAACACCGCGCGGACGTGGTGGACGCGGCATCCCGGCTGTTTCGCGATCGCGGTCTGAGCGAGGTCGGCCTGGCCGAGGTGATGACCGCGGTGGGCCTCACCCAGGGCGGCTTCTACAAGCAGTTCTCGTCCAAGCAGGCCCTCGCGGCCGAAGCGACCAACCGTGCGTTCGAGTTGGCGAACGGGCTCGTCGAATCGATCGCGGCAGACCACAAGGACGATCCAGCGGCCGGGCTGCGCGCCTTCGTCGCCGACTACCTGTCGACGGCGAAGCGCGACAACCGGGCCGACGGGTGCGCGGCGACCGCGTTGTCCGGCGACGCCACCCACGACGACCTGGACGGGCCGGTTCGGGCCGCGTACACGCGCGGAATCGAAGGGTTCATCGAGGACCTGGCGCCGTTCAGCGAGGCAGGCGCCAGCCGGGACGAGCGCATCGCGACCATGTGCACGCTGATCGGCGCGCTCACCGTGGCCAGGGCGACCGCGGGAAATCCGCTGTCCGACGAGGTCCTCGCCGCCGTTCGCGACCACATCATCACCCACAAGTCCACATCGGACTGAAATCGAGGAGTACGTCATGGACTTCACCAACACCGTCGCCGTCATCAGTGGCGCCAACCGCGGCCTTGGCAGACACCTGGCCGCCCAGCTGATCGAACGTGGCGCCAAGGTTTACGCGGGTGCCCGCAACCCAGCCAGCGTCGATCTGCCGGACGCCATCCCGCTCCAGCTGGACATCACCGACCCCACCTCGATCCAGCGCGCCAGCGAGATCGCCACCGACGCCACCCTGTTCATCAGCAACGCGGGCATCGACACCCGCACCCGGCTCCTCGACGGACCGTTCGAGAACATTCGCCGTGAGATCGAAACGCACCTGTTCGGCACGCTGACCACGCTGCGCGCGTTCGCGCCGGTGATCGAGCGCAACGGTGGCGGCCGCATCCTGAACGTGCTGTCCGTGTTGAGCTGGCGGCACCCGTCGAAGCACGGCGCGTACTCCGTCGCGAAGACCGCCGAGTGGGCGATGACCGACGTGCTGCGCGAGGAGCTGGCTGAAAAGGGCATCGGCGTCTCCGCCCTGCACGTCGGCTACCTGGACACCGACATGGCAGCGGACATCCCCGCCGGCCAGAAGCAGGACCCGGCGATCGTCGCCAAGGCCGCGCTGGACGGACTCGCCGAGGGCGCGAACGAGATCATCGCCGACGACTTCAGCCGCTGGGCCAAGGAGAACCTCTCCGCCGCCAAGTAGGTCAGTACGGTTCGCCCTCCTGGTCGGTCGCCACCGACAGCACACCGTCCAGTTCGCTCAGTTCGGTGATGACCGATTCCAGGTTCCCGCGCCCGTTGAGGTGCACGACCACCTCGACGGACTGCTCTGTGTCATCCGGGTTTTCACTGCGTTGTTGCGTGGTGGACACGTCGGCCACTTGGAAACCGGAATCGGTGATCAGGCCGAGCACGTCCCTGAGCAGGCCGCGTCCATCCACATAGTTCACTCGGACCAGCGGCCGGGCCACGCCGGTCACCCGGGCGGCGAACCGCGCGAAAACCGGCAGTGCCAACGCGATCAGCAGATAGGCGCCGGTGGCGACCGCGGCGAGGATGGGCAGGCCGGCACCGGCAGCCGAGCCGACCGCGGCCGTGAGCCAGATGCTCGCGGCCGTGGTCAGTCCGCGCACGGAGTCCCGTTTGACGAAGATGATCCCGCCGCCGATGAAACCCAGCCCGGACACGATCTGCGCCGCCACCCGGGACGGATCCAGCACTATCCGGCCAGTCTCCAGCACGTCGGTGAAGCCATACTTGCTGACCAGCATGAACAGCGCCGCGCCGAAGCCGACCACCGTGTAGGTGCGCAGCCCGGCTGCCTTCTGCTTCAGCTCACGTTCGAGCCCGATGATCGCCGACAACACGAAGGCGACACCGAGTTCGCCGATCTGCAACCAGCCCTGTCCGGTCGGCTCACCGAACACTCCCTGCATGACCATCGGTCCAACTTAGATCTGCGGCACCAGATCGGACACCCGAGACCGGCAGTCGGCGCGGACCGACGAACTCCGACTCGTGGTACCCGATGTCCGTGCCGATGCGCAGCTCGGCGAAGGCGTCGAACAGGGCGTTCAGCGCGATCTCCGTGTCCAGCCGGGCGAACGGCGCACCGAGGCAGAAGTGGATGCCGTGCCCGAACGCGAGGTGCCGACCGGCATCGCGGCGCGGATCGAATCGCTCCGGATCGGTGAACTGCCGCTCGTCGTGGTTGGCCGACTGCAGCCACAGCGTGACCAGTGTGTTCGCGGGCACGACCGCATCCGCGACCACGACCTCCTCGGTGGTGAGCCGGTGCGCGCGCACGACGGAGGACCGGATGCGCAGCACCTCCTCGACCGCTCCGGGAATCAGCGTCCGGTCCGCGCGCAGTTGCCGCGCCACGTCCGGATTGTCCCGCAGGCACAACAGCGCGTTGCCGATGAGCAAGGTCGTGGTGACGTATCCGGCGGTGAGCAGCATGGTGGCGAACGCGGCCACCTGACCGTCGTTGAGCCCACCCGCGATCAATGCGGTGAGCAGGTCGTCGCCCGGCTGAGCGCGCCGGTGCCGCACTTGCTCCGCGAGGTAGCCGTCCAGATCCTTGGTCGCCTCGTTGACCATCGCGGCGAGCTCGGCCTGGCTCGCACCCGATTCGACGCGCATGCCGAGCGAGCGGTCCGCGCAGTCCCGGAAGAACGCGCGATCGGCGGGATCGATGCCGAGCAGCTGAGCGATGACGGTGATCGGCAACGGATACGCGAGCGCCTCGACCAGGTCGAACTCGCCATCCGGGAGCCCAGCGACCAGCTCCGTCGCGATATCGGTGATGCAACCACGGAGACCCTGCACGGCGCCAGGTGTGAATGCGTGGTTGACAAGTTGGCGCAGCGGGCGGTGCCGGGGCGGGTCGGCCCAGCTCAGGTTGGCGCTGAGCTTGTCGTCGCCGAGGAACGGCATGGCCCGGCCGAAGTTGGACGAGAACCGGCGCGGATCAGCCAGGATCGCCTGCACGTCCGCGTGTCGGAAGACGTGCCAGGCCCCCTGCTCGTCGGCCCAGACCGGCGCTTCGGCACGCATCCGCGCCAGCCACGGCAGGAGCTCGGGATCACGCAGCGATGGCATCAGCGGGCCTCCCCTTAGACCGCTCAATCGATGTTTCGATCGCTCGGTCTAAACCGTAGCACATGTTACCGATCCAGCCCCGTGTAACAACCGGCTACCGACCAGCTCGAATTCGCCGAATTCTGTCAACGTCAATTGAAACGGCTTTGTTTCGAGTTAACCGTGACTGACCATTGTTCTCGTGAAACGATTACTCGGATCATTGGGCGTGCTCGCCGCGGTCGTGATCGTGCCGGTGGCGCTGGCCGGAACCGCGTACGCGGACATTCCCTTCGGGCAGCCGATCAATGGCAATTCCACCTATTACAACGACGCGGGCTACGGCGCGTGCGGCACCCCGATCGACGCGTCCTCCCAGCTGCTGGTCGCGGTCCCCACCGCGTACTGGACCACGGCGAATCCCAACAACGACCCGCTCTGCCAGGGCGTTTCGGTGCAGGTGACCTACAACGGCACCACCATCACCGTCCCGGTCGAAGACAAGTGCCCGACCTGCGACAGCGGCCACATCGACCTCAGCCAGCCTGCCTTCGAAGAACTCGCCGACACCGGTCTCGGCAACATCCCGGTCACCTGGGAATTCGTGCATTCCTGAGCCGAGGAGCAGCGAACCATGGCCGTTTCCCGTCGATCATTCCTGACCATCGCCGCGGTCAGCGCCGCACTCGGCGGCCTCGCCCTGCCCGCGCGCGCCGCGACGTCGAGCCGGAAAGGCGTGAGCGCGAACAACTTCGACGGCGCCACCGGCGCGCTCGCCGACGTGGGCGCGAGCTGGTTCTACACCTGGGCCTCCGACACCCAGGGCATCACCGCGCCGGCAGGCGTCGAGTTCGTACCGATGATCTGGGGCGCGGGCTCGGTCAACCCGACCCAGCTCGGCCAGGCCCAGTCGCTGGGCAGCACGCTGCTCGGCTTCAACGAACCGGACATGTCCGGCCAGGCCAACATGTCCGTCGACCAGGCGTTGTCGTTGTGGCCTCAGTTGCAGGCGACGAACATGCGCCTCGGCGCACCGGCCGTCGCCTACGGCGGCGACACGCCCGGCGGCTGGCTGGACCAGTTCATCAGCGGCGCCCAGGCGCGCAACTACCGCGTCGACTTCATCCCGTTGCACTGGTACGGCGGCGATTTCTCCAGTGCGGCAGCGGGCGAGCTCGAGTCGTACCTCCAGGCCGTCCACGACCGCTACCAACTCCCGATCTGGATCACCGAATACGCCCTGATCGATTTCTCCGGCCCGACCTATCCGTCCCAGGACCAGCAGGTCGACTTCATCAACTCGTCCACCGCGATGTTCGACAGTCTGTCCTATGTGGAGCGATACGCGTGGTTCTCGCTGTCGACCACGACCAGCCCGACCGGGCTGTACACCGCAACCACCCCGAACGCCAGCGGAGCGGCCTACCGGTCGGCCACCTGAATCCCAGCGAAGGAGCCACACATGCGCGCCCGGATCCTGTTGTCCGTGCTGTGTTGCGCGTTGTTCGCGCTACCGCTGAGCGCCAACGCGGCGCCTGCCACCGACCACACCGTGACCCTCGTCAACGCGTCCGGTCAGACGCTGTGGATCGGCAGCACCGTCAACGCGGACGGCTCGGTGAACTTCACCGATCTGCCGGTGCTGGCGGATGGCCAGTCCGCGACCGTGACCATCCCCGAGGACCAGTCGCCCAACCACTGGCGCGGCAAGTTCTTCGCCCGCCAGTACTGCTCCGGTTCGGGCGGCGACTTCCACTGCCTGGTCGGCGACTGTGGCGCGAGCGCGACCTCGTGCACCACCGGCCAACAACCGGTCAGCCTCGCCGAGTTCAACTTCGACCAGTCCGACTCGCTCGCGCCCTGGTACGACGTGAGCTACGTGGACGCGTTCTCGCTGCCCGTCACCATCCAGCCGAACGACGCGCCGCCGCCACCGTCCGGCGGAGGCGCCTGCCAGGAGATGGGCTGCCCGGACGACCTGCTCCCCTACTGCCCGTCCGGCGACCTGACCACGAACCCGGACACCGGCGCGCCGATGCTGTGCGTCAACCCCAGCCGGGACACGCAGACCGACTACAGCAACGACCTGTCCGCGCAGTGCCCGTACGCCTACACCTGGTCGAAGAACGACACCGTGCCGGGCAACCAGGTCATGCGCGACTGCCCGGACTGCTCCGGTTTCACCGTCACCTTCCACTGACCGGCGCCTCCAGGCACAGCGCGATCCGGCGGGGTCGCGCTGTGCCTGTTCTCGTCCTGGTAACCGCTTTCCCGACTCGGGTAACCGATTGGCGCGATCGGCGGCGTGATCATCGACATCGTCTACCGCAATGAGCCGTGATGGCCGAGGACGAACACCAGCCGCACACCATGCTGCCGCTGCTCAACGCCCCCACCTGCGCGATCGGTTCTTCGCGTTCGCCATCGTGATCGCGGTGGTGTTCGCCGAGTTCCTGATCGGCTTCATCGCGAACTCGCACTGACCCGGCTCTGGCGTTCGCGCAGCCGAGGCTCTACGGTCGTCTGGAATGAAACGTTTTAACGCCAGTCGACGAGGAGCGCGATGACCATCAACGACCTGTTGCCGACCCGCACTCGGCGCCGCACCCGCATCGGCCTCGTCGCGGGTGGCCTCGGTACGTACTGGCCACAGTTCCCCGGGTTGTTGTCGCGACTACAATCGTCGCATCGATACGTCGCGGAGCGCTTCGGCGAGATGAACGCGGACGTGGTCGACGTCGGTTTCGTGTCGGACGCGCAGGACGGCGCGGCAGCCGCCGAACAGCTGCGCGCCGCGGACTGCGACCTGATCGTGCTCTTCGTGGCCACCTATCTGACCTCGTCGATGGTGTTGCCCATCGCGCAGCGCACCAACACGCCCGTCCTGGTGCTCGACCTGCAACCGTCCGAGCGGATGGACCACGAGAACTTCGACACCGGCGACTGGCTCGCCTACTGCGGGCAGTGCCCGGTGCCGGAACTGGGCAACGTGTTCCGGCGCGCTGGCATCAGTTTCCGGTCGGTTTCCGGCCACCTCCAGCAGGAGACGGCCTGGCGGCGCATCGCGCGCTGGGTGGACGCCGCGCATGTGCGGGCCGCACTCCGGCATGCCCGGCACGGCCTGATGGGGCACCTCTACCCCGGCATGTTGGACGTGTCGACTGACCTCACCCTGCTGCCGACAACCTTCGGTTCACACGTCGAGGTGTTGGAGTTCGACGACCTGCGGGTGCGCGTCGAAGAGGTGACCGACACGGAGACCGAGGGCCGGGTCGAGCTCGCCAAGAAACTGTTCACAGTGGACGATTCGGTGCAGCGGGACGATTTCGCTTGGGGCGCCAAGGTTTCCGTCGCGCTGGATCGACTGGTCGACGACTTCGCGCTGGACTCGCTCGCCTACTACCACCGCGGTCTGGCCGGGGAACAGCACGAACGGCTCGGCGCGGGCATGATCCTCGGCGCCTCGCTGCTCACCGCGCGCGGCATTCCGGCGGCTGGCGAATACGAGCTGCGCACGTCGGTCGCGCAGCTGGTCACCCAGTCGGTCGGCGCTGGTGGGTCGTTCTGCGAGATCCAGGCGTTGAACTTCACCGACAACGTGGTGGAGATGGGGCACGACGGGCCCGCTCACCTCGCGGTGTCCGGCCGCGATCCGCTGCTGCGCGGGCTCGGTGTGTTCCACGGCAAGCGCGGCTGGGGTGTGAGCGTCGAGTTCGACGTGCGACCGGGGCCGGTCACGTTGCTGGGTCTCGGTCAGGATCGGGATGGCACGTTGTCGTTCATCGCGTCGGAGGGGACTGTCGTGCCGGGTCCGTTGCTGGCGATCGGCAACACGACGTCGCGGGTGGACTTCGGGGGCGACCCCGGTGAGTGGGTGGATGCGTGGTCAGCCACCGGGGTCGGGCACCATTGGAGCTTGTCGGTCGGGCACCGGGCGGCGACCTATGCGGCCGCCGCCGATCTGCTCGGGATTCCGTTCCGATCCGTCTAGAAGACGTAGTCGCCGGAGCCGACCTGGTGGGTGCGATTGGCGAACCGGACGGTCGCGCTCACTCCGACCGGGATGCTCACGTGCAGTGTGACGTGCCCGTTGACGCGCACCCAACTGCTGGACACGGCACCGTACGGGGTCACGTAGGTGCTCGCCGCGTGATCGAGGCCGGGTTCGATGGCGGGCTGGATGGTCAGGCGGTTCCCTGCTACCGCACCGGGATCGACCCGGATACCGGCGAGCCCGGAGCCGAACCAGGCGTCGATCGCGCCGAGCATCATGTGGTCCTGCGAGTAGGTGTCCACCTCGGCGGGTCCGTCCCAGTTCTCGGTGAGCGCGGTCGCGCCGTGTGTCACCTGGAATCCGTAGCTGGGGCTGGTGGTCTGGATGGCTGTGTTCCAGATGACCTCATCGCGACCGGCAGCTGACAACACGCGGAACACAGCAGGCAGCGCGATCTCGCCGACGGTCAGGTGTTCGCCCTGCGCGTCAATGCTGGTGACCAGGTGGTTGAGCACGGCTTGCCGGTCGGCAGCGGGCACCACACCCATGTCCAGGGCGAGCGCGTCGTCGCCCTGCGAGCCGTTGTCGTAGGTGCCCTGGTCGGCGTGCAGGAACTGCTGGTTGAACGCGGTGCCGATGGCGCCGGTCAGCGAGCCGTACTGGGCGGTGTCGCCGGTTTTGCCGAGCACGGTGCTGATCTGGGTCATGGCCTGAGCGTCCTGGTAGTACGCGTAGTTGATGGTGTACTGGCCGGAGGTCAGGTTGTTGTCCGAGTTGGTCCAGTCGCCGAGCGACGGGAAACTGGTGGGCAACAGGTTGCCGGATGCGTTGGCGCGCAGGTAGTTCAGGTAGCTCTGCATCGCGGGATAGAGCTCGCGCAACGTGTTCACGTCGCCGTAGGTCTGGTAGAGCCGCTGCGCGCCGAGGATCAGCATGCTGCCCCAGTTCGGGTCGGCGCGGAAACCGCCGGCGAACACCACGTACTCGGGGGCGATGTCCGCGATCGCGCCGTTGGACTGCTGGGAGTCGGCCACGGTGCGCAGGAACTGGCGGAAGTACGCGGCCACATCGTAGTTGCGGCTGATCGCGTCGAACAGTAGTTGGTCTTCTTCCAGCCAACCGAGTTTCTCGCGGGCCGGGCAGTCGGTCGGGATGCCGAACAGGTTGTTCTGCATGGCCTGGTTGATGATCTGGTGGATGCTGTTGATCAGAGTGTTGCTCGACGTGAAGCTGTCCGCGCCGGGGCTGACCGTGCTGAGTTCGAGGCCGGTGATGGTCGCCTTGGTGGGCGGCGTGGTCAGTCCGGTCACTTCGACGTAGCGGAAACCGTGGTACATGAAGTCCGGGTGCCAGGTGATCGGGCCGCCGGAGAGGGTGACCGTGTCGAAGATCGGGCTCCCGGTGCTGGCCTGGCTGACCGTGCCATCCGGGTTCACCTGCTCCCCCGGCGACATGGTGACCTTGGTGCCCGCCGGGCCGCTGGTGGTCAGCTGTTCCCAGCCCGCGATGTTCGTGCCGAGGTCGAACACGTAGTCGTCCGGCTCGACCTGGGTGACCGACACCGGGTGCAACGTCTTCACCTGGCGGACCGGTGGCGCGGACTGCGCGCTGAGCACGGTCTGCTGGGTCGGTGCAGAGGACGGTACGGCGGCTCGCCACGAGCTGAGGTTCGCGCCCGGCTGGTTCCAGTCCGGTTGGACGAGCCGGGTGTCGTAGTCCTCGCCGCCGTACCAGCTGGAGAACGTGGTCGGGCCGGGTGAGGTGAGCCAGGAGGTGCCGGTGCCGATGCGCGCGGTGCTGCCGTCGGCGTAGGTGATTTCGAGCTGGGCGAGCAGGCGGGGTGTTGCCTGGGTGCCGGTGAACTTCTGGTACCGGCCCGATGTTGTTGGTACGGCGGCGGTTCCGTCGCCGAGGGTGAAGCCGAGCGCGTTGGCGCCCCGGTGGAGTTGGCCGGTGACGTCGTAGGTGGTGTAGAGAACGCGCTTGAGGTAGTCGGTTGGCGGCGGTTGCAGCACGGCGTCGGTGATCGGTTTGCCGTTGACGCGCGCGTCGTAGACGCCGAGCCCGGCGACGTAGATCCGGGCGTTGCGCACGGGTTTGCTCAGGGTGAACTGTTTGGCGAACTCGGGTGCGTCGAATCCGTGCAGTGGTGGCGGGATCTGGTCGTCGACGGTGGCGATGGTGGTCAGGTCGTCGGTTGTCGATCCACTGTGGAGGGTGTAGTCGACGGGGAAGTTCGGGGTCCTGAAGTCGGTGGTGGCCGCGTCGGTTCGCGGGTAGAGCACGACTTCGTCGAAGTGCTGGACCTGGCCGAGGTCGAGTTCGACCGAGGTCGGCTGGGCCGGGGTCTGGGTGGTGGACGCGCCGCCGGTGTATCCGAAGGGCGCCTGGTCACTGGTGAGGGTGCCGTCGGTCAGGTACTGGGGCGCCCACGATCCGGGCACGATCGTCGACGTGTCCGACGCGCTCACCGCGGCACCCTTGGCGAGGTCGATGTTCGGATTCGCGCTGTCCACCAAGGAGATCTCGGCCAACTGGAGACGGGAGACGGGCTGCGGATAGCCGCCTTCCTTGATCGGCAGGCCCAGCTTGCCGACGTCGAGTTTGAGGTAGCGGGCGTCCTGGGCGGGCACGTGCACGACGATCGGGTCGGCGGGGTCGGTGATCCACTGCCCGGACCAGTCCGACGGCGAGAGCAGGCCCATTTCCCAGTGCGCCGGTGCGCTCCACGCGGAGGCGGCGCCGTGCGCGTCCCAGGCGCGGACGCGCCAGTAGACGGTGGTTCGCGAGCCGAGTTTCGCGCCTGCGTAGGCGATGCCGGTCGACGCGGCCGAACCGACCCTGCCGGTGTCCCAGAGATTTGGGTGGCCCTGCGCGAGTGCGGCAGCGCTGTCGGCGGCCTGCGCCTCGTAGCCGGTTTGGCGCTGGTCGTGTTCGCTGGACTGCAACTGCCAGCTGAGGGTCGGGGTCGGGTCGTCGATGCCGAGCGGGTTGGCCTGGTAGTCCGCGCGCAGGTCGGTCACGGTGACGCCACCGCTTTGCGCGTTCGCTTGTTGCGGCACCGCGACGAGCGCGGCGACTGCGAGTAAGCACCCTAATGCGGGTAAGCATGCTAATACGCCTGACCGCCGAACTCGCATCGCAGCCTCCTCCACCGCGCGCCGACTGCGCGAAATTGATTCAAAACGACCGTTATCGCGCACCTACTGTCGCGCTGTTGCAGATCGAGCACAAGGGTTTCGAGTTAAATCGATTCAAATCGGGTTGGCATCGCACCCCTGAAGATCAATTAAGATCCAACCGGTGAGCTATGAACACCCACTGGCCTACCTGCTCGGCGTCGAGGGGCTGGCCCTGCTGCGCGGGTTCATCGGCGAGTTCGACCAGAAGTTCGTGGACGACCGGATCGCCGAGGTCCGCCGACTGGTCAACGACGACTCCCTGCGCGACGCCGCCGTCGACGTGGCCAGGGTCGAACCGGACGAGGGCTACCGGTTGTGGGCACGGTCCTACGACGCCGGACGCAACACCGCGTTCGACTTCGACGAGCCGATGATGATCGAGATCATCGACCCGTTACCGCCCGGCATCGCGCTGGACGCCGCGTGCGGCACCGGACGCTGGACCCAGCACCTGACCGCGCGCGGCCACCAGGTGATCGGCGTGGACGGCTCCCCCGAGATGCTCGCGCACGCACAAAACCGGGCGCCCACCGCCGAGTTCCGCCAGGGCGACCTGCGCGCGTTGCCGGTCGAGACCGATTCCGTCGATCTCGTGGTCTGCTCGCTCGCCCTGACACACGCGCCCGAACTCGATCCGATCATCGCCGAGTTCGCCCGGGTGCTGCGGCCCGGCGGCCACCTCGCGCTCGCCGACATGCACCCGGAACGGGTGCTGCGCGGCGCGATCCCCACGCTGCGCCGCGCGAACGGCCAACCGGCGCGACCGGCCAGCTATCGGCACCTGGTCGGCGACTACCTCAGGGCGGCACTGCGCGTCGGGCTGCAACCGAAGGCGTGCGTCGAGCCGACCATCGCAACCGACCCGGAGCCGCGACGGCCCGCGCGAGACCTCGGGCCGTGGGAGGTCTGGCCGTGGTCGCTGGCGGAACTGGTCCCCGATGCGTCCGACGCCGCCGATGACGGCGTGCCGGTAATGCTCATCTGGCACTTTCAACTGGCTCAGTGACAACTGGCACGGTGAGCCTGCTGATCGGACCGCGCCGCCACATGGCGTGTGCTTGCAGCACGATCACGACGATCAACGCGGCCATGATCGCGTCGTAGCGCGGCGCGGGCCAGTGCGCGGCCTGGATTTCCTGGAGGCTCGTCGGCGCGGTACTGCTTCCAGTTCGACAGAGGGTCGTCCGGTTCATCCCGTTGTTCGGGCTCCATCACGTCAAGATGCCGTGAGCCTGGCGAGGCCACAACCGTAGAACTACGGAACCGTTCGCCGGATGCGCTCGTCCCAGGGACATGCGAGTGGATCCAGGTGGCGGCGACGGGTTCCAGGTCGATCCGGCTGCGCTCGGCGGGGTCGCCGGGCAGTTGGGCCGGGCGTACGACGACTTCGACACGGCGATCACCGACTACGCCGGTACCGCCTGCTACAGCCAGGCGGACTTCGGCGACTTCGGCATGGGCCCTGCCTGGTCCAATTTCGACGGTGCGTGGGCAGCCGAGATGGACGTGCTCGACGAGGCGATCGCCGAGCTGATCCAGAAGGTCGACACCACCAAGGCGAACTACACCGACAACGAGGACAACGTCGCAGGCTCCTTCGACAAGATCGGACCGAGATGAGCACCCTGTCCGATCTGCAGTCGGCCAAGACCTTGATCGAGGTCGCGACCTGGGCCGGCGGGGGCGCGCTGCTGGTGGCCATCGAGGATGCGCTGGCGCCGCCCGCGCCGAAGGGGTCGTCGTCGGCGATCACCGCGCAGGCCGCCGCCTATGCCAAGACCGCCGCCGAGTGTGGCTCCGTCGCCAAGGAGATCGACGCGGTGGCCACGAGTTCGCTGCCGCAGGCGTGGCGCGGCGCGGTCGCGGAGACCGCCGCCCAGGCGGTGCAGGCGGTCGGCGCGGACGTGCAGAACATGCAGAACGTGCTGGACCGGGTGGTGCCCGCATTGGAGAAGTGGGCGCAGACGCTGCAGTCCGCGCAGGACACCGACCAGGCCGGGGTGGCGATCCTCAACGACGCCAAGTCCACGCTCGGGTTCCTCGGCATCGAGGTGTGGAACCTGCCGACCGCGGTACACGAGGCGCTGGAAGGTGTGAACCTGCGGATCACAGCGGCGCAGCAGGTGCAAACCACCGGTACCAGCACGGCGAGTCTGCTCAACCAACTCGCCGATCAGGCGCGGGCCGAACGGGTCGCGGGAGGCGGCATGGATCCGTTGTCGGCGGTGGTTCTGGCGGGCGAGGCCAACCCGGGTGGCGACGTCGACGGCGGCAAGATCCTCACCGAGAACCAGTTGGCGCGCGGTTCACAGGTGCTGGACGGGATGGACCCGTCGGACCAGGCTACGTTCCGGCAGTTGCTGGCGCGGGCCAAGTCACCTGAGGAGGCCGCGTACCTGTGGAAGGCGCTCGCGGCCGGGCATTCGCTGACCCAGGTGCAACAGTTCGACACCGCGATCCACCCACACGGCGACGACGCGACCTGGCTGGCCGGGCACCTCACCCCCGACCTGACCAATGCCAGCAGCAGCACCGAGACCTCCGGCACGACCGCGCTGAGCTATCAGGGGCAGGACGTCTTCGACCAGGGCGGCGTCAACGACTGCGTCGCGGCGTCCACGGTGGTCGCGCAGGCCAGCGTCGATCCAGTCACCATGCTGGACCTGACCACCGGCGGCACCGCCAGCGGCGACGACAGCCCGGCTACGGTCCAGCAGCGAATCCAGAAGATGTACGTGCAGCAGTACATTCAGGGGCAGCAGGCGGACGGCGACAAGAACACCTATCCCAAACAGGACGGTGGTCTGGGTTCGTCGGGCGAGACGGTGCTGGCCAATCAGGACATCGCGCCGAGCTCCGGCGCGCAATACCACTACGTCGGTCTGGGCAACGACTCGGACCGGCAGAACGCGCTGCCGGGCATCGAGCAGTCGGTGGACGCGGGCAAGCCGGTGCCGATCGACGTCACCAACGGCAACGAAGGCCACCAGATGATGATCATCGGACACGACGGTGACAAACTGGAGGTCTACAACCCTTGGGGGTTCACGTCCTGGGTGAGCGAGAGCCAGTTCGTGAACAACCAGCTGGGCGGCCTGACCACCAATGGCGGAGACGGCTCCCTGAAGACCGCGGATGGACTGGAGTTGCCACAGTGACGTCCGATACGAGCACCATTCGCCCCGACAGCGACCTACGCGACCTCAACGTCAACGCGGTGATCGCGGCAGGCATGGCCGCCGACGAGTCCGCGCGCCGGACCCTGTTCACCGCAGGCGCGATCGCCGCGTCGCTGCGTCTGGAAGAGCTCGGCATCGGCCCCTACCCGGTGCGCTTCCTGGCTCGCTACGTCCGCGCGGCCGGACGCGCCGAGGCGCTCGCGCTGCCCGAACCACTGGTCGGTGCCGAGGCGGTCGTGCTGGCCCACCAGTGGCTCACCGCCGCGTCCACTGTGGACGCAGGGTTGTCCGGTGATCGCGCGTTCGCGCAGTGGCTGGACATGGTCGCCGCGCTGATCGCGATCCGGCGGCGGGCGCGGTGAACCGCCGGTTCACAGTGGGCGCGGTGCTGCTGCTCGCGCTGGTGGCGGCGTGCGGCGGTGCGACCCAGCCGACCGCGCCGAATCAGGTGATCTCGCTGGCACTGCCGGACCGAGCGAACCTGCCCGACGACACCAAGGCCGTGCATCTGTCCGTCGGCCAGATCCTCGGGGTGCAGACCCGGCACGGCGACGGCGCCGGTTACTGGAAGCAGACCAACGGCGGCAACAGTGCGGTGTTCCCCCAGGACGGTCCGTCCGTGGTGACCAGTTCCTGCCCGACCGACGTGATGGGCTGTGGCTCGACCAGCCAGCAGCTCTATCGTGCCGCATCGGCGGGCACTAGCACGGTCGAGTGGAGCTTCGTCGGTCTCGGGCCTGGGCTGGATCAGCTCAAGCCGGGGCAGCTCAGCGAGCCGTGCCAGGGCTACCCGGGCAAGCAGTGTCCAATCGGGCGGGTGCGCATCACGGTGACGGTCGGTTAGAAGAGGTCGAAGTACTCGCGCTGCTCCCAGTCGGTGACGGCGCGCTCGAAGCGGGCGATCTCGGCGCGTTTGATGGCGAGGTAGTAGGCGACGAACTGGGCGCCCATGGCGTTGGTCAGACCTTCGTCGGCGGCGAGGGCGTCGACGGCGGCGGGCAGGCTGGTGGGGAGACGGGCGGCGTCGGCGGTGTAGGGGTCGTCGGCGGAGGGCGGGAGCGGCAGCGCGTTCGCGACGCCGTTGAGGCCGGAGTGCAGCTGGGACGCCAGGTAGAGGTAGGGGTTGGCGGCGGATTCGCCGACCCGGTTCTCGATGTGCGTGCTGCCGTCCTCGGCCGAGCCGACGAGGCGGATCAGCGCGCCGCGGTTGTCGCGGGCCCAGGCGATGCGGTCGGGTGCCATCGAGTAGGGCTGGAAGCGCTTGTAGCCGTTGATGGTCGGGTTCGCGAACACGCACGAGCCTGCCGCGTGGGCGAGCTGACCCGCGACGAACTGCCTGCCGACTGTCGATATCGGACCGTCGTCGTCGGCCGGGACGAAGACGTTGTGGTCGCTGGAGAGGTCGACAAGGCTCTGGTGCAGATGCCAGCCGCTGGACTTGCTGTCCGCTATCTGCGGGCGGCACATGAACGTCGCGTGGTAGCCGTGTCGCCTGGCAAGTTGCTTGATGGTGCTGCGCAACAGGACCATCGTGTCGGCGGCGGACAGGCCGATCTCGGGGTCGAGGGTGAGTTCGAGTTGGTTGGCGCCGTACTCGACCTCGATGCTGCGCAGTTCGATACCCAGTTCGGCGAGGGTTTCGCGGATCCGCCTTGTTGCTGGTTCGATTTCGTCGGCGCGGTCTTCTGCGAGCAACTGGGTGCCGAGGTTGATCGGCTCGACCGGAGTGGGGTGCGTGCCGCGACCGATGCCGTCCGCGTTCGGGGTGTGTTCGGCGCGGCGGTAGAGGTGGAACTCGATCTCCAGGCCGGTCCGGTAGCCGTAGCCCGCTGATGCGGCTCGGTCGAGCGCGGTGCGGAGGATGTTTCTGCTGCAGAACGGGACTTCCGCGCCGTTGTGGAAGCGCAGGTCGCAGAGGATGCGGGCGGTGCCCTCGGCCCAGGGCAGGAGATGGAACGTACCGGGGTCGGGTACCAGGACGAGGTCGGCGGCGCCGGCCATTTCGGCGACGCCGATGCCGCCATCGGCGTTGAACGCGGCGAAGACCGTTGTGCCGGAGGTGTCCTTGGACAGCAGGGTGGACACGCAGGTGATGCCGGTGCGGAACGCTTCGGCGAGTCCGCGCGCGGGAAGGGTCTTGCCGCGCAGCAGGCCGTGTTGGTCGACAAAGGACAGTCGGATGGTGTGGAAGTCGTTTCGGGCCAGGATGGCGCGGGAGGCGTCGTGTTGTTCTTCGGTCCAGATGCCGTGTTTCTCGATGAACGGCATGTCTCAGTCGTCCGTTCGGGCGTAGGCGTCGGGGAGTTCGGAGCGGTCGGGTTCGAGTGGGGAGCCGGGGACGCCTGCCGGTCCGGTGACGAGGGCTGCCTGGAGGTCGGACGCCCAGGGGCTGGCGGCGCGGAGTCCGGCGATGGAACGGGCCCAGTATTGTTCCCAGTCACCGGTGGGGCCGATACCGTCCAGCGGGATCGGGCCTCTGCTTTCCACGTCGGCCTTGTCCTGCAACAGGGTTTCCGGGTCGCCGCCTGCCGTTACCGTGTCGATCGCCTGCAATGCCATTCGGCGGTAGGTGATGATCGCGCGGTCGGAGCGGCTGAGCTTCTCCCTGCCGCGGTCGTAGATGTAGCCCTGGCCTTCGACCGCCATCTGGTCGTGCACGTTGATGTCGCGGCCGAGGCCGGTGTAGGTCTCGGTGCGCTGCTCGTGGTGGTCGAACCGGTAGTTGTTGGCGCGGTTGCGCAGCGGCTTGTAGCCGGGCAGCGTGATCGCCTCGACGCGTTGCGCGCGCATGGTCGCCTTGTCGACGGGTTCGTCCAGGCTGGTGAACATCGCGTACCAGTAGCTGGACACGTCGTCGATGGGCACGTGCCACTGGGTGATCGCCATGGTGGAGCTGAGCGGGATCGTGATGCCGTGCGGGAAGACCTGGTGCGTGATGCGCACGTGCGTCGTTGATCCGTCCAAACCGTCCTTGTCCAACGTGCGCAGTGCGACTATTCGCTGGCCGTATTCGGTGCGCGCGTTGAGGATCTCGGGCCGGCCGTATTCGCGCAGGATCTTGGTCATCGGCAGGTTGGTGCCCAGCGACGCGCCGCGGAACTGTTTGCCGTAGCCCTCTTCCGGCGCCTCGTCCTGTTCGAAGCGGTGCAGATAGGACGCGTGCGCTGGGTCGATGCCGACTTCGAGTGCCTGCAACCAGTTGCAGTCCAGGTAGCCCTTGAACGCGAACGTGTACTGCTCTGGCGCGATGAAGCAGTCCAGCGCGGGCAGGTTCGGTGGTGCACCGTCGCCGAGGAAACCCCAGACGATGCCGTTGCACTCGCGGGCCGGATACGCGCGAATGTGCACTTTGGACTTGAGGGGGCTGTCCCCGGGTTCGGCTGGCGTGTCCAGGCAGTTGCCGGTGCCTGCGAACAGCCAGCCGTGGAAGTAGCAGCGGAGGCCGCCGTCCTCAAGGCGACCGAGCGAGAGGTCCGCGCCGCGATGGGCGCAGCGGCGCTCGATCAGGCCGAGGGTGCCGTCGTCGTTGCGGAACAGGACCAGGTCCTCGCCGAGGACGCGGACCGGTATCACCGGGCGTTCGGTGTCGAGTTCTTCGGTGAGGGCGACCGGTTGCCAGTAGCGGCGCATCCAGTTGCCACCGGGGGTGCCGGGTCCGGTCTCGGTGATTTTCCGATTGTCCTCGGGACGCATGCCAGCCAGGCTAAGCGAGGTGTTCTATATTGAGCAAGATGTGCGTTAATCGAACGGAGCAGTCGTGGCGAAACTGAACGAACGGGACGCGAACCGGCGGGCGAACCGCGAGTTGGACGCGAGCAACCGGGCCGACTACTCCGAAGCCCTCGATCGCGGGCTCGCCGTGTTGAACGCGTTCGAGCACGACGAGGAGCGGCTGACCCAGGCGCAACTCGCGCGCAAGCTCGAACTGCCGCGCGCCACCGTGCGCCGCGCCCTGCTCACGTTGACGCACCTCGGTTATCTGGTCGCCGACGATCGCGCGTTCCGGCTCGCGCCGAAGGTGCTCACGCTGGCCAGCGCGTACCTGACCACCAACCCGGTCAGCAGCGTGCTGCAGCCCGAGTGCGACCGGCTCGCGGAGATCTTCCAGACCTCGTGTACCGCTGCCGTACTGGATGGTCCGGCGGCGGTGATGATCGCGCGGGCGCTCCCCCGGCACGCCCTGCCGATCGGGCAGGGCATCGGGTTTCAGGTGCCCGCGACTCGCTCGGCGCTCGGGTTGGTGTTGCTGGCCGGGCTGGCGGAGTCGCGGCGCGCACCTTATGACGTTGAGGGCACGCGGGTCGCCGAGGTCGCCGAGCAGGGGTACGCGTACGTCGCCAACGACGTCGAGGCGGGCTTCCACTCGGTCGCGGTCGCGTTGCGCCGCTGGGACGGGACCGCGATCGCCGCGTTGAACGTGGGCGCGACGATCGAGCGGCTGCCGGAGCGCGAGATGATCGATCGCGTGCTGCCGGTGCTGCGCGAGACCGCCGAGCGGCTCCAGCCGCGACTCGTCTGAACAGTGACTGACGGTAATCGCGCCGAATGGCGTAAAAATTGGTATTGATATTCGATCCGCGTTTTTCCGTGCTACCGTCACGTCGATCGCTGGCCAATTCTTGGGGTGGCGAAATGGACAATTTCTGTGATGCCGGCACACTGGTCGAATACCTGGGTGACTGGATGACAATGCGCGGGCCGCTCTACCGCAGGCTCGCCGATGCGCTCGCTGATGGCATCACCTCCGGCGATCTGCCTGCCGGTGAACGGCTACCGTCCGAACGCGACCTGGCCAAGATGCTCACGGTCAGCCGTGCGACGGTCGTTGCCGCCTATGACGAGCTGCGCGGCGGCGGTCTGGTTGACAGCGTGCGGGGCAGCGGCACCCGGGTGTCGACGGCCGTGCGACCACGCCGGTCCGGCGACGATGGCCGGGTACCCGGTGGGCGCGCGACGTCGATCTTCCAGCGGCTGGTGGACGGGCCCGGCAAGATCTTTTCGCTGGCGATGGCGGTGGAGCCCGCCGCTCCTGAGCTGGCCAACGCGGTGTGGGACCTCGCCCGCGAGGACCTGCCCGAGCTGATGGCCGACGTCGGCTACCACCCGCGCGGCTTTCCCGCGCTGCGCGAGGCGATCTGCGATCACTTCGGGGACCAGCTGCTGCCGACCGTGCCGGACCAGGTGCTGGTGACCAACGGCGCGCAGCAGGTGATCGGGCTGGTCGCGCAGATGTACCTCAAGCCGGGGTGCACGGTCGTGGTCGAGTCGCCGAGCTGGCCGGGTTGCCTTGACGTGTTCCGGGCGGCGGGCGCGCGACTGGTGAGCGTGCCGTTGGACGAGGACGGGGTGCGGCCGGACGCACTGGCCAGGGCGTTTGCCGAGCACAATCCGGCGCTGGCCTACGTGATGCCGACCTATCACAACCCGACCGGGGTGTTGATGTCCGCGAGCAGGCGGCGGCGGGTCGCGGAGATCGCGGCGAAGTACCGGGTGCCGTTGCTGGAGGACAACGCCTACGCGGGTCTGCGCACGTTGGCAGGCGCGGAGGCGCCGCCCCCGATCGCCGCGTACGCGCCGGACAACGCCGAGATCCTGTCCATCGGGTCGTTGGCGAAGACGGTGTGGGCGGGGTTGCGGATCGGGTGGGTGCGCGGGCCCGCCGAGATCGTGGAACGGCTGGCGCGGCACAAAGTTCGGGCCGATCTGGGCAACGCGGTGCTGGATCAGGCGTTGGCGGCGCGGCTGCTGCCGAAGCTGACCGACATCGCCGCTGGCCGGCGGGACACGTTGGTGCGCAGGCTGGCGCATCTGGAGGGCTTGCTGATCGAGGCGTTGCCGAGTTGGCGGTGGCAGACCCCTGCTGGGGGTTCGGCGTTGTGGGTGGCGCTGCCGGGCGTGAACGCGCAGGTGTTCGCGCAGGTGGCGTTGCGGCACGGGGTCGAGGTGGTGCCGGGCTCGGCGACCGATCCGAGCGGCGCGCACGACAACCACATCCGGATCCCGTTCACGCTGCCCGAGGCCGAGGTCACCGAGCTGGTGGCTCGGTTGTCCTCGGCGTGGGGAGAGCTGATCAGGGGGTGAACTTGCTCAGCTCGATGCGGTTGGGCAGGCCGGTCTTGAAGATCAGGCTGGACACGTGTTTCTCGACCGTGCGCAGCGACAGGTGCAGCCGGTCGGCGATCTCCCGGTTGCCCAGCCGGTCGGCCAGCAGTCGCAGCACCTCGTACTCGCGCACGGTCACGCCTGCCGAGCGCAGGCGTTGCGGGATGCGCTCGATTCCGTTGCGGCGCTGGGCAACCCGGTTGCCGGTGCGCCGCAGCAGCGCGCGGCAGGCGCCTGCGGCGACCGAGAAACCGTTGCCGTGGAAGTACTCTTCTGCGGCGCGCAGCCAGTCGACGGGTTCGCCCCAGCCTTCGGCCAGTGCCGCCTCGCCGACCAGTCGCAAGCCAAGGTGCTGGCCCAGCGCGTAGGGCGCGCCGACCTGGAGAGCTTCCCGGATCAGCTCGGTGACGTCGTCTCCGGAGCGCCCGGCGAGCACGGCGCGGGCGAACAGGGCGAACTGGCGGTCCCAGCGCAGGCGCGCGGCAGGCACCGAGATGATCTGCTGGTAGGCGGCCTGGTCGGACTTGCCTGCCAACGTGTCCAGCAGCAGGTTCAGGCCGTAGCGACCGGCCAGGTGGAAGGTGGTCGGGCTGGTCTGTTCCGCGGCCAGCGCGAGGGAGAGCTCGGCGCGGGCCTGGTCGCGGTCTTCTTCGAGCAACGCGCACAGCGCCCTGGCCAGGCCGTGCACCCTCGGCGCGTACTGGGCCTGGTCGCCGTCGCGTTCGCGCAGGTCGGCCAGTGCGCGGTCCATCTCGCGGCGACGGCCGCGGTGGCCGTTGAGCACGGCGCGCAGCACCAGCATGTGCTGGGTGGTTTCCAGCAGTTTGAGCCTGGTCGTGTCGGCGAGCACGGTGTCGATCAGGGCTTCGGCGGCGTCGAACTCGCCGCGCAGGATCACCTGGAGCGCGATGTTGACCTCGGCCTGGTACCGCGCGGTCACCGCGCCGAGCCGGGTCGCCTGCTGCCTGGCCTGCTCAAGCCGGTCCACGCTGCCCTCGCGCAGCGCGTCGTCCAGACCGAGCCGGACCAGCGCGTGGATCTCCCAGATCGGCAGGTCGTACTGGACGGCGATGCCGCGACTGCGTTCCAGACAGGCTGTTGCCTCGTCGGGATCACGGGTGCGGGTGAGCGCGCCGAGCAGCTGCCAGCCCTGGCAGGCCACGATCGGCAGCGGCACCTGTTCGGCGACGGAGACCGCGCGCCGCGCAGTCTGTTCTGCCTTGCGGAGCTGGCCGGATCCGGGCATGTCGAGTTCGAGGTGGGCGGCCACGACGTCGAGCGGGGCGATGTCCTCGGCGGCGGCATCCGGGCCCAGCAGGACGCGGGCCGCTTCGACCTGGTTGAGCCCGTCGGCGGTGCGACCGGCGAGGTTGGCGACCCAGGCGAGGCGGACGTGCAGCTGGGCGCGCCTGCGGTGGTCGAGGCCGGTGCCGATCTCGGCGAGCATGCTGACCTCGGCCAATGCCTTGTCGACCAAGCCGGCTTCGGCCAACGCGTAGAGCCTCGCCTCCAGTGCGTCCGCGCGGGCCGGCACGTCGTTGACCAGCAGTTCCCAGGCTTTGTCGAGCAAGATGACCGCGGAGTGCGCCGCGCCACTGGCCAGTGCGCGTCTACCTGCCTCGGCGAACAGGCGCCCTGCGACCGTTGGGTAGCCCGCTTCCAGGCGTAGCGCGGCGCTGAGCTGGCACCATTCGCCGGGCAGTTCCGGGTAGACCAGTTCGACGGCGTCGGCGACCTGACTGGCGAGCGCGGCGCGTTCGGCCGGGCCGACCAGGGTGAGCAGCGCGTCGACGACCAGCGAGTGCTGGAAGCAGTACCAGTCAGGGGTTTGCTCGTCGGGGCTGATCAGCTCGGCGAGCGCGTCGTCACGCAGCCTGCTGAGCAGGTCGCTGTGCTCGATGCCGGTCGCCGCCTGGACGACGCCGAGTGGGAAGCGCCTGCCGAGGATCGCGGCCACCGACAGCACTTCGCGGGCCTGCGGTCCGAGTTGTTCGACGCGACGGGCTACGCCGCGCACGAAGGTGGTCGGCAGATTGGTGCGGACGGCTTCGGTCACCTGCCACCCCTTTCCGTCGGGAACGAGCAGCCGGTCGTCGATCATGCTGGCCACGATCTCGTTGACCAGGAACGGGTTGCCCGCGCTGCCCGCCCAGAGCAGCTCGACCACCGCCGCAGGCACGTCGGTCGCGGGAATGGCGAGGCAGGAGCCTGCCATCCGGCGCACGTCGTCCGGGGCGAGCCGGTCGAGGTCGATGACCACGCCGGTCCCGCGTTGCGCGCAGGCGCGGGCGAGGGTCAACGCGGGACTGGGTGCGTCGCGGATCATCCCGACCAGCGCGACCGGCTCGTGGTCCATGTTGTCGATCAGATACTCGACGACGGCGAGGGTTTCGGCGTCCGCGTCCTGCAGGTCGTCCAGGGTGATCAGGCATCCCCGGCCCTGACCGGCGAGCGAGGCGAGCCGCAACACCGCCTCGGACAGGATCACCAGCGAGCCGCCCGCGTCCTCGGCCGGCGCGGTGCCCCAGTCGGGGATCAGCCGGGCGAGGACCGGACGGTAGGGGCCGAGGGCGTCGATGTCGATCGGGTCGCCCGCCCGCAACAGCGAGAGCAGTGCCTCGGTCAACGACCGGTACGGCACCATCGGCCCGATCGAGGAGCCGCGTCCACGCAAGAGCCGCATGTCGGCGGCAAAGCCCAGGTCAGCGGCTGCGGCAGAAAGCCGGGATTTCCCGATACCGCTCTCCCCCACGAGAAAAACCGCTCCGCCGCGACCGCCGCGCGCCGCGGTGAGTGCCTGTTGCAACGTGCCGAGCTCATCGTCCCGCCCGACGATGACCGACGATCTGTGCCCCACCACAGCGCGACCCCTCAATCTTTGATTGGCAGAAACCTCAGCAGCAGGTCGAACCGCCCCAACCGTCGGTGCCCGCGCCGATGCCGATCGTGATCACCAGACCGGCGAGCAGCATGACCCGCATGCCCACCACCGAGTTGAGGTGGGCGAACTTGCCCGCCGGGTGGACCGCAGGCTCCTCGTCGGCAAGCTGCTCGTCGAGTAACTCTTCAGACTTTTCACTGGGTGTCGAACTCACGATGATCCCTCTTCCGTGTGTCGGGCCGGTGCTGTTCACACCGGCCGTTCCGGTCACGATCCGCACGTTCTCACGCAGGTAATGCCCTGGTCATGGGTAGCAACCACCCACGTTTCCCGGGTTACCCCACGTCACGGAGCCGACCGCCGGAGTAGCGAAACGGGGCAGCTCAGGGCACTGTCGCGGCGGGACACTGCGCTGCGGAGCCGCTCGATGACCGTCGGTCGCCCGGCACCGTGGGAGTGGCGACGCTGGGTGCTGGGTGCTCGCCGCCGGGACCGAAATTGGGTGGGCAGCACTCATGCGATCGCCCGGCTCCACTGCGAACATCAATGTGCTCGATTCTGCCGGGCCCAAAGAATGAAATTGGTGGGCGTCATGCAGCATTTACATCCGAATTTGTTGGCCCTTTTCGTCAAACAGGTCCGGCACCATCCAGATGACGCCGCACTGGTCTGGCGGAATACGCAGATCAGCTACTTAGAGTTACATGAGCGGGTGTGTGGCGCCCAGTTCCGGCTGGATCGGCTGCACCTGCCGCCCGGTGCGCCCGTCGCGGTGCGGGCGATCAAGTCGCCGGACACCATCGCACTGATCCTGGCGCTGCTCGGCGACAGCCGGCCGTTCCTGCTGCCGCCCGATGGGCTGTCCGGCGAGACGTTCAACGCGCTGGTCGAGGCGGCCGGTTGTCACGCGGTGCTGGAGCCCGAGGAGATCACGCCGGTCGGCGGCGAGCTGCGGGTGGTGGACCGGCCCGACTCGACCAGCTTCCTGCTGACCACGTCCGGCTCGACCGGCGTGCCGAAGATCGTGCCGCTGACCGCGGCTGCGGTCGGCCGGTTCACCGCGTGGGCCGCTGCCCGGTTCAACTTTGGTCCACATCGGACTGTTCTGAACTACGCACCGCTCAACTTCGACCTGTGCCTGTTCGACATCTGGGCGACGCTCGCCGCAGGCGGACGCGTGGTGCTCGTCGAACCGGAGCAGGCGACCAGGGCCGGGTACCTGCACGAGCTGATCGACGCCAACGAGGTGCACGTGGTGCAGGCCGTGCCGATGCTGTTCCACCTGCTGTTCGAGCAGCGCCCACTGCCGGGCGTGACGCACGTGATCGCCACCGGCGACGCGCTCACCGCGCGCGGCCTCGCCCAGCTCCCGGAGCTGTTCCCGAACGCGCGGCTGCACAACCTCTACGGCTGCACCGAGACCAACGACAGCTTCCTGCACGAGATCGAACCCGCGACCGACCATGCTCCGCTGCCCATCGGCAGGCCGATCTGCGGCGTGGACGCAGTGCTGGTCGACCCGAGCGGCGCCGCGTTCGACGGGCCCGGCATCGGCGAGCTGCACGTGAGCACCCCGTTCCAGACCGAGGGCTACACGGACACCGCGCTCAACCCGGCGGCCTTCGGCCCGCACCCGGCAGGCGAGAACGACCGCACCTACTTCCGCTCCGGTGACCTGGTCCGCCGCACCGCCGACGGCACGCTGACCCTGGAGGGTCGCGCCGACTTCCACGTGAAGGTGCGCGGGGTGCGGGTGAACACCCAGGCAGTGGAACGGACCCTGCTGGAACTGGACGAGGTCGCGGGCGCGGTGGTGTTCGCGGTGCCCGACCAGATCGCGGGCAACGCGCTGCACGCGATCGTGCACCGCCGCGACCCCGCATCCCTGCACTCTCTGGCAGTCCGCGCGCACTGCGCGCGCCGGCTGTCCCGGGCGGCCGTGCCAACGGCGATCCAGCTGACCGACGAGCCGCTCCCCACGACCTCGACCGGAAAACCCGATCGAGCCCGGATCAAGCAGACCTACCTTGAGGGGCAGCGATGAGTCACATCGAGACGATCAAGCAGTTCGTGATCGAGGAGTTCCTGCCGGACGTCACCGGCGCCGACCTGACCGCCGACTACGACCTGGTCTCAACTGGGGTGATCGACAGCCTCGGACTGCTCAAGCTGATTGCCTGGCTGGAAGAGCGCTTCGAACTGCCGATCGATGACCTCGAACTCGACCCGGACAGCTTCCGCACGATCGACGCGATCGACGCGTTCATCGCGCGGGCGCAGCAGCCCGCGGTGGCAAGTTGACATGGACGGCTTGCTGAAGGCGCTGGTGAACCGGAGTGATCCGGTTGATGATCGCGAGACCTGGCACGGCTTCTTCAACCGGTTGCTCTCCCGCAAACTCCGTCGCGGCGAGGCAGCAGCCGTCCTGACCTCGCTGTCCACGGTCATGCCAGACCACGACACGCTCGGCGCCCTGCTCGACTGCCTCGACGAACGCCGTCCTGCGCCCGGGGTCGGCTTCGCGAGCGCGGTGAACATCGTCGGAACCGGCGGTGGCCCGAAGACGTTCAACCTGTCCACGGCGGCGGCGCTGGTCGCGGCGGCCATGGGGGTCCGGGTGGTGAAGACCGGATCGCGCGGTTACACCAGCCGGTACGGCTCGGTGGACATGCTGGACCGACTGGGCATCCGGCTCACCGCCTCTTATCAGGAATCCGCGGAATCTCTGGAGCGGTTCGGTGTCGCGTTCGCAGGAACGTTCGTCTACCCGAGCGAGATCGCATTGCTGGCCAAGGAGATCCTGCCGCTGGACCTGCGGGTGATCGGCCGGTTCGTGAACTCGATCGGTCCGTTCCTGGCTGCCATGCCGGTCTCGGCGCAGCTGACCGGGGTGTCGAACCCGGCACTGCTGCCGAGCCTGCGCTTCCTGGCCGGTCGGCACACCGAACGCCGGGTGTGGTTGTGCCACAACGATATCGGCATCGACGAGCTGGTCGGCTTCGCGGACAACGTGATCGAAACCGCCGACGGCGGGATCGCGCTCGCGGCGGGCGCGCAGACCGGCGCGGGTGGCAGCCTGGCCGACCTGGCCGGTACCGACGGTGATCCGGTCGAGCAGTTCCGCGACGTGCTGGGCGGGCGTGCGAACGACGTCGCGGTCGAGACGGTGTGTCTGAACGCGACCGCGCTGAGCGTGCTCGGCGGCACGTACAGCGACTGGGGCAAAGCGATGCGCGTCGCGGAAGAGACGGTCCGGGGCGGCGCGGCACTGGATCTGGTCAACCGGATGCGCAGCGCTCGCGCGGCCAACCTGCTGGTGGCGAGCCATGCCTGAGTTGCACACGCGGCGACCCCCGTTCTTCGCGGCGCCGCCGCTCGGCGAGCCGGGGCTGGCGTTGTTCCTCAACGCGGGTGACCCGTCGCTCGATCTGCTCGCCGATGTCGTCGCCATGCTGGACGAGTCCGGTGTGGACTGTCTGGAACTGGCGGTGCCGTTCCCGGCCTCGTTCACCGACGGTCCGACCGTACGGCGTTCCGCGAAGCGGGCGCTCGGCACGGATCTGACCGACGTGCTCGGCTTCGTCGAAGGGATCCAGCCGACGCTGCGGCAGCTGCGGATCGCGCTGATCGCGGACTGGTCATACACGGTGCGCCCGTTCGGCATGGCGGAGTTCCTGCGCAGGACGCACGCGGCAGGCGTGGACGGGCTGCTGCTGCACGGTCTGCCCGCGACCCAACGGGCCGGCTACTACGAACTCGCGCACGCGAACGAAGTGCCGGTGGTGGCGACCTGCTATCCGGATTCCGACCCTGCCGTGCAGGCCGAGTCGGCGCGCAACGCGACCGCGTACCTCTACCTCGTCGCCCAGTACGGCCGGAGCGGAACCCAGTCCACGGACGGGTTCGCGCGAGTGAGTCCGGTCCTTCCTGCGCTGCGGGCGCACACCTCGGCGCCGATCGCGGTCGGGTTCGGCGTGCGCGGCCGGGCCGAGATCGAAATTCTCCGGGACCTGGGGGCCGACGCCGTGATCATCGGCAGTGCCGCCGTCGCACGGGTCGAGCAGGCCCAGAACGACCACCGCGACATCGTCGCGGACCTCGCCGGATTCATCGACGAACTCCGCGCGAGAACCGGTGCACCACCATTGAGAGGAGATGTACGGAGATGATCATTCGCCATATCGAGAACGTGCCGACCGTCGACTGGGGCAACGGCATGAGTGCCCGGTTCCTCACCGAATCCGACGGCATCGGCTACACGGTCACCGACACGACCGTGCGCGCGGGCACCAAGTCGCGGCTGGAGTACCGCCGCCACATGGAAGCCTGCTACTGCGTCGCAGGCAGCGGTGAGGTCGTCGAGCTCGACGGCACGTCGCACCCGATCAAGCCGGGCACCCTCTACGCCCTGGACCAGCACGACGCGCACTTCCTGGTCGCGTCGCCGCACGAGGACATGCACCTGGTGTGCATGTTCACGCCCGCGCTCCAGGGCTACGAGACGCACAAGCTCGACGCGGACGAGTTCTCCCAGTACTGAACCTGCTGACTTGAGGGGTACATGGTGATCAAGTGGAGCGATGAGCAGCGGGAGCTGCTCGCCGGGCTCGCCCCGTGGTGCGAGGCACTCAGTGCCGACCACGTCGAACGGGACGCCGAGGCGGCCTTCCCCTGGGACAAGTGGAAGCTGGTGCAGGAGTGCGGCATCCTGCGGCTGCCGTTCGACGACGCATGGGGCGGCCTCGGTCAGGACCTGCTGACCACCATGTACCTCCTTGAGGGTCTCGGCGCCGGTTGCCGGGACGGTGGACTCAGCTTCGCGGTGTCCACCCACATCGTGAGCGTCGGTGTTCCGTTGCAGCGCTACGGTTCCGCCGCGCTCAAACAACGCCACCTGCCGAGGATCTGTTCGGGTGAGGCGATCGGCGCGCATGCGATCAGTGAGCCGGACAGCGGTTCCGACGCGCTGCGCATGCGCACCGTCGCCCGCCGGGACGGCGACGAGTACGTGCTGACCGGCAGCAAGATGTTCGTCAGCAACGGCCCGATCGCCGACCTGTTCGTGGTGTACGCGCGCACCAGCGCACAGGGCGGGCCACTCGGGACAACGGCCTTCCTGGTCGAGCGCGACACGCCTGGTTTCAACACTGGCAAACCGATTCCGAAGATGGGACTGCGCACCTCGCCGTTGTGCGAGTTGTTCTTCGACGAGGTGCGCGTCCCCGCAGGCAACATCATCGGCCGGGCCGGTGGCGGGTTCCTGGTGCTGGACCACGTGATGAAGTGGGAGATCCTCTGTTCGTTCGCGATCAGCCTGGGTGAGATGCGGCATCGCTTACGACAGTGCGTCGACTACGCGACAACGCGTGTCCAGTTCGGTCAGACGATCGGCAACTACCAGGCGATCTCGCACAAGATCGCGGCGATGAAGATGGGTGTCGAGACCACCGGCAAGTGGCTCTACGACACCGCGGAGCGACTCGTCGCTGGCGAGAACGTCACGGTCGACCTGGCCATCGCGAAGATCATCGCCAGCGAAGCCAACCTCGACTCCGCACTTGCCGCTGTCCAGATCCACGGCGGCAACGGCTACATGGCCGAGTTCGGTGTGGAGAAGGATCTGCGCAACGCGGTGGCGGGCACCATCTACTCGGGCACCTCGGAGATCCAGCGCAACCGCCTGGCCGCCATGCTCGGTCTGACCAAGCGGGGTGCGGCATGATCCCCGAGCTGGCGGTCACCGAGTTCCTTGACCACGACCACCCCGGCATCCAGGAGTTCGTCGCGCGCGCCACTGGCGAGTCCACACTGGACAAGGCGATCTCGTTGTACAAGAAAGTACGCGACGGCGTGCACTACGAGGTGTACGGCGCGGACCTCTCCCGCGAGGGGCTGCGCGCGAGCACCGTGCTGCGGCGCGGGGCCGGGATGTGCATCCACAAGTCGGTGCTGTACGCGTCCGCGCTGCGTGCGATCGGAGTGCCGAGCCGGTTGGTGTTCACCGATGTGCGCAACCATCTCGCGTCGCCGCAGCTGACCGCGTTGATCGGCGGCGACGTGTTCACCTACCACTGCCTGGTTTCGGTTCAGCTGGGCGGCACCTGGGTGCGGGCGACGCCGGTGTTCAACCGGTTGCTGTGCAAGCTCTACAAGATCGCGCCGCTGGAGTTCGACGGCACCCAGGACAGCTTGCACCACCCGTTCGACCTCTCCGGCCGGCGGCACATGGAGTTCGTGCGCCAGCACGGCGAGTTCGCCGACCTCCCCTACGACCGCCTGCTGAGCGGCCTGCGCGCCGCCCACCCCGGCATCTTCGCCACCGAGGACACCTTCACCACCGGTTCGCTCGTCGCCGACGCGACGCGGTGAACATCCCACCCAGGAAACCATTGGAGTCAGAGCAATGTCGGACCAGATCAAGTATGTGCTCGATGAGAAGGACATCCCGCGCACCTGGTACAACCTCGGCAGCGACCTGCCCGGCCGGGCCCCGATGCTGCACCCCGGCACCGGCGCGGAGATCACCGTCGACGACCTGCTCGGCATCATGCCCGAGGAGCTCGCCCGCCAGGAGCTGACCAACGAGGCCGAGGTCGAGATCCCGGACCCGGTCCGCCAGATCTACGCGCAGTGGCGCCCGTCTCCGCTGTTCCGCGCGCGTCGCCTCGAACAGGCGCTCGACACTCCGGCCCGCATCTACTACAAGTACGAGGGCGGCAGCCCCGCCGGTAGCCACAAGCCGAACACCGCGATCGCGCAGGCGTACTACAACAAGCAGGCCGGCATCAGCCAGCTCGCCACCGAAACCGGCGCCGGCCAGTGGGGTTCGTCGCTGGCACTGGCCGGTGCCATGTTCGGCCTGGACGTGTCGGTGTTCATGGTGAAGGTCAGCTACCACCAGAAGCCCTACCGCCGGATGCTGATGGCGACCTACGGTGCCCGCTGCGTGCCCAGCCCCAGCCTGGAAACCGCGGCAGGCCGGGCGATCCTGGCCGAGGACCCGGACTGCCCCGGCAGCCTCGGCATCGCGACCTCGGAGGCGCTGGAGATCGCGGGCGGCAACCCGCTCGTGAACTATGCGGGCGGCAGTGTGCTCAACCACGTGCTGCTGCACCAGACCGTGATCGGTCAGGAGGCGATCGCCCAGTTCGCGCTGGCCGACGACTACCCGGACATCGTGATCGGCGCGACCGGCGGTGGCAGCAACTTCGGCGGCCTTGCCTTCCCGTTCATCGGCGCGCAGCTGCGCGGTGGCAAGAAGGTGCGCGTCATCGCCGCCGAGCCCGCCTCCTGCCCGACCATGACCCAGGGCACCCTCGCCTACGACTTCGGCGACACCGCTGGCCTGACCCCGCTGATCAAGATGCACACCCTCGGGCACAGCTTCGTGCCGCCGCCCGTGCACGCGGGCGGCCTGCGCTACCACGGCATGGCGCCGTTGGTCAGCGACGTGCTGGAGCGCGACCTGATCGAGGCGACGGCCGTCCAGCAGCTGGGTGTCTTCGCGTCCGGCATCACGTTCGCGCGCGCCGAGGGCATCATCCCGGCGCCCGAGTCCGCGCACGCGATCGATGTCGCGATCCGCGAGGCGGTGCGCTGCCGCGAGGAGGGCACCAGCAAGGCGATCGTGTTCGGCCTGTCCGGGCACGGTCACTTCGACCTGGCCGCCTACGAGAAGTACCTGACCGGCTCGCTGGAAGACCACGAAGTCGACCAGGAAGCACTGGGTCAGGCGCTGTCGAAGCTGCCTGGCCTGGTCCAGGCGTAAGCGGGAAGGGCGGCGCCGCGATGCGCGTCAAGATCTGCGGCGCCACCCGCCTCGACGAGGTCGCGCTGCTGGCGAAGGCCGGAGCGGATTTCGTCGGGCTCTGGCATGGCGTCCCTGGCGGACGCACCGAGCTGAGTCTGTCGCAGTTGACCACGCTGGCCGCGACGAAGGAACTCCAGCCGATCCTGGTCACTTTGCTGTCCAGAGTGGACGATCTGGTCCCTGTCGTCCGCGAAGCCGGGATCGACTGGGTGCAGTTGCATGGCTATCAACAACCTGGCGTGGTTCGCGCGCTGAAAGCCGAGTGTCCGAACACGACAGTGGTCAAGGTGTTGCACATCAAGGCCGGCGAATGCGTCGAACGTGCGCTCATCAAGGCGTACCAACGAGCAGGGGTGGATGTGTTCCTGCTCGACGCGCTCGCCGCCGACGGTCGGATCGGCAGCACAGCGCAGACCATCGACCCGGCGGTCGCCGAGCGGATCATCGAGCTCAGCGAACTGCCGGTGATGCTGGCCGGTGGGCTCACCGCGAGCAACTCCGCGCGGTTCCGGTCGCTGATCGACCATCCCCGGTTCTTCGGCATCGATGTCGATTCCGGGGCGCGGGATGAACAGGGGCGCATCGACGGGCGTCGGGTCGCCGAGATCAGGAACCAGTGGACGGTGGTGGAGAGCAAGTGACCCGATTTGTCGAGACGGTGCTGGCCGCGGACATCCCGGTGATCGCCGAGATCAAACCGAAGAGCGGCGCGGGCGATGACCTGCTCGGTGGCCGCGATCCGATCGAGATCGTGCGCGGTTATGTGGACGCGGGTGCCCACTGCCTGTCGGTGGTGACCGGCAAGTGGTTCAACGGCAAGCTCGACCTGCTCCGCAAGGTGGTGTCGACGACTGGATTGCCGGTGCTGCAGAAGGACTTCATCACCCGGGAGAGCCAGGTGAACACGGCGGCGGAGATCGGCGCGGGCGCGGTGCTGCTGACCGCGGGTCTGATCACCGCGGCGTCGCTGCGCAAACTGACCGAGCTGGCGTTGTCCCTTGGTTTGACGCCGTTCGTCGAGGTGACCACCGAGGCGGAGATCGAGTCGGTGCCGCACGCGCCGGAGTGCGTGATCGCCGTCAACAACAAGGACATCGCCGAGAAGGAGTCGCTGGACGCCGACCTCGGTCGGAGCATCCGCCTGCTGCCCGCGGTGCTGGCGACCGGCGCGGCCTGCCCGGTGAGCGCCAGCGGCATCGAAACGCCAACCCAGGCGGCGGACATGCTCGACGCGGGCTATTCGGGTCTGCTGGTCGGCACCACGCTGCTGCGCGCGGAGAACCCGAGCGCGTGGTTCGCGGGGGTCGCGGCGAAGCGGGTGGTGGCGACATGACCGACAGCCAACCCGGACTGTCCGCGCGTGCCGCGGTCACCTGGGTCCGACGGCACACCCCGACCCAGTGGCACGAGCCACCGGTCTCGCTGCCCGCCGATCGGGTCGCGGCCGACTTCGCGACGCGCTACGCGGGTATTCCGGCGAACTCGCTGGCGCGGCCCGAACCGGTGGTCTGTTACCGGGTCGACGGGCGGTCCATGCCGGTGCTGCTGGGTTTGTACGGGTGCGCGGAACGGGTGCGTGCCTGGCTGCCCGGTCTGCCGCGCCACACGGACCGGGCGGCCGCGCGGGCGCTGCTCGCCAAATCGGTGGCCCCGGTCGTGGTCGCGCAACCGACCTGCCACCAACGCGTACACGCGCGCGTCGACCTGACCAGACTCCCCGCGCTGCGCGCCACGCCGCGCGACGCGGGCCCCTATCTCACGACCGGCGTTGTCATGTCGGGCGCGCCGGGCGCCGAGGACACATCGTTGTCGGTGCACCGGATGCTGGTGCTCGGCCGCGACAAGCTCGCCATCTGGATGGTGCCCGGCCGCGCGCTACGTCGCCTGCACGAGGCCGCCGTGTTGACCGGGCGCAGGCTGCCGGTGTCGATCAACATCGGCGCGCCGCCTGCCGCCGTGGTCGCCTCCGCGCTCAGTTCCGCCATCCTGTCAGCGGAGAAGCTGCACATCGCGGGCGCGATGGCCGAACGCCCGCTCGCGATCGCGGGCGCGACAACGCAGCCCGTCGCGGTGCTCGCCGAGTCCGAAATCGTGCTGGAGGGCTACCTGGACGGCACGGTCGCGGACGAGTCGCTGAACGGCCCGCCGGACGTGTCGCTACCCGAGTTCCTCGGCTACGACGGCTCAGCACAACCCAATCTGCCGGTGCTCACCGTGACCGCGGTGACCACCCGCCGATCCCCCAAGTTCCAGGCGGTGATCGGCCCCGGCCGCGAACAGTCGGTGATCCTCGGCCTGGCCGGCGCGGTGTCGGTCGCGCTGACCGGCAACGACACGGACTGGCGGCTGATCCGCGACCTGCACTACTCCCCCGCCGGTGGCGGCATGCTGCTGCTCGTGGTCGCGGTGCACAAGGAGTCGGCCGACGACGACTGGCGGCTCGGCGGCATCGCGCGCCGGATCTTCGAATGGCACGGGTTCGTGAAACTGATCGTGTTCACCGACACCGACGTGGACATAGCGTCGGCCGAGGACGTGATGTGGGCGATCACCACCCGCGCCAACCTGGGCATCGACTGCACGACCTTCGCCGGTTTCCGCCCGTTGGGCATGGATCCCTCGCACCGCGCGGACTGGTCCGGTGAACGTGGCGCCAACGGCGGCGGGGGCCGAACGTACGTGGACGCGACGATTCCCTTCCGCTTGCGGGACAACACCATGCGCAGTTTCCGGGAGCGGTCATGAGACTCGTGGTGGGCATCACCGGCGCGACCGGCTCGATCCTCGGCGTGCGACTGCTCGCCGCTCTGCGCAAGCTGAACGTGGAGACGCACGTCGTGCTGTCCCGCTGGGGCCGGGTGACGCTGGAGCTGGAGACCGGGCTGACCGCCAGCGACGTGTACGACCTGGCCGATCACGTGCACGGGGCCGGTGACCAGGCGGCGGCGATCTCCAGCGGCTCGTTCCGCACCGACGGCATGATCATCGCCCCGTGCAGCATGAAATCCCTCGCCGCAATCCGTGCGGGTTACGGCGAGGGGCTGATCGCGCGCGCCGCGGACGTCACGCTCAAGGAGCGCCGACGCCTGGTGCTGGTGCCGCGCGAGCTGCCGTTCTCCGAGATCCACCTGGAGAACATGCTGGCGCTGACCAGGATGGGCGCGGTCGTCGCGGCTCCGGTGCCCGCCTTCTACACCAAACCGCAGTCGGTCGAGGACATCGTCGAGCACATCTGCGCGCGCGTCCTCGACCAGTTCGGGCTCGACCTGCCAGTGGTCCGCTGGCCGGACTGCCGTAAACCGTCCACTTCGGAGTCGAGATGACCGCAACAGATCCACTCACCGTGTCGCCGGACCTTTTCCGATCGGTACTGGGGAATCTGCCGACCGGGGTCGTGGTGGTCACCACGGCGACCCCGAACGGTCAGCTTGCCCGCTCCGCCAACAGTTTCACGTCTGTGTCGCTGGAACCGCCACTGGTGTCGGTGTGTTTCGGCGTCGCCTCGCCAATGACACGCGCGATGTGCGCGTCGGGCAGCTGGGGTGTCTCGGTGCTCGCCGCCGACCAGCGCGACCTGTGCAGGCACTTCGCGAACCGGCACACCGCGCACGACTTCGCGCACGTCCCGCACCGCCTTGGCAGGCACTCCGGCGCCGCGCTGCTCACCGAGTGCGTCGCCACGCTCGAATGCCGCACGGTGCTGACCAAGGACGCGGGCGACCACACCGTGCTGATCGGTGAGGTGCTGGCCATGTCCGCCTGCCGCGACCACGACCCGCTGCTGTTCTACCGGGGTGGCTATCCCGCGCTGCGTTGAGCGATCCATTCCCGCCTGCTTTGGCCCTGTCCCCTCCGGACCGCGCCGAGAAGAATTCGAGTAGCGACAAACACCCAGGAAGGCAGCCCGATGAGCACCAACCCGTTCGAGAACAACGACCACACCTACTTCGTGCTCGTGAACGACGAGGGCCAGCACTCCCTCTGGCCCGCGTTCGCGACCATCCCGGATGGCTGGCAGGCCGTGTTCGGCGAGCAGCCCCGGCAGGCGTGCCTCGACTACGTCGAGGAGCACTGGGTGGACATGCGGCCCAACAGCCTGATCA
>DASXOJ010000220.1:0-35710 GCA_036494465.1 Pseudonocardiaceae bacterium
ACCCGATCCCTGGTCTGGACGCTGGCCCGCGCGGACCGGTACCAGGCGATGCTGCGGCGGATCGGCGTACCGGTCCTGCTGATCAACGGCGAGGCCGACCGGCTGGTGCCGATCGCGGCGGCCAGGCGGGCCGCGGCCGCGAATCCGGCCTGGGACACGGTTTTCCTGCCTGGCGTCGGGCACACTCCGCAATTGGAGACACCTGGTCTGGTCGTCGATGCTGTGACAGGCTGGTTGGCCCGCAACCCGAGCACCACCCCACGATAGGAACCCGATGCGACAGCTGACCGGACTGGACGCCGCGTTCCTCGCGTTGGAGACCGCCAACTCCACCGGTCACGTGGGTGGGGTGTGCGTTCTGGACCCAGCGAGCGCGCCGCGCCCGCTGGACCTCGGCGCCCTGCTGGACCTGATGGAGCAGCGACTTCCACTGGTGCCCGTGCTGCGGCAGAAACTGCTCGAGGTGCCGCTCGGACTCGACCAGCCGTACTGGGTCGACGACACCAGCTTCGATCTCGAATATCACGTGCGGGAGTTGGCACTGCCCGCACCGGGCTCGCAGGCGCAGCTGACCGAGCAGGTGGCGCGGCTGCACGCCCGCCCGCTGGACCGGCGCCGCCCGCTGTGGGAGATGTACCTGATCACCGGCCTCGCCGACGGCCGGGTCGCGGTGTACACGAAACTGCACCACGCCGCCATCGACGGCGTGTCCGGCGCGGAGCTGCTGACCGTGCTGCTGGACCTCTCGGCAGAGGGCCGCGACGTGCCCGCGACGCAACGGACGACGGCGGTACCACCAGGTCCGCTGACCCTGGCCGCGCGGGCGTTGGCCCGGCTGGCCTGGCGGCCGGTGCAGACGGCTCGGCTCTCGGGTGAGTTCATCCGGTTGGTGCCCGCGCTGGCGCCGGTGGTCAGTACGTTCGTCGGCGGGATGCTCGGGCTGGGCAGGGGCGACGGGGGAGTGCTGGAGTCCTCGACGCTGGGCCGGGCGCCCGCGACACCGTTCAACCGGCCGATCACGCCGCACCGCCGGATCGCGTTCCGCAGCGTCAGCCTGGACGACGTGAAGTTCGTGAAACGGGCGTTCGGCGTGTCCGTCAACGATGTGGTGATGGCGATGTGCGCGGGAGCGTTGCGGCAGTGGCTGATCGACCACGACGCGCTGCCCACCGCGCCGCTGAACGCGATGATCCCGGTGTCGGTGCGGGACGAGCAGAGCAAGGGCGCGCTGGGCAACAAGGTGTCCGCGATGCTGGCGACCCTGCCGACGCAACTGGACGACCCGGTTCGCCGCCTCGCCATGACGCACGAGGCCACCAAGGTCGCCAAGTCCCAGCAGGCGGTGATCCCGCAGGGCCTTGTCGACGACATCTCGGACTTCGCGCCACCGGCACTCGTCGCGCGGGCGACCCGGGTGGTGTTCGCCACCGGTGTGCTGCACCGGTTGCCGCCGTTCAACCTGTGCATCTCCAACGTGCCCGGCCCGAACGTCCCGGTCTACCTTGGCGGTGCCCGACTGGTGGCGCAGTACCCGGTGTCGGTGGTGACCGACGGGCAGGGGCTCAACATCACGCTCGTCGGCTACCTGGGGCAGTTGCACTTCGGGCTGGTGGCGTGCCGTGAACTGGTGCCGGACATCGAGGTACTGGCGGGCTACCTGACCGACGAACTGGACCTGCTGCTCAAGGCGGCGGCGATCGCGGTCGCGACGGACTAGCGCACGAACACCGCGCCGTCGGCGAGCACATCGGCACCGGCCGCCCGGACCGGGGACCACTCGGGCGCGTCGGCGTCCAGCAACGGGTTCGTGTTGTTCAGATGCGTGTAGTGCCACCGGATGCCGGGCCGCAGACGCGGCAGGCTCGCGGTGATCGGCAGGTGCCCCATCCGCCGCTGGCCGCGCTCGCCCGTCTCGCTCGTCATCTCCTCGGCGGCGTAGAACGTGCCGTCCAGCAGTACATCGGTGGCACCGGTCACGAACTCGTCGAAGCCATTCGGCCATTCGCGCAGGAACGGCCTGTCGCACAACAACTACATGCCAGGAACCATCGTATGCGAGGTGCCGTGTCCGGGGTCGGACGGAAAATTCGCTGACCGACAATGGATAAACTTCCCCACTGGGCAAAAGCGCGGCGGGAGGCAACACGCATGACCGAAGCGATCGAACACGCCATCAACGAAAAGATTGTGATCGACTCTGGATCGGTGACCACGCTTGTCAAGGGTGACCGCTGGCCCGATCTCGCGAAGACGATGAAGGCAACCTATCTCCCCATTCAGCAACGCCAGGAACCGAAGATCCAAGCCGGCTTCGTGGTCTCGCTCTGCACGGTCTACTACGCGTACGGGCAGCAGCGGGTGATCCACACGGGTCAGGGCGACATCCTGATGGGAAAAGACAATCTTGAGAAGCTGATCGACGTACTCGAAGAATTCATGGAACAAAACGGCCAGTGGACGTACATCAAGCAGCAGAAGTGGTACACCAGCCGTGAGTACGTCATCGGTATCGACGTGAACTACTACCCGGACCGGTCCGGGTTCACCACGTTCATCGCCTTCCACAAGGACACTGACGGTAACAACATCTTCGTCAACCTCATCTTCGACAACGACGGGCCGATCGAGGCGACCGAGTGGTTCGCCGACGTCGGGGAACCGAGCAAGCAGCGCAAGAAACTGCAGGAGCAGCTGCTGCCGGACGCCTACCTGAAGCAGCTGGATCGCACGCGGGCGGCGCTGCGGTCGGAGATGGCCAGCAAGGACATCGACGAGATCCGGGTAGCGGGCGGGGTGAGCCCCTACGCGTACACCTACGTCTCGTGGCTGGACGACCTGATCTGGCACTCGACGCCCAACGGCAACAAGCGGTCGGAGTACAGCGCAGCCGACGCGGTGCGCGCGTACGACGAACTGGACCGGACCGTGGACCGGACCGTGGACCCCGTCTTCGGCTTCGGCGACGAGAAGCTCAACGCCGTGGTCCTGGGCTGGGAGATCCTCGGCACGATGGCGGAGTCGAAGGACACCGAGCTGTATCGGTGGCTGAAAGAGCGGGGTCTGGAAAAGCAGGATCTCGGGTTCGCGATGAGCCAGCTCGCCTGGAAGGCGCTCTACCGCGAGTCCGGAGCCAAAACCGGCGGCAGGGAACGTTTTTTCCAGGATGCGACAACCCGAGCCCTGTTCCCGTGGCGGATCACGCAGCGGTACTCGGAGGCGAACACGGCGGACGAGCGGACCCCGGGCAGTACAACGATCAGGGAAACCCCTGCCCTGCTGTCCCGGATCCGGCGGTCCAACAGCTTCAAGGATGTCCAGGCGGAACTGGAGAAGGTACGGAAGGCCAACGTGGGCAAGGCACGAGCGTTCGCCCGGACCTGGGTGCGCATCCTGCGCAGCGACAACCCGGAACTGACCGAACACCGAATCGTGTTCGTGCCGAAGACGTGAGCTGAACTCGACGGTGCTGCCGGTGCTGCCGGTGGTGTCGCGGGTGCTGGGCCGTTGACCGGCGCAGCACCCGCGAATGTCGGACCGGGCGGATACGCTCGGGTTCATGTGGTCAGCCGAGGGAACGGAGCACGCGACCGACGGCGCGGTACACGACTGGATCATCGGCCTCGGCCCTGGCGCGGGCGAACAAGGCGGCCGGGTCCTGTTCACCGGCCAGCCCCGGCAACTCCTCGATCAGGCGACGCCTACCGGCCGGCACCTCGCGCGGTTGACGATCAGCGGTTGACGGCCTGATTTTTTGGGCATCCTCCTTGCAAGACGAGGAGGAGCAGGATGTCCGAGACGCTGGGAGCGGCCGGAGATCGTGTACTGGCGCAGCGGTACCGGTTGGACGAGTTGGTCGGCCGGGGCGCGTTGGCCGAGGTCTATCGTGCGCACGATCGGCTGCTGGACCGGACTGTCGCGGTGAAGCTGTTCCATCCGGCCAAATACCGTCGCTTCGAGGACGAAGCCCATGCCCTGGCCAGGTTGACACATCCGGGGCTGGTGTTGATCTACGGCGTCGGTGCCGTGCACGACCGGCCGTTCCTGGTGATGGAGTTCGTCGAGGGAACCAGTCTCGACGCGGTCCTGCTGCGTGGTGCCGTGCCGACGGATCAGGCGGCGCGGATCGGGGCCGTGCTCGCCGGGGGGCTCGCGCACGCACACAGTCGAGGTGTTGTGCACCACGACGTCAAGGCATCGAACATCATCCTCGATAACGAGGGTCTGCCGCACCTGACCGACTTCGGCACACTCGCATGTCCGGCGCCCGAACATGTGCCGGACAACGCGGCCGGTCCGCTGGCCGATGTGTACGCGTTGGCATTGGTGCTGCTGGAATGCCTGAACGGCGACGTGGCGCCGCCCGCACTCGCCGACCTCCTGACCGCGATGACGTCAACCAGGCCAGCCGACCGGCCGACCGCCGCACAATGCGCGCTGGGGTTGCTGGCGGCGTCCGGCAAGACCGCGACCAGCGGGCCACCTGCCTGGTGGGCCGACGAGGATCGAACCGCGCGGCTCGCCGCCCCGGCAGCGTCCGGGCGGTCTCGGACGGACCCGGCCCGACCACGATGGCACGCGCTGGCCGCCTCGGTGGCGGGAATCGCGGCTGTGGTCGTCGCGCTGGTGTTACTGCTCAACACATCGCAGCCGCCGATCGGTCGACCGGCAACCGGAGGTACCGGTCAAGCCCAGGGCGGCGCAAACCCGGGCAGCGATACCAGCCAGCCAGGGCCTGGTCCCGGTGACGGGCGTTCGCCGCTCACGGTGGGCACCCTCGTCGCCAACGAAAATCCGGTCACGGCCAACAAACCCGGTGCTGTCCCGGTCGGCAGCTCGGCTACTCCGACGGCGTCGACGACACCGACAGCGACAACGTCGCCGGGCACGTCAACGCAGCCACCGTCGTCGACGGAGTCGGATCCACCGACCACGACCTCCGACCCGTCGTCGACGAGCGCGAACGGTGCTCCCACACCCTGATCCAGCGGGGGCCACGCTCGTCAGCAATCCGTAATGCCGCGAACGCGCTGCGCACATGGTGCCGTCGATACCGTCTGGTTGTCGACGATCAACCGATGGAGGGCGTAGGCGACGTGATCGCAAGCAGTTCGGCCGGACACCGGGTGCACGCGGCGGGAATGGTCATCATCCGGTACGGGCTGGTGGTGGTCGTCGGGTGGATCGGGTTGCTGAAGTTCACCGCGTCGGAGGCCGGGCGCATCCAGCAGTACGTTGCCCACAGTCCGTTCCTGAGCTGGACACATGTCCTGCTTGGCCAGAACGCGCTGGCCGTGGCGTTCGGCTGCGTCGAGGTCGCCGGTGCGGTGCTGATCGCGGCACGGCCCTGGTTGCCCAGGGTTTCCGCGGTGGGCAGCGTGATCGCGATCGGCTTGTTCCTCACGACGTTGAGCTTCCTGTTCACCACGCCCGGCATTGGTGACGTGTCCGCGGGCGGATTCCCGGCACTCTCCCCGACCGGCCAGTTCCTGTTGAAGGACGTGGTGCTACTGGGTGCTTCCGTGCTGACGCTCGGCGATGCGCTCCTCGGTGCCCGGGGTGCGCTGCCCGATCTCTGAATTTCCTTTGAGAACTCTCGTCGATGATGAGGTTGATCTCTTGATCGAGTCATCGGGGAGGGGATAGCGGCGTGGGAATCGCGCACTGTGGGAAGACTTCCGTCCACGATCGGCGCACCGACGGGGCACGCTGTTGACCGCGGCTGTCGTCGACAGCCGGGCGAGGGTGCGGCGTGGTGTGTTCTGGCTTGCCGCGTTGCTCGTGCTGACCGGGGTCGCACTGCACTTCCCGGACTACATCCAGGCCGCGCCCATGCATTTCGTGATGGCCGGGATGGACATGGGCGCCGCGATGACGATCGGCATGCTGCTCATCGTGCTGGGGCTGCTGGCCGGGATATGGGCGCTGTTCCCGGCCCGGCACACCCGGCAACAGGCCGTCCGCTCGGTTCCCGCCGGCCAGTTCGCCGCGCTGGAGACGAGTCGGCTGAGCCGGGCGCACTGGCTGCTGGTCGCGGTGCTCACCGTCGGCCTGGTGGTCGACACCATGAAGCCGGCCAGTCTCGGGTTCGTGGTGCCGGGCATGGCGGCCGAGTACGGGCTGTCCAAGCTCACGGTGGCGCTGTTGCCGTGGGTGGCCATCTTCGGCACCGTGGTCGGCTCGCTGATCTGGGGATATCTGGCCGACATCTTCGGTCGCCGGGCCACCATCCTGCTCTCCACCCTGCTCTACGTGGCCAGCTCGATCTGCGGGTTCATGCCGAACTTCGGCTGTAACCTGGTGATGTGCCTGGTCATGGGCATGTCCGCGGGCGGGATGCTGCCGACGGTCTACTCGCTGATGTCGGAGTCGATGCCGGCAGGCAAACGAGGCTGGCTGATCGTCGCGCAGAGCGGACTGGGCGCGGCGCTGGGCTATCTGGCCGCCAGCGGCGCGGCGACCCTGCTGGTACCGCACTACAGCTGGCGGATCCTCTGGCTGCTCAACGCGCCGACCGGCCTGCTGCTGTTGCTGCTGAGCAGGTGGATCCCGGAATCGCCACGGTTCCTGCTGGCCAACGGGCGCCGCGCGGAGGCGGTGGCGGTGATGGCCCGCTACGGCATCACCGAAGTACCGGCGGAAGAGCCCGCCGAAGCGAGCGCGTCAGCCGTCGCCCGCCCGTCGCCCGGCATACTGTTCCGATCCCCGCTGCTGCGCCGCACCGTGCCGATCCTGCTCTACGGGCTGAGCTGGGGCGTGATCAACTGGACGTTCATCACCTTCCTGCCCACGTTGTTGCAGCAGACGAACACCGGGGTCGCCGCCAGTGGCCTGCTGTTCCGCGCCGAGCTGTTCGCGCTGCCGACCTGTGTCGTGGCGGCCGTGCTCTACGCCAGGTGGAGCAGTAAGAAGACGCTGCTGCTGTGCGCCGGATTGACCTTCTGCGTGCTGGTCTCCTTCCCGCTGCTGGCCCTCACCGGAGCGGTCAGCAGGACCGGACTGGTGGTGCTGCTGGTGATCCTGCTGGCCAGCAGCAACGGCATGATCGCCACGCTGGCCCCGTACGTGACCGAGGTGTATCCGACCGACATCCGCGCCACGGCCAGCGGATTCGCCGCGGCGATGAGCAAGATCGGCGGACTCGGCGGACCGCTGCTGCTCACCCTCGCGCCGAGCATCTCCGGACTGGCGCTGATCTGCGCGGTGCCGGTCGCCGGTGCCGTCGCGGTGTTGCTGCGCGCCGGGTTGGAGACGGCGGGCAGGCCGTTGGTGGAGGTGATCGAACCGGCGTGACCGCGCGCGAGACACCTGATCATGTACTTGATCCGCATGTCGGATCGGTTCTAGACTCCGGCGTCCGCGACCCTGGGGAGAGGTAATGCGACGTATCAGCCGTAGCCGCCGCTTGTTGATGATCTCCTGCGCGTTGATCGCCGGTATTGGCGCCGTGACGATCCCGGCAGCGGACGCCGCGCAGGTACCAGCCGCGCTGTTCACTCCGGGGGCGCCAGGCGCCGGGGATCCGTACTTCCCCGACATGGGCAACGGCGGCTACCACGCCAGCCACTACGACATCCGGCTCGCGTTCAACCCCGCGACCAAGGCAATCAACGCGACCACGACGATCCTGGCCAGCGCGACCCAGAACCTCTCCCGGTTCGACCTGGATTTCCTGGGACCGCTGACGATCAGCAGGCTCACGGTCGACGGCCTGCCCGCCGCCTTCACTCGCAGCGGCGCGCAGGAACTGGTGATCACCCCGCCGTTCGGTCTGCGCAAGGGCCTCCCGTTCGTCGTCTCGGTGAGCTACGCGGGCGTCCCGCAGCGGATCGACGACCCGGCGCTGGGCATCTCCGGCTGGGTCGCCACCAAGGACGGCGCGATCGCGCTCAACCAGCCGATCGGCGCGGCAACCTACTACCCGGTGAACGACACGACCGACGACAAGGCGACCTACACCCAGACCATCACCGTGCCGACCGGGCTCACCGTGCTGGCCAACGGCGAACCAGGGCCGGTCACCACGCACGATGGCCAGACCACGTTCCGCTGGTCGATGAACAAGCCGATGGCCAGTGAACTGAGCATGATGGCGATCGGCGACTACGACGTCACCCGCGGCAGGACGGCCGACGGCCTGCCGGACATCACCGCGATCGGCAAGTCGATCGACACGAAGCCCGGGCAGGGCAGTGTGTTCAACAAGACGACGGCGCAGATCATCCAGTGGGAGTCGTCCATGTACGGGCCGTATCCGTTCGACTCGACCGGCGGCATCCTCGCCGATGTCAACGTCGACTACGCCCTGGAAACGCAGAGCCGCCCGGTCTACGACCAGAGCACCAGCGACGTCGACGGCGACCTGCTCGCCCACGAACTCGGCCACCAGTGGTTCGGCGACAGCCTCACCCCGGTGCACTGGTCGGACATCTGGCTCAACGAAGGCTTCGCCACCTACTCGGAGTGGCTCTACCAGGAGAAGTTCAACGGCATCCCGGTTCAGGACACCTTCGCGAAGGCGTACGCCGACGAGAAGGACTGGAGTGGCGAGGTCGCCGACCCCGGCCGGGATCAGATCTTCGACGACCTGGTCTACAACCGCGCTGCGATGGCGTTGCAGGCGCTGCGCGTGAAGATCGGCGACCCCGCGTTCTTCCAGTTGCTCAGGCAATGGCCGGCGACGCATCGATACGGCAACGTGTCGACCCAGGAGTTCATCCAGTTCGTCGAGCGGTTGACCGGTCGCAACCTGGACACGTTCTTCCACACCTGGCTGTACCAGTCGGGCAAGCCGACGCTCTGATCCCGCGACCCGCACACAAGAGGTCAGCGCAGGAAGACACCGACGTCGACCGACGCGGAGCAGTAGGCCGTGGCCAAAGGCCGCAACCTACGTCCTCGGCGACCCGCTCGCCACGCTCGGCCCGGTGACCACGGCGGGCCAGCGCGACCGGGTCCGCGCCCACATCGAGAGCGGCCGCGCGGAATCCACATTGGACTGATCGGGTGGCGAGCGCCTGGTAGAGCAGGTGCTCGCCACCGATGCGGTCCATTACCGGCGTCGAACCGTCACAAGTCAACGCCGGTCGACGCTGTCGAAGGTCTGGCGGTGACCCGAACTCGGCTGGTACTCTCGAACACCACGGAATGAATCGTTTCAATCGTGCTGTGCGGGCCGGCTGACCGGCGAGGAGGCGAGGTCTTGACAATGACGTCGAGCGCCCTGGTAGGAGGTCGCGCTGTTCTGGCTCCCTCGACGCCGGGGCGATGGCGGCCGCGCTGACCGTGAGCACGTCGATGCTCCGGCGACTGTTGTCCGCAGTGGACCGATAGGTACCGGCACTGCGTCGTAGTCGGCCGTCCGAACCAACACATCACCCACCCGCGCCCCGCCGCAATGGCACAGTGCCGCGTTACCAACGGATTCTGTCCGGGTAGCTCCGCGTGCTGTTGGCGGCGTGGCCGATTCCGGCCAATGTGGCGCGCATTCTTCATGCGATTTTCGATCGTACGTTCCTCTTGTCGATGTCCAGTTCTGGCACTGCCTTGGAGTCCTCATGAGATCATCGTTCGCACGGAAACACCGGCCTCGGGCCATCAAACTGTCGTTACGCCGGTTGCGCTCCGGCCTCGTGGTCGTGCTCTCGCTGGCGCTGTTCGTGTTGCTGTCCAGTCCGCCCGCCGCGGTCGCCGCGCCGGCGGGCCTCCAGGTCGGCTCGCTCACCACCGAGCACGTGGCCGATCCGCTCGGGATCGACACCAGCCATCCGCTGCTCGGCTGGGTCATCACCGCAAGCGGGCGAGGGGTTTCCCAGAGCAGGTACGAAATCCGCGTCGGCACGGACGAGGGCGACCTGCGCAGCGGCCAAGGCCTGTTGTGGGATTCGGGCGAGGTGCGGTCCAGCCAGTCCTTCGATGTCGCCTACGGCGGGCCCGCGCTCGCGTCCCAGACTCGGTACTACTGGCAGGTCCGGGTGTGGGACCAGGACGGGAACGCTTCCCAATGGAGCGGTCCGGACGCGTGGTTCGAGACCGCGTTCCTCGATCCCGGTCAGTTCCAGGGCAGCTGGATCGCGAGTCCCGCTTCGATGGCCGGGCCCGAACTGCTGCTGCGCAAGGATTTCGCGCTCGGTGGCCAGCCGATCTCCAGGGCACGCCTGTACGTCGCCGGACTGAGCTACCCGTACGTGTCGATCAACGGACGGCAGATCAGCGACCACGTGCTCGACACTGCCTTCACCGCCTACGACAAGACAGTGGACTACTCGACCTTCGACGTCACGCAGTTGATGCGCGGTGGCTCCAACGCGATCGCGGTGAGTCTGGGCAACGGCTTCTACGCAGGGGGAGCGGACGACTATCCCGGCGGCGGCCAGGCGTGGCAGCCTGCCCAGCCGACGTTGAAGCTCGAACTCCAGGTGTGGGACGCCACCGGCAAGGCGACCCGAGTACTCAGCGACGCGTCCTGGAAAGTGGCTACCGGGCCCACCACCGCCAACGCGCCCGACGTCGAATCCTACGACGCCCGCCTGGCAAAGCCGGGGTGGACGCAAACCGGCTACAACGACAGCGGGTGGGCCGGCGACGTGGTGCTGCCCGACGCGAACGCACCGGTTCCCTCCTACTCGGGAACGCCGGTCGCGGACTGGCTCTGGAACACGCCGGGTGCCGCCAACGCCGCACCGGTCGGGACGAGCTATCTGCGCAAGACGTTCACGGTGACCAATCCATCGTCGTTGTCGAGCGCGCTGTTGCGGGTGAACGCGGACGACGGCGATCAGGCTTACGTGAACGGAAAACTGGTGTCCGGTGCCTCGGGCACTGTCGTCGATTCGTGGCAGCAGTCGCAGGTCAGCGACATCAGATCGCTGCTGGTGCCTGGCACGAACGTGATCGCGATCGCGGGCATCGCGAACAACCCGGATGCCAGCGGCATCATCGCGACCGCCCAGTTGGATTCGACGCGGATCGTGACCGACGGGTCCTGGAAGGCGCTGCCGGGAACACCGGTCTCGCCGCCCGCAGGCTGGAACACGGCCGGTTTCGACGACTCGTCGTGGCCTGCGGCGAACGTTCAGGGCCCATACGGCATGTCGCCCTGGGGTACCAATGTTCGGCTTGTCACGGGTCCCGCCGGCGTGCTGCGGGCGCAGCTGATTCCGCCGATCGAGGAGACCGCGACCGTCAACCCGGTCAAGACCACCAGCCTGCCCGGGGTGAGCGTGCCCGTGCCGTCCTACACCACGGCACCGGTCGCGAACTGGATCTGGAACACGGCAGGCGCGTCCAACGCCGCACCGGCTGGGACGATCTACCTGCGCAAGACATTCACCGTGGCGGATCCGTCCTCGTTGTCGAGCGCGGCACTGCGGGTGAACGGCGACGACGGCGATCAGGCTTACGTGAACGGCACGCTGGTGTCGAGCTCACCAGGCACCGTCGCCAATTCGTGGCAGAACTCCCAAGTCAGCGACATCAAGTCGCTGCTTGTGCCTGGCACGAACGTGATCGCGATCGCGGGTATCGCCAATCAACCGGACGCGAGCAGCGTCATCGCGACGGCACAGTTGGACGCAACGCGGATCGTGACCGACGGCTCCTGGAAGGCTCTGCCGGGAACGCCGGCCTCGCCGCCCGCGGGCTGGAACACGGCCGGTTTCGACGACTCGTCGTGGCCTGCGGCGAACGTTCAGGGCCCATACGGCATGGCACCCTGGAACACCAACATCCAGAACCCGAGCGGTCCGTCGAAGGTCTACGACTTCGGGCTCACGACGTCCGGCTGGGCGCGGATCACGATGCAGGGCACGGCAGGCACCCAGGTCCAGGTCACCTACTCCGAGCAGCTCAACGCGGACGGCACGGTCCAGCGCGAGGGCGGCAACGGCCAGACCGACACCTACATCCTCAACGGAAACGGCCCCGAAACCTACGAGCCGAAGTACGGCTGGAAGGGCTACCGGTACGTACAGGTCTCGGTGGCGGCCGGTGCCACGTTGCCCGCGATCCAGTCGGCCCAGGGCGTCGTGGTGCACACAGCGCTGGCCACGTCCGGCAACTTCACCAGTTCAAGCGACCTGCTCAACCGGATGCACGTCGCGATGAAGAACACCATCCTCAACAACCAGTACTCCTACGGCAGTGACACCCCGGTCTACGAGAAGGGCGGCTGGACCAACGACAACGGCGACTACGCCACGTCGGAGATGGCCAATTTCGACGCCGAGTCCTACTACGACGAGATGATGCAGAACTTCGACGATTCGCAGGACCCGGCAGGCAACATCGGGTTCCTGGTGCCGGAGTCGCCCGGTGACGACAACGTCGACCCGTTGTGGGGCGGATCGTTCGTACTGATCGAGTACGACGCGCTCCAGCAGTACGACGATCTGGCCATGGTCCGCCGCGACTACCAGAACCTGACGGCCTACGTGGACGACATGGCGAACCAGATCGCGTCGACCGGCTACATCTACCAGGGCACGACGTTCGGCGACTGGTCGGTGCCCAGCAACGCCAACCCGCCCTCCAGCCAGATGCTGGGCAGCATGTTCCTCTATCGGGAGGCCGCCGACCTGGCCACGATGGCGGGTGCGATCGGCGACACGGCAGGCGCGAGCAAGTACCAGACGCTCGCGACGACGATCCGTTCTGCCGTCAACAACGAGTTCTACGACGCGACGGCCCACCGCTACCGCGACCCGCTCGGCCTGAACTCGCACGCACTCGGCGGTCCCAACGGCACCATCACCTCGACCGCCTACGACCAGACGGCCAACGTGTTCGGCCTCGCGTTCGAACTGGCTCCGGACGGTGCTCAGCAGGCCATCGCTGACGGCCTGGCCGCCGACGTCGTGGCGAAGGGCAATCACCTGGCCACCGGCGCCAACGGATCGAAGTACATCCTGCCGATGCTCAGCCAGTACGGCCATGCCGACCTCGCCTACCAGGTCGCCACCAACCCCACCGCTCCCGGCTGGGGACAGTGGTTCCTGCAGTGCGGCGCCACCACCATGTGGGAGGCGTGGGAGGACTCGTCGTGCGACGTGGCCCGCTCGCGCGACCACGCGTTCATGGGAACGGTGGACGACTGGCTGTTCGGTGGTGTCGCCGGGATCCAGTCCACCTCTCCCGGCTTCCGCACCCTCACGATCGATCCGTACCCGGTGGGGAAGCTGAACAATGCGTCGGGCTCGGAGAACACGCCGCTGGGACAGGTAAATTCACGCTGGACCCGCTCCGGCTCGAACTTCGACCTCACCATCCAGATCCCGGTCGGCGCACAGGCGTCGGTGTGCGTTCCGGCAGGCAACGCCAATGCGGTGACGGAGAGCGGCGTTCCGGTCGGCAGGGCACCAGGTGTGACGGTCGCGGGAATGCAGGGTTCGTGCGTTCAACTGCGCGTCGGATCGGGGCACTACACGTTCCACTCGACGATGCGGTAGTCCGGCGTCAGCTGGCAGGCCCGCTGGCCTGGGTTCGATACCCAGGCCAGCGGGCTTTTTCCGGCGCCCCGCGGCGAACCTTGACCGAATCCATGATCTCGACGGCAGGCTTGGGAGATACTTCCGAGGCCGAGAAACAGTCCACACCACCGCCGTCAGGAGACGTCTGGCCATGTCCGCGCCGCAACAACCCGTCGACATCCCAGGCGCCGCGCAGTGGCGCCTCCAGCACTCCGCGCAACGCGGATCGGCGGCGTCAAGTTTTCTCGGGCCCAGCGGATTCGTTCTGCTCGATGAGCTCGGCTTCGAGCCGGTCGGCGTCGTGATGGGCATGGCCGTCATGCACATCGGCGGCATCCAGGTCGCCGGGTGGAACACGCCACGGGAACTCGAGGTGTACAGCAGCGCGATCGCGACCGGTACCGACCTGGCGATCACCCGACTGCGCGAGGAAGCCAACGCGCTGGGTGCCGACGGCGTGCAGCTACACACGAAGGTGACCCGCACCCGCATCGACGGCGCCGAGCTCGAATACCAGATCACCGGCACCGCGGTGCGTTTCCGGCCGAAGCCCGGGGTGCTGCACGCAGGGGACGGGGGACCGTTCACCAACGTCACCTCGATGCCGGCGTTGAGCCAGATGATGCAACGCGGCTGGTTCCCGACGGGTCTGGCCTACGGCATCTGCGTCTATCACCTGCCGCACCGCACGATGCGGCAGGCCATGGGCCAGACCCTGCGCAACGCCGAGGTGCCTCCTTTCACCGAGGGCTGGTACACCGCACGGGAGACGGCGCTGGGACGGTTGCAGGCCAAGGCCGAAATGACCCGGTCACAGGTCGTTCTCAGTACCGAAGTGTCGGAGTCGGCCGGTGTGCACGGGGACCACTCCGTCCAGTTCATCGCGGACGGGGCAGGCTGGGTGCGCCGCCCTGACCTGATCAGTCTGGTGCCCAAGCCCGATCTGACGTCGATCGCGCTCATGGAGAAGGATCTGATGATGACCCACAACTACGAGGTGCCAGAACACCGGCAGCCGATGGCACCGCCCAGCCAGCCTCGGTAGCCGCGCGACGCGGGACAGGTGGTTCGTGACGCCGACGGGCCTTGCCGCACACTCGTGGCATGCGACTGCCCACGGACCTGCCCGACCTGCCGGTGCGGGCGGTTCTGCCCGAGGTGATCGCTGCCCTCGGCGACCACGGCACGGCGGTGTTGATCGCGCCGCCGGGCACCGGGAAGACCACCATCGTCCCGTTGGCCATGGCCGAGGCGATGACCGGCCGGATCGTGGTGGCCGAGCCGCGCAGGCTGGCCGCGCGAGCCGCGGCCGCACGGATGTCCGAGCTACTCGGCGAACCGGTGGGCGGCACGGTCGGCTATGCCGTGCGCGGCGACCGCCGCACCTCCAGGGCCACCCGGATCGAGGTGGTCACGTCGGGTCTGCTGCTGCGCAGATTGCAGGGCGATCCCGAGTTGCCGGGCGTTGCGGCGGTCCTGCTCGACGAATGCCATGAACGTCATCTCGACGCCGACCTGTTGCTCGCGTTGCTGTTGGACGCGCGCGCGGGTCTGCGACCCGACCTGCGACTGCTGGCCACCTCCGCCACCGTGGCAACCGCGCGACTGGCCGAGTTGCTCGGCCCCACCACGCCAGTGATACAGGCGCAGACCAGGACCTACCCCGTGGAGCTGAGCTACCTGCCACCGGCCCGCCGGGAACGCATCGAGCACTGCGTTGCCCGTGGCGTCCGCACGGCCATGGCCGAAACCACCGGCGATGTGCTGGCGTTCCTGCCCGGGGTAGGGGAGATCCAGCGGACGGCCGCCCTGCTCGACGATCTGACCGTGTTCCCGTTGCACGGCAGGCTTCCGGCCGGTCAACAGGACGCGGTGCTGCGACCGGGTGCGGGCCGCCGGGTTGTGCTGGCCACCGCCGTCGCCGAGTCGAGCCTGACCGTGCCGGGGGTGCGCGCGGTCGTCGACGCGGGACTGGCCAGGGTGCCGAGGATGGATCACCGGCGCGGCCTCGCCGGTTTGGTCACCGTCCGGGTGTCGGCCGCCGTCGCCGAGCAGCGGGCGGGCCGGGCCGGGCGCCAGGCTCCTGGACACGCCTACCGCTGCTGGCTCGAACACGAACAGTCCACGCTGCCGCGCTATCCCGAACCGGAGATCCGCACCACCGACCTGACCCGGCTGGCCCTGGAACTGGCCTGCTGGGGTACGCCGGACGGCAGCGGCCTTGCCTGGTGGGATGCACCGCCTGCCGGTGCGCTGGCTGCCGGACGCGAGGTGCTGACCGCGTTGGGCGCGCTGGACCGAACTGGTGCGGTAACTGAGCGCGGCAGGCGGATCGCCGAGATCGGCCTGCATCCGCGCCTGGCCAGGGCGCTGCTGGACGGTGCGGTCACGGTCGGCGCCACCTCGGCGGCCGAAGTGGTGGCACTGTTGGACGACGACACGCTGGCCAACACTCAGGACGTGGACACCGCGCTGCGCCGGTTGCGCGCCGACGAACGCGGCGACGCGGCTCGGCGCTGGCGCCGTGAGGCGCGCAGGCTCGCCGCCCTGGTCCCGGACCGGCGCGGTTCGTCCACTCCGGACCCGGCCTTGGTCGTGGCGCTGGCCCACCCCGAGCGAGTGGCCAAACGGCGAGCGCCCGGGTCTCCGGTGTACCTGATGGCCGGTGGCACTGCGGCCGAACTGCCCAGCGCCATCGACGCGGAGTGGCTGGCAGTTGCCGACGTCGACCGGGAACCTGGCCGGGCACACGGCCGGATCCGGCTCGCCGCGCAGGCCGACCAGCAGCTGGCCGAACGTGCCGCGCCTGCCCTGCTGTCCACAACGGACGAAGTGTCCTGGACGGATGGCGACGTGCTCGCCCGGCGGGTCGAGCGGCTCGGCGTGATCGTGCTGCGCGAGCGGCCGCTGACTCAACCGAACCGCGCCGCGGTACGGGAGGCGCTGATCACCGGGCTGGGTAAGGAAGGTCTCGGCATCCTGCGCTGGAGCGCGGACGCGACCAGACTGCGTGAACGGCTCGCGTTCCTGCATCGGACGATGGGGGAGCCGTGGCCGTCGGTCGAGGACCAGGTGCTGCTGGCGAACGTGGACTCGTGGCTGGAACCCGAGCTGTCCGCCGCGACCAAACGCGCCGACCTGGCCACCATCCCGATTCACCAGGCGCTGTCCCGGCTGCTGCCCTGGCCTGCGGCGACCCGATTCGACGAGTTGGCGCCGGACCGGCTCCTGGTGCCCTCCGGCGCACGCCTCAAAATCGACTATTCGGCCGATGAACCCGCCCTGCCGGTCCGGGTGCAGGAAGCCTTCGGCTGGACCGACACTCCGCTGATCGCCGATGGACGAGTCCCGGTGGTGCTGCAACTCCTCTCGCCTGCCGGCCGCCCGGTCGCGGTGACCAGCGATCTCGGCTCGTTCTGGCGGGGCGGTTACCGCGAGGTCCGATCCGAACTCCGGGGCCGCTACCCGAAACACGCCTGGCCCGAGGACCCGATCGCGGCCACGCCAACTCGTCGCGTCAAACGCCCCTGAACCATCGCCGTGAACGCGCTACTCCACCGCCTGGATGCGTCTTCCGGTCGAGTCCGGTGCTGCCACCGCGAAGACCGCGCCCAGTACCGGTCCGACGATGCCCAGCGCCAGCGCCAGCGGGACGGTACCTGCCAAGGCCAGCGCTGCCAGTGGGAACAAGCCCGCGCCCAGCCCCCGGCCCGCGTAGTAGCTCAGGTTGCTGCCGGTGGAGCGGATGCGGGTGGGGAAGAACTCGGCCATCCAGACGCCGAGGATGCCGAAGCCGCCCGCAGCGCCCGCGCACATCATCAGGGCCCAGAACGTCGGCTCACCCCAGAAGTGGGTTGTCACGTGAGCGTGTTTGCCCAGCACCAGGATCAGGAACCAGGCGAAGCCAACGATGCCGAACAGGCAGGTGGCGAGGAATGCCCACCTTCTGCGGATCACATCGGACAGTGCGCCCGCGGCGGGGTAGGTGATCGCCGTGACGATCAGGCTGAACAGCACGATCAGGCTGGCCGTGCCGAGCGGTACCTTCTCGGTCTTCACCAGGAACGACGTCAGGTAGGCGATCATCGAGTTGGTGGTCAGGAACATCGCGGAAGCCAGCACGACGAACGCGATCGTGCCGAACGTGTAGCCCTTGCGGAACAGGTCCACCAGCGGAACCTTGCTCCGGCGCAACTCCACGGGTACTCGGCCCGCGGCCAGTTCCCGACGGTAGTGCAGCCACTGCGGCGACTCCGGCAACAGGAACGCGGCCAGCACGCCGATGACGATCGTGATCACGCCGATCACCACGTAGCCCGCTCGCCAGCCCTCGTGCACACCCAGATGGACGGCGCAGAAGTACACGACACCCTCGGTGACGATCTCGCCGACGAAATACATCGACTGGATCGCACCGCCCATCGCGCCGCGTTTCCTGGTCTGCCAGCATTCGGCGAACATCGAGAACGACAGGCCGAACAGGCCGCCCATGCCGACGCCTGCCAGCAGCCTGGTGAGCAGGAACAGCAGGTAGGTCGGTGCCAGCCCGCCCAGCACCGCCGCGATGCCGAACACGAGCACCGAGCCCGTGTACGTCCACCGCCTGCCGATCAGGTCGCCGAGCCAGCCGCACAGGATCCCACCGGCTATCGAGGCGAAGCCTTGCAGCGTGGACACCTGAATGATCTGGATGGTGGTGACGTGCAGGCTTTCCGAGATGTACGTCAGCGGGTAGCCGACCAGGTTCAGCTCGGCTCCGTCGAAGAGCGTGCCCAGAAACGCGAACACGAGTATCCGGCTCACCGCTGGGCGAATCGTGTGTGGCTGGCCCGTGTCCGTCGTGGTTGCTGATCGTAAGACTGACATCTGGCTCCCTCTCCGGAGCGGGCGATGAAATGATCACTCGGGCAGTTGCCTGCCCTTGGTCTCCGGGCAGAACGGCGCGACGACGAGGCCCAGCAGGTAGATTCCGCCGACCGCGGTGGCCGCGATGCCGTAGCCGCCGAGCCGGGAGATGATGGCGCCCGCCGTGAGCGGGCCGAGGAACGCGACGAATCGGGCCGCGTTGAACACGAACGCCGTACCGGTCGCCCGCAGGTGGGTCGGGTAGAACTCGGGCAGCCACACCGGCATCCACGAGTACTGGCCGAGCGTGAAGAACCCGTTGACCACCAGCACCACCACGATGGCACCGAGACTGTGCGTCCACAGGAACAGCACCGGTGTGAGCACCAGCGACGCGCCGAAGTACAGCAGCACAGCGGGTTTGCGGCCGACCTTGTCCGCGATGAACCCGAAGCCGATGTAGCCGGCGATCGCGCCCGCGTTGTAGATCATGCCTGCCCAACTGGCCCAGGACACCGCCGACCGTCCGGTGTGCGCGGCGATCTGGCCGACGTAGGCAGGCACCCAGGTCGAGATGCCCCACCAGCCGAGGGTCGTGGCCAGCGACATCAGTCCACCGAGGATGGTCAGCCTGCGCAACTTCGGATCGACCATGATCTGCCGCAGGGTGAGCCGTGTGTAGGACCGTTCCGTTGCGGTGAGGTCGGTTTCCGCCTTGGCGCGCAGTTCGCCGCGCTGCCGTTGCGCTCTGGTCCACTGGTCGGATTCCGGAACCGAGCGACGCAGCCACAGCGCGAACAGGGCGGGCAGCACGCCGATCAGGAACATGTACCGCCAGGAGCCGTGGCCGATCGGCGCGATGAAGTACCAGCACGCCGACGCGGCGAAGAAGCCGAGCCCGAGCCCGCACTGCATGAATCCGGCCGCCTTGGCCCGCAGGTGGTTCGGCCACATCTCGGCGACCAAGGAGGTGCCGGTGCCCCATTCCGAGCCGAGCGCGAAACCGGTGATGAAGCGCAGCACCAGGAACGATGCCCAGGACCAGGACACGGCCGTCAACCCGGTGAACGCCGCGTAGAGCAGCATGGACACCAGCAGCGCGCGCCGCCTGCCGAAGTAGTCGGCGAACACGCCGCCGATGATGCCGCCCGCGCCCCAGCCGAGCAGGGTGATCGCGATCGTCACCCCGGTCAGCAGCGAGACCTGACTTGCCGGCGCCGCGGGGCCGAGTTGTTTCAGGACGGTGCCCGCGGTCAGAATCAGCGCGTACGTCTCGAATCCGTCGAACAGCCAGCCGAGGTTCGCCGCAATCAGCGAGCGCCACTGCCGGCGACCGAGCCGGCCGCCGGCGACCGCCTCGGCCGTCCCCCCTAATGCGACGTCGTTCACGGAGTCTCCTTCCGAGCCGTCGTGGGTCGGATCAAGAACAACCGAGGGAATCACTCGATGTCCGCTATAGAGGACAGTAAGTCCTGTGGGCGGAACGTTAAGCGAGGCTGGAGGCAGCGTCAAGTATGGGGCGAGCGCGAGCGGGTCAGCGAATTCCGCGAATGCGGAGTTATTCGGCTGATGGGTCCTTGCCGCCGGACCTAATGGTAATTCGCAATCCGCAATCGCGGATCTGTGCGCCGTAGTCGTCCACGTTGGACTCGTTGAGCTCCGAGGAGAACGCCAGCGACACGATCGCCATCGTCACCTTGCCGCGCTCGTCGAAAACCGGCGCCGACACACCGGACTGACCAAGGTCGTACTCGCGCACACTGGTCGCATAGCCGCGTTCCCTGACCTGTCGCAGGACCGTCCGCAACAGACTCCTGGCGGTAATCGTCTCGGGGGTGAACTCCCTGAGGCCATGGGCCTCGATGGCGCGGTCCACATCGTCCGAATCGGACCATGCGTGAAAAACGCGCATGATGGCCGGCGCGGAGAACGGGAACGTGTCACCGATGCCGACGGTGATCCGGACTCCCTGACCCTTGTCTCCCCTGGCGAACACCGAGTACTCACCCGCGCCAGCGCGCTGTACCGCGAACACGATGAAGCCCAGCCGGTGGCTGAGCGTATCCAGTTCCTGCTGGACGATCTCGCCGATCCGGTCGTCGGAATGCCGGGTCATCGCGAGCAGTCGGGGTCCGAGCGACCAGCCGGCGCGGTCGCCCTTGCTCACCACCCACCCGCCCCGCTGCAGCGTGCTGAGGATGTTGTAGCAGGTGCTTCGGTTCAACCCGAGTTCGTCGATCAGGACACCCGACGCGACCGGGTCCGGCCACTCCGCCGCGATCCGTTCCACCAATCGCACGGCACTCGCCACCGCGGGCACGTCGCTCATGCTCACCCCTCCGCTCGACACACACGGTAGTCGATCTGCGGTATCAAAAAATACCAGGAGATGTCTCGCATGAAGGACATGTTGTCCTCTATGGTGGTCGCATGAAGCTAGGGTCGTCTTTTGTCGTGCCGGCCGGGCCATCGCGAGTTTTCGCGCACTTCCTCGATCCACGGTCCATGCGGGCCAGCATTCCCGGTTGTGCCGAACTGGAGCGGGTCGACGGCGCGCACTACCGAGGCCGGCTGGAGAACGAGATCGCCCATGTCCGGTTCAGTGCGGGCTTCGCGTGCGAGATCACCGAACTGCGGGAGCCGGAACAGGTCCGGGCCGTGCTCAAGGGCGAGGACCACAAACTGGGCAGTTCGATCAAGATCGACGCGCTGCTCGCGGTCCATCCGGACGACACGGCGGATGGATCGTCCAGAGTGGACTACAGCATGGATGTCGCGCTGTGGGGCAAGATCGGCCGGATGGGCGAGTCGATCGTGCGGCGGCGCTCCCAGGAGGTCGAACGGCAGTTCGTCACGCTGTTCTCGGAGATCTGCGCCAGCGGCCCGCCCGGACCGGACAACCCGGCCCTCGTGGGCACCACGCCCGCCCCGGCAGGCACCGCAATGCCGGCCGGGCACCGCACGTCCTGGTGGCGGCGCCTGTTGCAGCGCCTGTTCGGCGGCAAGCGATGACCGCGCCCGCGTACCACTACCCGGACACCCTCGACGAGGCGTGCGCGGTGCTCGCCGACGGCGAGGACACCATGGTCTACGGCGGTGGCACGGCGATCCAGATCCTGATCAAGCAGGGCGTGCTGTTCGCGACCGACCTGGTCGACGTCGGCCGGGTGCCCGGCCTCGCGGACATCACCGAGACACCCGGCGGACTGCGGGTAGGACCGCTGGTGACGCTGCGCAGGATGGAGACCGACCCACTGGTGCGCTCGGTCGTGCCACTGGCCGCGCAGGTCTACGGGCAGGTCGCCAATCCCCGCGTGCGCAACACCGCGAGCGTCGGCGGGAATGTCGCGCACGGCGACTACCGGCTCGACCCGCCGACGGCACTGCTCGTGCTGGACGCCCGGCTGGAGCTGACCGGCACCGGTGGCTCGCGCACCGTACCGGCGCGCGAGTTCTTCGTGGACTTCCAGCGCACCGCGCTGGAGCACGGCGAGCTGATCACCGCGATCGACCTGCCACGGCAGCCGGAATCCGCGGGCGCGTGGTTCGCGAAACTGTCCAGTCTCTCGGTGAACGACTGGCCGTGCGCGTCCGCGGCGGCGCTGGTCGTCGACGCATCCCGGCAACGACGTGAGGTCCGGCTCGGGCTCGGCGCGCTCGCGCACATCCCACTGTTCGCCCGGTTCGAGGTGGCGGCGACGGCCAGCGCCGATGAGGTGGTCGAGCAGGCACAGGAGGCGACCGCGCCGCTCATCGATCCCATTCCCGACATCCGGGGTGGCGCCGAGTTCAAGCGCCGCCTCGGCCTGGTCGCCGTCGAGGAGGCCGTGCGAGGTTCATGGAAGGAGCACGATGACGATCGAGGATCGCGCTGGAGCTGGCGTCGCCGTCGGTGAACGCTGGGCCCGCGTCGGCGGCCGGGCCAGGGTGCGCGGTGAGCTCAGATACGCGGCCGACCAGCCGGTGCCGCCATGTCTCGACGTCGCGGTGCATCGCAGCACCCGCCCGCATGCCACCATCGAATCGGTGGACACCGGCGCCGCTCTCGCCAGGGAAGGCGTTGTCGCCGTTGTGACCGGCGCCGACCTGCACGCGTTGCTGGGCGAGCGGCTGATGACCGGTCCCGCCTTCTCCGACCAGCCCTGCCTTGCCGTGGACAAGGTGCGCTACGTGGGTGAACCGATCGCCGCCGTGGTCGCGCACGGCATCGACGCGGCGCGCGCGGCGGCCGATGAGATCACCGTCGACTACACGGACCTGCTCGCGGTGCACAACGTCGACGCGGCCATCGACGGTGTCGCGTTCGTGCACGACGAACTGCGGCCATCGGCCGTGTTCGGTGACCTCAAACACCTGCGCGGCAAGCGCGGCACCAACGTCAACTACGAGTTCAACCTGCTGCGCGGCGAGCCCGACACCGAGGGCGTCACCACCGTGCGCAACGAGTTCTGGTCCCCGCCAACGCACCACGTGCCGATCGAGCTGCCCTACACGGCGGCGTGGGTCGACGGCGACCGCATCGAGCTCATGTCCACCACACAGACGCCCTCCTACGTCCGCCAGTCCATCGCCGACATGCTGGAGCTCCCGCTCAACCGGGTGCGGGTGCGCTCGGCTCCGCTGGGCGGCAGTTTCGGCGCCAAGATGTACGACCGGCTGGAACCGCTGGCCGCGGCACTGGCCTGGACGTTGCGCGGCGCGGTGCGCGTCGTTGCCACCAGGGAAGAGGCGTTCCTGCTGACCACCCGGCACGGGGTGGCCGTCACCAGCAGCATGTCCGCCGACGAGAACGGCTCGATCGTGTCGGCCACCGCCGACGTCCGCTACGAGACCGGCGCCTACGCCGATGTCGGGCCGAGGATCACCGCGAAATCCGGTATGGTCGCGACCGGCCCGTACCGCACCGACAACATCCGAGTGCGCTCGCGCTGCATCTACACCAACAAGCCATCGGCCGGACCGTTCCGCGGTTTCGGCGTACCGCAGGTGACCTGGTCGCACGAGTCCCTTGTGGACGAACTGGCGCGCGAGCGTGGCGAGGACCCGGCCGCGTTCCGGCGCAGGAACCTTTTGCGCGAAGGGGAGTTGTCCGCGACCGGTACCCCGATGCACAGCGCGGACTTCCTCGGCTGCCTTGACGCGGTGACCGCCGCCGTCGACTGGGACTCGCCGTTGCGGCGCAGCGAGGGCAGGCTGCTGCGCGGGCGCGGAGTCGCGGTCGGGGTGAAGGCGGTGCTCACCCCGACCGTGTCCAACGCGGTCCTGCAGCTCAACCAGGACGGCTCGGCGACGCTGCTGATCAGCACGGTCGACATGGGCCAGGGCAGCGACACGATCATGGCGCAGATCGCCGCCGAGGTGCTGTGCCTCGGGGAGGGGCAGGTCAGGGTCGTCGCGGCGGACACCGATGTGACGCCCTACGACACGATCACGGCGGGCAGCAGGTCCACCTACCACACCGGCAACGCGGTGCGGCTGGCCGCCGAACGCATGCGGGACCGGCTGGTGGACCTCGCGGCGACCAGGTTCGGCGTGTCGGCGACCGATCTCAAGCTGACCGGCGACGGTCTGGTCAGCGCGCAGACCCAGGAGACGGTGAGCATCGCCGAACTGGTGCTCGGCCACTTCGGGGCGCGCGGCACCACGCTCACCGCCGAGGCCAACTTCACCACCTCCTGGGTGCCCTACGACCATGACACCGGCCAGTCGCCGAAGGTGACCGAGCACTGGTTCGCCGGTGCGGCAGCGGTGCAGCTCACGGTGGACACGGCGACCGGCCGCGTGCACATCGAGCACCTCGCGGTGGCGGGCGACGTGGGCAGGGCGATCAATCCGACGCTGGTGGAACAGCAGCTCTCCGGCGCGGCGATCATGGGCATCGGGCACGCACTGTTCGATCAACTGGTCTTCGACGAGGGTCAGATCGTGAACGGAACGCTGCTGGACTACCAGCTGCCCTCCATCAAGGACATGCCCGACCGGCTCACGCCGATCATCGTGGAGAGCCCGCACCGCACCGGCCCGTTCGGCGCGAAGGGCGTCGGCGAGACCACGATCATCCCGCTGGCTCCGGCGATCGCGAACGCGGTGCGCGACGCGACCGGTGTGCGGATCACCACGCTGCCGCTGACCGCGGAACGAGTCCTGACCGCACTGACGGAGGCATCCCAGGCATGACAAGGGACATCGAACTGATCGTCAACGGCGTGCGCAGGCGGATCGCCGTCGGCGACGACGAACTGCTGCTCGACGTGCTGCGCCGCGAGTTCGGCACGACCAGCGTCCGGGAGGGCTGCGGGGTCGGCGCGTGCGGCGCGTGCACGGTGCTCGTCGGCGGGCGCAGCGTGAGCAGTTGCCTTGCCAGGGCGATCCGGCAGGACGGCGCCGTGATCACCACGGCCGACGGCCTACCCGCCGACGACGACGTGGTGGAGCGATTCGTCGAAGCAGGCGCCATGCAGTGCGGCTACTGCATTCCCGGTTTCGTGCTGATGAGCCACGAACTGCTCGCCGAGAACCCGGCGCCCAGCCAGGCGGACATCGACGCGCACCTGGAAGGCAACATCTGCCGCTGCGGCACCTACCAGGAGATCCGCGCCGCGATCGCCGCGACCGCCGAGCACCGGGCGGTGTCCGCATGACCGTCGTGTTGTTGCATCCGCTCGCACTGTCCGGCGACGTGTGGGGCTCCTTCGCAGACGCGCTGCCCGGCCCGGTGCTCACCCCGGACGCGCGCGGCCACGGTCGCTCCATTTGGGACGGTGAGCCGTTCACGGTCGAGGACATGGCCGCCGACGTGGCATCGGCCATCGAAGCGGTGGGTCCGGTCGACGTGGTCGGCATGTCGATGGGTGCCAGCACCGCGCTGGTGCTGGCCGCCGCGCGACCGGATCTCGTGCGCAGGCTGGTGCTGGCCGACGGAACCGCGTGCTACGGCGAGGACAGGGTCGAAACCTGGGCCGAGCGTGCCCAGCGGGCCCTGACGCCGCGCCACGACCAACTGCGCTTCCAGCGCGACCGCTGGTTCAGTGAGCCGTTCCGCCGGAACCATCCGGACGAGGTCGAACGAATCGCGCGGATCTTCCTCGCGACCGACTCGACGGCACACGCCGCCGCCTGCCGCGCGCTCGGCACCCTGGACGCCACCGACCGGCTCGGTGACGTCAAGGCGGACACGCTGGTGCTGGTGGGGGACGAGGACTACGCCACCCCGCCCGCCATGGCGCGGGAACTGGCCGAGGGCATCCCGTCGGCCCGGCTGCGGGTGCTGGAACACACTCGGCACCTGAGCATCCTGCAACGGCGGGACATCTGGCCGGACATCGCCGACTTCCTGAACCAGTGAACGGAATCGCCATGGATGAACCACTGTTGAGCCTGCGCTCGTACCTGGACGTGATCACCGGCTTCGGCGAGGTGCGCGAGGTCAGGGGCGCGCACTGGGACCTCGAACTCGGCGCGATCGCCGAACTGAGCTACCGGCTGCCACGCCCGCCCGCGCTGCTGTTCGACGATGTCGTCGACTACCAGGGCGCAGGGCGCATCCTGACCGGTAGCACCGGATCACCCCGGCGGCTCGGCCACACGCTGCGCCTCGGCGACGACCTCGACGACGCCGGTGTCGTGGCCGCCCTGCGGGGCAAGCCCTCGCGCTGGGCAGCCGCCGCAGCCGACCATCCGGTCCTGCCGGTCGACGACGCGCCGCTGCTGGCCAACGAGGTCCCCGCCGAGCGGGTGAACCTGCTGGACTTCCCGGTACCGCGCTGGCACCAGCACGACGGCGGCCGGTTCGTCGGCACGGGCTGCTTCGTGGTCACCAGTGACCCGGAGACCGGCAAGCACAACGGCGGCTGCTACCGGATGGAGGTCCAGGACGACGGTCGCAGCACCACGATCGCGGCTGTGCCCGGCAAGCACGGCGCGCAGAACATCCAGCGCTGGTTCGAGCGCGAGGGCCGCGCACCTGTCACTGTCTCCTTTGGACACGATCCGCTGCTGCTCGTGCTCGGCGGCACCGAGGTACCCGCCGGGATCTCCGAGCTGGAATACGCCGGTGCCGTGCTCGGAGACCGCGTGCCCGTGGTGCTGGGACCGGACACCGGACTGCCGATCCCCGCGGGCAGCGAGATCGCGATCGAGGGCTGGCTGCGGCCGGACAACCTACGCGACGAGGGACCCTTCGGTGAGTGGACCGGCTACTACTCGGGTCGCCGACGGCCCAACCTCGCGCTGGAGATCACCCGGCTCTACCACCGGGACGACCCGATCCTGCTGGGCGCGCCTCCTGGCAGGCCGCCGCACGACTACTCCTACATGCGTACGGTGATGAAATCGGCCATGATCCAGGACGAACTCGTCACTCTCGGCGTGCCCGCCGTCGAACGCGCGTGGGCGCACGAGGCGGGCGGCGGCCGCCTGTTCATCGCGGTCTCGCTGCGCCAGCGTTTCCCCGGGCACGCGCGTCAGGTAGCCCACCTGGCCGCGCAGTGCCCGGCGGCGGCGTACATGAATCGCTACGTCGTCGTGGTGGACGACGACATCGACCCGTCCGATCTGGACCAGGTCATCTGGGCCATGTCGACGCGCAGCGACCCGGCAGGCGACATCGAGATCATGCGGAACACGTGGGGCAGCAAGCTCGATCCTCTCTACCAGGACGGCACGCCGACCTACAACAGCAGGGCGATCATCGACGCATGCCGCCCGTACGAACGCCTCGCCGAGTTCCCCCGGGTCGCCGAAAGCGCGCCGGAGTTCCTGGCTGAGGTCGGCGCGAAATGGCGGCAGGTGCTGGGCGGCTGAACCCGCTCACGCGACGGCCTGCGGCGTGACCCCGGCACCGGCCGGTGCCACGAGCTGACGGCGCCCAGGGGCGAGCACGAGCACCCACAGGGTGATCATCAGGCCGCAGGCGCCGATGAACACGAACACCGGAACATAGCCCGTCGTCAGGTAGATCTGGCCGATCACCAGCGGCCTGACCGCGTTGAGCACCCGGCCGATGCCGTAGCAGAAGCCCGTTCCGGTCGCGCGCACGTCGGTCGGGAACAACCGCGGCGTGTAGGAGCACATCAGTGCGACCAGGGTCTGGTTCAGCGCGGCCACCAGCAGACTGAAGGCGATGATCGCGGCGAGTTGGAAGGTCAGCCCGTAGAGGACGCCGCTGGCCGCGAACACCAGACTGAATCCGATGACCGGCCCGCGCAGCCCCAACCGGTCGGCCACCGGCCAGGCCAGCAACGCGCGTAGTTCGTGCCGTCCCAACAGCAGCATGACGGGCACTCACCTGACGGCTTTGAGCGACGGTCGTGGGACAGGACGGCTGCACGGTTACCCTCGGAGCCTGCGGGTCGCTCACCGTTGCCCGCAGGCTCAGCCGCGGGCCTCGATGCGCGCCCGCACCTCGGGCCGCCGCAGCGGAGGGACGGATTTCGGCGGTACCTTGCGCTCGGGCAGATCGGCCAACAGCCGGGCGGTCGCTGCCGCGATCTCGGCGACCGCAACTTCCACGGCGGACTGATTCGCCGCGGAGATACTCGACAGACCGCCGACCTTGCGCACGTACTGCAGCGCCGCCGCGTGAATCTCCTCCGGCGTCGCCGCAGGCTCCAGCCCTCGCAAAGCGGTGATATTTCTGCACATGCTCCCGAGCGTAGACGGCGGGGTCGAATACTGGGGCTGGTCCGGTCCGGAACCGACTGTCTCCCACTCGCGCCCGGCGCGATCGAGTTGGCGTGCAGGCACGCTGTGACGCGATGGCGGCTCGCGCTACCCGCCGCAGATATTGACTAGACCGTTCGTCATAGCTTGGGGTCCGCCGACAGGACTCTCTCGGCACTCCGGTGCCCAAATCGAGTCTGCCGTGCGGGACAGCGACCCGCTCAGCATCGCCGCGACCGACCGCATAACTCGAGGCGAACGGGCGCCGCGCTTGCTCGTCCTGACCAGCTATGACCAGGACGAGCATGTCTTTGACGCACTACTCGCGCCCCTCGGTGACTCGTCGGCTGTTCGCGCACGATCGGGTCGCCCACTCACGTCTCACCGGCAACCCGGTTGGCGTGGTTGACGTGACCCCGTTGAGGCTGGCCGATCAATTGCTGGCCGGGGGCAAAGACATCGCCGACGTGTGTCGGGAATTGCAGGTCACCGAGGCCACCTACTACCGGTGGCGCAACCAGATCGGCGGGCTGAAGGCCGACGACGCAAAGCGGTTGAAGGACCTCGAACTGGAGAACTCCACCCTCAAACGCCTGCTGGCCGACGCGGAGCTGGAAAAGGCCGCGTTGAAGGAGATCGCCAAGGGAAACTTCTGAGCCCGGAACGTCGACGGGCGGCCGTGCACCACCTGGTCAAGGTCCTGGGTGTGAGTGAACGGTTCGCCTGCCGCGTGACCGGGCAGAACCGGGGCACCCAACGCCGCCCACCAGCGGCGCAGACGCCGGCCGATCCGGACGCGGCGTTGCGCGCGTGGCTGCGGGACTATGCCCGAGCGCATCCGCGGTGGGGATTGCCGACACGGTGTCGCCAATCCACACCGCATCGCCGTGCGCACCGCGCACTGCCGCCACCTCGTCGGGCTGGTCGGTGATGGCTGCGACCCGGTCAGCGCGGGCCACAGTTGACTGATCAGCGCGGGCGCCTGCGACGGGCCGTGAGAAGCCAGGATGTCATCCTCACTCCCCGGCGAAGGCGGCGACGTGTTCGGTGACGAAGTCGTGCAGGCTGCGCGGCGCGGTGCCGATGAGGGTGGCCACGTCGTCGCTCAGCCAGGCCGCCTCGCCCTCGGCGATCAGCCTGAAGGCCTGGGCGTTCGAGGTCGCCACGGGCTCGGGAACACCGGCTTTGACCATCAGTGCCCGATGCTCGTCCGGGCTGATTTGGCGGTACTCGATCTCGTGCCCCAGCCCGGCCGACAGTTCCTTCGCGATGTCGGTGTAGGTGATCAGGTCGGGGCCGGTCAGCCAGTAGGTGCGGCCCCGGTGGACGTCCGGCTCCAGGGCGACCGCGGTCGCGGCGGCAGCCACGTCCCGAGCGTCGATTGTGCCGACCGCTCCGTCACCGGCCGACATGATGAATCCCTGCGTCTGTTTGATCATCGGAGCCAGGGCGAACAGGTTCTGCAAGTAGGCGTTGGATCGCAGCATGGTGTAGCCGAGGCCGGTGGCCTCCAAGTGCGCCTCGATCCGCGCCTGTCCGCGCCGCCGGTCGACCGGGGAATCGGCCGACGCCTTGCTGGTGATCTTGACAATGTGGGACACCCCCTGCCGGACGGCGCTGTCGATGACCGCGATCTCCTGTGCCGGCACGGCCGGGCTGACCAGGATGACGGTGTCGACGCCGGTCAGGGCCACGTCCAGCGTGTCCGGGCGATCGAAATCGCCGACGACGATCTCGATCTCGTCGGCGAGGTCATCGTGGTGCGTCACGCGGGACGGGTCACGGACCAATGCCCGGGTGGGATGGTGCCGCGCGGACAGCAGCCGCACGGCTTCTGATCCGACCGTGCCGGTCGCACCGGTAACCAGAATCATGATGTTCCCCTCGACTGTGGTCGATTGTGGACGGTTGGTGACGAACGGTCAGCAGCGGACGGTCAGAGCGTGGCGACCCGGCCCGCGTCGACGGCGAGAACGGCTCTGGTGATCGGCCGGGCATCCTCGCCGGCGAGGTAGGTGGCCATCGGCGGGGCCAGGGCAGCGGTGAGGAAGAACGGGGCCCGGACGTTTACCGCGCTCATCAAGTCGAAGGCCGCGTCGGTGGTCTCGGCGGCCAGGCGACGCACATCCTCGGGCGCGGCGAGATCGGCGCGGATGAAGCGCCCGCCGGTCTCGGCGGCGACCTCCTTGCCCCGGGGCCTCGTCGCCGCCGGTGACGATCACCGTGGCGCCGCGCTGGCTGAACAGGTGCGCGGTCGCCCGGCCGATGCCCGACGTTCCGCCGGTGATCAGCACCGTTGTCGACTCACCACTCACTCGCTGCTCCTCCATAGATTGGATCGACCTATCCAATCTATGGGCGGTAAGATTGGATAGTCAAGTCCAATCTGGGAGAGGGTTCGATGCCGACACCCGCAGCGCCGCCGGAGGCGCCCAGCACGCGGAAGGGACGCGCGACACGCGAGCGGATCGTCGCGGTCGCGGCCGACCTCATGTACCGCCACGGTGTGGCGGGCACCAGTACCCCCGCGGTCCGGGATGCCGCCGGGGTCAGCTCGTCGCAGATCTATCACTACTTCGCCGACAAGGACGCCCTCACGCGAGCGGTCATCGCGTTCCAGTCCGAGACGATCCTGTCGAACCAGGCACCGCTGCTGGCGACCCTCGACAGCGTCGAAGCGCTGCGGTCCTGGCGTGACGTGGTGGTCGACGCCGCCCGACGGCAGAACGGGACCGGGGGTTGTCCGCTGGGCAGCCTGTCCAGCGAACTGTCCGACGACCATCCGTGGGCGCGCGACGCCCTGGCTGCCAGCTTCACCGCGTGGTCCGAGGCGATTCGCGCCGGCCTGGCAGCCATGATCGACAACGGCACCCTACGGCCGGAGATCGACGCCACCGCGCTATCCCTGGCACTACTGGCGGCGGTGCAGGGCGGGCTTGTCCTCGCGCAAGCTCAGCACACCACCGACGCCCTCGAAGCCGCCCTGGACGCCGTGATCGCCCATATCCACGACCACGCCGTACTGCCAGCCTGAACGTGCAGTTCGGCTCTACCTGATTCGCCCGGAATCATCATCCGGCGCAGGCCGGTCCATGTCGAATCCCGTCGCCGGTCGACGTGTTAGGCAACCTGCTCGCAGAAACGGCAATGCGAAGTCACCGAACGCATCGCCGAGATCGCCTTCTCCTGGCCTTGCCTGTGGCTGGAACTCCCCGACACGGTCCGCGGCGAGATCAGCGCTGCTCACGGCGCATTCGCCGCTGCGACGGCCGCCGGCACCTGGGCCTGGCCCTATCTGTTGCTCGCCACCTTGTGGTAGCCGGCGGCATTCATCGCGGTGGCGGTCGGTGCCGCCGGGCGAACAACTCACCGCGCTGGTCCGAAAAGGACGCCAACCTCGGCGTCAGCGACGATCCGCAAACATCCTGATCTGCCACACGCACGGTGCGTTCGGCCTGTCAACGAGGGCAACCGGCATGGCACGTTCGTTTGTACGTGACCGGGCAAATTCGGGCGTACGCCGACACGCGCAACGACCGTGCCTTGCGCTGGGCGCCGTGGCCGTCGGCGATCCACTCGTTGCCTGGGCCAGCCCGTCGAAGTAGTCGATGGGCAGGACGTGCGATGGACGAACATCCCGTTCTGCATTCCGATCAGGGACGGTGAGAGTCGAGCGCGACCCAGGATGCCGGTGCCGTCGAGTTCTTTGGCGTAGCAGGGTGTTGTCGTGGTGGAGGGCCGCGATCGCGGTGGTGGCGGCGTCCAGCTGACCTTGGAGGTCGGTGCATTCGCGGGTCCGCTAGCCCGGATCTTGTGTGGGTCTGACGTCCCGCCTGGTCGGGTTCGCACCCCACATCGGTCGCGATTCGCCGGCGCAGCGCTCCTCCTCGCTCGCGGTCCCCGCCGGTGGTGACGACATGAGCGCCGGCCCGGGCCAATTCGGTCGTGATTACCCGGCCGGCCTATCCCTCCGGTACCACCGGCGACGAGCGCGATACGGCCACGCAGGTCGATGTGGACGTCGGCGGCGCTCGTGCGGCGATTCGCGGGGCTTGCCGGGCGGCGACGGGTCCGACTCGTCTGGGCACCGTGCATCCTGGCAACCACCTGTCCATCGCGGGGAAGGTCGTCAGGATAATTGATGACACTAGTCAGATTGGCTGACTATATCTAGACGGGGTCGAAGTCTGCTTGCGCCCGCTGGCCCCGGCGACTCGGGGCGAATAAGAATCGGGAGACGGCTCGGCGCGGCCGGGCTTACCGCGCGTAGGGGTCGGTGATCTCGCGGAGTTGATCCAGGATCTGGTGCAACAACGTGAAGTTGCGGGTGCCCAGGTAGGCCTTCCACTCCGAGAGGATCTCGTCGAGTGTCGCGCTGGCTACCTTGGCCGCCCGCTGGCCACGTTGCTCGATCACGATCAACCGGGCGCGGCCATCCGTGGGGTCGGGGACCCGGTGGACATAGCCGAAGCGTTCCAGTTGATCGACCAGCACACCGGCGCTCTGTTTGGTCATTTGTGCCTGGTCAGCGAGGTCCGTGAGGCGCGAACCGTCCGGGGCGATGCGTTGGAACACCCGGCACTGGGCGAGGGTCCAGTCGTCGAACCCAGCATCCTGGAGGGCCCGGAAAATCCGGTCCTCGGTGTACCGGTACGGGATGAACAACGACACCCCTAGATCAACCCGCTGCTCGTCGTCCATGCCGCCCTCGGCTCCATCGTCCACCTGATCCCACGAGGCTCACACCCTACGTCAACGCGGCCGAGCCAGATCCCCGCCGACCCGACCGCGGCGGCGCGTGCGCAGCGGCGCGTGCGCAGCGCTAGGTGCGCCGCGTTCCGCACGCGCCATCTACCCTCGGCGACTTCGCACCTGTTGCTGTTTTCATCGGTACTACTGTACGTTACAGTGGTAACGATATCTGACTATTGTGGCGGCGGCTCCGAGAGAGAACGTGCGATTTGATCAGCTGATTTGGAGGGTCGAATGACACGGTCATCGACACGCGCGCAACGTCGCGGCGCTGCCCCATGGACTGTTCACATCCAGAGCAGACCGAGAGAACATAGGTAGCTCCATGACATCGACATCAAGCCTGGCCGGCAGGCGGGTCCTTGTCACCGGAGGCAGCCGCGGAATCGGCGCCGCGATCGTGCGGAAGCTCGCCTCCCAGGGAGCCACCGTCACGATCAACTACCGATCCGACGGCCTTCCCGGCCGATGTCAGTGACGTGGCGCAGGCCCAGGAGCTGGTCGGCACGGTGGTAGCCGAGTTCGGCGGCCTGGATCTGTTGGTCAGCAACGCCGGAGTCGAGCACTTCGGAGCGCTGGAAACCATTACCCAGGCCGATTTCGACCGCCTCTTCCAGGCCAACGTGGCCGGACAACTGTTCGTCACCCAGGCGGCGGAGTCGGCGGGCGACGGCGAGTTGGACGAATCCGTGCGCAGACACGGAGTCCGGCACGCGGTCGGTGAGTTGATCAGCTGCCCGTTCTGCCTCGCCGTGTGGATCGCCACCGGCCTGGTCGGCGGGCTGACCCTTGCGCCGCGGCTGACCAGGTCCGTCGAACTCATCATGTGCGCGGTCGCAGCATCCGACGCGTTGCAGTTGCTCTACGACGCCGCCAAGGACGCGCCCGGGGAATGGCCACACTGTCGCTGGGTATGCCGACACCATGACGACAGCGAAGATGGCAACCGAACACCGCGCTCGCCCGCTTACCGCGATCGTCACCGGATCCGATTCCGGTATCGGTCGCGCCGTCGCCGTGGCGCTGGCCGGGGGTGGCGTCGACGTCGGGGTCACCTACCACTCCGATCAGCAAGGTGCCGAGGACACCGCAAAGGAGGTCAGGGAGGAAGGCGTGCAGGCCGTCGTGCGGCAACTCGACCTGACCGACCTGCCCACTGCCGGCGCGGTCGTCGACGAACTGGCCGAGGAACTGGGCAGTGTGGACATTCTGGTGAACTGTTCCGGCACCGGCACCCACGAACTGGCTATGGACCTGGACTTCGACACCTGGCGGCAGGTGCTCTCGGTCGACCTCGACGGCGTCTTCGTGTGCAGCCAACGCGCCGCGAAGCACATGATCGACAATGGCAGGGGCGGGCGGATCATCACCATCACCAGTGTGCACGAGCACGCACCCAGGGTCGGCGCCGCGCCGTACTGCGCGGCCAAGGCGGGCGCTGGCATGCTGACCAAGGTGCTCGCGCAGGAACTGGCCGAACACGGCATCACGGTGAACGCGGTCGCGCCCGGCGAGATCTCCACACCGATGACCGGCCAGACCGACCTCGATCCGACCGAACAAGCCAGGCCCGGCGTCCCGCTCGGCCGGACCGGTGACGCCCGCGAGGTCGCCGCAGCGGTCGCCTTCCTCGCCACCCCGGCCGCCGCCTACATCACCGGCGCCTCGCTCGTCATCGACGGCGGCATGCTGCTGATGGGGCCGCAGGCCGGATCGCACCTGACCACCGAGGACTGGCGTCGGCCCTAGCGTATGGGCCGAGCCCGGCGCGGGTAGCCCGCTGGTATGCACTCGATGTGCGGCGAACCGACACCGCCGGTACCCGACGCAGTGGCCAGACACTACGTCGCCTGGCTGACCAGCAGCCTGCGCGAGGCCGATTCCGGCGAGGCGCGGCACGAGAACATCGGCACGCGGGTCAGCCTTCGGCCCTACGCCAACCCGCTGCCGCTCGGATTCTTCTCCTTCGCGGTCGGCATGGTGCTGCTCGCCGGGACCGGCCTGGGCTGGCTGTCCACAGTGGCCGATCTGCGGACCGCTGGCATCCTGATGGCGACGTTCGTGTTTCCGCTCGAACTCATCGCCACCGTGTTCGCACTGCTGAGCAGGGACACGCCGACCGCAGCCGCGCTCGGGCTGTATTCGACGCTGTGGCTGGCGCTGGGACTGGTGACCGCGATGGACCCGGCTAGTCAGATCTCTCGGCCGGTCGGCCTGTTGCTCGGCGCGTTCGCCGTGGTGCTGGTGCCGTTGGCGGTCTTGGCCGCGTTCGGCAAGGTGCTGATCTCGGTCATGCTCGTGGTGTCCGCGATCCGGGCGGGTTTCGCCGCGGCCTACCAACTCGGTGCTCCACATTGGACCGACCGGGTAAGCGGAATCGGCGCACTCGTGCTGCTCGCCCTCGCCTGCTGTGCCGGTACCACCTTGCTGGTCGAGGACCTGCGCGGGGGAGCGGCCCTGGTCGGGCGCAGGGGAATGGCCGCCGAGGCGGTACGGACCGACGCGCCGGGGAAGCACCCGGACGAGCCGGGTGTGCGCCAGCAGTTGTAGAACATCGGCGAACCACCATCTGAGGGAGACGGGTATGACCATCCGCGACAAGGCCGTCTCGATCGGACCGAACCAGCCCGGGAGCCAGCCGTCGCGAGCGTGGCAGACACTCTCCGGGTGCTGGGCACCGTGCTCGCGCCCACCAGGTCGATCGGTGTGATCAAACGCAGGCCGGCGGCGACGATGCGGGTGGCGGAGCGGCTGCGGTTCGACCGGGTCGCCATCGCGACGATGCGCGCGCTGCGGGCCCGCCACGGGCACCGCCCGCTGCTGCTGCGCCTTGACGGCAACGCCGAAAGCACAGCAGGCTGCTCAACGTGTAACCGATCGAACCAGCGGTGACATTCGACCACCCGGCCGTCGTCAACTTGCCGGCACGCCGGGGATCTCCCGGACCTTGGCTTCCAACCGCCCGGCCCGTACGCGGGTGTCCAGCACCG
>DASXOJ010000221.1:0-12524 GCA_036494465.1 Pseudonocardiaceae bacterium
CGCCGGGTGGCCAGCGGGATTACCCGGGGCAGGCCGTGGATCGGGTGATCCGGATCCAGGAGTTGTTCGCGGCGGGGTTGCACAGCAAGAAGATCGCGCGGCTGTTGCCGTGCATGCGGGACAGCGACGGCGGGCCTTCCCTGATCGCGACGCCCGCGCTGGTGTCCGAACTGGTCGGGGAGCGGGCGCGGATCGAGCAGATGATGGGCGAACTGGCCAACTCGCGGGACGTGCTGGACGAGGTGATCCGGGCCGCCGGTGAGGCGCCGGGCGGGCGGTAGGCCAAACCGGTGAGGGCGCGGCTACTCGGCGACGGGGACCGGGGTTGCGGTGATGCTGTCGACGTTCTCCGGGAAGTGGCAGGCGACCTTGTGGCCGGGGCGCAGGTCGACCAGCGGCGGTTCCTCGGTGCGGCAGATGTCCTTGGCCTTCCAGCACCGCGTGTTGAACCGGCAGGCGGGCGGCGGGTTCAACGGGCTGGGGACGTCGCCGGTGAGGCGGATGCGGGTGCGCTGGCCGCGTTTGGTCGGGTCCGGCACCGGCACGGCGGACATCAGGGCGACCGTGTACGGGTGCATCGGCCGGGTGTAGATGTCGGCCTGGTCGCCGATCTCGACGATCTTGCCGAGGTACATCACGGCGACCCGGTCGGAGACGTGCCGGACGATGGACAGGTCGTGCGCGATCATGACGTAGGTCAGGTCGAGCTCGTTCTGCAGGTCTTCCAACAGGTTGATGACCTGCGCCTGGATCGAAACGTCCAATGCGGACACTGGCTCGTCGGCGACGATGAGCTTGGGGCGCAACGCGAGCGTGCGGGCGATGCCGATGCGCTGGCGCTGGCCGCCGGAGAACTCGTACGGGTACCGGTTGTAGTGCTCGGGGTTGAGGCCAACGAGCGTCAACAGGTCCTGCACGGCGCGCCGGACGCCGTTCTCGGTCTGCACGTTCTGCAACCGGAACGGGGCGCCGACGATCGCGCCGACGGTGTGCCTCGGGTTCAGCGACGAGTACGGGTCCTGGAAGATCATCTGGATGTCGCGGCGCAGCGGGCGCATCTGCGCGGTGGACAGGCGCGTGATGTCGCGGCCGTCGAACTCGATCTTGCCTGCGGTCGGTTCGATGAGGCGGGTGAGCATCCGGCCGGTGGTGGTCTTGCCGCAGCCGGACTCGCCGACCAGGGACAGGGTCTCGCCCCGGCGCACCGTGAAGTCGAGGCCGTCGACCGCTTTGACCGCGCCGGTCGCGCGCTGGAGCAGGCCCTTGCGCACCGGGAAGTACTTCTGCAGCCCGGCGACGCTCAGCAGGTCGTCGCCGCGGGGGGTTTTCGCGGCGCTTTCTCGGCTCTGCGCGGTAGTCACGATGCGGTCCTTCTTCGAATCGATGTGCAGGGCGAAGTTACAGGTTCGGGCTGATTTCTTCGTCCCAGACGCGTTGCCGTTGTTGGGCGGGGAGGTGGCAGGCGATCCGGTGGCCGCCGCCGACGTCGCGGAATTCGGGCCGTTCGGTGGTGCAGGCGTCGTCGGTGACCAGCGAGGGGTAACTGCACCGGGGGTTGAACGGGCAGCCCTCCGGCACGTTGATCAGGCTGGGCGGGGTGCCCTTGATCGGCAGCAGCCGATCGGCGCGGTCGCGGTCCAGGCGCGGCATGGAGCCGAGCAGGCCCCAGGTGTAGGGGTGCTCGGGCTGGGTGAAGACCTGCTCGGCGGTCGCGTACTCGACCGAGCGGCCCGCGTACATCACCATGATCTCGTCGGCGAGTTCGGCGACCACGCCGAGGTCGTGGGTGATGATGATGACCGCGGAGTTGAACTCCTGTTGCAGGTCCAGGATGAGGTCGAGGATCTGCGCCTGCACGGTCACGTCGAGCGCGGTGGTCGGCTCGTCGGCGATCAGCAGTTCCGGGTCGCAGGACAGCGCCATGGCGATCATGGCGCGTTGCCGCATGCCGCCGGAGAACTGGTGCGGGTAATCGTCCACACGCGACTTCGGCTGCGGGATGCCGACCCTGGCCAGCATGTCGATGGCGTGCGTGCGGGCCGCGGCCTTGGTGACGTGGTTGTGGATCCGGTACGCCTCGATGATCTGGCTGCCGACCGTGAAGTAGGGGTGCATCGCGGAGAGCGGATCCTGGAAGATCATGGCCATCTTCTTGCCGCGCAGCGTGCGCACGTGCTCGGTACTGGCCCTGATCAGTTCCTCGCCGTCCAGCCAGATCTCGCCGGAGAGCCGGGCGCTGGTGTTCTTGTGCAGGCCCATGATGGCCAGGCTGGTGACGCTCTTGCCGGAGCCGGACTCGCCGACGATGCCCAGCGTCTTGCCGCGTTCGAGCTTGTAGCTCAGCCCGTCGACCGACTTCACCAGACCGTCGTCGGTGGGGAAGTGCACCTTCAGGTCGCGCAGTTCCAGGAAGGACGAGCTGACCGGGCCGAGTTCGTCGGCCAGGGCGAGCGTCTGATTGTCCCGCATACCACTCATCAGTACCGCACCCTCGGGTCGACCACCGCGTACAACACGTCAACGATCAGGTTGGCGACGATGACGAAGAACGCGGCGAGCAGCGTGACGCCCATGATCTCGGGCAGGTCGTTGTTGGAAATCGCGTCGACGGCGAACTTGCCGAGACCGGGCAGGGAGAACACCGTCTCGGTGAGCACCGCGCCACCTACCAGCAGACCGAGGTCGAGGCCGAAGATGGTGAGGATCGGGGTGAGCGAGGCCCGCAGCCCGTGTTTGAGGACCACCTTGCGTTCGACGAGGCCCTTGGCCCGCGCGGTGCGGATGAAGTCCTCGTTCATCGTCTCCAGCATGCCGGCACGCGTTATCCGGGCGTAGAGGGCGGCGTAGAGGAAGGCCAGAGTCACCCACGGCAGGACCAGGTTCTCGAACCACTGGGCCGGGTTCTGGGTGATCGGCACGTAGGTACCGGCTCCGGGGAACAACGGGATGGTGTCGCGGAAGACCAGCAGGGCGATCTGGGCGGTGAAGAAGATCGGCAGCGAGACGCCAGCCAGTGCGATGGTCATCGCGCTGCGGTCCCAGATGGAACCCTTGCGCAGCGCGGAGAGCACGCCGGTGGCGACACCGGAGACCAGCCAGATCACTGCCGCGCCGATGGCGAGTGAGAGGGTCACCGGGATGCGGCTGACCATCTGCGGCCACACCGGCAGCGAACTGCGGAAGGAATAGCCGAAGCACGGCGCGGGGCAGTAGGTCACGTCCGGGCCGTTGTCGTAGTTCTGCCCCGCGACGAGACCCTTCACGAAGTCGAAGAACTGAACGATGATCGGCTTGTTCAGCCCGAGTTTTATCTCGATGGCGTGGATCTGCACGGGGTTCGGGTTCTTGCCGACGTACTGGGCGGCCAGTTGGTCGGTGGTCTGCCCGGCGAGTCTGGGCACGACGAAGAAGATGAAGAACGTGGCCAGACAGACCACGAGCAGCAACAGAACCGCGACCAGCAGGCGGCGGATGATGAAAACAATCACAGCGGGCGGCGGGTACGACCGGCGGGATCGCCGCCGACCGTGTTCGTGCCTTCACCTGCCTTGTCGAGGTTGCGTGGGTCACCGCGGCCGGGAGAACCGGCCGCGGCGACCCACCGGGCCATCACTGGGACATCAGGAGCCAGAGACACCGAGCTGGGTGAAGTCGTACGCGCCATAGGTCTGACTGGCGTAGACGTTCGTCAGCTTCGGATTCCGGTAGAGCAGGGCGTTGGCGTAGACCAGCGGAACGATGGTCGCGTCACCCATGACCAGCTTGTCGATCTGGCCGTAGATCTGACTGCGGGTTGCCGCGTCGTTGGTGTTCGCCGCCTTGTCGAGCAGCTGGTTCACCTGCTGGTTGTCTTCCATCTCGATGTTGCTGTTGCCTGCCTGCTTGATCGCCCGGCTGTCGACGATCTGCTGCAGGAACCCGAAACCGTCCGGCCAGTCCGACGCCCAGCCGTACATCACGACGCCGATGTCGTGCTGCTGGTTGTAGTTGGGCACACCGGCGAAGTCCGAACCGTAGGTGCCGGTCGGGAACTGGTCGATGTCGGTCTTGATGCCGATCTTGGACAGCGACTGCTGCACCGAGGTGGCCGCGTTGACCTCGAAGGGACGGTCGGACCGGGCGGAGATGTTCACCGTGAAGCCGTTGGGCTGACCGCAGAGCGCGAGCTGCTGCTTGGCCTTGACGTCGTCACCGTGCGGCTGGGTGAGCGCCTCGTAGTCGTCGAACTTGGTGTAGCCGGTGACTGTCGGAGGCAGCACCGTGCTGGCGATGGCACCACCGGCGAGCGGCCCGCCGTAAGCGGTCTGGGCGGCGACCTTGTCCACCGCGTACTCCACCGCCTGGCGGCAGTGCACGTTGTCCAGCGGCGCGACCTTGCTGTCCAGCGCGATGTACCACAACCGGCTGGCCGGGACGGCGTCGGTGTTCTGCGGGGAACTGGTCAGCGCCTTGGACCGGCCGTCGGGCTGCAGACCGTCGGACTGCAGGTCGAGGTCGATGGAACCGTTGATCAGGCGATTGTCCACATCGGAGGGATCGACACCGAAGGTGATGTCGATCTCCTTGTTGAGCTGCTTGCGCGTGGTGTCGGTGGACTGCTTCCACTGCGGGTTCGGCACCAGCACCAGGCTCTTGCCCGGCGTGAAGCTCTGGAACTTGTAGGGCCCGGTGGCGAGCGGGTGGCTCTGGTACTGGGCGCCGGTGTCCTTGGCCTGCGGCACCGGCGAGGTCTCCAGCTGGGTCACCAGGTAGTTGAAGTCCGCGAAGGGCTTTTGCAGGTGGAACACGACCGTGGTGTCGTCCGGGGTGGTGATGCCGGTCAGGCCCATCTTGTCCGGCGAGGGGTCGTTGTACGCGCCGGGGTAGGTCGGGTCGGTCAGGTAGTTCAGGAAGTAGGTCGGACCGTTGGCCAGGACGGTCGTGTAGTTCGCGCTGCGCTCGATCGCGTACTTGACGTCCTGCGAGGTGACGGCCTCGCCGTCCTCGAACTTGATGCCCGACTTGAGGTGGTAGGTCCAGGTCAAGCCATCCGGGCTGGTCTGGCCCAGCCCGGTCGCGAGGTCCGGCACGAGCTTGTTGCCCGCGGCGCCGGGTGCGGGGTCATAGCTGAGCAGGGTGCGCGCGTACAGCCGCTCGAAGTTCCAGGTGTACGCGTAGTAGGTGTTGCCGGGGTCCGTGGAGTCCGGCGAGCCCGCCTCGGCCAGCTTCAGCACGCCGCCCGTTGCGCTGGAGGGGTTGATGACCTGGGTCAGCGCTTCGTTCTGCTTGACGTTGGAGTCACCGCCTCCGCTGGCGGCCTGGCCACAGGCCGACAGTACGGCCAAGCCGACGCAGCCAAGGGCTACGGCGACCATTGCTTTCCTTGTTCTCATCCGACTGCCACGCCTCCTAAGTGGAGTTGGTGAAACCTTTTCTAGTTCGAGGTCTGCTGGGTCTGCCTACCGGGAGCGCGGATCCAGCGCGTCGCGCAAGCCGTCGCCCAGCAGGTTGAACGCCATCACGGTGATGAAGATGGCGACGCCGGGGACGAGCATGAACTCCGGATCGACCTGGTAGAGGTTGACGGCCTGGGAGAGCATGCCGCCCCAGGACGCGGTTGGCGGGTGGAAACCGACACCGAGGAAGGACAGCGCGGCCTCGAACAGGATGTTGGTCGGGATCAACAGGGTCGAATAGACCAGGATCGGCGCGACCAGGTTGGGCAGCAGTTCGCGGAACAGGATGTAGCCGGTCCGGCCGCCCATGCTGCGGGCCGCGTCGACGAACTCGCGTTCGCGCAGCGACAGCGTCTGTCCCCGGATGATACGGCCGATGTAGGGCCAGTTGAAGAAGCCGATGACGAAGGCGAGCACGGCGACGTGCAGCCAGTAGCCGCTCAGGCCGAACGCGCTGTTCTGCACGACGCCGGTCAGCGAGATGGCGAACAGCAGGATCGGGAAGGCCAGGAAGACGTCCATGATCCGGCTGATCAGCGTGTCGATCCAGCCGCCCGCGTAGCCGGCGAGCAGGCCGAGGACGACGCCGATGACGACCGAGAGGAGGGTCGCGAGCAGGGCGATCAGCAGCGAGTTGGTGGCGCCGACCATGGTCCTGGCCAGGAGATCACGGCCGTTGATCGGTTCGACGCCGAGCGGGTGCGCCCAGCTGATGCCGCCGAAGGAGCCGATGGGGCGGGAGAACAACGGGTCGATCAGGTTGGAGTTGAAGCCGTTCGGGTTGATGATGCCGAGCGAGTTCATGACCGCGGCGGCGATGCCCACCAGCAGCAGGAAGATCACGACGATGCCGCCGGTGACGGCGACCTTGTCCCGCTTGAACCGGGTCCAGGCGATCTCGCCAAGCGAACGGCCTTCGATCTTCTTGATCCCACCGCCGGCAAGCACATCCTCGGCAGCCACCCGACTTGAGGAGCTGGGCGGCACGTCGATGGGTGCGGACATCCGGCCGGACCCCTTCCCGTCGTCGCGCCGTCGGGACCTCGTGGGTTCTCCCGGCGCTGTTGCCAACTGTGTGCAAGAGAGCGTCACCGGCCGTTCATGGTCGGTGGCAGTAGAACCTAGCCCGCGGACGGTACCCATGCGCACCAGAGGGGTGAATTTTGACACTGTCCGTGGCGGGATTGTGATTCAACAGGCGGCCGAACGGCCTAAACCCTGCCCGGCTGACCAGCGCTTGCTTAACATCGATTTCACTCGGCCGTTATTTTCGCGAACACCGACGCAAAAGGGCAGATCTGCGGCCGCCACATTGACAAACTGAAAAACCTGCACAACTACTACCGATGGCGATCAATCAACTACCCCAGGCGAACATTTGTGCCGACCAAATCGAATGGACTCGGTATCGATGCAGGTACGGACCAGTACCTGTTGGTGGACTTGCCGGTAACACCACCACCAGCGAATGATCGTCGGGACGATCATTCGCTCGGTTGGCAACCTCGGTTGGCAGGAGGACCATGGCCGGCTCAGCGCCAGCGCGCAGTGTCTCCAGCGGTGTCCCCACCCCGGACTCCCCTGCTGCAGGCAGCAGCGGCAAGGGCGAGTCCAAGGCGAGCCGGCGCGACTACGGCGGGCGGACCGCGACCCAGCGCAGGGCGGAGCGCCGCGAGCGGTTGCTGGCGGCGGGCCTGGAACTGTTCGGCACCGAGGGGTATCCGGCGGTGTCGATCGAGCGGTTGTGCGCGACCGCGAACGTGTCGACGCGCAACTTCTACGAGGAGTTCCCGAGCCGGGAATCGCTGCTGATCGCGTTACATGAGCAGAACACGGTGCGGGCCTACGAAGCGGTGCTCGCGGCGGTCGCGGGCGAGCTCGACGCGACGATGCCGCAGCGGGTCAGCAAAGCCATTCGCGCCTATGTGTCCACCGCTGCCGCCGATCCGCGCTGGACCCGGATCGCGTTCGTCGAGGTGGTCGGGGTGAGCCCGGCGGTCGAGGCGCACCGGACCCAGTGGCGCGAGCGGCTCAGCCAGCTGGTGGAGGCCGAGGCGGCGCTGGCGGTGAGCCGGGGCGAGGCGACCGATCGCAGCTACAAGCTGACGTCGATGGCGTTCTTCGGCGCGGTCAACGAACTCGTCTACCAGTGGTCGAACAACGGGCGTCAGGTTCCGCTGGAGGATATCTGCGCCGAGCTGACCCGGCTCGCGGTCGCCGCGCTCACCGCGCCCTGATCCACCGATTCGATGGCGGGCGCGTCGGCCGACGCGCCACGCGCGGGCCGGTAGCGCATCACGGTCGCGGTGATCAGCAGCACGGCTCCGTAGTAGACGTACGCGCTGCCGATGATCTGCTGCCAGAACGCCCAGTGCAGTTCCCGGTCGTTGTTGGCCGGGAACCACCACTGTGGCCCGAGGTAGACCAGCAGCAGACCGGACAACGTCAACGCGATGGCGGGCCACGCGCGCGTGCGCCACGCGAGCACGCCAAGGCTCAGGAACAGCGGCACGACCCATACCCAGTGGTGCGACCAGGAAATCGGCGAGCAGAGCAGTTCGGCGACCCCGTTGAGGCACAACGCGAACACGATCTGGTTGGCGTTGAACGCACGCCGCATGCCGATCGCGGCGACGATCAGCGTGGCGATGACCAGCAGGCCCCAGACCACTGTGGTCAGTCCGGACGGCACGTTCGCACGGGTGATCACCGCGAGCAGCGACTGGTTCCCTGCATAGTCGATGCCGCCGATGCGCCCGGAATTGAAGACGAGTTTCGTCCAGTAGAGAACGGAATCGTGCGGGTCGAGAATGAATCCGAGCCCGGTCGCCGCCAGGAATCCGGCAATGGTGTACGCGGCGCTGCGCCAATCCCTGCGCACGATGAAGAACAGGATGAACGCGGCCGGGGTCAGTTTCACCGCGGCGGCGATGCCGATCAGCACCCCGCGCGGCCAGCGTTTGGTGGTGGTCAGGCAGTCCAGCGCGACCAGCACCATCAGCAGCACGTTGACCTGGCCGAAGCCCAGGGTCTGGCGCACCGGCTCGACCAGCAGCGCGAGCGGCAGCAGCGCGCCGATCAGCAGCCAGCGGTCGGCGCCCTGAGCCTTGAGCCCCAGCGAGCGCACCGCGAGCACCAGCACCGCGAGCAGGGAAACCACGGTGGCCACCGTGATCAGCACGCTGGCCACGTCGAACGGGATCAGGCTCAGCGGCGCGAAGATGATCGCGGCGGCGGGCGGGTAGGTGAAGGGCAGGTTGATGCCGCCACTGGTGTTGGGCAGCGCCCCGTACAGCGAGCCGCCGTGCCGCCAGATGGTCGATCCGATCCGGTACACGTCGAGGTCGAGGCGATAGCCGCCGAAGCTCAGTGGCCCGTAGACGTTGAGCGGGGACCTGGCGAAGCGCCACAGCACGAACAGGTTGACCGCGATCAGCACAATGCCGATCAGTACCTTCGTTCGCGCGGAAACGCGCACTGCCATCTCCCCTGACTTCGCCACTCGTCGGCACTCCCGCGAACGCCCGTGCCGACAAGTCTACGTTTCGGGGAATACACCGATCAGAATGCCGACTCGGACACCGATGTCGCCGTGGACAACCTACCGGGCCTCCTCGCGTCGCCCGGTTTGACGTCCCATCGCGTCCGAACGGGCAGGAATGCCGCGCCGACCAGCAGTATCGCGCCGAGGTAGACGTAGCAGTTGCCGACCAGGTTGCCGACCAAACCCCAGGTCGCGGGGGCCGGATGCTGCCACTGCGGGGCGAGGGTGAACAGCAGCAGTCCGACGGCGGCGGCGAGCAGCGGCAACACGGCACGTGATCGCCTGCCGAGCACGAACAGGCTCAGCACCAGCGGCACGCACCACACCCAGTGGTGTGACCAGGAGATGGGCGAGACCAGCAGCTCGAACACGCCGTTGAGGCTGACCGCGAGCGCGAGGTGACCGCCGCCGATCGCACGGCGGATGGCCAGCACGGCGACGACCAGGAACATCGCGGCCAGCACCAGCCAGACCGCGCTGCGCAGACCGGGATGCAGGTGGAAGCGCATCAGCACGGCGGTGATCGACTGGTTGGCGACGACGCCGATGTTGATGCGGTCGGTCTGGTAGGCGATCTTGGTCCAGTAGGCCAGCGAGTCGTGCCAGTCCATCAGGGCGCCGATGCCGGTCCACGCCGCGAACGAGATCGCCGACCAGGCCAGCGCGCGCCAATCCTTGCGCAGCAGGAAGAACAGGATGAACGCGGCGGGCGTGAGTTTGATGGCGGCGGCGAGACCGACCAGTACACCGCGCGGCCAGCGCGGCGACCGAGCCAGGCAGTCGACCGCGACCAGGCCCATCAGCAGCAGGTTGATCTGGCCGAAGCCGAAAGTGGCGCGGACCGGTTCGAACAGCAGGGCCAGCGGCAGCAGCACGCTGAGCAGCAGCCACCGGCTGGCGGTGCTGCCGCGCGGCCGGAGCGAGCCGAGCGCCACCCACAGCACGCAGCCGAGCGCGAACACGGACAGCAACGTCATCTCGATGCTGGCCAGCGCCAGCGGTTGCAACGCGAACGGCGCGAACAGGATCGCGGACAGCGGCGGGTAGAGGAACGGCAGTGGTCGGCTGTGCGCCGGGTGAATGGGCGCGAACAGGTTCTGCCCAGCCAGCCAGCGGCGGGCGCCGAGCTGGTAGACGTCAAGGTCGACGCGGTAACCAGCCAAGGTGGAGCCCGGCGACCATGGCAACCGCGAGACGATCAGGAGGGTCAGCGCGCAGGAGACGATCAGCGCGACCGCGACGACCGGCTTCGGCCGTTTCGCGGTGACCTCGGCCAACGCGGCGGGTAAGCGCTCGGCCGGGGTCCGGATGGTTCGATCTCTCGCCCGTCGCAGCGCAACCGCTAATCGCGTACCGGACCGCGCGAGGACGCGCACCACCGTCTCAACTCCTCTGGCTTGCCTGATTGGCCACCGGTCCACGTCGCACCGGATGAAACAGCCATTCGGACACAAAAGTCCGCTGGCCGCTACCGGCACCGTAGCCGGGTACCCGATTCCCTCTGGCGTAAACGGGCCGAATCGCCCCAAAGGTCCTGGTCACTGTGCCTCTTCGACCGGGTTCCACCGAGCGCGCTACCGCGACTGGGCGGTATATACCTACTGGCCGGTATGGGTATGGTCTTAGCCAGCCGCGATCACCGCTCTGCACTGCTTGGAGGCGCCTGTGTCCGAGGTCGGGAACATCATCGGCGAACTGGCCGAGATCGTCGGTGCGGCGAACGCGCTGACCGGCGCCGATGCCGCCGAGGACTACGGACACGACGAAGCGCTGGCCACCGAGCCGGTCCGGCCCGCGTACGTCGTCCGGCCGGGCAACGCGGACGAGGTGGCCGCGGTGGTGCGGCTCGCGGCGGCGCACGGCATCCCGGTCACTGCGCGCGGTTCCGGCAGTGGCATGTGCGGCGCGTGCCGGCCGAGCGAGCACGGGATCGTGGTCTCGTTCGAGCGGATGAACGCGGTGCTGGAGATCGACGCGGGCAACCAGGTCGCTGTCGTCCAGCCCGGCGTCACGCTGTCCGAATTGGACGAAAAGGCGAACGAGGCCGGACTGACCTACCCGGTGCAGCCCGGCGAACTCAGCGCCAGCCTCGGCGGCACCATCGCGACGAACGCGGGCGGCATGCGCGCGGTCCGCTACGGCGTGACCCGCAACAACGTGGTCGGCCTGCAAGCCGTGCTGGGCACCGGCGAGGTCATCCGCAGCGGCGGGCGGATCGCCAAGATCAGCACCGGCTACGACCTGACCCAGCTGATCATCGGCTCGGAGGGCACGCTCGGCCTGGTCACCGAGGCAATAGTCAAGCTGCAACCGAAACTGGCGGCCAGCCAGACGGTGCTCGCCCCGTTCGGTGACCTGGACGCGGTGATCAGGGCGGTGCCGAAGGTCATCGCGCTCGGCGTCGCACCGTCCATCCTGGAATACATCGACGCGCTGACCATGGCAGCGATCACCTACACCGCCAAGCTTTCCCTCGGCATCCCGGACGCGGTGCGCGACAAGTCGCAGGCGTACCTGGTGGTGCAGCTGGAGAACACCGAACAGTCCCGTGTGGACGAAGACATCGAGAAGGTCGGCGAGCTGCTCGGCGAACTCGGCGCCATCGACGTCTACGTGCTCGACGGCAACCCGGCGCACAAGCTCATCGAAGCCCGCGAACACGCCTTCTGGACCGCGAAGGCGGCTGGCGCGCACGAGATCCTGGACATCGTGGTGCCGCGCGAGTCCATGCCCGAGTTCTTCGCGGGTGTCCGCGCGCTGGTCGAGAAGATCGGTTCCGGTTCGGGTGTCGCCGGTTGCGGGCACGCCGGTGACGGCAACGTGCACCTCGCCGTTTTCCAGGCCGACAAGGACATCCGCGCGGAACTCACGCACGGCATGTTCGAGCTCGGCATGTCGCTTGGTGGCGCGATCTCCGGCGAACACGGCATCGGCCGGGAGAAGAAGGTGCACTTCCTGACCTTGGAGGACCCGGCGAAGATCGAACTGATGCGCCGGATCAAGACCGCGTTCGACCCGGCCGGCATCCTCAACCCCGGCGTCCTGTTCGACTGAAATCGAGAAGGCTGATGACGGAAAACACCGAAAGCGCCGAGTACAACGGCGCGCAGGCGCTGATCAAAACGCTGGTCGACGCGGGCGTCGAGGTCTGCTTCGCAAACCCGGGCACGTCGGAGATGCACTTCGTCGCGGCACTGGACTCGGTGCCTGCCATGCGCGGCGTGCTCGCGTTGTTCGAGGGCGTTGTCACCGGCGCGGCCGACGGCTACGCGCGGATGGCGGGCAAGCCCGCGGCCACCCTGCTGCACCTCGGTCCTGGCCTGGGCAACGGCCTGGCCAACCTGCACAACGCGCGCCGCGCGCACACGCCGATCGTGAACGTGGTCGGTGATCACGCGACGTACCACAAGAAGTACGACGCCCCACTGGAATCCGACATCGACTCGGTGGCGGGCACCGTGTCCGGCTGGGTGCGGCGCAGCGAGACCGTCGCCGACGTTGCCAAGGACGCGGCCGACGCGGTCGCGGCAGCCGAAGCCGGTCAG
>DASXOJ010000222.1:0-15279 GCA_036494465.1 Pseudonocardiaceae bacterium
GCGATCACCTGGTCCGGCCGCATCGGTCTGCTGATCCTGCCGCCGATCATCTACTACGTGACGTACCGGATCTGCGTCGGTTTGCAGCGGGCGGACCGTGAGGTGCTGGAGCACGGCATCGAGACCGGCATCATCAAGCGGCTGCCCACCGGTGAGTTCATCGAGGTGCACCAGCCGCTGGGTGGCGTCGACGATCACGGTCACGCGAAGCCGCTGGAGTACCAGGGCGCTCCGGTGCCGAAGAAGATGAACAAGCTCGGGTCCTCGGGTCACCCGATACCGGGCAGTCTGCTTCGGGCCGACCCGGTCGAGGAGACCATCGCGTTGGAGCGGGCGCGCGCCGAACAGCACGCGCAGGCCCACGATGACGAGGTCGAGGAGCTGGAGAGCGAGCGGTCCGACCGCGAACTCCCGGTCGACTGATCGCGGTTTGACCCAAGCGTCCCGGTTGCCCGAAGCAGGGTAGCCGGGACGCTTGTTTGTGCTTAGGCTCGAATTCGATGACTACCCAAACAGCACAGCGGGCCCTCGGTCGTAGCGGTATCGAGGTGAGCCCGGTCGGGTTCGGATGTTGGGCGATCGGCGGACCGTTCCTCGGCGGTGACGGCAAACCGGCCGGCTGGGGCGAGGTCGACGACGCGGAGTCACTGGCCGCGATCGACCGCGCGCTCGAACTCGGCGTCACGTTCTTCGACACCGCGGACGTCTACGGCGTCGGGCACAGCGAGGAAGTCCTCGGCAGGGCGCTGGCCGGGCGACGGGATCGCGCGGTGATCGCGACCAAGTTCGGCAACGTCTTCGATGTGTCCACAAAGGCCATCACCGGTACCGACATCTCCGCTGACTACGTGCGCGGCGCGTGTGCGGCGTCGCTGCGCCGGTTGGGCACCGATCACATCGACCTGTACCAGTTGCACGTCGGCGACGCGCCACTGTCCGAAGTGGATGGCCTGCTGGCCACTCTGGAGGGCCTGGTCACCGAGGGCAAGATCCGGTCCTACGGCTGGAGCACCGACGACCCGCGGCGCGCGGCTGCGTTCGCCAAGGGCCCGCATGCCGTTGCGGTGCAACACGAACTCAACGTGCTCACCGACAAGCCTGCCATGCTCGACGTGTGCACCGAGCACCAGCTGACCAGTGTCAACCGGGGTCCGCTCGCGATGGGCCTGTTGTCCGGCAAGTACACCGCGACGACCCAGCTCGGCGGCGACGACGTGCGCGGCGATGACGCGCCGTCGTGGATGCGGTACTTCACCGACGGCCGCCCCAACCCGCACTGGCTGACCCGGCTCGCCGAGATCCGCGACATCCTCACCTCGGACGGTCGCACCCTGGCCCAGGGCGCGCTCGGCTGGATCCTGGCCCGGCACGGCTCGACCGTCCCGATCCCCGGCTGCCGCACGGTCGCGCAGACCGAGGAGAACGCGGGCACGCTGGCTTTCGGCCCGCTCACCCGGACCGCGGTCGCCGAGATCGCGACCCTGCTCGACGACTGACCGACTGATGGGCCCCCACTCACCCTGGCGCCTCGGGGTGAGTGGATCAGCGGCGGTTCAGCAGCACTCGCAGGTGCCGCATTCGGTGCAGCAGTCACAGTCGTCGATCATCTGGCTCGCCTCCTTCCTGGTGTCGGTTGGCGGGCACCACGTGCCGGGCTCGGGGTCGACGCAACTGGTGCTGGTCATCCCGTCGAGCATGCCGGCGAGTTCGCCACGCAGACGCGTGAGCTTGCGCAGTTCGTCGTCGAGGTCGGTCAAGTGTTGTCGCAACAACAGTTCGGCGGGTGCGCACGTGCACTTGCCGGTGTCGCGCACGGCGAGCAGTTCGCGGATTTCGGTGAGCGGCAGCCCGAGGCGTTGCACGCCCTTGATGAACAGCATCCGGTCCACCACGGACTCGTCGTAGCGGCGATGTGCGCCCGCGGTGCGTGCGGCGGGCGGCAGCAGGCCGATGCGCTCGTAGTAGCGGACCGTGTCCGGCCGCACCCCGACCCGGGTGGCGAGGTGGGTGATGGTCAGCTGGTCGGTGTCCGAGGGCATGACACAAGGCTAGAACTTGGAGCCGGGTCCAGAATCAAGCCCACGAGCGGGGTACTGTGACCAGGGTCACTCAGCTGTTTTCGAGGCCGGCCGTGAAGGTGGCGTCGGTGTCCGCGCTGGAGTAGGAGCGGAACGCGATGTGCGTCGCGGTGTTCAGCACGCCCGCGACCCGGCTGATCCTGCCGGGCACCAGATCGGCGATGTCCTCGTGCGCGGCGACCCGGATCATCGCGATCAGGTCGACGTCACCGGCGCACGAGTAGACCTCGACCACGCCGGGGATGTCGGCGATGGTCTGCGCGGCTTCGGTGATGGTGTCGGCGTCGACCTGGATCAGCACGAACGCGGTGATCACGCGGACTCCCGAGGCTGGAACGGACACGACCAGCCGAGCATAGCCATCGCGATCAGCGCGGGCTCGATCAGTCCGGCAGCGATTCGATCGGCCGCGCCGCCGCCGCTTGGCGGGCCCACTCCCGCCACCGGCCGGTCGAGCCGATCCGTTCGGCCCACGGGGTCGTGGTGAGCACGATCCGGGTGCCGTCCTGGTCCAGCCAGCGCGCGAGCAGCGCGGTTTCCTCGTGCGGCGCGCCGTGCAGCGGTCCGGTGCCGGGCAGCACGGTTTCCGCCGACGCGACCAGCGCGTGCACGATCGGCATCGGCCGCACGCCCGCGCGCGAGATGCCCGCGTTGGCGAGGCGGCCGTGCCGGATGATCGCGAAGTCCCAGCCGCCCTGGGCGCGCGGCCGGGCCGCGACCAGTTCGGGCAGGGCCGCGAGCGCGGCGAGTTTCTGGCCCCGGTCCAGTGTTCTGATCAGGGTGACCATCCGGTCCCGGCGCGCGCCTGCCAGCTCGAAGCGTTCCTGTGCGGACAGTTCGGCGAGCGAATTCGCGAGGCGCAGCAACGGTTCGGTGTGCTGGCCCGCGACCAGGCCGTGGAACTGTTCGACCGCGGGCGCGTAGTCCTCGACGTCCTGGCGACCAGCGCAGGGCGCCTTGCAGCGCCCCAGTTCGGCCAGTGCGCACGGGCGGGCGTTGGCGCCGCGCGCGGGGATCCGCACGGTGCACGGCCGGATGGGCAGGGCGTCGTGCAGGGCGGACACGGCGGTCTGCGCGGTGCCCTGGGTGCGGAACGGGCCGATCGCGCCGTCGCGCGGCGTGCGCACCACCGAGAACCGGGGGAAGGCTTCGTCGGTCAGCGTGACCCACCAGCCCGCGTGCGCGTTCTTGGAGCGCCGGTTGTAGGTGGGTTTGTGCGCGGTGAGCAGGCGCAGTTCGCGCACCTCGGCTTCGAGCGCGTGCGCGCAGGTGACCGAGTCGACCCGGACCGCCAGCGCGACCATCTCGCGCAGCCGCGCCCGGCCTTCGCTGGCGGTGAAGTACTGCCGCACCCGGCGCCGCAGGTCCGACGCGGTGCCCACGTACAGCACTTCCTCGCTGGGACCGCGAAAAAGGTACACGCCGGGCGCGCTGGGCAGGTGCATGGCCAGCGAGCGTTTGCTGCGCTGCGCGGCGGTCACCTCGGGCAGGAAGTCGAGCAGTTCCTCCAGCGACGCCACGCCGACCGACCCGACCCGCTCCAGTAGCGCGTGCAACACGTCCACGGTGGCCTTGGCGTCGTCGAGCGCGCGGTGGATCGGTTGGGTCGTGGCCTGGAACATGGCGGCCAGCGCGGACAGTTTGCAGCTGGGTGCTTCCTGGCGGGTCAGCGCGCGGCGAGCCAGTTTGACCGTGCAGATCACCGGCGGCCGTTTCCACGGATAGCCAAGACGCTGGCAGGCGGCCTTGATGAAGCCGATGTCGAACGCGGAGTTGTGCGCGACGAGCACCGCGCCGGAGGCGAACTCCAGGAACGCGGGCAGCACCTCGCGCATGGTCGGCGCGCCGTAGACCATCGCGTTGGTGATGCCGGTCAGCGCGACGATTTCCGGTGGCACGCCACGTTCCGGGTCGACCAGGGTGGCGAACTCGCCGAGCACCTCGCCGCCGCGCACCTTGACCGCGCCGATCTCGGTGACGGCGTCGCGTTCGGCGCTGCCGCCAGTGGTTTCCAGGTCGAACACCACGAAGGTGGTCTCCCGCAACGGGGTTCCCAGCTCGTCGAACGCGAGTTGGGCGTTCTCAATCGTGGTCATCGTCGAGGGACGTTACGGGCGACCCCTGACAGTGATCGTGATCGACTCGCGACGCGGTGACGCGTGAACTTCACCAACTACCTCTAACCTGGAGGGATGACGTCCTCGGCGGGGCCGCCAACGCACGACCCGGAGCAGCCCGCTCCGGAGGCGCCTGCTGCCCTTGTCGCTGAGGATTCGGCCGAAATGCCCGACTGGGCCCAGTTGCCCGACGCGGTGCGCGGCAGGCTCGCCGAACTGGCCGCCGACGCGGTCGGCGAGATCGCGAACGTGGACATCCCGCAGGCGGTGCGCCCGGTGGCCAAGTTCGCGCCCGCCAAACGCGCGCGGCTCGGTGCCGGCCCGCTGCTGGCCGGATTGCGGAGCAACGCGACGTTCCGGACGGCGGTGCTGCGCTGGGCCAAGGAAAACCGGCCGAGCGCGCTCGACCTGACCTCGCCGGAACCCGCCGCTGCCGCGGTCGCCGCGCTGCTCACCGGCGAAGCCTCCGCAACGCACTTCGTCGAACTGGTCGCCAGACGCGCGCAGCACGGTGCGCTGCGCGCCGAACGCGACGCCGCCGTCAACAAGGCCGCCAAGCTGGAAACCGAACTGGCGCGGGTGCGCGCGGAAGTGGTCGCCGCGGGCGACGTGGCCGGGCGCGTGGTCTCCGAACGCGACCAGGAACTGGAAAAACTGCGCAAACGCCTGCGCGAGCAGGGCGCGAAACTGCGCGAAGCCAAGGACGCCGCCGTCGCGGCCGTGGCCGACGCGGAGCAGATACGGGTGCAGACCGAGCTGGAGAAGAAGTCCCTGATCGCCGAACGCGACCGGGAACGCGAACGCGCCGAAGCCGCGCGGTTGAAGGCCCGCCGCGCCGAAGGCGATGCGCAGGCGGCCAGGCAGGCCGCGCGCGAGGCCCGCGCCGCCGACGAGGTGCGGCTGGCCCTGCTGGTGGACACCCTGGACGGCGCGGTCACCGGCCTGCGCCGCGAACTGGCGCTCGGCAACGCCGGTCCCCGGCCGGCCGACCTGGTGCGCGGTGCGAGCGCGCCCCAGGGCGCCGTCGGCCGCGCCGACGACCCGGCCGCGCTGGACCGGTTGCTCGCCTTGCCTGCCGTGCACCTGGTCGTCGACGGTTACAACGTCACCAAGACCGGCTACCCCGATCTGGCGCTCGTCGACCAGCGCGAGCGGCTCGGCATGCAGATGGCCTCGCTCGCGGCGCGCACCGGCGCCGAGATCACCGTGGTGTTCGACGGTGCCGGGGTGGTCGCGGTCCCGTCCGCGTCGCCGCGCGGCGTGCGGGTGCTGTTCTCCGACCCCGGAGTGCTCGCCGACGACGTGATCAGGGCGATCGTCGCGGCGGAGCCGGAGGGACGGCCGGTCGTGGTCGTCACCTCGGATCGCGCGGTCGCGGACTCGGTGCGGCGGCGCGGCGCGCACCCGGTGCCCTCGGCGGTGCTGATCGCCCGTCTCGGTCGCGTCTGACGCTCGCGTCCAGCGGTCGCGTTCAAAAAATGTCGGTGCTTGTTTTTATCGTCATCCCCAGTTGAACCCTTCGAAGGATCGGGGATGTGCCGTGATCATCGATTGCGACAAGTGCGTGATCAGGGGTGTTGGCTGTAAAGATTGTGTTATCAGCGTGCTGCTGGACGCACCGGAACAGCTTGAGTTCGAGGAGCCGGAATTGCGCGCGTTCGACGCCCTGGCCGAGGCCGGATTGGTGCCCCGGCTGCGCCTGATTCCGATCCACCCGCGCCGGGATTTCGTCGCCGAATCCCTCGACACGCCCGAGCTGCCGCTGCCGAGCGCCGAGCGGTCGGGAAAGGACGCCGGACGGCAGCATCGCCAGGTCGGCTAGGCGATTCTCGATCGTGGGCCGAGGGAATCGGCCCAACATCGTTCGTGCTTACGGCCTAGCCGGTACCCGGTCGCGCCGCTTCTTAACCGACCCCGGGTGGACCTACTCGGACGGGTTCCGTAACCTGTCCGAGACCTCGCGGCCGGGCAGCTGTCGGCAAAGGACAGCGACGCGGGGCCACCGCCGGATCGGTCGGTCTTGTCGGGGGGACCAGATCGAAGCGCAGCGCCCGTTGCTTGTGTTCGTCAGCTCACACGTGTGGGTGTTGAGCTGGGCCTATGGCCGAACACGGCGCGCGCGGGCAGATCTGGCGGTTGGAGCAGCACGAAGGAGACGCGCGCTAAGTGGCCTCGAACCGACTGAAGCGCACGATGCGCGGCGCACTCGCCGCGACCGCGATAGTGGCTGTGATCGGCGCCACTCCGTCCATGGCGGACCCCGCGCCATCAACCACCCCCACGACCCCCACCATGCCAACGGGCTCGCCGCTGGAGGTCTACCAACAGCTCTCCCAGCAGGCGGAGACCCTCGACCAGCAGCTGCTGAACGCGCAGGACCAGCAGAAGACGGCGCAGAACACGCTGAACGGCGCCAACGCTGACCTGGCCAAGGCGCAGCAGGCTGTGCAAGCCGCCGAGAACACCGAAGCGGGTCTGCGTGGTCAGGTCGACCAGCTGACCGAGGCGCAGTACGAAGGTGCGCGGTTCGGCCAGCTCTCCGCGCTGCTGACCGGTAACTCCGCCAAGGACTACCTGGACAAGGCGTCCTTGCTGGAGGACATGGCCGTGGACAGCTCGACCACGCTGAGCGGCATGCAGGCCGCGACCGACGCCGCGACGGCGGCCCAGCAGCGGGCGGCGAAGGACCAGCAGACCGCGCAGGACGCCACCAACACGGCGAACCAGCTGGTCAGCCAGATCGAGGCGGCGAAGGCGGCCCTGACGCCGCTGATCCAGAAGGCGCAGCAGGCCGAGCTCGCGGTCGACCCCAGCTTGTTGAAGAACCACATCGACCCGAGCCAGTTCATCGTTCCGGCCGGGGCAGCCGGGGTGGCCATCCGCGCGGCGGAAGGGTTTCTGGGTACTCGGTATGTTTACGGCGGCACCACTCCTTCCGGTTTCGACTGCTCTGGCCTGATGCAGTACGTGTGGCGGGAGGCAGGCGTCAATCTGCCTCGTACGGCCGCCGAGCAGCAGCAGGTCGGCACGATGGTGTCGGGCGAGGGCAACCTGGAGCCGGGCGACCTGGTGTTCTTCGGCAGCCCCGCGTACCACGTCGGCATGTACGTGGGCGACGGCGACATGATCGACGCGCCGAGGACCGGTGAAAACGTGCAGATCCAGCCGATTTTCAGCGGTTTCTCCTACGGTCGCCGTATCGGCTGAATCCGGTAGCCAGTTTTCTTACGTGGGCCCGAGTTGCGCATTCGCGCGCCTCGGGCCTACGTCGTTTGCCGGGATTTTTCCAAGAAAACAAATAGATTGCGGCTTCTGCTGGACGTGTCCGCGCCCGTTCCGTAATCTGTCCGAGATCTCGCGGTGAGCAGCTGTCGGCAATGGACGGCAACGCGGGATCACCACCGGATCGGACTGTCGGGGACCGAGCCGAAGCGCAGTAGTTTGTCCGTGTTCGTCAGCTCACAGGTGTGGGTGTTGGGCTGGGCCTATGGCCAGAACACGGGGGGTGCGCGGAGAACCGGTGGTTGATGCAACAAAGGAGACGCGCGCTAAGTGGCCTCGAACCGACTGAAGCGCACGATGCGCGGGGCGCTCGCCGCCGCCGCGGTGGTTGCGGTGATCGGCGCGACCCCGTCGCTGGCCGACCCGGCACCCCCGAGCAGCACCAACCCCCCACCTCTGACCATGCCGACCGGCACACCGGAACAGGTCTACCAACAGCTCGCCCAGCAGGCGAGCGATGTGAACAACAAGCTCGAAGACGCGCAGGCCGCGCAGTCGGCAGCGCAGACGACGCTCAACAACGCCAACGGCGACCTCACGAAGGCGCAGCAGGCCCTCCAGACGGCCGAGAACACCGAGGCCGGTCTGCGTGGTCAGGTCGACCAGTTGACCGAGGCGCAGTACGAAGGTGCCCGGTTCGGCCAGCTCTCCGCGCTGCTGACCGGCAATTCCGCCAAGGACTACCTCGACAAGGCGACCTTGCTGGAGGACATGGCCGAGGACAGCTCGACCACCCTGAACGGCATGCAGGCCGCGACCGACGCGGCGACCACCGCCCAGACGCGCGCCACCAAGGACCAGCAGACCGCGCAGGACGCCACCAACAAGGCCAACTCGCTGGTGAGCACCATCCAGCAGCAGAAGGACGCCTTGGCCCCGCTGGTGCAGAAGGCCCAGGCGGCGTTGACCCACGTCTCCAAGTCCGCCCAGAACGCGGCGAACTCGTCGCTGAGCGCGGGTGACTTCATCGCCCCGGCCGGTGCCGCTGGTATCGCCATCAAGGCGGCCGAGGGCGAGATCGGCGTCCCCTACTCGTGGGGCGGTGCTTCGCCGTCCGGGTTCGACTGCTCCGGGCTGATGTTGTGGTCCTGGGCCAAGGCCGGGATCAGCCTGCCGCACTCCAGCTCGTCGCAGTCCACCATGGGCGTCTACGTGCCGCTGTCCCAGTTGCAGCCGGGCGACCTGATCTTCTTCGGCAGCCCTATCCACCACGTCGGCATGTACGTGGGCAACGGTGACATGATCGACGCGCCGGACACCGGTTCGACCGTGAAGATCCAGCCGATCTTCAGCGGCGCGCGGTTCGGCCGCAGGCTCGCTGGCTGAGCGATCTTTCTTTGGTGGGCCCGGTGCGTATCGCGCACCGGGCCCACGTCGTATGCGTGGAGTGTCCGGATACCCTCGAACAATGCGCAGGACCCTGCTCGTCACCAACGACTTCCCGCCTCGGCAAGGTGGCATCCAGACGTACCTGCACACCTTCGCAGGCCACCTGCCCGCCGAGGACCTGGTCGTGTACGCGCCCGCGTGGGAGCAGGGCGTTGAGCACCACCCCGAGTTCGACGCGGCCCAGCCCTACCGGGTGGTGCGGCACCCCACCTCGCTGATGCTGCCGACCCCGGACGTCGCCCGGCGAGCAACGGCCATTCTGCGCGAGGAACGCTGTGAGGCGGTCTGGTTCGGCGCGTCCGCGCCGCTGGCGCTGTTGACGCCCGCGCTGCGCGCCGCCGGCGCGAAGCGGGTGGTGGCGTGCTCGCACGGGCACGAGGTCGGCTGGTCGATGCTGCCTGGCACGCGGCAGGCGCTGCGCAGGATCGGGTCGACGGTGGACGTGCTGACCTTCGTCAGCCGCTACACCCGGTCCCGTTTCTCGGCGGCGTTCGGCCGGCTGGCGCCGTTGGAGCACCTGCCGTCGGGCGTGGACATCGAGACCTACCGGCCGAATCCGGCGGCGCGTGCCGAGATCCGCGCCCGGCACGGGCTCGGTGACCGGCCGACCGTGGTGTGCATCTCCCGGCTGGTGCCGCGCAAGGGCCAGGACATGCTGATCCGCGCCTTCCCGGAGATCCGCAAGCGGGTACCGGGGGCTGCGCTGCTGATCGTCGGCGGCGGTCCGTACGCGGACACGCTGCGCACGCTGGCCCAGGAGAACGGCGTCTCATCGGACGTGATCTTCGCGGGTTCGGTGCCGTGGGCCGAGCTGCCCGCGCACTACGCGGCCGGTGACGTGTTCGCGATGCCGTGCCGCACCCGGGGTCGCGGTCTGGACGTGGAGGCGCTGGGCATCGTGTTCCTCGAAGCGGCGGCCGCGGGGCTGCCGATCGTCGTGGGCCGGTCCGGCGGTGCACCGGAGACGGTCCGGGACGGGATCACCGGCCACGTTGTCGACGGTCGCGACGTCGCCGAGCTGGCCGACGCGGTCAGCGGGCTGCTCGCCGACCCTGAGCGCGCCGCCAAGATGGGCGCGGCCGGACGCGAGTGGATGCGCGAGGAGTGGCGCTGGGTCGATCTGGCCGAGCGGCTGCGCTCCTGGCTGGACGGCTGATCGCTCGCTCAGTGCCGGATCGGCGCCATTCGACTATTTCGGGCGTCGAGCCGCTGGTGAGAGACGCGTAACACAGTTTTCTTCGACAGCACCGCGTCTGCTGGCTCACACTGGAGTAAGGGAACTGGCTCCGGGGATCGTCCGTTGCACGATCAGCTACGTCCACCGGTGGACCCGGAGACCAACCCTGAGACCGATGCTCACGCACCGGCCGCCGACGATGATGATGGGTGAACGCCCACGGGATCGAGGTACGGCCACATGACCAGTCCTGATGCGATGCGTGCGTCAGACGGGGACCGCGAGAGGGTCGTGCAGGCGCTGCAGGAACAGGTCGGAGAGGGCAGGCTGACGCTCGAAGAGTTCGAGGAGCGCAGCACCGCCGTCTACCAAACCAAGACCGTCGGCGACCTGCGCAAGCTTCTCGAAGACCTGCCTGTCGACGTCTTCCCGCAGCCCGCACCCCCGTTCGCGATGGGCGCCGCCTGGCAACAGCCCTTCCCGATGCCTGCCATCCCGCCCTGGCAGCAGCCGAAGATCGTGCGCGCGGGCCGACCCAATCCGGCGCTGTTCGTGGTGCTCGCGTTCATGATGTTCGCCGTCGTCGGCAGCGTGATCACGCTGACGCCCTACGTGCTGCCGCTGGTGCTGCTCGCGTTCGTGATGCTGCGCGCGATCGGTGGCCGCGGGCGCAGGCGCTACCCGCCCTACGGTCCTGGTCGCTGAGCCGGCTGACCCGGTAGCAGCCGCGGCACCTCGCGTGCCGCGGCGGTCGCGTCTTGCCCGGCCGGACATCACCTCGGTGCCCGATTCTTTTGCTTTCCTTAGCTAACTACTAGACTTTTCGCAGGAATGCGCGGCCGGGCGCTTGTAGCGTCGAGCCCAATGAATCAGCGACAACAGCGTGTTTATCTGCATGTCGGGTTGCCCAAAACCGGTACTACTGCCATTCAGGAAATGCTGTGGCACAGTCGGTCTACCGCGGCGGCGGCCGGTGTGCGGTACCCGGGGCACATCTACGACGCGCACCCGCACGCGGCCATGGATCTACAGGGCGAGCGGTACCGGGACTGGTGGGAGCCGCTCGTCGACGGGGCATGGCAACGACTTGTCGACCAGGTCAGGGCGTGGCCGGGCACGTCGATCGTCTCATGTGAACTGTTGGCGACCGCGACCGCCGAGCAAGCCGCGCGGGCCAGGAATGATCTGTCCTTTGCGGACATTCACGTGGTGTGCACGGTCCGCGATCTCGCCCGGCAGATTCCGTCCATGTGGCAAGAAAGCGTCAAGAATGGTGAGACGATCGATTATTCCGATTTTCTCGACGCATTGCGCAGGGAGGAGTCAAACGGAATTAGTCAATTGTTCTGGGAGTATCAGGACATTCCTCGGATACTCCGGAATTGGGGCGCCGAGCTGCCCGCCGACCACGTCCATGTGATCACCGTGCCGCAACGCGGTGGCGCGGACGTGCTCTGGCAGCGGTTCGCCGACGTGCTCGGCATCGACCCGGACCTGCTGCCCGCGCTGCCCACCCGCAACAGTTCGCTCAGCCTGGCCGGTGGCGAACTGCTGCGCAGGCTGAACGTGGCGCTGGGCAAGAACGTGAGCTGGTCGCGGTACGCGACGGTGGTCAAGGACCGGGTCGGCCACGACATCCTGGCCGGCCGGGGCCGGATGACGCTGCCGGTGGCGGATCGCGGCTGGGTGCGGGAACGCGCCGAAGCGATGATCAAGGAGCTGGCCGCGCGGGGGTACCACGTGCTCGGCGACCTGGCCGACCTGCTGCCCCCGTCGACCGGACCGGACGAGCCAGCCAAACCGGGCGACGCGCAGGTGGTGGACGCGGCTGTGACCGCGTTGGCCGGCCTGGTCGAGCAGGTTTCCCCGCTGCCACCGGATGTCGCCGGGCTGGAACGGATCCGGCACCGGCTGCGCGAACTCAGCGACGCCTACCCGGCGCTGATGGGCATGCGCAGGCTCTACTGGACCGGCAAATCCCGGCTGCTTCGCCCCGGCCGCGACTGGCACCGCCTCCGCTGAGCTCAGCGGGTGTAGATGGCGGCGATGTCGGCTTCGTAACGCTGGGCCACGATCGCCCTGCGCAGCTTCAGGCTCGGCGTCATCTCGCCGCGCTCCTCGGTGAAGTCGAACGGCAGGATCCGGAACCTGCGGATCGACTCCGCCGTGGACACCGCGTTGTTCGCGTCGTCCACCGCGCTCTGCACTTCGGCCAGCAGTTCCGGGTCCTGCGCCAGGTCGGCGACGGTCGCGTTGGCGGGCTTGTTGTGCTGTGCCTTCCAGGCCGGGAAGAACTCCTCGTCGACGGTGATCAGCGCGCCGATGAACGGCTGCTTGTCGCCGACCACCATGCACTGGCTGATCAGCGGGTGCGCGCGCAGCCGGTCCTCCAGCACCGCTGGCGAGACGTTCTTGCCGCCCGCGGTCACGATGATCTCCTTCTTGCGGCCGGTGATCCGCAGGAAACCGTCGTCGTCCAGCGAGCCGAGGTCGCCGCTGTGGAACCAGCCTTCCTCCAGCGACTCCTTGGTCGCCGTCTCGTTGTTCCAGTAGCTGCTGAACACCACCGGTCCGCCGATCAGGATCTCGCCGTCGTCCGCGATCCGCACCGACGTGCCCGCGACCGGCCTGCCGACCGTGCCGACCCGGAACGCGGTCTCGGTGTTCACACAGGCCGCGGCGCTGGTCTCGGTCAGGCCGTAGCCTTCGTAGACCGGCACGCCGATGCCGCGGAAGAAGTGCGCCATCCGCGCGCCCAGCGGCGCCCCACCGGACACCGCCGCGTTGCACCGGCCACCGAGCGCGGCGCGCAGGCGGCTGTAAACCAGCCGGTCGAACAGCGCGTGCTTGAGCTTCAGGCCGAGGTTCGCGCCGCCGGTGTCCAGCGCTTCGCTGTAGGCGACCGCGGTCGCCTCGGCCGCGTCGAAGATCTTGCCCTTGCCGGTGCTGTGCGCGGTCTGCTTGGCGGTGTTGTAGACCTTCTCGAACACCCTCGGCACCGCGACCACGAACGTCGGCCGGAACGTGCCCAGGTCGGCGACGAGGTTCTTCACGTCCGGCGTGTGGCCGAGGGTGAGCCGGGCGTAGATGCAGGTCAGCGCCAGCGCCCTGGCCAGCACGTGGGCCAGCGGCAGGAACACCAGCAGCGAATTGCCCGGTTGCAGCACGCTCGGGAACGCGTCCACGTCCGCGCGGACCTCGGCGAGCAGGTTGCGGTGGGTGAGCTCGCAGCCCTTGGGGCGGCCGGTGGTGCCGGAGGTGTAGACGATCGTGGCGGCGTCCTGGGCGCGCACCGAGTGGCGGCGTGCGTGCACGTCGGCATCGGACAGTGCGGCGCCGAGCGAGATCAGTTCGAGCACCGCGCCCGCCGGTTCGTGCCGGCCGGTGCCTGCGGGCGGCTCGATCTGCCAGACGTTGCGCAGGGCGGACGCGCGGGCGCGGGCGCCATCGACGATGCTGCGGTGCGCGGTGGTCTCCACGATCACGGCGCGCGCTGCCGAGTCGGTGACGATCCACTCGACCTGCTCGGCCGAGGACGTCTCGTAGATCGGCACGGTCACGCAGCCGGTTGCCCAGATCGCGAAGTCGAACAGCGTCCACTCGTAGCGGGTCTTGGACATCAGGCAGACCCGGTCGCCGGGCTTCAAGCCCGCGGCCATCAGGCCCTTGGTGACCGCCATGACCTGGGCGGCGAAGTCGCGAGCGGTCAGATCGACCCAGGTCCCGTCCACCCGTCGCTGGATACTGACCACGTCGCCGAAGCGATCCGCGTTGGCCCACACCATGTCGGTGAGGTTCTCCTCGTCGGCGACCGTGGTGTTGCCCGCCGGGATGGTGAACTCGCGCACGTCAACCTCCGCGCCCTGACGATGTTACTGGTGGGAAACCTAGCGTGTGAGTGGCGCCCGACACCAGGTTGGGGCCTCGGCGCGTCCACCGGCCCACGGTGAACACGGCATGAGCATGGCATTCTGCACGGCGTGAGCACGGTGGACATCGTGGACGAGACCTTCGTGGTCGCGGCGCCGAAGGTTGTCGCGACCGCTTTCGCCGATCCGGCCAATTGGCGCAGGTTGTGGCCGGATCTCCGACTTGAGGTCTACCTGGACCGCGGCGCCGAGGGCCTGCGCTGGACGGTGCGCGGTGCGCTGGTCGGCACCATGGAGGTCTGGCTGGAGCCGATGCTCGACGGCACCCTGCTGCACTACTTCCTGCGCGCCGATCTGCCCGGTTCACCCGACCCGCGCCGGGCCGACCGCGAGCGGCGCGGCAGGCAGCTCGCGACCAAGCGGATCACGCTCGGGCTGAAGATGGCGCTGGAGCACGGCCGTGCACCCGGCTGCCCGCCGGTGGACTGAGGGGCCGGCGCGGATATTCGCGGTCGATCCAGTCCGGTGCCGGACGATTCGCGGCAGGCAGGATCGAACGCGCGGAGTTCTCCCTTCCACCGTGGTGATCAGCTGCATAGGCTTTGAGCATGGGTTTCGACGAAAAACTGCTGCGGCGCGCCATCGAACTCGCCGGGGTCGCGGTGGAGCACGGGAACGAGCCGTACGGGTCGCTGCTGGCCGGGCCGGACGGTGTGGTGCTGGCCGAGGACTGGAACACCACGATCACCGACAACGACATCACCGCGCATCCGGAACTGAAGCTCGCGCGCTGGGCGGCACGCGAACTCGCGCCGAATGTAGTCGCGACAACAACCATGTACACGAGCTGTCAGCCGTGCGGCATGTGTTACGGCGCAATCCAGCGTTCGGGGTTGGCGGGCGTGGTGTTCGCGCTGTCCGGTGCGCAGTCGTCCGAGCTGGCCAACGGCGAGGCGTGGCCGGAGGTGCCGCAGGACGGGCCGCACCTGTTCGACGAGGCGCGGCTGCCGCACCAGGGCTACTACCGCTGAGGCACGCGGCTGATCATGGTGTCGCGACAGTGACGGAACTGGCCGACGCCAACGGCCGCACCCGGCCCGCCGCGCGCCGTCAGAGCAGCGCCGCCAGGGCACGCACCGGCACGAGGCGCACCGGCACGACGCGCACCCGCCGCTGTCTCGCCGCGGGCTTCGACATCGCTGCCTTCCGCTGCACCACAGTGGCGCCCGCGCGGTGATCGCGGTCATCGCGCGGGCGGATCGGTCCGTCGTAGGGTTTGGACCATGCGGGTCAGTGTGGTGTCCGATGTGCACGGCAATGCCGACGCGCTGGCCAGGGCCGGCGACGGGGTCGATGCCGTGCTCGTG
>DASXOJ010000223.1:0-24592 GCA_036494465.1 Pseudonocardiaceae bacterium
ACCCGTTAGTGTTCGACGGTAGATCCGTCAGGCGCTGAGGAGATGCGCTCGGGCCGAGGAGGATGTGGGAGCAGCGGTGAGTGACGTCGGTCAGTTGGTCGCCGAACGCTACCGGTTGACGCAACACATCGGTAGCGGGGCGATGGGGGTCGTCTGGCAGGCACACGACGAGCGCCTCCATCGGACGGTGGCGCTCAAGCAGCTGCTGCTGTCCCCCAGTTTTTCCGCGGCGGACACCAAGGAAGCCACCGAACGCGCCATGCGCGAGGGGCGGATCGCCGCGCGGTTGCAGCACCCCAACGCGGTGTCCGTGTACGACGTCGTCGACGACAACGGCCAGCCCGTGCTCGTCATGGAGTACGTGCCGTCGCGCAGCCTGTCCGCGGTGCTCGACGAGCGCGGCACGCTCGAACCGATTGAGGTCGCCAGGATCGGTTCGCAGATCGCGACCGCGCTGACCGCGGCGCACACGGCGGGCATCGTGCACCGCGACATCAAGCCGGGCAACGTGCTGCTCGCCGACGACGGCACCGTGAAGATCACCGACTTCGGCATCTCCCGGGCCACCGGCGACGTCACGGTGACCGCGACCGGCATGCTCGCGGGGACCCCCGCCTACCTGGCCCCCGAGGTCGCCAAGGGCGAGAACCCCGGACCGCCGTCGGACGTGTTCTCGCTGGCTTCGACGCTCTACGCGGCCGTCGAGGGCTACCCGCCGTTCGGCCATTCCGACAACACGCTCGCGCTGCTGCACGCAGTCGCGGCATGCCGGACCATTCCGGCGAAGCAGGCAGGGCCGTTGACCGGTCTGCTCGCGCAGATGCTGCGGGCGAACCCGGAAGAGCGGCCGACCATGTCGGAGACCAGTCGCGCGCTGAGCGCGTTGGCCGCAGGTCAGGCGCCCAGCACCGGTTCGCTGCCGCGGATGGAGCCACCGAGCAGTCCGCCGCGCGGCGCGGCGTACGACGTCGAGGCGACCTCCCGGATTCCCAGACCGCCGCAACTGAACTACCCCAGCGGCGGGTTCCCGGCCCAGGCGCCCCGGCCCGCGAGTGATCAGACGGTGAACCTCGGTGCGGGCGGCTTCCCCGGCACCGGACCGACCCCGGTCCAGCGTCCCGGTTACCCGCAGACCGGGCCCAACCCGGCGTTGCACGGCTACCCGCAGCCCGCTGCGGCGAACCCGTTGCCATGGAAGAAGTGGCTGGTGACGGCGGGCGCCATCATCGCGGCCGCGGTGATCGGCATCCTGGTCGCGAACGCGTTCGTGAACACCAATCCGAGTTCGGCCGGGCCGACGCCCTCGCTCGTCGCCCAACCGTCGAGCACCGATCAGCCGACCGTGCCGGTCACCACGACGCCGCAGGTCAGCAATCAGTCCGACCAGACCAGCGAAACCAGCAAGGCCAACCAGAACAGCGGCAAGGCCAGCAACTCGGCGATGAGCAGCCTGCTCCAGACGTACTACGCGCTGCTGCCCAACAAGCCCGCGCAGGCGTGGCAGTTGCTGAGCACGTCGGCCCAGCAGGCCAACGGCAACTACAGCACCTATCAGCGGTCCTGGCAGAGCATCGCGGCGACGCAGGTGTCCGGCATCTCTCCTGCGGGCAACAACTCGATGGACGCGAAAGTCACCTTCCAGCGCACCGACGGGCAGAGCGCGACCAGTGAGATCCAGTTCACCTTCGTGCAGCAGAACGGCCAGCTGAAGTTGAACAACGCGCCCGTCGCGCAGGGCAAGCACCACGACAACTGAGCGCGGTCACCTCCCGCGCGCGGCCGAGACCAGCGCGGCCAGCATGTCCTTCACCAGCGGTTTGTCACCCGTGTTGACCGGGACGGCGGCGTAGATGCAGCGCACCGGTTCCGGATGGCGAACCCGGCGCACCTCCACTCCGGAATGGACGGAGCCGAGGCCGAGCACGGGCACCATGGTCACGCCCAACCCGGCAGCGACAAACCCTTGCGCCGTCGGATAATCGTCCGACTCGACCACGAACTCCGGGCTGAAACCGGCCGCCGCGAACGCATCCATCATGATCTTGCGGCACGTGCCGGGCGGCCACTCGTTGTCGATCCAGGGATCCTCGGCCAGTTCCGCGAGTTCGATCTCCTGCCGATCGGCGAGCCGGTGCCCGCGCGGCAATACCAACCGGTACGGATCATCGAGCAGATGCACGAGATCGGTGCCCGGAATGGACTGTGGCGACATGTTCTGCGGCAACACGACCAGTTGGATGTCGGCCTGGCCCGCCAGCGCGGAATCCGCCGTATAGGCAGGCTCCCGTAGCCGCAGTTCGAGTTGCGCGCCAGGTCGACGCGAACGGAACTCGGCGACCGAGGGCGGCAGCAGTTCCGCGCCCGCCGTCGCGAAGTAGTGCACGCGCAGCCTTCCGGTCCGGCCCGCGCGCAGATCCGCCAGCGCCGTCTCGGCAGCGGCCAGCCTGGCCATCACGTCAGCGGCATGCTCGGCGAGCAGGTTGCCCGCCGCCGTCGGGCGCACGCCACGTCCGGCCTTCTCCAGCAGCGCAACGCCCGCCTCGCGTTCCAGCGCGGCCACCTGCTGGCTCACCGCCGAGGGCGTGTAGCCCAGATTGGACGCCGCCGCACTGATCGAACCGCTGGTCACCACCGAGCAGAGCACCCGGAGCTTGCGCACGTCCAACATGCCCCGACCGTACAGCGACACTTCATCGTCATGAAGGAAATTTCGCTTGTGCTGAACAGTTGACTGCGTGACGATGACCAGCGAAACAGTCTTAGCCAGTCACGGGAGGGTCGATGCGGTCGTGGAGCAGCTGGGTGCGATTCATGGTCCTCGCACTCGTCTGGGGATCGAGCTTCCTATGGATCAAGATCGCGCTCGGCGCACTCTCCCCACTCCAACTCGCGCTCGCCCGCCTCGCCCTCGGCGCCGCCACCCTGCTCGTGCTCTGCCTCGCCACCCGAACCAAGCTGCCCCGAGACCGGCGCACCTGGCTGCGCATCGGCCTACCCGCGCTACTCGGCAACGCGATCCCGTTCATCCTCTTCGGCGTCGGTGAACAAACCGTCAGCTCCGGAGTCGCCGGCGTCCTCAACGCCACCACACCGCTGTGGGCACTGCTGATCGCGTTGGCGATCCGCTCCGAACGCCGCCCCGGCTGGCTGCGACTCACCGGCCTGCTACTCGGCTTCGCCGGCACCCTCGTCATCTTCGCGCCATGGCAAGAAAGCGGCATCGCCAGCTGGGGAGCGCTCGCCTGCCTCATCGCCGCGCTGAGCTACGCCATCAGCTACACCTACATCGGCCGCTACCTCGTCGGCACCATCTCGCCCATCGCCATGTCCGGCGCGCAACTCAGCCTCGCCACCGGACTCACCGCGCTCGGCCTGCCACTCGGCGGACTCGACGCCATCCACTTCACCGGCGCCATGCCGCTCATCGCCGTCGCGGTACTCGGCATCTTCGGCACCGGCATCGCGTTCGTGCTCAACAACCGGCTCATCGCCGACGAAGGCGCCACCACCGCGTCATCCGTGGGCTATCTGCTACCGGTGGTGTCCGTCGGCCTCGGCGCGCTGGCGCTGCACGAACCCCTGTCCGCGCGCGTGGTCGTCGGTATGGCCGTCGTGCTGGTCGGCATCGCCCTGTCCCGCCGCAAAGCCACCTCGGCGGCCGTCGTGGCAGCAGACCTCACTCCGGCAACCGAAGCCAGCTGAGCCGCCCAGATTTCCGGCTGCCGCAGATAAAACCCGCCCTCCCTAAGGGGGGCCACCGCCACTGAGGGCAGCCTATCGCTGGGGCGCGGGTGGCCAAAACCGAAAGCGGCGACCTGTGGATAGCTCACGCCAATGTGGACAACCGGTGCCCGGGACTGTCAGACCAGCCGGCGATCGGTTGCCCAGCGGGAGAGTTCGTATCGATTGGACATCTGCGTTTTCCGCAGGACGCTGGATACGTGCGTCTCGACGGTCTTGACGGAGATGAACAGTTCGGACGCGATTTCCTTGTACGCGTAGCCGCGCGCGAGCAGGCGCAGCACGTCGCGTTCGCGCGGGGTGAGCAGGTCGAGTTCGGGGTCGCTGATCGGCGCGGCGCCGGGTCGGTCGGCGAACGCGTCGAGCACGAAGCCGGCGAGCCGGGGCGAGAAGACGGCGTCGCCCGCGGAGACGCGCAGGACCGCGGTGACGAGTTCTTGGCTGGAGATCGTTTTGGTGACGTAGCCGCGCGCACCGGCACGGATGACCGCGATGACGTCTTCGGCGGCGTCGGAGACGGACAGCGCGAGGAACACGACGTCGGGCAGTTCGGTCCGGATGCGGCGCAGGACTTCGGCGCCGCCGCCGTCGGGCATGTGCACGTCGAGCAGGACGACGTCGGGTTTGACGTGGGTGATGCCTGCGACGGCCTCGCCGACGGAGCCGGCCTCGCCGACGACGTCGACATCGTCGGTGAGGGTGTCGAGTTCGGCGCGCACGCCCGCGCGGAACAGCGCGTGATCGTCCACCAGGTAGACCCGCACGGGCCGACGCGGCTGTTGTGCTTGGTCGGTTGCCTCGGTCACCGGGACTCCTTCACCGTTTCGTCTGTGCCGACACCAGTATCGCCCGTGGTGGCCTTCCGCGAGCCTTTCCGGCCAATTCTGTCGCGGAGCCTGCCGGTGGGTCGCGCGGGTTTGACGGCACGTCCTCGGTCGACCGGACCGGTGCTGGTCTGTCCGGTGGTGCGCGGCATGGTGAGCTGCACTTCGGTGCCTTCGCCGGGTCCGGTGCGGAGTTTGACGGTGCCGCCGTAGCGGGCCATCCGGCCGTGGATGGAGTCGGCGACGCCGTGCCGGTCTGCTGGCACCGCGTCGGGGTCGAAGCCTTTGCCTCGGTCGCGCACGAACACGGTGGCTTCGGTGGGTTCGACTTCGACGTAGACGCTGACTTCGGACTGGCCGGAGTGTTTGGCGGCGTTGACCATCGCTTCACGGGCGGCTTGGGCGAGGGCAGCGAGTTTTTCGTCCATCGGGCAGTCGCCGACGAACACGGGCGCGACCACGATGGCGAAGGTGTCTTCGACTTCGCCGCTGGCGGCGGCGATCGCGGCGGACAGCGTTGGCGCGGTGGGCACGCCGGTGGGTTCGTCGGTTTTCGGGGTCCGGCCGTAGCCGTCGGGCGAGTAGAGCCAGGTGCGCAGTTGACGTTCCTGGCCGCGCGCGAGCCGGAGGACTTCGCGCGGGACGTCGGGCTGCTTCTGGATCAGCGCAAGCGTTTGCAACACAGAGTCGTGCAGGTGGGCGGCGATATCGGCGCGCTCGTCGGTGCGAATGCGGGCCCGGCGTTCCTCGCCGAGGTCACGCATCAGCCGCAGCCACCAAGGCACGGTCAGCACGGCCACGCCGACCAGGGTGGCAATGGCCGCGACCAGCGCGAATTCGAGCTGGTTGAGGGTTTCGCTGCGCAGCACGACGATGGCGATACCGGCGACGACCAGTACCGCACCGGTCAACATCCGCAGCAGCGCGCTCCAGCCGCCGTCGCCGAACAGCACGCCGGTCATGCCGGTGCGCGCGCCGTCGACCCACTTGCGCCGCTGCGCGGTGTCGGCTTCCCGCCAGACCACGGCCGCGCCGATGACGGCGATGCCGAGCGGAATGGTGATCCAGCTGGCGACCGCCCCGGACAGCGCGCCGACGGCGATGGCGAGGCTGATGCCGAGCGCGATCAGCGCCCAGCCCTGCTGTTTCTCCTTGGTTTCGTTCTCCCGCCGCACCCCGACGGCTTCCTGGGTGACGAACATCCACAGCAGCGCGTAGGCGACGATCCCGAGCCCGTCCAACGCGGCCAGCGCGGCGAAGCCGAGCCGCACCCACAGCACGTTGACTTCGAGGTGGTCGGCGAGACCACCGGCGACACCGCCCACGATCCGGCCGGTGCGCCGCCGCAGCATCTGCGGTGTGCCCTCCGGCCGGGCGCCCAGCCACGCCGCGCGTTTGCGGCCGTCGGTCAGTGTCGTCCTGATTTTGCCCACGACTCATGGTCACACGGTCGGGGCGACGAATTCATCAGGGAACCCCCGGAAGAGTCCGGGGGCCTCTCAGGGGTGTCCCGGATGTTCGCGCAGGTCGTCGGCGGTCATCCTGGATACCGTGAGTGGGAACGAGCAGGCTACCGCCCCGGTGGCGGACACGGCCAAGGACTTCTGGGCGAACCGACCGCGCAGGCCGCAGGGTGGCCGCATCGTTGCCGGGGTCGCCGCCGGGATCGGTCGGCGCTACGGCATCGATCCGATCATCATCCGCATCGCGCTGGTGGTCACCACCTTCTTCGGTGGCGCCGGCGTGCTGTTCTACCTGCTCGGCTGGCTGCTGCTGCCTGCCGAACAGGACGAGGTCTCGGCGGTCGAGGCGCTGGTCGGACGAGGTCGCAGTGCCACGTCGGGCGCGCTCACGATCGTGCTGATCATCCTGTTGTTTCCCGCGTTCGCGTACTTCACGCACGATGGGGACTTCAGCACCTATCTCGTCGCGGCCGGCCTGGTGCTGGGTCTGTTCCTGCTGCACAGGGGCAGGGCCGACCACCAGTACGCGGTGCGGCCGACGGCCGATCCGGCGCAGATGACCGATACCGGCTTCGAGGGGGAGCCCATGACCGACCAGACCCGGTGGATGGGATCGGGAGACCCGGCGACAACCCCGCAGCAGCCGCCCGCGTGGGATCCGTTGGGTGCGGCACCGTTCGCGTGGGATCTGCCGGAACCGCAGCCCACAGTCGTGCCGGAGCCCGAGCCCGAGGTGCGGCGGCAGCCGCGCCGCAGGTCCCGGATCGGCTTGGCCACGCTCGGTTTCGCGGTAGTGGCGGGTGCGGCGATGTTCGCGACGGGGGCGTTCGTGCCGCATGTCATCGTGGGCATCCTGGCTGGCATTGTCGGCTTGGGCATGGTCGCGGGGGCTTTCCTCGGCGGGGGCCGTGGCCTGATCCCGTTGGCGGCGCTGCTGTGCTGCTTCGGTGTGCTGCTCAACTTCGGCCACGTGAGCAACGCCCACGAGATCGCCAACGACGCGCGCTACCTGCCGACGTCCCTGCAGTCGGTGCAGCCGACGTACAACGCGGGTATCGGCGACATCACCCTGGACCTGACCAGCTTGCCGGCCACCGGTTCGGTCGACACGAAGGTGTCGGTCGGCACGGGTGACGCGCGGGTCTACGTACCGCCGAACGCGGATGTCACGGTGACGTGCAGTGCGCCGATCGGCAACGTGGATTGCCTTGGCACGAACGAGAACGGCGCGAACAACGGCGCGATCACGACCACCCAGAACGCGACCAGCCCGGCCGCCGCCGGCGACAACCTGAAGATCACGCTGGACGTCGAATCGTCCATCGGAGACGTCGAGGTGATCAGGCAATGACCGACGAAGACGAGATGACCACGGAAACGAAGCCGCCCCGCCGCCCGTTCGATCCGATCATGCTGGTCCTCGGGCTGGTCACGCTCGCGGTGGCCACCTACATCATCGGCTACGGCTACGTGCCCTTCCCGCACATCGACACGAAGTGGGTGATCGCGGGCGGCGGCGTGCTGGTGGGGGTGCTGATGCTGACCGCGTCGCTACGCCCGAAGCGCAACCGCTAGACCGGGGAAAATGAGTCGGCCCGACCACCGTCAGCGGTGGTCGGGCCGATCGCCGTCTGGCTCACTCCCACTCGATGGTCCCCGGCGGCTTGCTGGTCACGTCCAGCACGACCCGGTTCACCTCGTCGACCTCGTTGGTGATCCGGGTGGAGATGCGTTCCAGCACGTCGTAGGGCAGCCTGCTCCAGTCCGCGGTCATCGCGTCCTCACTGGACACCGGCCGCAGCACCACCGGGTGCCCGTAGGTCCGGCCGTCGCCCTGCACGCCGACGCTGCGCACGTCCGCGAGCAGCACCACCGGGCACTGCCAGATGTCGCGGTCCAGCCCGGCCGCGGTCAGTTCCTCACGCGCGATCGCGTCGGCCGCCCGCAGCAGTTCCAGGCGCGCCGCGGTGACCTCGCCGATGATCCGGATACCCAGGCCGGGACCGGGAAACGGCTGGCGGTGCACGATCGTCTCGGGCAGGCCCAGTTCCAGCCCGACCCGGCGCACCTCGTCCTTGAACAGCGTGCGCAACGGTTCGACCAGTTGGAAGGCGAGGTCGTCGGGCAGCCCGCCGACGTTGTGGTGGCTCTTGATGTTCGCCGCGCCCGCGCCGCCGCCGGACTCGACCACGTCCGGGTACAGCGTGCCCTGCACCAGGAACTCGTAGTGCTCACTGTCCTGGATGTCCCGCGCGGCCTGCTCGAAGACGCGAATGAACTCGCGGCCGATGATCTTGCGCTTGGCTTCCGGGTCGGTCACGCCTGCCAACGCGTCGAGGAAGCGCTGCCGGGCGTCCACGGTCACCAGCTTGACCCCGGTGGCCGCGACGAAGTCCCGCTCGACCTGGGCCCGTTCGCCGGCGCGCAGCAACCCGTGATCGACGAAGACGCAGGTCAGCTTGTCGCCGATGGCCCGCTGCACGAGCGCGGCGGCGACCGCGGAGTCGACCCCGCCGGACAGGCCGCAGATCGCCCTGCCCTCGCCCACCTGCGCGCGGATCGCGGCCACCTGGTCATCCACAATGGAGGAAATTGTCCACTCGGGACGGAGCTCGGCGATCTCGTGCAGGAACCTGCGGAGGATCTCCTGGCCGTGCGGGGAGTGCGCCACCTCGGGGTGGTACTGCACACCGGCGAAGTGCCGCTTCCGGTCCTCGAACGCGGCCACTGGTGCACCGGAGCTGCTGGCGGTCACCGTGAACCCGTCGGGCGCCTCGGTGACGCTGTCGCCGTGGCTCATCCACACCGGATGCCTGCCTGGCAGTTCGGCGTGCAGGACGCCGCCCTCGTCGCCGACCGCGACCTCGGTCCGGCCGTACTCGCGGGAACCGGTGTGCGCGACCGTGCCGCCCAGCGCCTGCGCCATCGCCTGGAACCCGTAGCAGATCCCGAACACCGGTACGCCCAGGTCGAAGATGCCCGGGTCGACGGCGGGCGCACCCTCCTCGTACACGCTGGACGGTCCACCGGAAAGCACGATCGCGGCGGGCTCGCGGTCGGCGAGCTCCTTGACCGTGATGGTGTGCGGCACGACCTCGGAGTACACCTGCGCCTCGCGCACCCGCCGGGCGATGAGCTGGGCGTACTGCGCCCCGAAGTCGACGACGAGCACCGGATGCTGTGCGCTGTTGGCGGCCACTGCGGGCGGACCTCCCATATCGCTACTGCTGCCGAAGGAATTCCTCTCGGCAGAACACCATCGTCCCAGGTCGGCACGGCAGCGCCGGACCCGACCTGGCAGATGTGACCCCCGCCATTCAGCCGGCGGGACCGGCCAGGCCCGCGACGAAGGTCCGGACCAGCACGCGCAGCGCCGGCACGAACTCGACCGCGGCGTGCGCGAGCCGGGGGTCGGCTTCGTAGAGCCCGGCCAGGATCTGCGAAGGGTGCGCCGTCTGCCAGGTCGCGGCGGCCAGCGCGACGATCGCCGAAACCAGGTCCCGCGCCCCTGGTTCGTCGAGCCCCGGCAGTGCCTGCCCGCACAGTTTCGCGAACCGGTCGGCCTGCGCGACCGCCTTGAGTTTGAAGTCCCACACCGATTCCAGCGTGACCTCGCGCTCGAAACTGACCTGGACGTGCCCGAGCAGATCGCAGAACAACGGCCGCGCGCCCAGCGTTTCCGCGACCACGTCGACCAGTGCGCGCCCGCCGCGCAGCGCCGCCTCGACCGCGTCCACCCAGTCCGCCCATTCCTCGGCGGCCAACCGCAGGAAGATGTCCTCCCGCGACTCGAAGTACCGGCGCACCCCGGACACGTGCACGCCCGCCGAGTTCGCGATCGCGGTCAGTGTCACCTCGCCAACTCCGTTGGCGCCCGCGAGCTCCCGGGCCGCCCCGAGCAGGGCTTCTGCCCGCTGTTCCTTGTGTTCTGCCGTCCGTGCCCGTTGAAAACCCGGCTCCATCGCATTCACACCTTCGAGTGTAACGCAAGGATATTGCGTTGTTAACGATAGAAGCTTGCGTTACATTGGTCGCACTCAGGTCCCCACCTACCTGTCCCGGAGGCAGAGCCATGTCCACCACCACGCTCACCGGCCCGGCCAACACCACGACCGAGCAGGTCTGGTTCATCACCGGCAGCTCGCGCGGCCTCGGCCGGGCCCTGGCCGAAGAGGTCCTCGAAGCCGGCTACCAGGCCGTACTCACCGCCCGCAACACCGCGTCGCTCACCGATCTGTCCGCCAGGTACGGCGACCGGGCCGTGCTGCTCCCGCTCGACGTGACCGACGCGGAACAGGCCGAGCAGGCGGTCAAGGCCGCGACGGAGGCCTTCGGCAAGCTCGACGTCGTGGTCAACAACGCGGGCCACGCCGTCATCGCGCCGGTCGAACAGCTCCCTCTCGAGGATTTCCGCGCCCAGCTCGAAGCGGTGCTGTTCGGCACCGTCCACGTCACCAAGGCGGCGCTGCCGGTGTTCCGCAGACAGGGCTACGGGCACTTCATCCAAGTCGCCTCGGCCGAGGGCCGGCTCGCCACTCCCGGGCTGTCCGCCTACAACGCCGCGAAACATGCGGTCGAGGGCTTCAGCAAGGCGCTGCTGACCGAGGTCAACCGCCTCGGCATCAAGCTGACCCTGGCCGAACCCGGCTCGATGCGCACCGAGTGGGCCAGCAAGTCCACCAGAACCACTTCGATCGCCGCGGCCTATCAGGGCACGGTCGGCACCACGATCTCGTTCGCCCGCTGCACATCGGGCTACGAACCGGTCGATCCGGCGAAGGTCGCGCGCGTCCTGGTGGACATCGCCCAGCTACCAGAACCACCACTGCACCTGGTACTGGGGCGCACCGCCGTCGATTCGGTGGCGGAAGAGCTGAAACGCCAACTCAGGGAGGATCACAAATGGGCCTGGATGGGTCGCTCGGTCGACTTCGTCTGACCGCTTCACGTGGCAGGATCACTGACGCGTTACGCGAAACCACGGAGGGCTTACGGTGAGCGGGTGAGTGAACCCACGATCGAGGCCGAACCGAGGCAGTGCTGGATCGCCGGTGTCGCCGAGCGCGGCGAGCGTTCGCTGACCGTTCGCCATCCCTTTGACGACACCGACGTCGCAGACGTCACGGTGCCCGGAGCCGAGCAGATCGAACGCGCGATCGCGGGCGCGGCAGCGGTCGCCGGTGAGTTCCGGAACTCACCGGCAGCGCGGCGTGCGAAATCGCTGCACCGGGTCGCGGATCTGTTGGTCCGGCGCACCGAGGAGATCGCCGAGACGATCACCGCGGAGAGCGGGAAGCCCTGGCACTGGGCCGAACTCGAGGTTGCCCACGCCGTCCGGGTGTTCCGCGCTGCCGCGTCGGCGGCAGCCGAGTTCACCGGTGAACTCGGCCCAACCGGCAGGCAGCACGGTTTCGTGGCCGAGTCGCCGATTCGGTTGGCGGGCACGCGTCGACGGGCACGTGGTCCGGTGTTGGCGATCGGGTCCAGCACGTTTCCGTTGGCCGGGGTGGCGCGGCAGGTCGCGCCCGCACTCGCGGTGGGCGCACCGGTGCTCAGCAAGCCCGCTTCGCTGACGCCGCTGTCCGCGTTGCTGTTGGGCGAGATCCTGGCCGAGGCCGATCTGCCGGGCGGCACGTTCTCCGTGCTTCCGCTGCGCGGCAAGAACATGGCCGACCTCGTGCAGGATCCTCGGCTGCCGGTGATCGCCATCACCGGCTCCCGCGCTGCGGGGGCGGCGGTGCGTGCGGCCGCGCCGGACAAGCACGTCGTCCCCGAACTGGGCGGCACGACGACGGCGATCGTGTGCCCCGATCTGGCGGGCGAGCTCGCCCTGACCGAGGTGGCGGAACAGATCGCGCTGGCGGCCAACGCGCAAGCGGGTCAGTCGCGGCTGGCGGTGCGGCGGGTCCTGGTGCACCAGGACGTCGCCGCGACGTTCCAGGCCGCGCTGCTCGGCGCGGTACGCACGCTGGCCACCGGCAGCCCGCACGACCCGGAGGTCGCCGTGGGCCCGTTGGTGAGCGAGGAGGCAGCGATCCTCGCGACCCAGTGGGTCGACGACGCCATCGCGGCCGGCGCCACGCTGCTCACCGGCGGCGTCCGCGACCGGGCCAGCCTGGTCCCGACCGTCCTGCTCACCGAACCGGAGGTGCACCACGACGAGGTACTCGCCCCAGCGATCATTATGTCCACTGTGGACAGCACGCGCCACGCGTTCGACGCGGCCAACGCGGTCGGCTCCGGCCTGCCGGTCGGTGTGCTCACGCACGACGTGCGGACCGCGCTGCTCGCCGCGGACGAACTCGACGCCGATGTGATCGTCGGCGCGCTGCCCGCCGATGCCGATGCGTTCGACGACATCGCGGACATCGTGGCGGCCTACACCCGGCAGCAGTCGTTCGTCCTCAGTGGAGGGTTGACGGACTGAGTCAGGCTTTGCTGACGGCCTGCGCGAAGCTGAACACGCCGTGCGGGTCGTACTGGCCGGCGACCTGGCGAAGCCGAGCCAGGTTGGCGCCGTAGTAGGCCTGTCCCCAGTCAGGCATGGCCGGGTCGATGTAGTTCACATACCCGGTGGTGCCGAACTGGCCTGCCAACGTGTCCCGGGCCTCCGCAACGACCTTGGTCGCGGTCGCCTGGGGGATGGTCAGTTTCTGGTAGATCTGCACGGTGGCCAGGGCTGACCGGTACGGGAAGGCGGTGGCGTCCGCGCCGACCCGGCCGATGGCGCCGCCGAGCGCGTCGAAGACCAGGTTCAGGTCGGTCTTGCCCACGCACAGGGACGCGATCGCGCTGGGGTCGCCGATCGGGCTGGTGACGACTCGCGACGAGGCCACGAAACTCTCCCGGCCGAGTTTGCCGCCGTCGGTGTTGAGGTGGCACTGCTCGATGCTGTCCGACGAGCAACCCGCGAAGTGCCGCATGGCATCCAGGTAGCTCCTGCTCTGCACGTAGTGGCTGCTCGGTGCGACCCCGGTCGCCTTCTGCAGCGCGCTGAGCTGTGTGTTGAGCGCGGAGGCCGACCCGATGAAGGTTCCGGTGACAGTGCACGTCACCGGCGAACCGCCCGCCACGTTGCAGGTGGACCACAGTTCGTCCGGTGCGGACGTGGCCCAGTGCTGCCAGCCGCCGAGCACGTCCGGGACCGAGCCGCCCGGGAACTGCATGCTGAAGATCAGCACCGACGGCGCGGGCGCGGTGGCGAAGGTGAACGAGGTGACGATGCCGAAGTTGCCGCCTCCGCCGCCGCGCAGCGCCCAGAACAGGTTGGGTTCGGAGGTCGCCGACGCGGTTCGTTGCACGCCGTCGGGAGTGACGATCGTGGCGCTGGTCAGCTGGTCGCAGGTGAGGCCGAATTTCCGGCCGAGCACACCGACACCGCCGCCCAGCGTGAGCCCGGCGATGCCGACCGATGGGCACGACCCGGCGCCGATGGCCCGGCCTGCGTTGCCCGCGGCCGAGTAGACGTCGATCAGCCGGGCGCCCGCGCCGACGACCATGCTCCCGTCCGGATTGACGGTGACACCCGACAAACCGGCGAGGTCGACGACGAGCGCGCCGTCGGGTGTGGAGTAACCGGCATAGCTGTGGCCACCGCTGCGCGCGGCGATCGGCGTGCCGGAAGCAGCCGCTGCGGCGACGCATGCCTGCACGTCAGCGGGTTTGCCGCAGAGCGCGATCGCGGCTGGTTGGCGGTGGTCGAACAGCGGGTTGTACGAGCGGCTCGCCGAGCTGTAGCCGGATTGCCCTGGGCGCAACAGGTGGCCGGAGAGTTTGCTGCCGAGGGCGGCGTAGTCGATCGGCCCTGGCGCGGTCGCGGTGCTGCTCGGCGGCGCGGTGGGTGTGGTCGGCTTGGTGGTGGAAGGAGGCTGGGACGACTGACCGGTCGACCCGCCGCACGCAGCCAACGCGACGGTCCCCGCGCCGAGTCCCGCGACCAACCCGGCGGCGCGCAGAAACGCCCGTCGGTCCAGCCGTCCTGTCGAATCGGGTTCCCCAGTCATGTGACACCTCCACCACGTGGACGCATCATGCCGGGTCAGGGTTGATCGTGCCGCCCGAAAAAGAAAGGCCGATGTGCCCGGCCGCCCCCGAAAACGGCCGGGCACATCGGCGTCGATCGCTGCCAGAAAGGGCAGGCCGTCAGGACTTGCGGAGCAGGCCGATCAGGCCGTGAGTCTCGCCGTCGGTGCCCGCGCTGAAGAAGATCGAATCGGTGCCACCGGTGGCCGCGGTGCCCGGCGTGAGCGACCACAGGCCCGGTACGGCGAACGGCTTGCCGGTGGCACTGTTGGTGAGCTGGCCGACCACGAACGGGGTGAACCGGCCGTGGCCGAGCGGTGCGAGCACGTTCACCCGGCCGTCGCCGAAGTTGCCGATGAGCAGCGAACCGGCGAGCTTGCCCCAGCTACTGGGCGCGATCGCCACACCCCACGGCGCGTTGAGGTCGCCGCCGGTGGCGATGCGGGCGACGAACCGGCCCTCCGGGGTGAACTCGTCGACGATGCCGAGGCCCTTGCCGAGGATTTCGCGGCCGTTGGCAGGGTTGGGTTCTGCGTAGGTGACGAACACGTTCCCGTTGATGGTTTGCGCGTTGAACGGCGCGAACTTCTTGGGCACGAAGACGTCCTTGAACGCCCACGACGGCTCGGCGACGCGCGCGAAGGTGGAACTGAACACGTCGACCCGACCCTGCCCGAAGTTGGCCGCGTACAGCTGGTCTGCGCCGCCGCGGGTGGTGGCCAGGGCGAGGCCGCTGTAGACGGCGCCCGGCGTGCTGGCCTTGAGCTCGGCGGAACCGACGTTCGGGTCAACGCCCGGGGCCCACGCGACGATGTTGCCGTTCAGGGTGGAGAAGATGAACCGGGCCGGGCCGGTCGCTGCCGCGGTGGAGTTGACGAAGTCGGTGCCACCGTTGAACACCTGCCCGGCGGGCAGACCGGCCGGAGTGCCCGGGATGGTGACCCGAACCGCGCCGACCGTGCTCGCGGTGGTGGCGCCCGACGCGCTGCTGTACAGCGTCGACGTGCTGGTGTTGGCGTTGGCCGACCAGAGCGGCGAGGTGGGGCTCAGCGCGAGTCCCCAGGGGTTGACCAGCGCGGGGTCGGTGTCGGACGCGACACCGGGCTGGTCGGCGACCAGGTTGATCTGGCTGACTGTGAACGGGTAGGCGTGCCCGTAGGAACCGTGCGCCGGGCTGGCGTTGGCCACGGCAGGCAGGCCCGCGAGCGCGAGGCCACCAGCACCGGCGGCCGCGGCGAGGACCGCGAGCGAGCGTCTGGCAACAGGAAGAATCGACATGATCTGCCCCTCCGATTTCGGTTGCGTGCATCCGGCTACACGGCCGAGACCGGAAATCGGGTCACCGTCAGTCTTGGAAGTTCCTCTATCGCGACTGACTCAGCGTCCGCTCAGGACAGTCGGAGGGCGGCAGGCGCGCCGCGCGGCACCGCGGGTGCGGTCGGCACGATGGGCTCGATGCGCCGGTATTGCTGGTCTTGCTCGGGTCGCTGGTCAGGTTCGCCCTTGTTGGGCCAAAGCGCGAATGCGCGCTCGGCCTGCGCGGTGATGGTCAGCGACGGATTGACGCCGAGGTTCGCCGAGATCGCCGATCCATCCACAATGGACAGTCCGGGATAGCCGTAGGCGCGGTGGTACGGGTCGATGACGCCATGGTCCGCGTCCGAGGCGATCGCGCATCCGCCAATGAAGTGCGCGGTCAGCGGAATGTTCGCGAGTTCTCCCCAGCTCCCGCCCGCGTAGCCCCCGATGTGCTTGGCCGCCAGCCGGCTGGCGTCGTGCGCGGCCGGGATGAATCCCGGGTTCGGTTCGCCGTGCCCCTGCTTGGACGTGTACCGGCGTCGCCCGAACAGACCTGGCTTGAGGTAGGTGGTGATCGAGTTGTCCAGGCTCTGCATGATCAGCAGGATCACGGTCCGCTCGCTCCATCGGTAGACCGAGAGCAGCCGCAACGTGAGCAGTGGGTGTTCGCGGGCGAACTGGAGCGCCTGCCGCCACCGGGGAACCGGCAGCGAGCCGTCGGTGGCCAGGGTTTGCAACAGTCCCATGGCGTTGCTGCCCTTGCCGTAGCGGACCGGCTCGATGTGTGTCTGGTCGTCGGGATGGATCGAGGAGGTGATGGCGACGCCCCGGCTGAAGTCCCGGGTCGGGTCGACGCTCAACCGCGCCGATCCGAGGATCGACTCCGAGTTGGTCCGGCTCAGCTCGCCCAACCGAGCGGAAAGCCGGGGCAGCACACCGGAATCGCGCATCCGGTGCAGCAGATTCTGCGTCCCCCAGGTCCCGGCCGCGAGCACGACCTTCCCTGCGGTGACGGTGGTCTGGAACTTCTTCCCCACTCGCCCGGTCTTCTGCAGCCCGACCGTGAACGAACCATCCGGCTCGGACCGCACGCTGGTGACCGTGGTCAGCGGAATGATCTTCGCCCCGGCCCGCTCAGCCAGGTACAGGTAGTTCTTGACCAGCGTGTTCTTGGCGCCGACCCGGCATCCGGTCATGCAGCCGCCGCATTCGGTGCACCCGGTTCGTTCCGGCCCGGCACCGCCGAAGAACGGATCGGCGGTCCGCTCGCCGGGCTTGTCGAAGAACACGCCGACCGGGGTCTGGTGATAGCTCTCGCTGATGCCCATGTCCGCGGCGACCTTCTGCATGACCTCGTCGGCCTTGGTCACGGTCGGGTTGGTCACCACGCCGAGCATGCGACTGGCCTGGTCGTAGAACGGGGCGAGTTCGCTTTCCCAGTCGGTGATGTGCGCCCACTGCCGGTCCGCGTAGAAAGCGCGCAATGGCTGGTAGAGCGTGTTCGCATAGACCAGCGATCCGCCGCCGACACCCGCGCCCGCGAGCACGATGACGTCCTTGAGCAGGTGGATGCGCTGGATGCCGAAGCAGCCAAGGCGGGGCGCCCAGAGGTAGCGGCGCGCGTCCCAGGAGGTCTTGGCGAACTCCTCGTCGGCGAAACGCCGCCCGGCCTCGATGACCGCGACCCGATACCCCTTCTCGGTCAGCCGCAGCGCCGCGACGCTGCCGCCGAAGCCCGAGCCGACAACGACGACGTCATAGTCCGGGGTGTTACCGGTGGGTACGGTCATGTACCGAGGTTAGGCCGACCGGTCGTTTCTGACCAGTAGTAAGTTACGGGCTCAGCCGCGAACGGTCAGCCCGACCTTCTGGAATTCCTTGAGGTCCGAGTAGCCGGTCTTGGCCAGCGCGCGGCGCAGCGCACCGAACAGGTTCACCCGTCCGTCGGCGTCCTGCGACGGCCCGAACAGCAGCGTGCGCAGGTCGACCTGGCCGTCCGCGCCGACCGCAGGGTCGAGCAGCGAACCGACCGCGACGCGGCTGCGCGGCAACGACGGGTGCGCGGCGGCAGAGGTCCAGTAGAGGCCGCGACCGGGCATCTCGGCGGCGGTGGCCAGCGGCTCGCCGAGCATGACCGCGTCCGCCCCGCACGCGATCGACTTGGCCAGATCACCGCTGACGTGCACGCCGCCGTCCGCGATCACGTGCACATACCGGCCGCCGGTCTCGTCCAGGTAGTCCCGGCGCGCGGCAGCGGCATCGACGATCGCGGTCGCCATCGGCACCCCGATGCCCAGCACCGCATCGGTGCTCGTCACCCCAGCGGTGTGGCCGTGCCCAACGATCACGCCCGCGGCGCCGGTACGCATCAGGTGCATGGCGGTCCGGTAGTCGCCGACACCGCCCGCGATCACCGGCACGTCGAGCGCGGAGATGAAGTGCTTGAGGTTCAGCGGCTCCTCGTCGGCGCTGACGTGCTCCGCCGAGACGATGGTGCCCTGCACGACCAGGATCTCCACACCGGCGGCGAGCAGCGCGGGGGTGAGCTCACTGGCCCGCTGCGGGCTGACCCGCGCCGCCACGGTGACGCCAGCGTCGCGCACCTGCTTGAGCGACTCCGCGAACAGGTCCGGCTGGATCGGCGCGGCGTGCAGGGCCTGGAGGATGCCGGTGATCTGCGCGGGGTCGGCGCCTGCCTCGACCGCGTCGACCAGTTTCGCGAGCTCGGCCTTGACATCGGCGTGGCGCGCCCAGAGCCCCTCGGCGTTGAGCACGCCGAGCCCACCGAGCTGCCCGACCGCGATCGCGGTGTCCGGCGAGACGATCGCGTCGGTCGGGTGCGTGACCAGCGGAATGTCGAAGCGGTAGGCGTCGATCTGCCAGGCGGTGGAGACGATCTTGGAGGACCTGGTCCGCCGCGACGGCACGATCTCGACATCGTCGAGCTCGTATGCCTGCCTAGCGGTCCGCCCCATGCCGATCTCGACCAGGTCGCGCACGTCTCTTCCTCCGGCCATCAGTCACCCCACCTACAACGCCAAACCTGAAAAGCTTTCAACCAACACCACAGCCCCCGCCCATCCCAGGGGGGGCGACCCCGGCTCCAGCCTATTTGGACGGCCGGGGCGAACCTAATCGGTTGGGGCGGGCTGTGGATAGCCGGGCTGGGTGTGGATAACCGGCTGTGGACAACCCTGTGGATACGTCCGTTGTGGGGAACCAGCCGCCCGAGTCAGCAGGAGCCCGAGTCAGCAGGAGCCCGCCCGGGTCAGCGGGTGGTGTAGTTCGGCGCCTCTGCGGTCATGGTGATGTCGTGCGGGTGGCTCTCCTTGAGGCCAGCGGCGGTGATCCGGACAAGCTGCGCTTTCTGCAGCTCCGGGATGGTCGACGCGCCGGTGAAGCCCATGCCCGCGCGCAGGCCGCCGATGAGCTGGTGCACCACCTGCGAGAGCGGGCCGCGGAAGGGCACCCGGCCCTCGATGCCCTCGGGCACCAGCTTGTCGTCGGAGAGGATGTCGTCCTGGGCGTAACGGTCCTTCGAATACGCCTTGGCCTCCCCGCGCGACTGCATCGCGCCGAGCGAACCCATACCCCGGTAGGTCTTGAACTGCTTGCCGCCGACGAGCACCAGGTCACCGGGCGCCTCTGCGGTGCCGGCGAGCAGGCTGCCGAGCATCACCGAGCTGGCACCGGCCGCGATCGCCTTGGCGATGTCGCCGGAGTACTGGATTCCGCCGTCGCCGATCACCGGCACACCGGCCGGCCGGCAGGCGAGGTCGGCCTCGTAGATCGCGCTGATCTGCGGGACGCCCACCCCGGCCACCACCCTGGTGGTGCAGATCGAACCGGGACCGACGCCGACCTTCACGCCGTCCGCGCCCGCGTCGACCATGGCCTGCGCGCCAGCCCTGCTGGCCACGTTGCCGCCGATCACGTCGACGGTGTCGCCGAGCTCACTCTTGAGCCTGGCCACCATCTCCAGCACCCGGCTGGAATGACCGTGCGCGGTGTCCAGCACCAGCACGTCGACGCCGGCCTCGGCCAGCGTCATAGCCCGCTGGTAGGAGGCGTCGCCGACACCGATCGCGGCCCCGCAGAGCAGCCGTCCATCCGGGTCCTTGGTGGCGTTGGGGTACTGCTCGGTCTTGACGAAGTCCTTGACGGTGATCAGGCCGCGCAGTTTGCCTTCGCCGTCGACCAGCGGCAGCTTCTCGACCTTGTGGCGGCGCAGCAGGCCGAGCGCGGCTTCGGCGGTGACGCCGACCTGGGCGGTGATCAGCGGCGAGTTGGTCATCACTTCGCGGACCGGCCGGGTGTGGTCGACCTCGAAGCGCATGTCGCGGTTGGTGATGATGCCGACGAGGGTGCCTGCCGCGTCGGTGACCGGGAGGCCGGAGATGCGGTAGCGGGCGCAGCGGGCGTCGACCTCGGCGAGGGTGTCGTCGGGGGAGCAGGTGACCGGGTCGGTCACCATGCCCGCTTCAGACCTCTTGACCGTTTCGGCCTGCCTGGCCTGTTCTTCGATCGACAGGTTGCGTTGCAGGATGCCGATGCCGCCCTGCCGGGCCATGGCGATGGCCATCCTGGCTTCGGTCACGGTGTCCATCGCGGCGGAGAGCACCGGGATCTTCAGCGTGACGTTGCGGGAGAGTCGGGTGCTGGTGTTCACCTGGCTCGGGATGACATCCGATTCGGCAGGCAGCAGCAGGACATCGTCGAAGGTCAGACCGAGCATGGCGAACTTCGGCGGCACTGCCGCGTCGAACTGCTCGGCTGTCGAGCCGGTCACCGATTCGAGCATCGTGGGCGTCATAGCGGGGTGGCGAGCCTTCCTGGCCGGGGGACACACCGGGCGCGTGTGCATCAGAGCAGGCAGAACGGGTAACACCATGGTATCGAGTGTCAGCGGGGAGCAGTCCGGGTACCGTGCCGGATCGTGGCCCGTGATGCGTTGCCCCCAGACCCGTTCGACGGTGATCCGCACGATCCGACCATGCAGCTGCATGACGTCGACGAAGAACCAGATGCCCCGATCGACGCGAATGAGCAGGAAGAACTGATCGAGGATCTTGCCGACCTCGCCGTTTACCAGGCGTTGTTGGAGCCGCGCGGGGTCCGCGGCATCGTGGTGGATTGCGCGGACTGTGAAGAACCGCACTATCACGACTGGGCGCTGCTGCGGGCGAGCCTGGAGCAGTTGCTCGACGACGGCAAGATGCGCCCGCACGAGCCCGCCTACGACCCGGATCCGCGCTGCTACGTGACCTGGGAGTACTGCCGGGGCTTCGCGGACGGGGTGACCGCGTCCGAGGCGGCCCGCTGACGGGCACACGCCGATCGCGCGACGGGGAGTGTCGCGCGATCGGGCGGACGCTGGGCTTAGCTGGGGTTGTCGGGCGAGGAGCCCGCTGGGGCGTCGTCGGTGCCGGTACCGGGCGAGGCCGGACCGCCGGAGCCCGAACCCGGGTCGGGCACGGTGCCGGACTGGAGCGACGGGCTCGACGACGGCGGAGTCGTGCTGGACGGCCCACCGGAGGAGGACGGCGGCGAGGAGGTCGTGGTCGGCTGGGTGGTGGTCGTCTGCGACGGCGGACCGGACGGCGTCGTGGTGGCCGAGAGCGACCCGGTGATCGAGTTGTCCGGCGACGACGGCGGGGTGACGGGCAGCCCACCGTCTCCGCTGCTCAATGCCAACTGGTTGAGCAGGTTCTGCTGCTGGGCCTGCAGGTCGGCCTGACCGTCCTCGTTGTCGACCGAGGGCAGGGCCTGCTGGGCCTGGTTCAGCGCGGTGCGGGCGGCGCTGTAGTGCCCCTCGTGGAGGGCAGCGCTGGCGTGGCTGAGTTCGGTGCGCACGGTATCCGCGGCGAGCACGGAACGGGCGTGGTCGGCGTAAAGGACCTGGGTGAGGCCCCAGAGCGTGTCGCCGGGCTGGGCGTCACGGGCGGCGAGGCCGACGCCGGTGAACACGATCACCAGAACGGCGGCGGCGGAGGCGAGCGGCACCAGGAAACGCGGCTTGCGACGGTTGCGGTGTGCGGCCGCGAAGATCGTGTGCATGGCGGTTTCGGTATCGACGAGCTCCGGGATGGGTTCTTCGTCGATGTCGCGTCGCCAGGACAGCAACAAGGCGTTGAGCTCGGGCTCGGTGGCCGCTCCTGCGGAGCTCCCGTTGCCGAGCGCGGTGAGCAGAGCATCGTCCGACCGCAGTGCGGCCAGGTCCAGATCGGCTGATCCGATCTGTTCGTCGATGTCGTCGATCTCATCGACGGCCAACTGGTCGGGTGCGTCGTTGGCGTGCAGGTTCGGCAGCGCACGCAGTGACGCGAAGGACCTCTCCGTGTCCTTACCGAGCACCGACCATCTGTTTACTTCAGAGTCAGCGACCCGGTGACGCAGTTGCGTCCATCTGGATCTGCTGACCCCATGGCCACGCTGGCCTCCCACTCAGACCACCTCCTCCGCGCCGAGTGTCTTACGTAGCCGGCTGAGCGCACGGTGCTGGGCGACCCGCACCGCGCCCGGTGTCGAGCCGACCGCGTCCGCGGTCTCCTCCGCCGAGAGCCCGACCACCACCCGCAGCACCACGATCTCGCGCTGCTTGTCCGGCAGTACCTTCAGCAGCGCGGCCATCCGATCGGACAGCTCTCCTCGTATCGCCCGCTGCTCGGGCCCTGCTTCGCGATCCGGCTCATCCGGTACTTCCGCCACGGGCTCGGCACGGTTACGTGCCGCGGCCCGATGCGCATCAGCAACCTTATGCGCCGCGATCCCGTATACAAACGCCAAAAAGGGACGCCCCTGATCGCGATAACCAGGCAGCGCCGTCAGCACGGCGAGACACACCTCCTGCGCCACGTCGTCCGCCGAGGCGAACGTTCGCTCCTGCCGGCCGACCCGCGCCCGGCAGTACCGCACCACCAACGGACGAACCAAGGCCAGCAGACGCTCGAGCGCCCGTTGGTCGCCGCCAACGGCCGCGCCGACTACGGCGCCTGGTTCGTCCCCCAAAATCGTCATCGAAGGCAACAGTCCTGATGTTACGTATCGGCGGCACGGAACTGAACGCTGGAGATGACGGAGCGTAACGCTCGGTCACCCACAACGGTCCTCTTCACCGTACCGTCCGGGGCGGCCAAGGCGCGCGTCAAACCGAATCTCTACCGGTTGACCTGCGCGAACAATGCTCTGAAACAGGATGGCGGCAGCAGAATCCGGCCCGGCGGAACACCGCCGAGCCGGATGCATACCGTTGCATGCCGGGCGCTGGATTTTTCCGGCGACCCGGGCTAACCGGGTGACCAGTTCAGGAGACCAGACCGCGCCGGAATCCGTGCGCAACCGCTTGCGCACGATCCCGCACACCCAATTTACGGAACAGCCGACGCGCGTGCGTCTTGACCGTGTCCTCGGACAGGTAGAGCTCGCGGCCGATCTGGCCGTTGCTCTTGCCCTGACTCATGCCGCGCAGCACCTGCAGTTCCCGGTCGGTGAGCTGGACTCCCGGGTCGGAGGGCTGACGTGGCGCGGGCACCGAGGTGCTGGCCAGGGTGTGCGCGAGCGCGGCGACCAGTTCCGGCCGGGACGCGTCCCAGCGCAGGTAACCACGTGCTCCACCGGCGATCGCGGCAGCGATGCTGCCCGCGTCGTCGGGTGCACCGAATACGATGACGTTCGCTTGCGGGTTCGCGGAGACGAGCCGCCGAGTAGCTTCAACGCCAGTCGGAACGGCGCGTTGCGTCCCCACTAGCACTACGTCAACCGGCTGACGGGTGAAGCGAGCCAACAACTCGTCACCGTGCGCAACACAGTCGATGCGACTAACCCCGGGCACAGCAGACATAACGCGCGTAAGACCTTCTCGTACGCTGCGCCGGTCGTCGCAGATCAAGACCGTCGTCACGGGGACTCCTTCCAAGCAGCCAGGTGACGTTCCATTTCCGGTATCGGCCAGTAGGGGCCGGACCTTGACACGATCTGGTGCTTAATCCGTCAAGAAGTTCACCCAGCACCCGTTCGAGTTGGTTCACCGGAACGGACCAGCGCGCTCGGAATCCACGGGGAAGCGGTTGCCAAGCGCTGCATCGCACTGTCTGAACGAACAAAAGACCAGGTCAGAGCTTTACTTGCGATTTTGGCAAAGTGCTCATGCTGATCAGTACCAAGATCGGCGAGCAACAGGGCGGCCGGCCAGGCGAGCGAAAATATCCCCCATTTGAGGGAGGCCGAAAGGACGCCTTCCAGTAGACCGTGCGCATGCGCGGCCCCTTCCGGGGTCCCTCCAGCCGCGAACGTGGTGGCCAGCACGAGTTCGGACTTCACGATGTGTCTCCGCGCGCCTGCCGCCCTGGCCAGTCGCGCGGCGTGTTCGGCGTCGGCGCGGCCCGCTTCCGGGCGTCCGGAAGCGAGTCCGAGCTCGGCGGCGACCCAACCGGTACGGACCCGCGCCCGCCAGCCACCCACACGGCCCTCGTCGAGCAGCGCCCGCGCGGCGGCGTGTAACCGGCGCGCCTGACTCAACTGGCCGACGCCGATCGCGTCGGCGGTCAGGCCGAGCAGCACGTCTGACCAGGCACCACCCAGGTCGATGTCGTACGCGGAGCCGTCCGTGGCTCGAACGGGCGGTTTGCCCAGTTTCGCTAGCGTGGCGAGGGCTGCGGCGTCCAGCCGGCGGGCGGCGGTGTGCCCGCCCAGCTGGCGCCGATGGGAGGCGAGGGTCGCGCCGGCGAGCGCGGCGAGCACCTGGTCCCGGCCGTCGATCAGCGGTCGCAATACCGTCGCCGCTGCCGCGTACCGGCCTTGACCGCCCAGGGCGACCGCGGCCAGCCAGCGGGTGCGGGGCGCGCCGGCGAGCGCTGCCCCGTGCACATCGGTGCCGGGCGCCGGACCGAACGCGGCCGCGAGCGGCTCGTCGGTGCCGGTGCTCTGCTGGTTCCTCGACTCCCACTCCGGACCCGATCCCAACCCAGGGTCCGGCATGTCTGTTTCGGGCCGTCGGACAGCGGGCCGCCCCTCCCGATGGCCCGCTGCCCCGCCCCGACTACCCGCACCCCGGCCGTGCGCCGCCTTCCTGGTGGAAGTCGTCGCCCTGCCGGGGGCGGGCTCCCCCTGCCCCCGTACACCCGGGGCTGGTATCCCCTGCGCCGGTTCGCCCAGCCCCGGTTCCCCCTGACCCGACCCCCCGATCGGGCCCGGCCCATTCCCCCCAGTACTGCTCCCCCTGCCTGTCCCCCCGCTCATCTCCCT
>DASXOJ010000224.1:0-46845 GCA_036494465.1 Pseudonocardiaceae bacterium
CGCTTCACGCCCGGACCGGCGAGTCCGAGCAGTTGCGCGGGCCGGGTGGAGACGGCGGCGACCGCCTCTTCCATCGTCAGGTTGCAGCCCTGGATGACGTTGCGCACGGCCTTGTCGAGGGTGAGCGTGCTCGCGGCCAGCGAACCGGCACCGTCCAGGGTGGGCACTCCGTCGCGGACGGTGACGCGCAGGCCGCCGACCTCGTAGATGCCGTCGCCGACGCCCGCGGCGGCCATCGCGTCGGTGACCAGCACGGTGCGGCCGGTGCCCGCGTGCCGGGCGGCGAGGCGGACGGCGGTGGGGTGCAGGTGCACGAGGTCGCAGATCAGTTCGACGGTGACCCGTTCGTCGTCGAGCAGCGCGCCGATCGGCCCGGGTTCGCGGTGGTGCAGTGGGCGCATCCCGTTGAACAGGTGGGTGGCGACGGTCGCGCCCGCGTCGACGGCGGGCCGGACCTGGGCTTCGGTGGCGTCGGTGTGGCCGATGGCGACGATCACCCCGGCCTCGACGAATTCGCGGACTGCGTCGATGGCGCCGTCGAGTTCGGGGGCGAGGGTGACCATGCGGATCTGGCCGTCGCCCGCGTCGAGCAGTTTGCGCACCGAGTCGCGGTCGGGGTGGGTGAGCACGGCGGGGTCGTGCGCGCCGCAGCGGGCGGCGGAGATGAACGGGCCTTCCAGGTGGATGCCTGCGACCAGGCCGTCTTTGGCGACGTCGGCCAGTGCTTTGACCTGGTCGACGAGGATCGGGATGGGCCGCGACACGAGGCTGGCCATGGTCGTGGTGGTGCCGTGTTTGCGGTGCGCGAGCGCGGCCGTCTCGACCCGGTCGGGCGCGACCTCGGTGTAGCTGGCGCCGCCGCCACCGTGGCAGTGGATGTCCACGAAGCCCGGGACCAGCCAGCTTCCGCCGAGGTCGACCTTCTCGGCACCGGCAGGGACGTCCGGTGTTCCTGTTCCGACGGAGGCGATGGTGCCGTCGTCGGCGACCTCGACCCAGCCGTCGGTCAGCACTCCGTCGCCGGTCGCGACCCGGCCACCGCGCAGCACAAGACTCATGACGCTACCTCCGCCGTCCACCGTTGCAGCGCAAGGAATCCCGCGCCGAGACATCCCGCCTCATCACCCAGTTGTGCGATGCGCAGTTCGGGCCTGCGCTGGAAGGTCAGCAGGCCGTCGATGCGCGCGGTGAGCGGGTCGGTGAGTTCGCGACCGGCCATGGCAAGGCCGCCGCCGAGCACCACCCGCTCGGGGCCGAGCACGCTGGCCAGCATCGCGATGCCTTTGGCGAGTCCGTCCAGCGCGTCGGTCCACACGGCGTTGGCGTCCGCGTCGCCGTCGCGGGCGGCGGCGAGCACTTCGGCGGCGCCGGCGATCTGGCGGCCGACGCGGGCGCCGTAGCGGCGGGCGATCGCGCCGGTGGACGCGATGGCTTCGAGGCAGCCACGCGCGCCGCAGCCGCACGGTTCGCCATGGCCGATGTCGACGTGGCCGACTTCGCCCGCGTAGCCGCCGCCGGTGCGCAGTTCGCCGTCGACGATCAGTGCGGCCGCGATGCCGGTGCCGATCGGCATGACGACCGCGTTGCGGCAACCGGCCGCCGCGCCCATCCGGTGTTCGGCGAGGCCGCCGGAGGCGACGTCGTGGCCGAACACGACGGGCAGGTCGATGGCTTCGCCGAGGGCGGCGGCGAACGGGAAGTCGCGCCAGCCGAGGTTGGCGGAGAACACGCCGACGCCGGCGTCCACCACGCCGGGCACCACGACGCCGACGGCGTCGATGCTGCCGGTGGGGCTCTGCGCGCCGAGTTCGGTGACCAGTTCCGCCACGGTGCGCACGATGCCCTTGGCGGTCGCGTCGCCGTCCGCGCCGCGCGGTGTCGGCCTGCGCAGTCTGGTGAGCACCTTGAGACCGGTCGGGTCTGCCGCGTCCGCGCTCAGCAGGGCGCTCTTGATGTCCGTGCCGCCGACGTCGACCGCCAGCAGGGTCCCCTTGCTCGCCACGAGTACAGATCTTGCGCCATCGAACCCGACCTGGTCTATACCAATGGCGCAATCTGTCCGGGTGCGGGCAGGGTTGATCGATAACTATCGACACTGCGTGAATATGTAATCAACTGCGTGCGATCGCGCAGAACTGATCAGTTCCGCGCAAAATGCGAACCAGTTTCAGGACTGGTTCGACATGATCTTCTGCAACGCCTCCAGGGCGCGACTGGCGGTGGATTTCACCGTGCCCTTGGAGATCCCGGTCGCGTCCGCGATCTCGGTCTCGGTCAGGTTGCCGTAGTAGCGCAGCACCAGCACCTCGCGCTGGCGCGGCGGCAGCTGGGACAGCGCTTTCACCACTGACTGGTGCTCGGCGGTGAGCATCGCCATGCTCTCCGCGGACCGGGCGTTCGCCACGTGCGGCGGGGTGTACTCGCGGGCGGTCTTGCGCCTGCGCAGCACGCTGCGCGAGCCGTTGACCACGGACGTGCGCAGGTATCCGACCGCGGCGGCCGCGTCGCGCAGGTTGCGCCAGTTGCGGTGCAGCGCGGCGAACGCCTCCTGGACCACGTCCTCAGCGGTCGCGGTCTCGTCGACGAGCAGCAGCGCGAGCCGGATCAACCGCATCCGCTGGGTGCGGTACAGGTCCTCCAGGCTCAGCGGGGCGGTGGGCTCTCTGGCCGCGCCACCATCGATGGCGCGCAGGTGCCCGAGCGTCTGTTCGACGCTGCGCATGGCGCGCCCGGTGATACCGGTGGCCGCTGGGGTCTCATCGATGTTGGGCAAGGAGCCTCCCTCCAGGGAAACCGTACCGGGTGACGCCCGGGGTAGCAGCGGCGGTCCGTGGTGATGTGCCCGATATTCCCGCTATCTGTCGACTCGGCCACGAGATGTTCGGATCGCCGACCACACCCGTTCAGTCACTCCTTCGTGCTGGCGCCCATCGCGGCGGCTCCGCCGGGGCCGATCGGTGCTGACGCGGCGGCACCCCGCTCCTTGACGTCGGCGAGCGCGGCCGCGTCCGCCTTGGGCAGCAACCGGCGCGACGCGGACTCGACGATCGGCGGCAGCAGCGCGCGGATCAGCTTGGTGAGGAGCAGGTTGGCCGGGATGTGGATGGTCCTGGCCCGCCGCGCGATGCCGGACACGAACGCGTCGACCGCGACGGAGAGCGGATGGGTGCGGCCGAGGGGGCCGGGCATGCTCGCGCGCAGCGGACCGAACACCGGGTGTTCGTCGGCGCTGTTGACCATGTCGGTGGCGATCCACGTCGGGTGTGCGACGCCGACGCCGACCCCGAAGTGCTTGACCTCGGCACGCAGCGTGTTGCCGAACGCCTCGACCCCGGCCTTGGCCGCGTTGTACGGCGCGTTGCCGGGGATGTGCACGACGGCGGCCATGGAGGAGACGATCAGGCAGTAGCCGCGCGCCGCGATCAGGTGCGGCAGGCAGACCCGCACGGTGCGCCACACGCCGAGCAGGTCGACCTCGATGACCTTCTCGAACGCGGCCGGGTCGATGGACCGGATGAAGCCGGCTGCCGCGATGCCCGCGTTGGCCATGACCACGTCGATCCGGCCGTACCGCTCGACGATGCCCGCGACGGCGGCCTCCAGCTGGGCCCAGTCGGTGACGTCGGCGTCCCAGGCGGACGCGTCCGGCCCGCAGTCCTCGGCGACCGCGCGTAGCGCGTCGGCTTCGAGGCCGACCAGGGCGAGGGTGGCGCCGGACTGGGCGAGCCTGCGGGCGACGCCCGCGCCGATGCCCCTGGCCGCGCCGGTGATCAGCACGACCTTGCCTGCCAGCTTGTCCGTACTGGTCCGACCGCTGAACGCGCCCATAGTGGCCTCCTAGCCTCGCGGCTTCCTACCGTACGTAACTTACCAGCAGTAAGCTACTCGCGAGTTGGTAAAACGTCGATGGGCCCTTCGTGTTCGATCGTGGTAGAACACTAAGAGAACCATCGACGTGGGAGGTAGCTCGTGGGGATCGACATCGGGCGGATCGGCGTATGGACGGGCGGGCCCGGCCTCAAACGTGAGGCGATCGCGCCGCTGGCCGCCGAGGCCGAGAAGCTGGGGTACGGCGCGCTGTGGCTCGGTGGCAGTCCGCAGCTGCCGTTCGACGCGGTGCGCGACGCGCTGGCCGCGACCGAACGGCTGGTGGTGGGCACCGGGATCTTCCGGGTCTGGGACGCGAGTGCCGAAGAGGTCGCGCCGGTGTGGCGCGGGCTCGAAGCGGATTTCCCCGGCCGGTTCCTGCTCGGTCTCGGTGTCAGCCATGGTCCGCACGTCGAGGGCTACCAGCGCCCGTTCCAGAAGATGACCAGCTACCTCGACGAACTGGACGAGGCGCAGGTGCCGCCGCGGGTCCGGGTGCTGGCCGCGCTCGGCCCGAAGATGATCGCGCTGGCCGGTGAGCGCAGTGCGGGCATTCACCCGTACTTCACCACTGCCGCGCACACCAAGGGAGCGCGGGAGATCCTGGGCGCCGGTCCGCTGCTGGTGCCGGAGCAGAAGGTGGTCATCGAGCCCGACCTGGCCAAGGCGCGCGAGCTCGGCCGCAAGACCGTCAACTTCTACCTCGGCCTGCCCAACTACGTGAACAACTTCCGCCGCGAGGGGTTCACCGACGCGGACTTCGCGAACGGCGGCAGCGACCGGCTGGTCGACACGCTGGTCGGGCTCGGCACCGTCGAAGCGGCCGCCCGGCCGGTCCTGGCGCACCTGGAGGCAGGTGCCGACCAGGTCGCCATCCAGGTGCTCGGCGCCGAAGGTGATGCGCTGGTTGGACAGCTCGCCCAGCTGGCCGACCAACTGCGCTGAACGCAACTGATCCCCAGGACGGTCGTCGTCCTGGGGATCAGTTGGTCGCTACTGGTGGATAACCGACGTGGCTGGATCAGCCGTTGATCAATCCTCGATCTCGACCGGACCGTCGAACGCCACGTACTCGGCGAGACGGGGATCGGGGATCGAGGCGCCTGCCACACTCCACGCGTGGTCCTGGAGCGGGACGTTGTGCACGATGATCGAGTAGTACTGCCGATCATCCCGCGCGACCGTTGGCCGCAGTAGCTCCGCCCGGACCGAATGTGCTGGGAAGTAGCGGTTTCCCTGGATGAGCACGGTGTCCGTGCTTTCCGCGATGACCTCGCCGTTGAGTCGCGCAATTGCCATAATCACAAGTGTGGTCCATCACGATGTGTTCGTGCCATAGCCCGGATGATTCGACTTTCGGCGAACTTGAACAGCGAGCGAACTCCTGGATCGGTTGAGTAGTCGCTGACCTCGCGTGCGAGGCTGTGCGCGAGCGCACATACGATGCTGAGCGAGTCAGCGGTCCGAACGAGGAGGAAGCAATGCCCATCGCGAGCCCCGAGGTCTACCGGGAGATGCTGGACCGGGCCAAGGCGAACCAGTTCGCCTACCCCGCGATCAACGTGACCTCCTCGGAGACGCTGAACGCGGCGCTGCGCGGATTCGCCGACGCGGAGAGCGACGGCATCCTCCAGGTGTCCACCGGTGGCGCCGAGTTCGCCTCCGGCACCAAGGTCAAGGACATGGTCGTCGGCGCGAGCGCGCTCGCCGAGTACGCCCACGTCGTCGCGGCCCGCTACCCGATCAACGTGGCCCTGCACACCGACCACTGCCCCAAGGACAAGCTGGACGCTTATGTGCGCCCGCTGCTGGCGATCAGCGCGGAGCGGGTCGGTCGCGGCGAGGCGCCGCTGTTCCAGTCGCACATGTGGGACGGCTCCGCGGTCGAGCTGACCGAGAACCTGCAGATCGCCGCCGAGCTGCTCGAACTGGCGAACAAGGCGCAGATCATCCTGGAAGTGGAGATCGGCGTGGTCGGCGGCGAGGAGGACGGCGTCGCCAACGAGATCAACGACAAGCTCTACACCAGCGACGAGGACTTCCAGCAGACCGTCGACGCGCTCGGCAGCGGCGAGAAGGGCCGCTACCTGCTGGCCGCGACCTTCGGCAACGTGCACGGCGTGTACAAGCCCGGCAACGTGAAGCTGCGCCCTGAAGTGCTGCGCAAGGGCCAGGAGGTGGCCGCCGCGAAGCTCGGTCTGCCGGCCGGCAGCAAGCCGTTCGACCTGGTCTTCCACGGTGGTTCCGGTTCTGCGCTCGACGAGATCCGCGAGGCGGTGACCTACGGCGTGGTGAAGATGAACATCGACACCGACGCGCAGTACGCGTTCACCCGCCCGGTCGCCGCGCACATGTTCAGCAACTACGACGGTGTGCTCAAGATCGACGGCGAGGTCGGCAACAAGAAGACCTACGACCCGCGCAGCTACCTCAAGGCCGCCGAGGTCGGAATGGCCGCGCGCGTCTCGCACGCCTGCGAGGACCTGCTCTCCGCTGGCACGCGTATCGGAAAATAAGAATTCGTTGATTTCGCGGTTACTGCCGGTGCCCGGTCAGGGCGCCGGCAGTGCTGTGCCGAGTGGGCTGCCACCGGAAAACTACCCACAAATCCGGTGCGTGGAAAACCCTGTGACAAAAGAAAAGGCACTTGGCGCCAGGGGGGCGGCGCCAAGTGCGGGACCGACGATACACGGGTCGGCTGTCAACGCGAAGAGCCAACCCGGAAATTGTCGGCGGGTCGTTGAGAAAATCGCGGAAATCGATTTCCGGGACACGTCCGGGTGACGATCGTTGCGATCGGCGGGCATTCGCGGCATGGTGGCTCGCCGTGATGCCCAAGCGCGTTATCGCTTCCGTGCTCGTCGCCGCCATCGTGCTCGCCCTGACCGGCGTGGTGCTCAGCCTCGTCGGCTAGGCCGTTGTGTCGGGTTTGCTCCCGGGGCGGCAAGATGGGGTCATGACCTCGCACGAGAACCTGCTCGGTGGCCCCGGCCCCACTCTGCTCCCGGAACGTCCGCAGCCGCAGGCCGCGCTCGCCGACGGCACCGACCCGACCGAGGTGGCCCGGCAGTACCCGGACTTCAGCGCGGCCTGGGCCGCGCTGGCCGAGAAGGCACTGGCGGATGACCAGAGCGTGGCCGCGTACGCCTATGCCCGCACCGGCTACCACCGCGGCCTGGACCAGCTGCGCCGGTCCGGCTGGAAGGGGTTCGGCCCGATTCCCTGGGAGCACGTGCCCAATCAGGGTTTCCTGCGCGCGCTCGGTGCGCTGGCCAGGGCTGCCCAGGACATCGGTGATGACGAGGAATACCAGCGCTGCAAGGAATTCCTGGCCGACGCCGACCCGAGGGCGGCGGGTGTCCTCGGCGTTGAGTGAGCCGGTGACCGAGCTGCCCCCGGTCAGCAGGACCGCGCTCGGGGTCGCCGGGTTGCGCGCGTACGAGAGCCGCCGGCCCGACCGGCTGATCGACGACCCGTACGCGGCCGCGTTCTTCGACGCGGGCAAGGCGCTGTACCCGGCGCCGGAACCGTCGCCTGTCCCGCCAGAACCCGGTCAGGACCTGGGCTCGTTGTTCTACCCGCAGGTGGTGGTGCGCACCCGGTTCTACGACGAGTACCTGGCAGGCGCGATCGAGGCGGGCGTCACCCAGGTCGTGTTGCTCGCGGCAGGTCTGGACAGCAGGGCGTTCCGGTTGGAGTGGCCGGCAGGCACCCGGTTGTTCGAGCTGGATCTGCCCGGTGTGCTCGGTTTCAAGGACCGGGTGCTCGACGAGCACGGCGCGCGAGCGCGTTGTGCGCGCGTCGTCGTACCGGTGGACCTGCGCGAGGACTGGGATTTCGCGTTGCGGGAGGCGGGTTTCGATCCGGCCCTGCCGACCGCGTGGCTGGCCGAGGGGCTGCTGATCTACCTCTCTTTCGACGAGGCGACCCGCCTGCTCGGCATGGTGGGCGAGTTGTCCGCGCCCGGCAGCATGGTCGCGTTCGAGCACCGCACCGGGGGACCCAGCACCCTGGTCGAGAAGGCGCTGGCGCTGGACAACGGCCGCGAGGTCACGAACCTGTGGCAGGGCGGGCTGGCCAGTCAGGGCAAGGAATGGCTGTCCGCGAACGGTTGGCAGCCGACCGCGCACGTCCGTCCTTCGCTCGCGCAGGAGCACGGCCGCGACACGCACGACGAGCCACCCGGCTTCGTCATCGCGGTCCGCTCCTGAGCGGGTGATCCCGGTCGATACTGGAGCCATGGCGGACCGGGACGTGTGCGAGCGCGCGGATCAGCTGCTCGCCATCGGGCGCGCGGCGGCCGCGATCGAGCTGCTCGCCAAGCACATCGCCACTCATCCCGAGGACGCGTCGGCATTGCGGCTGCTGGCGGCCGCGCACACCGATCTGGACCGGTATGCCGACGCGTTGCGCTGGGCGGATCGCGCGGTGGCGGTCGAGCCGTTGGTGGCGGGCGCGTGGCACAGTCGCGCCACCGCACTGCTCGGGCTGGAGCAGGTGGACGAGGCGATCGTGGCGGCGACGCGCGCGGTGGAGCTGGAGCCGGACAACTGGGTCGAGCAGTACCTGCTGGGCCGCGCGCTGGTGCACGGTCCGAATCGGAGCCGGGACGCGATCAGGGTGGCGCGGATCACGGTCGATCTGGCGCCGACCGAAGCGGACGCGCACGTGCTGCTCGGAATGGCCTACAGCAGGCTCGGCGACACGGAGGCCGAGTCCGCCGCCTACCGCGCGGCGCTGGGGCTGGATCCGCAGAACACCTCGGCGCGCAACAACCTCGCCGTGATCGACCTGCGGGAGGGCCGCCACGAAAAGGCGATGCGGGGTTTCCGGGACGCGGTCGCGAACGACCCGCAGAACACCACGATGCACCAGAACATCGGCAAATCCGCGTTCTCGCCGATGGTCAAGCAGGGCAAGTGGGTGGTGGCGATCGTGGTCGCGGTCGCCGCGTTGGCGGTGAACAACCCGGTGCCGTACTGGGTCCGCGCGGTGCTGGCCGGTGCGGTGGTGCTGGGCTGGGGCGTGTTCGGGTGGGTGCGGATCGGCAGGCTCTCGCCCGCGGTGCGGCGGCTGCTGGTTGAGCAGACCCGGTTCTGGTGGGGCAAGCCGCCGATTCGCGGATTCCTGATCGGCCTTGTGGCCAACCAGGTGTGCGCGGTCGCCGCGTTGCTGGTGCCCGCCACCGGTCTGGTGCCGGACCTGCTGCTCGGTGCGGGCGCGGTCGCGGTGTTCGGGCTTGGCGTGGTCGGTCAGTTCCGCGAGGACCGGTCAGCGCAGGGCGAGCCGTAGGTCTTCGGTGTGCCGGTACCAGGTCCAGCGCGGCATCGGGCGGCCGTGCGGCACGCCGTCGCTGCGGATCTCGGGCAGTTCGCCGCCGAGCTGGCAGGCGCGCCCGGTCACGGCCGGACCGGCGCGGCGCAGTAATCCGTTGCGCCGCACGGTGACCCGCACGCCGTCCGGGTCCGGTGTGACCAGCAGGAGCTTGGCTCGACCGGACAGCACCCGGGTGTCGTCGCAGTAGGCGACGCCGTCGAACGCGGCGATGGTGCCCGCGCCGACGAGCACGCCGCCGTTGTCGTCGCGGACCAGCGGCACTTCCCGGATCGGGGCGCTCAGCGCGACGTCGAGGGCTTTGTTGTGTGAGGTCGGCAACTGCCAGATCCTGGCCGTCACGGAATCCGTCGAGCTGGGCAGGTAGCCGATGTCGACGCTGGTGACGCGTTCGGTGCGCAGCAGGCGGAGGACGACGGCGGCGAGGTCGGCATCGGTACCTGCCACGACCAGCCTGCGCCCGTCGAGCTCGTCCAGGATGGGGTCGATGTCGTCCTTGCCGGGGCGTGCGGGCAACCGGCGCATGACGATGCCGTCACGCTGCGCTATCGGATCCACTCCACAGGCCAGTACAACCGCCGCCACTGTCGCTCCTGGACTAGTCTGACCCCTCGGCAATCGCCGTCGATCCTTCGGGGAGTCTTACATGCCGGCCATCGTGGTCATCGGCGCCCAATGGGGCGACGAGGGTAAGGGCAAGGCCGCTGACCTGCTCGGTGAGCGGCTCAAGTGGGTGGTCCGCTACCAGGGTGGGAACAACGCCGGGCACACGGTCGTGCTCCCGGACGGCCAGAAGTTCGCCACCAAGCTGATCCCGTCCGGCATCCTCACTCCCGGCGTGACCAACGTGATCGGCAACGGCGTTGTCGTGAATCCCGGCGCGCTGCTGGAGGAGCTCACCGGCTTGCAGGAGCGCGGTGTGGACACCGCCGGTCTGCTGGTCTCCGCCGACGCGCACTTGATCATGCCGTACCACGTGGCCATCGACAAAGTGACCGAGCGCTACCTGGGCAAGGCCAAGATCGGCACCACCGGTCGCGGTATCGGCCCCTGCTACCAGGACAAGGTCGCCCGGGTCGGCGTGCGGTTCCAGGACGTGCTGGACGAGAAGATCTTCCGCCAGAAGGTCGAGGCGGCGCTGGACATCAAGAACCAGATCCTGGTGAAGGTCTACAACCGCAAGGCGCTGGACGCCGACCAGGTCGCGGACGAGATCCTGGCGCAGGTCGAGCAGTTCGCCGACCGGATCGCGGACACCCGCCTGCTGCTCAACCTGGCGCTGGAGCGCGGCGAGACGGTCCTGCTGGAGGGGTCGCAGGGCACCATGCTCGACGTCGACCACGGCACCTACCCGTTCGTCACCTCGTCCAACCCGACCTCGGGTGGCGCGGTGGCCGGTAGCGGCATCGGGCCGGGCCGGATCAACGTGGTGCTGGGCATCCTGAAGGCGTACACGACGCGCGTCGGCTCCGGTCCGTTCCCGACCGAGCTGCACGACCAGATGGGCGAGTACCTGCGCAAGGTCGGCGGCGAGGTCGGCGTGAACACCGGTCGCGACCGGCGCACCGGCTGGTTCGACGCGGTGATCGCGCGCTACGCGACCAGGGTCAACGGCTTCACCGACGTCTTCCTGACCAAGCTGGATGTGCTCTCCAGCCTGGAGAAGGTGCCGATCTGCGTCGCGTACGAGGTGGACGGCTTCCGCGCCGAGGACATGCCGATGACGCAGACCGACTTCCACCACGCGGTGCCGGTCTACGAGGAGATGCCGGGCTGGTTCGAGGACATCAGCGGCTGCCGCACGTTCGAGGAGCTGCCCGCGAACGCGCAGGCGTATGTGCGCAGGCTGGAGGAGCTCTCCGGCGCGCGGGTGTCCGTGATCGGCGTCGGTCCTGGCCGCGACCAGACCATCGTCCGGCACGAACTGCTCGCATGAGTCCGAAGTAGACAGAGAGCTTCTGTCTGCGACAGAACGATTTCCGCAGTTTGGGAGAACATTCTCGTCCGTTGACGGGCCTGGCGTGGCGCAACGAGACTCCAGGCCGTGTCGACCTCCACGGATCTGCTCGGCCGAGCGCGTGAGCGCACCGCGTCGAAGGACGTCCGCACGCCGCGCCGGATCGGGCGGTGGCGGGTGTCCGCCCTGTTACGGCTGATCAGCCCGATCGCGCTGGTGCTGCTGTGGCAGTTGCTCAGCAGCGCAGGCGCGATCTCCGAGGACAAACTGGTCTCGCCGGTCTCCATCGGCGCAACCGCCGGTCAGCTCATCCAGAGCGGTGAGCTGGGCGATGCCATGGTCGTCTCGCTGCGCCGGGTGGCCATCGGGTTCGCGATCGGCCTGGTCGTCGGCGCGGTGATCGGCATCGCGGCCGGCCTGTCCCGGTGGAGCGATCTGCTGATCGACCCGCCAATGCAGATGCTGCGCACGTTGCCGTTCCTCGGCCTGATCCCGCTGTTCATCATCTGGTTCGGTATCGGCGAGGCGCCCAAGATCGCGCTGGTCGCGCTGGGTACGGCGTTTCCGCTCTACGTCAACGTGCACGCGGGCATCAAGGATGCGGACCGGCGACTGGTCGAGGCGACGACCGTGCTCGGGTACTCGCGCTGGGAACGCGTCCGGCACGTGATCCTGCCATCGGCGGTGCCGAACAGCCTGGTCGGGCTGCGGCTCGGGCTCGCTGCGGCGTGGCTGTCGCTGGTGGTCGGCGAGCAGATCAATGCCAGCGCCGGGCTCGGCTACATGATCAACAATGCCAGCGAGTTCGGCCGCAACGACATCGTGCTGGTCGCGCTGCTGGTCTACGCGATCCTCGGGTTGCTCACCGACGGCGTCGTCCGACTGCTCGAACGGAGGCTGCTGCGGTGGCGAACGAGCTGACCGTGCATGTACGCGGCCTGGTCAAACAATTCGGCGACCGGCACGTGCTGGACGGGCTGGATCTGGCCGTGCGCAAGGGCGAATTCGTTGCCCTGCTCGGCCGCAGCGGTTCCGGCAAGTCGACGCTGCTGCGCATCCTGTCCGGTTTGGACCGTGACGTCACCGGAGAGTCCACAGTGGATGGCACGGTGTCGGTCGCGTTCCAGCAACCGAGACTGCTGGACTGGCGCACGGTCTGGCGCAACGTGGTGCTGGGCCTCGGTGTAAATGGAAAGAAGGTCGCGGATCCACGTGGGACAGCGGAGCGCGCGCTCGCCGAGGTGCACCTGGCTGAGCTGGCCGATGCCTGGCCGCAGACCCTCTCCGGCGGTGAGGCGCAGCGCGTCTCGCTGGCCAGGGCGCTGGTCCGCGAACCGGATCTGCTGCTGCTCGACGAGCCGTTCGCCGCGCTGGACGCGTTGACCCGCCTCGCCATGCACCGCCTGGTCCGCCAGCTCTGGATCACCCACCGACCGGCCGTGCTGCTGGTCACCCACGACGTCGACGAGGCGCTGGTGCTGGCCGATCGGATCCTCGTGCTCGATTCCGGCCGCATCATCGCCGAACACATCGTCACCGAGCCGCACGCGCGGCTGCGCACCGAAGTACTGGCCGACCTGGGAGTGAACGAGAGTGAAGTACACGTCGCTTAGCCTGCTCGCCGTCGCGCTGCTCGGGGTCGCCGCGTGTGGCGGCGGCGCGTCCGGGTCCTCGACCGCGCCGGTGCCAAGCACGGTCAGCGCCGCGCAGCTCAAGGGTGTCACGCTGCGCGTCGGCGACCAGTCCGGCAACAGCGCGCAGGCGCTGCTGCGCGCGTCCGGCGAGCTCGACAACCTGCCCTACACGATCCAGTGGGCCACGTTCACCTCCGGGCCGCCGATGCTCCAGGCGGACGCGGCGGGCGCGATCGACCTCGGCCAGGTCGGCAACACGCCGCCGATCTTCGCGGCGGCCGCGAAGGACAAGATCGACGTGGTCGCGGCCGAACAGTCCCCGGTCGGCGACGCAATCCTGGTCCCGTCGAACTCGACCATCAACAGCCCGGCCGACCTCAAGGGCAAGACGATCGCGGTCGCGCAGGGCTCATCGGCCAACGGCACGCTGCTGAACACGTTGAACAAGAACGGGTTGAGCCCGGCAGACGTCAAAATCGCCTACCTGCAACCGGGCAACGCGCTCACCGCGTTCGGCCAGCACCAGGTGGATGCCTGGGCGGTCTGGCAGCCCTACGTCGCCGAGGGGATCCAGCAGGACAACGCGCGGCAGCTGATCACCGGCAAGCAGTCGCAGTCCCAGCAACTGTCCAACGGCTACAGCGTCGAGGTGGCGAGCCGCTCCGCACTGGCGGACGCGGGCAAGAACGCGGCCATCGGCGACTATGTCGTGCGCATCGCGAAGGCGTACGCGTGGGCAAAGACGCACCAGAGCCAGTTCGCGCGGTTGTGGTCGCAGGAAACCGGTCTGCCGCAGGCGGTGACCCAGGCGGCGGCGGCTGACATCGTGCTGCACCCGGTCCTGCTGGACGACACACTGATCAGTTCCGAGCAGCACCTGGCCGACGAGTTCTCGGCGGCGAACCAGATCCCGGCCAAGATCACCTTCAACGACTTCGTCGACCACCGCTACGACGCCGAGATCAAGACGTTCCTGGCAGGTGCCCGATGAGCATCACCCTGCACTGGTTCCTGCCCACCCACGGCGACGGGCGCTCCATTGTGGACCGACCAGGTCAGTCCGCTGTCGACACCGGGATCCCGCGCGAGCCGGACATCGACTATCTCGCGCAGGTCGCGGCAGCCGCCGAACGGGCCGGGTTCACCGGCATGCTCACCCCGACCGGCACCTGGTGCCAGGACGCCTGGCTGACCACGGCCGCGCTGCTGGCCAGGACCAGGACCATCAAGTTCCTGGTCGCGTTCCGGCCCGGTTCGCTCACCCCGACGCTGGCCGCCCAGCAGGCCATTACCTACCAGCACATCTCCGGCGGGCGGCTGCTGCTCAACATCGTCACCGGCGGCGATCAGGTCGAGCAGGCGCGCTTCGGCGACCACCTCAGCCACGACGAGCGTTACGCCCGCACCGACGAGTTCATGGCGATCATGCGCGGCGTGTTCGCCGGTGGCGGCTTCGATTTCGACGGCACGTACTACACGATCCGCGACGCCAAGGCGTTCACCGTGCCGAATCCGGTGCCCCAGCTGTATTTCGGCGGCAGCTCGGACGCCGCCCTCCCGGTCGCCGCGCGCCGCGCCGACGTGTACCTGACCTGGGGGGAGCCGCCCGCGCTGGTCGCCGAGAAGGTGGCACGGCTGCGCAAGCTCGCCGCCGACGAGGGCCGCGAACTGCGCTTCGGCCTGCGCGCCCACACCATCAGCAGGGATACCTCGGCGGAAGCGTGGGCGGTCGCGCAGAAGCTCCAGGACCAGTTCGATCCCGAGGTGGTCGCGGCGTCGCAGGCACGGTTCGCGGCCGGTGACTCGGTCGGCCAGCGGCGGATGGCGCAGCTGCACGATGGCAAGTTCGACAGCGACGCGCATTCACTGGAGGTCCACCCTGGTCTGTGGGCCGGGGTCGGACTGGTGCGCGGGGGCGCGGGAACCGCGTTCGTTGGCAGTCATACCGAGGTTGCCGACCTGATGTCGGAGTACCACGACATCGGCATCGAGGAGTTCGTGCTCAGCGGATATCCGCACCTGGAAGAGGCGTTCTGGTTCGGTGAGGGGGTACGGCCGGAGCTGGCGCGGCGCGGTCTGCTCGCGGCGGACTGACCGGCCTGCGGCTAATCTGGCGGCATGGTCGACTCGGTATCGCGGTTCCTCGGTTTCGCCGACACCTACGACCGGGCACGCCCCAAGCCCCCGATCGAACTGGTCGACCTGCTGACCCAGTGGTGCGGCGTCGCCGAACCGGACGTGGTCGACATCGGCGCGGGCACCGGACTGTCCACAGTGGTCTGGGAGGGCCGGGCGCAGCACGTGCTCGCGGTCGAACCCAGCCAGGACATGCGCGCCGTCGCCAACCAGCGCTTCGCCGCGTTGCCCGAGAAGCACGTCTTCTGCGCGATCGACGCCACCGCCGATGCCACCGGCCTGCCCGACGAATGCGTCGACCTGGTCACCGCCAGCCAGGCGATGCACTGGTTCGACCCGGCGAAGGTGCTGCCCGAAGTCGCCCGGCTGCTGCGCCCCGGTGGCGTGTTCGCCGCCTACGACGTGGACTGGCCGCCCGCGATCGACGCCAAGGTCGACGCCCGCTACGACGAGATCGGCAGGCGGCTCGGCGCATTCCCGCACGACGCCGACGACGAGACACCGCGCTGGGACAAGGCGGGCCACCTCGGCCGGATGATCGACTCGGGCCTGTTCTCCTACGCCCGTGAGATCTGCCTGCACTCGCGGGACACCGGCGACGTCGACCGGCTGCTCGAACTGGTGCGCAGCCAGAGCGGGATCGCCGCGCTGCTCGCCAGTGGGCACACCGAGGACGAACTCGGCCTCACCGAGATGCGCGAGGTCGCAGCGCAGCGCATGACGCAGCCCGCGACCTGGTGGTGGACCTACCGGATCCGCGTCGCCGTCAAGTGATCACGGCTTGCGCGCCACCCCGGCCATGATGAACGCGCGCGCCGGATCGTCGGTGAAACCGGACACGAAGTTCTCGTCGTGCCACTCGGGTGTCCACACCAGACCGGGCGACACCAGCGGCCAGCCGCCGAAGAACTCGGCGATCTGGTCGTGCTTGCGGAACACACCCGGATTCGCCGCCTGGCTCTCGTAGTCCGACCGGACCCGCTCCGCCGCGTTCTGCCGACCGGCCGAGAGCCCCTCGCCGCTGGCGTGCGAGAGCACCAGGTACGAACCGGGCGCGAGCTTCGAGCGCAGGAACTCCAGCGCCTTCGCAGGCTCGCGGTCGTCCTTGATGAAGTGCAACACCGCCACGATCAGCACCGCGACCGGCTGGCCGAAGTCGATCAGGCCGGTCGAATTCACCTGCCACCACAGGTCCTGCGTCTCCAGCAGGTCCCCGCGCAGCGCGCGGTGCCGCGCGTGGTCGCCGTTCTCGCGCAACAGGATCTGCGCGTGCGCATGCGCGATCGGGTCCCGGTCGACGTAGACCACCCGGCACTGTCCCGGCAGCACCTCTTCGGCGATCTCGTGCACGTTGCCCTCGGTCGGCACCCCGGAACCGATGTCCACGAACTGCCGGATGCCGTGTTCGGCCAGGTAGCGCACGGCCCGGTGCAGGAAACGCCGGTTCTCCGATGCGATCATCGGCATGTCCGGGTACTTCGCGATCTGCGCCTCCGCGAACGCCCGGTCCACCTCGAAGTTCGCGGCACCGCCGAGGAAGTAGTCGTAGACCCTGGCCTCGGAAGGCCGGTTCTCGCTCTCCCGCAGCACGGCCTTGGCGCGGTCCAGTTCGTCGGGGCTCATGTGTCGATCCTCGTCGATCAGACCCGCGTTGAACAGGTCAATCGCGGGCGTCCAGGCGCGCCTCCTCCAGGTCGAGCTCGCGCAGCACCTTGCGCAGCACCTCGTCGTCGATCTCGCCCGAATTGCGCGCGTCCAGGTAGACCCCGCGCTGCGCGCCCAGCATCTCCAGCCGCAACCGGCGATAGGCAGTAGCCGGGCTCTCGATGTCCTGTCTGCCCAGCCGCTCCCACGCCGCGTTGCCGCTGTTCTCCGCCATCGCACGCAGCTTGTCCACGATGTGCACCGGCGTGTTGTCGTCCTCGTCGTTGGTCAGTTCGTCCAGCCTGGTCACCGCCGCCAGCGACGCGGTGTGCGCCGCCTGCGCCTCGGCCAGGGTGTCCGCGAAGTCCTCGTCGCCGTGCACGCCGAGCTTGCGGATCAGCCACGGCAGGCTCAACCCCTGGATCAGCAGGGTGCCGACGGTGACCGCGAACGCCAGCAGCAGCACCAGATCCCGGCCCGGTACCTGGGCGGGCACCGACGACGCTGCGGCCAGCGACACCACCCCGCGCATCCCGCTCCAGGACAGCACCGCGACGCTGCGCCACGACGGCGGTGGATCGCCGCCGCGCCCGAACCAGCGAGCCACCCACCTCGGCAGGTAGGTCGCAGGGAACATCCAGACGATGCGCACCAGCATCGCCGCCGCCAGCACCCCGACCGACGCGCCGAGCAGCGCGATCGTGCTGTGCCCAGCGTTGTTCACCTGGTGCAGCACGAACCGCAGGTTCAACCCGATCAGGCCGAACACCAGCGACTCCAGCAGCACGTCCACCGCGCGCCACACGGCGTCCTCCTGCAACCGGGTCGCGTAGCCCGCGTTCGGCGCGTTGTGGCCGAGGTAGAGCCCGGCGGTCACCACCGCGAGCACGCCGGACGCGCCGATCGCCGGGATCTCCGCGATCAGGTACGCCGCGAACGGCACCACCATGCCCAGCGCGCTCTCCACCACGCTGTCGTGCAGCCGCATCCGGATCGCATGCACCAGCATGCCCAGCACCAGCCCGATCACCACGCCGCCGACCGACGCGACCACGAACGTGCGCAACCCCGCGCCCCAGCTCGCGCCCGCGCCCAGCGCGGCGGCCACCGCGACCTTGAACGCGGTCAGCGCGGTCGCGTCGTTGACCAGGCTCTCCCCGGTCATCAGCGTCATCAGCCTGCGCGGCAGGCCGAGCCTGCGCCCGATCGCGACCGCCGCCACCGCGTCCGGCGGCGCCACCACCGCGCCCAGCACCAGCGCCGAGGTGATCGGCAGGTCCGGGATGAGCAGGTGTGCGACGAACCCGACCGCGACCGTGGTGGCCAGCACCAGCCCGACGGACAGCAGCGCGATCGGCCGTACGTTCGCCCGGAAACCCAGGTAGGAGCTGCTCAGCGACGCCGAGTACAGCAGCGGCGGCATGAACAGCACCAGCACCAGCTCCGGGTTGATCTCGAAGTCCGGTACCCCGGGCAGGTAGGAGACCACCAGCCCGGCCGCGACCAGCACCAACGGTGCGGACAGCCGTAGCCGCCTCGCCATCGCCGCGACCGCGAGCGATCCGACCACCAGCAGCAACTGCTCGATTCCCGCCACGGTCCTCATTGTGCTGCGTTGCGTGCATTCCGCCCGCCCCGCGATGAACTCGTGGTCTCAGTTGGTCAAGTCGGGGTGGGTAGGGAAGAAAGTCGATCGCCGAATGGCGCAGCGATGCATCTGGCAGTTCGTGGCTACGTCATGATGGAGACGCAGTAGTCCGCAATTGGGGCGGGAGATGACAATCGGCACTCGCATGAATCCGGTGCGCGACGAGGGGTCGCGTATCGAAACAGCTGACGTTGTCCTGCCACCCACGGAGGTGACCGCATGACCTGTGCACACGTAGCCCTGATCGAGGACCTCACGGTCACGCCATCCACCACCGAAGGCTGCGAGGACTGCCTCGCGATCAACGAAGCCAACTTCGTGCACCTGCGGCTGTGCCTGAGCTGCGGTCACGTCGCCTGCTGCGACTCCAGCCCGCACCGGCACGCCACCGCGCACGCCACCGGTTCCGATCACCCGGTGATCCGTTCCTTCGAGCCCGGCGAGGACTGGCGCTGGTGTTACGTGGATCACCGACTCGTCTGAGCGCGCCCGTTCGGAGCACCGAAGTGGGCTCGCCGTAAACTCGCGCCCTGTGCGCGTGCTGGTAATCGGGTCGGGCGCCCGAGAACATGCCCTTCTGCTGGCGCTGTCCCACGATGTCGCGGTGACCGCGCTGGCCGCGGCCCCTGGCAACGCGGGGACGGCGGGCATCGCCGAGACCCACGGTGTCGATGCGAACGATCCGGCCGCGGTGACCGCGCTGGCCAAGGAGTTCCTTGCCGACCTGGTCGTGGTCGGTCCGGAGGCGCCGCTGGTCGCCGGGGTCGCCGACGCGGTCCGCGCGGCGGGCATCCCGTGCTTCGGACCGTCCGCGAAGGCCGCCCGGATCGAGGGATCCAAGGCGTTCGCCAAGGACGTCATGCAGGCGGCGGGCGTGCCCACCGCGCGCTCCGAGGTGGTGGACAACCCCGGTCACCTGGACGCGGCGCTGAGCCACTTCGGCCCCACCTTCGTGGTCAAGGACGACGGCCTGGCCGCAGGCAAGGGTGTCGTGGTCACCGACGACTTCGACGTGGCCCGCGCGCACGCCATGACCCTGCTCGACGGCGGCCACCCGGTCCTGCTGGAATCGTTCCTCGACGGGCCGGAAGTGTCACTGTTCTGCCTGGTGGAGGGCGCCACCGTGGTGCCGATGCTGCCCGCGCAGGATTTCAAGCGGGTCGGCGACGACGACCACGGCCCCAACACCGGTGGCATGGGCGCCTACGCCCCGCTGCCCTGGGCGCCCGCGAACCTGGTCGACGAGGTGGTCGAGCGGATCGTCGCCCCGGTCGTCGCCGAACTCGCTGCCCGCGACTGCCCCTTCACCGGCATCCTCTACGCGGGCCTCGCGCTCACCTCGGCCGGTCCGCAGGTCATCGAGTTCAACGCCCGCTTCGGCGACCCGGAGATCCAGGCGGTTCTCGCCCTGCTCGACACCCCGCTGGCGGGCCTGCTCAACGCGGTCGCCACCGGCACCCTCGCCCAGCAACCGCCGCTGGACTGGCAGGACGGTGCCGCGGTCAACGTGGTCATCGCCGCAGAGGGCTACCCGGGCAGGCCGCGCGCCGGAGACGTGATCACCGGCTCGGAGGCAGAAGGCATCCTGCACGCGGGTACCCGCCGCCGCGACGATGGCGCGATCGTGTCAGCGGGCGGCCGGGTGCTCTCCGTCGTAGGCACCGGGCCGGATCTGACCGCTGCCCGCGCCGAGGCCTACCGGCGTCTCGCCGGGGTGCACCTGGCGGGCTCGCACCACCGCACCGACATCGCGCTGCGCGCGGCGGAAGGACACGTCGAAGTTCCTGCCTGATCTGGGGAACCATCCGTCCACCGGGATCGTCCAACAGCAGTCCGGCGGGGGCCGAGATTGGTAGCCTCTTACGGACGGACGGTTACACCGACGACGGGGGTGGGTCGCTGATGGCGACGGACGACGTTGCGCTGCAGACGGCGGCGAACCCTGGCGGGCTGTCCGGCGAACTGAGCGCGGTCCCGCAGACCGCGGCCAGCATCACCGTCAACCATGACAACGTGCTGCAGGCCGCGAAGATCATCAATGACGTGCTCAACAGCGAGGGCCGGGACATCCAGCAGAACCTCACGCGGCTGTCCATCGCGCCACCGGCGCAGGACGTGGTCAGCGTGCAGGCGGCCCAGCAGTGGAACGCCAGACTCGTCACCGACCCGGACTCCTACGCCAACCGGGTCAACCAGTACCTGCAGAGCCTGCAACAGGTCGCGGACAACCTGAAGACCACCGCGCTCAACTACGGCTACACCGAGGACCAGATCGCGGACGCCTTCAAGCAGACGGCCACGCCCGGTGGACCGGGTGCGTGAGCGCTCGACGCTGATCCGCTGGGGGTGGGCCCCCATCGGTGGGCTCGTCGTCGCGCTGCTCGCCGCCTGCGCCGCGCAACAAGCCGGTCAACCGGCCCCGGTGGCCGGCACCGGCTCGGTCGCGCCGACCCAGCTGAGCACGCTGAGCCTGCCGCCCCGGCCGCGCAACGTGCCGTTGACCGGTGTCGACCCGTGTTCGCTGCTGAGCAGCACACAACAGGCGAAGCTGGGCGTCGATCCTGGCGTGCCGGGGCAGCCGGATGTCAACTGGCACGACCCGCAGTGCGGCTTCCAGCTGACCGATCCGGGCACCCTGCCCAGCTACAACGTGCAGACCGTGACCAACGCGGGCATCCAGTTCTGGCTCAACCCACTGCTGGCGAACAACACCAAGCCGGCCAGCATCGGCGGCTTCCCCGCCGTGGACGTGACCAGCAAGGCGACCGTGGCCACCGGCTGCCAGACCGTGGTCAGCGTCGCCGACGGGCAGATGCTCATCGTGCAGTTCGACTTCCCGCCCACCGGGATGACCGCGGCGCAGTCCTGCGCCGACACCGAACAGGTCGCGGGCGCGGCCATCGCGACACTGCAAACCGCGAGCTGAGGGGTAGGAAATGGACTTCTCCGGCGGCATCGGCGGGATCGCCGACAGCCTGGAAGCCGACTACGTCAAGAAGACCGAGGGCGCCGAGTTCGCTGCCGTGCAGAAAACGACCGCGGTCAGCACCGACACCTCGCTCGGCGAGTTGCGCTGGGAGGGCATGACCAACGCCCAGCTGGCCGCAGCGGTGCAGCAGCTCAACAGCGGCACCGGCGCGGCCGAGATGTCCTCGGCGGCGGATGCCCTGGCCAATGTCGCGGCTGACCTGACCCAGATCGACACCGCCTTGCAGACCCAGTTGCAGGCCATCGGCGTGAACTGGCAGAGCCAGACCGCGTCCGACCTGGCCGACCAGATGCTCTCCGCATCGGCCGCGTACGGCGGCACCGTCACCGACCAGGGCGGACAGTCCTCGACCGCGATCAACCAGCAGGCCGAGGCGTACGCGACCGCGCGCAACGCCGCCCCGAAACCGCAGTCGCTGGCCGGTGACACCGCGCCAAGCAACAGCTCGCTCGGCTCGGGTTCAGCGCCGTTCAGCGGGCACGGCAACGACCACGCCCAGCAGGTCAGCCAGGCCAACGCGGCGCGCAACCAGGCCGTCGACGCGATGAACAACTACACCTCCTCCAGCCAGTCCAACCTCGGCGGCTACGCGCCGCCCGCGCCGCCGCCCGCGATCGGCCTCAACCCGCAGCCCAGCGGCGGCACCTCCACCTCCGGCTACACCGGACCGAGCAGCCCCGGTGGCGTGCCCGGCTCCCCGGTGCTCGGCGGCGGTGGCGCACCCGGCGGTGTTGGCACCCTCCCGCCCGGCGTTTCCGGCGGCGGCGGTGGTGGTGGCATGCCGACCGGGCTCGGTCCGGTCACCGGCGTGGGCGCCCCTCCCGGCCTGGGTTCGCCCACCGGCGGCTTTCCCGGCGGCGGTTTCCCCGGCGGCGGTTTTCCGGCTGGTGGCCCCGGCGGTGCCTTCCCGGTCGGCGGTGGCGGTGCGTCCGGCGTCGGCGTACCCGGTGGGGGTGCCTCCGGTGGGGGTGCGGGTGGCGGTGGCGTCGGTGGTCCCGGCTCGGTCAGCGGGATCGGCCCGACCGCAGGCGGTCCCGGGCCGGTGGCCCGCGCGGCAGGCATGCCCACACCGGGTAGCGCCGCGATTGGTGGTGCCGGTGGGGAGGTCGGCGAGATCGCGGCTGGTGCCGCGGTCGCGGGTGGCACGGCCGCGGTCGGCATCGTCGGCGCCAACGCCAACAAGCGCGGCGAGGACGAGGAACTTGAGCGCAACGGCAACGAGCCCGGCGGCTTCGCGGACGACGACGAGGACGACTTCAACCCCAACCGCGGCGCGCTGGCCGAACTCGACTCCGAGGAGGAAGCCGCGGCGCGGATGAACGCCCAGCTCTCCGCGAGCGACCCGGCCGCGCCCGGCGTGCTCGAACCGGTGCACCGCCGCGACGACGACGGCCAGCACCGCAACAGCTACCCGCGCACCGACGACGAGTTCTTCGACGACGGCCGGATGGTCATCCCCGAAGTGCTCGGTGGCAACGTGCAAGCCGACGACGAGGACGAGTAACCGGGTGAGCGCGCCGAGCAGCGTGGTCCTGTCCGCGCTGGAGTTCGACGTGGCGTGGACCGCCCAGCGCTTCCCGCGCAGGCACGTCGTGCTCGACGTGCCCAGCCCCGGCGCCACGCACTCCGAGCGCGCCAAGCTGGAGGCGCAGGCGTGGGCGAGCCTCGGCGAACGCGGCATGGCCAAGGGGACCAGGGCGGACAGCGAACTCGCCGACCAGCTCGCCCTGCTCGCCAACCCGAAGCTCGCCGTGGACGTCTGGGTGTGGACCGACCGGGAGATCCGCGCGCTCGCCGCGTCCGGCGGCAACACCGCGTTACTCGCGGTCGTGGACAAGGGCCAGGTCTGGCTGATCCCGGCCCGGCCGACGTCGTTCGTGCAGTCCGCGGTGTCCGTCGCCGGTGAGTGCCCGGCAGGCGGCGGGCGTTCGGTGAGCCTGCCGCTGGAGACGTTGCACAAGGCCGAGCATGAGGTCGGCGGCGACGCCACCGCGATCATCACCGCGCTGAACCGGCGTGGCGTCGCGCTGCCCGACGCCCAGGAGCTGGCCGCGATGTTCGCCGACATCCAGGTGCGCGGCCAGTTCGGCGCCCAGCGCACGCTGCGCGACGGTCGCATCCGGCGCGCGGACCGGGTGATCGCCTTTCACGACACCGACTGGGGCCGCTACCTCTACCTGGCCCGCTCGCAGGGCAGCCGGGACCCGTGGGTCACGGTCACGCCCGCCAACAATGCCCGGATCGGGGAGAACGTCGCGGAACTGCTCGACGAGTTGTAGCCGGGTCAGGTGGTGATCGCCCGGATCGGCCGTGCCGAGCCGACAAACCGTGCACAATGACGACCAGGTTTCCCGTGGAACCGACGCGGCGCAGCTCGCGTCAGAGGAACACGAAGCGTGGCCGAAGGGGGCATGGCACGGATGGCGCTGAACTACAACCCGGCCGACATGGACCAGGCCCGCTCCACCATCGGAGCGGAGGCAGGCAAGTTCGGCAGCGTCGGTGACGCGGTCCCGGCCAGCGTCGACGCGGGCATGTTCGGCACCCTCGGCAACTCCGGCGCCGCCGCCTCGGCAGCCAGCGCGCTGTGCGCCGCCCTGCACGGTGAATACGGCGCGGCGGAGGGCCTGATCGGTCAGATCGAACGCACCCTGGACTCGACCATGACCAGCACCGGCGGCACCGAGACCACCAACAAGCAGAACATCAGCAAGGTCCACTGAGGGGGATGACGGCGTGACCGCGCGCGACGAGGTTGCCGGGCTGCCCGGCGGAGCAGGCACCGCCATCGCCACCGCGGGCGAGGGCGTCTACAAGGCCGACCCGGGTTCGATCACGGCGCTCGCCACCAAGCTGTCCACGGCCGCTGGCGACGCGGACGGCTGCAACAAGGCGGTCTCCGGCGCGGTCAACAACCTGGGCAGCTGGACCGGCGACGTCGCCGACGCCTTCCGCGGCTACATGGGCAATTTCAACTCGGCCGGTACCTCCTGCCAGAAGGCGCTTTCCGACGGAGCGATCGCGCTCACCGCGGTCGCCACCACGCTGACCACCGGCAAGTCCACGTTGGAGAGCAAGTACGGCCAGGTCATCACCGACTACAACAACAACCTCAAGACCTACGGCACCACCGGCGGCCACCCGACCGACGCCGAGAAGACCACTGCGGCGCAGAAAGCCGTCTCGGACAACAACGGCGCGATCACCGGCGAGATCAACACCATCAACAGCCAGCTCAGCACCGACGCGGGCAACATCGGCAAGGTGACCGGCGGGATCAGCCCGAAGTTCTCCACCATGGCGGCGCCCGGCGGCAACGGCCCGGCCAACAGCACCTCCACCTCCAGCGCGACCAGCTCGTCCGCGCCGCCCTCGGCCAACGGCAGCGGTGCTGGCGGCGGAGGCGGTGGCGGAGGCGGTGGCGGCGGGTCGCACCACCACAGCGGCGGAGGCGGTGGCGGTGCCGGCGGTGGTGGCGGCGGTGGTGCCGGGGGCATGGGCTCCAGCGGCGGCCCGCCCTCCAGCCCGCCACCCGGCAACGTGCAGGACTGGATCAACCAGGCGATCCAGATCCTGGAGCAGAACGGCGTCCCGGCCAGCGCGTTGAACGCCCAGGACATCTGGACGATCATCCAGCACGAGTCCGGCGGCAACCCGAACAGTATTAACCTTTGGGATTCTAATGCACAAGCCGGACATCCTTCCAAAGGCTTGATGCAGTGCATCGACTCCACGTTCAACGCGCACTCGCTGCCGGGCCACACCAACATCTACAACCCGGTCGACAACGTCGTCGCGGGCGTCCGCTACGCGCTGTCCCGCTACGGCTCCATCCAGAACGTGCCCGGCATCGTCGCGGTCTCGCACGGCGGCCACTACGTGGGTTACTGAGCCCGCATAGTCTGGCCGCATGCTCGACATGCTGCCCGCGCGGCGTTCCGCCGTGCCCCGCTTCATCGCGATGGACATGCTCGCCGCGGCGCACGAACGCCAGCGCACGCACGGCGACATGGTGTCGCTGGCGGCGGGCCAACCGTCCAGTCCCGCCCCGGCCCCGGTGCGGGCCGCCGCCGAAGCGGGCCTGCGCGAGAACATCCTGGGCTACACCGAATCCTTCGGCGTGCCCGCGTTGCGCGCCGCGATCGCCGAGCACTACCGCCACACCTATCCGGGGCTTGCGGACGTCGATGCCGAAGACGTGGTGATCACCACCGGCTCGTCCGGCGCGTTCCTGCTCGCCTTCCTGTCCGCGTTCGACGCCGGTGACCGGGTCGCCCTCGCCACTCCGGGTTATCCCGCGTACCGCAACATCCTGCACGCGCTGGGCTGCGAGGTGGTCGAGCTGCCGTGCGGTCCGGACACCCGGTTCCAGCCCACCGTCGCCATGCTGGAAGAACTCGAGGCGCCGGTACGCGGGCTGATCGTGGCGAGCCCGGCCAATCCGACCGGCACCGTGCTCGACCCGGCCGAACTCGCCGCGCTCGCTGCCTGGTGCGACGCGCACGGCGTGCAGTTGATCAGCGACGAGATCTACCACGGCATCGCCTACGGCGCGGAGTTCGCCACCGCCTGGCAGACCTCGCGCGAGGCGATCGTGGTGAACAGCTTCTCCAAGTACTGGTGCATGACCGGCTGGCGGCTGGGCTGGATGCTGCTGCCGGAACGTCTGCGTGGCGCGGCGGGCGCGCTGACCGGCAACTTCACCATCTGCCCGCCCGCGCTCGCCCAGCTCGCCGCGGTGGCCGCGTTCGAACCCGAGTCCTACGCGGAGATCGACGCGCACGTCGCCCGCTACGGCGTCAACCGGGACCTGCTGCTCACCGGCCTGCCCGCGATCGGCATCGACCGGCTCGCCCCGGCCGACGGCGCGTTCTACGCCTACGCGGACGTGAGCGCGTTGACCGGCGATTCGATGGCCTGGTGCCTGCGGCTGCTCGCGGACACCGGGGTGGCCATCACGCCCGGCCACGACTTCGATCCGCACCGTGGGAACGAGTTCGTGCGGCTGTCCTTCGCGGGCGCGACCGAGGACATCCGCGCCGCGCTGAGCAGGCTCGGGACCTGGCTGCCGAAGAATTCTGCTGTGATCCGGGACTGACCTGGCTAGGCTGGGAACCCAACGCCCGGCCGGATCGTTTTCACACTGAGAGTTTTACCGGGCGTTTGCGGGGAGGCTTTGTCGATGTCCACGTTTCTCAAGGTGATAGGCGCGCTGGTCGTCATCTGGATCGGCTTCATGGTGGTCGGCTGGCTGGTGCACGCCTTCTTCGTGCTGGCGATCATCGGTGTCGTGGTCGCGCTGGCCGGTGGCGCCTACTCCGCGATCCGCAACCGCAACCGCAAGCAGATCTACTGATCGCCGCGGTTCTGCTCGCTCAGGACGCCGAACTCGACGAGGAACGGGCGTAGCGCGTCGGCCCCTTGCCAGCGCTCCGCCCGCAGTCCCGCCGCGACCGCGCCGTCCACATTGGCCTGTCGGTCGTCGGTGAAGAAGCAGTCCGCCGCGCTCGCATCAATACGGTCCAGCAGGGTTTCGTATATGGCGCGGTCCGGTTTGCTCACCCCGAGATCGGCCGAGAACAGCAGCGTCCGGAAGTACTTCGTCCACGGCTGCGTCCGCATCGTCCGCCCGAACGAACTCGGCGCGTTCGACAGGATTGCCAACGGCACCCCCGCCTCGAACAACTCCACGATCAACGCGAGCGCGCCCGGATCCACCCGCAGCCACCCGGCCTCGTCCAGCTCGGTCAGCTCAGCCACCAACCCGGCGTCCACCGCGATCCCCACCGGGTCCAGCACCGCCCGCCAGTAGGCCAGATCGTCCCCGACCAGGTCGTAGCTGGCCCGGTACTTCCAGTAGCCCGCCTCGAACTCCGGCAGTGGCGCCCCCAGCCGCGCGGCCAGCGAGGGCACCGCCTCGGTCCGCAGCCCGATCACCTGACCGAAGTCGAACACCACCCAGCGCATTTCGCCCCTCCGCCCGATTCGTCCCTCCGCTACGCTATCCGCCTCCCCGGTGCCGAAGCGGTGGCGTAGATCTCATCCAGGATCCGTGCAACCGTAGAGCCCGGGCGGTACGTCCAGAACACGTAAGGACAACGAGCGGAGAGCGTCCGCGTGGATCAACGCGACGAGCAGGAGTTCCGGGAGTACTTCCAGGCTCGGCGAGAAGCCGTGCGCAGAAGTGCCTACCTGCTCTGTGGCGACTGGCACCGGGCGGACGACTTCGCGCAGACCGCGTTCGTCGCGCTGCACCGGCGCTGGCAGAAGATCCGCGACCGGGCCGCGCTGGACGCGTACGTGCGACGGTCCGTGGTCCGCGCGGTGATCGACGAATCACGGCGACCCTGGCGGAGGGAGCGGTTCACCGATGACGTTCCCGATGTCGCCGACACCACGTCGGGCGCTCCCGAGCTCGACGACACGATCGCGACCCGCGCGACCCTGCTCGCCGCGCTGCGCAAGGTTCCGCCGAGGCAACGAGCCGTGCTGATGCTGCGATTCCTGGAAGGACTGGACGTCAGCGCGGTCGCGCGGACGCTGGGTTGCAGCCAGGGCACGGTCAAGAGCCAGACAGCGCGCGGCCTGTCCGCGTTGCGCACCGAACTCGGCGACGCCATCGACGACCTGCGACCAGCCTCATGACCGACCCGACGAGCGAGAACGAGGAGGTGGAACCCGGTGGACGATGATCGGCTCGCGCAACTGCTGCACGACGCTGTGCAGGACTCCCCACCGGCCACTTTCGACGCCGACGACGTGCTCACCGAGTCGCGTCGGCTCACTGCCCGGCGGCGTTCCCTGGTGCGCAACGGCACCATGGGCGCGGTCGTTCTGGTAGCCGCGGGATTACTGACCGGACTGGGCGTGGTCAGCTTCGGCTCGTTCGGGCACACTGTCAGTGACTCGGCCGGAAGCGCCGCACCGGCAGACGCCACGATGAACAATCACGGCAATCCAGGTAACGAGTTCCACCCGAACTCACGAGTACAAGGTGGTCCTGAGGCACAATTCAACGTCCCGGAGTCTTCGCCCATGCAGGGGGGCGGCGGCACCGGGAATGCCGGTCCTACGACCGGCAGCACCCCTGGTGGGTGTGGGTCGACGGACGGTGAGCTTGCTGTCGCCCTCGCCAACGAGCTCCCGTCCGTCGGCGACCCGAAACCCACCACGGTGCCCAGTGCCGACTGCCCGGCAGGCACCACCTCCGGTGCCGCCGTGACCGTGACCGACCACGGCGCGGCGGGCGTGATCATCGCCCTGGTCCGTCCCGCGAGCGCCGCGGCCGTCCAGGCGACCAGCGGCGTCGGCCACGCGGCCAGCACGCCCACCCAGCACCAGAACGTGGTGACCGTGCTCAGCCAGCCCCAGTCGACCGGCGGCACCATCCCGTTCCAGGCGCAACTGCCCACCATCGCGCAACACCTGGCCACCCACTTCTGACCCCTCTGGTGGCCCGTACGCTGCCAGGGTGAGCAAGCCCAACATCCCCAACGTCCTCGCAGGCCGCTACGCGTCAGCCGCACTGGTCCGCCTGTGGTCCCCCGAGCACAAGGTGGTGCTGGAGCGCGAACTGTGGCTCGCCGTGCTGCGCGCGCAGGCCGAATTCGGGGTCGACGTGCCCGAAACCGCCGTCGCCGACTACCAGGCCGTCATCGACCAGGTCGACCTCGGCTCCATCGCGCAACGCGAACGGGTCACCCGGCACGACGTGAAGGCCCGCATCGAGGAGTTCAACGCGCTCGCCGGCCACGAGCAGGTCCACAAGGGGATGACCTCGCGCGACCTCACCGAGAACGTCGAACAGCTCCAGGTCCGCGCCTCACTGGAGCACATCCGTGCCAGGGTCGCCGCGGTGCTCGCCCGCCTCGCCCGGCTCGGCGCCGAACACAGCGACCTGGTCATCACCGGCCGCACGCACAACGTCGCCGCCCAGGCCACCACCCTCGGCAAGCGCTTCGCCGGTGCGGCCGAGGAGCTGCTGGTCGCGTTCGACCGGCTCGAACACCTCATCGAGACCTATCCGCTGCGTGGCATCAAGGGCCCGGTCGGCACCGCCCAGGACATGCTCGACCTGCTCGACGGCGACCCCGACGCGGTGGCCGCGCTGGAGCGCCGGATCGCCGAACACCTCGGTTTCACCCAGGTGTTCACCAGCGTCGGCCAGGTCTACCCGCGCTCGCTCGACTTCGACGTGCTCGCCACCCTGGTCCAGCTGGCCGCCGCCCCGTCGAGCCTGGCCAAGACCATCCGGCTGATGGCAGGCCACGAACTCGCCACCGAAGGCTTCAAACCCGGCCAGGTCGGGAGCTCCGCCATGCCGCACAAGATGAACACCCGCTCGTGCGAGCGCGTCAACGGCCTGATGGTCGTGCTGCGCGGCTACCTGTCGATGGCCAGCGAACTCGCGGGCGACCAGTGGAACGAAGGCGACGTCTCCTGTTCCGTCGTCCGCCGGGTCGCCCTCCCGGACGCGTTCTTCGCGCTCGACGGCCTGCTGGAAACCCTGCTCACCGTGCTCGACGACTTCGGCTCCTACCCGGCCGTCATCGGCCGCGAACTCGACCGCTACCTGCCCTTCCTGGCCACCACCAAGATCCTCATCGCCGCGGTGCGAGCGGGTGTCGGCCGCGAGGTAGCGCACGAGGTCATCAAGGAGCACGCCGTCGCGACCGCGCTGGCCATGCGCGAACAGGGCATCGAACGCAACGACCTGTTCGACCGCCTCGCCGCCGACCCACGCCTCCCGCTCGACGCCGACGCCCTCGCCGCGCTGCTCGCCGACCGCCTCTCCTTCACCGGACTGGCCGCCGCCCAGGTCGAATCGGTCGTCGGCCGGGTGGAGAAGCTGCTGGAGAACTTCGGGGCGCTCACCCACTACGTGCCGGAGCCGATCCTCTGAGTCAGTGGTGAAACAGCCGGATTCCGGTACGCACCAAGGTGATCCCGTGCGCCCGGCAGGCGTCCTCGACCTCGCCTGACCGGATCGACCCACCCGGTTCCGCGAGGTAGCGGACGCCGTGCCTGCGCGCGTGCTCGACGTTGTCCGGAAACGGCAGCGCCCCATCCGACGCGAACGCCACCCCGTCGAGCTCCGCCAGCCACGCCGCCCGCTCCCGCGCGCCGAACTCGACGGGTGCCACCAACTCGTCCTCGATCGGCTCTCCCTCGGCGAACCGCACCCGCGCGTTGACCCGGTCCTGCCGCCGCAGCTCCGGCCGGAACCGCAGTTCCCGCACCACCGGATGCTGCCGCAACCACCACACATCCGCCTTCGCGCCAGCCAGCCGCGTACAGTCCACACGCGACTGTTGCCCGGCGCCGATGCCGATCGTCACGCCGTCGCGGACGTAGCACACCGAGTTCGACTGCGTGTACCGCGCGACCACCAGCCCCAGCAACAGATCCCGCGCGGCGTCAGCAGGCAGATCACCCGGCAGCACATCGGCAGGGAACTCGGCGGTCTCCTGGGTGAGCCGAACCCCGAACACCTCCCGGCTCTCCGTCGGCGGCGGCCCGAACCCCGGATCCGCCTCGATCACCAGAAATCCGCCGTTCTTCTTGCGCCGCAACACCTCCACGGTCCCCGGCGCGAACCCTGGCGCGATGATCCCGTCGCTCACCACGCCACGCAACGCGTCCGCCAGTTCGTCGTCGACCGGCTCGGACACCGCGACGAAATCCCCGTACGACGACTTCGGATCCGCGTCCCGCGCCCGCGCGTACGCGTCGGCAAGCCGGTCCGCGACGGCAGCTCCAGCAGGCGAAACGTGCTTGAACGATGCGGCAGCCGGTAGTCCCAGCGCGCGACCGGCCGCGCGCACGAGCTGCCACCCGTTCAGCGCGTCCAGCAGGTTGATGTACGACGGACTCCCGTTGACCACCCGAATCGGCCACTGATCCACGGCCTCCGCGCGGGCGGCCTGACCCGGATTGATCCCATAACGCAGCTCCACGACGTCTCCTCGGCTCGGGAGACGCCCAGGCGGTCGACGCTCGCAGGTGCGGTCGGCCGCTCCCCGGTGGTGCTCCACCCTCGCCAGTCGCGGCCGAGCCCGATGCTACCCGCGCCGAACGACAACCACCCCGGACTCGCCACCGAGCACCGCCGCCGCCGAGCCGCTGTTCACCGCGATCTCCACCGCGCCCGACGAGTCGACGTGCAACAACAACGCGCCCACCGGCACGTCCCCGAACGTCCGCCCGACCGTGACCGCGAACCGCTCCTGTCCAAACTCGACAGTGGCCGACATTCCGAATCCCGCCAACGCATCCGGCCCAGCAGCCAACTGCACGTTCCCGAAATGATCAACCCCGACGATCTCCGCCTCGATCACCCCGTCCGCCACCCGCGACACCGGAGCAGGCAACCGAACCAGCGAAGCCGGGTCCACCTCGCCCCCGAACGCGCCCGGCAGCTCCCCGTTGGCCAGATGTGCCGCCACCGGCGCGAAAATGTCCCGCCCGTGGAACGTCGCCGCCACCACCGGCAGGTGAAAGCGCCGCTCGGACAACTCGAAGCACCCGGACACCCCGCCGAGCGCATCGGCCGCAGGCAGCAGCAACCCGTTGTCCGGCCCCACCAGCACACTCGCCCCCGCGCTCACCACGATGCCGCGCCGCGCCGTACCCACTCCGGGATCGACCACCGCGACATGCACTGACGGCGGCAGGTACGGCACCGCGGCAGCGAGGACCGACGCTCCGCGCCGCACATCCTGCGCGCCGATGTGGTGCGTCACGTCCAGCACGCGGCACCGCGGTGCGATGCCCGCGAGCACGCCCTTGCAGATCGCGACGAACGCGTCGCTGGTGCCGTAGTCGGTCGTGAACGAAACCCAGTCGAATCCCATCCACAAGCTGATACAAGGCGCTGACCAGCAAGTCAAGCCGAGTTATCCACAGCAACCCCAGTTATCCACAAACCTGTGCACAACTACCCGCCGCCCGCCGGAATTCGCCTACCCTTGAATTAGGGGTCCCCCTTCGCGGGGGACCCTTGCGTAGCGCGCGGCGGACCGGGCGGCGGCTTCGGCGGGGCCCGCCACGTAGGCTCTCCCCGTGCCGACTCTTGCCGATTACCCGCTCGTTGCCACCGGGAAGGTGCGCAGCCTGCACGATGTGGACGCCGATCACCTGTTGATGGTGGCGTCCGATCGGATGTCCGCGTTCGACCACATCCTCGACTCGGAGATCCCGGACAAGGGTCGCGTGCTGACCGCGATGAGCGTGTTCTTCTTCGAGTTGCTGGCCGACGTGGTGCCGAACCACCTTGCCGCGCCCGCCGACGATCCGCGGATTCCGGCTGACGTGCGCGGGCGGGCGTTGTTGGTGCGCAAGCTGGAGATGGTGCCGTTCGAGTGCGTCGCGCGCGGCTACCTGACCGGCTCCGGCATCATCGATTACCGGCGCACCGGCGCGGTGTGCGGAGTGGCGTTGCCGGAAGGGCTGGTCGAGGCGAGTCAGCTGCCCGAGCCGATTTTCACGCCCGCCACCAAGGCGGCGCTCGGCGAGCACGACGAGAACGTCGATCTTCAGACCGTTGTGGACAGTCTGGGTGCCGAGACGGCGACCGCGTTGCGCGATGCGACGCTGCGGGTCTACGACCACGCGGCCAAGCACGCCAAGCGACACGGGGTGATCCTGGCGGACACCAAGTTCGAGTTCGGGTTCGACGAGAACGGCACGCTGGTGCTCGGCGACGAGGTGCTGACGCCGGACTCGTCGCGGTACTGGCCGGTGGACGGTTACCAGGCGGGCAAGGTGCAGCCGTCGTTCGACAAGCAGTTCGTGCGGAACTGGTTGACCTCGGCCGCGTCCGGTTGGGATCGCGGCTCGGGCACCCCGCCGCCCGCGCTGCCCGCCGACGTCGTCGCGTCCACTCGGGCGCGCTACATCGAGGCGTACGAGCGGATCAGTGGCCGGTCTTTCGCCGACTGGCTCGGTTAACGGACAGATTTCCCCGGATCGGTTCTGCCAGGTCACCTCGGTGACGCATTGCCGTCACCCCGGTACGGCTTCCTGGAACCATGAGCGCGAGCCTGGTCGTCTCGATCGCCGGTATCAACGCGGACACCCTGGACGCCTGCCATGACCTCGCCACCGAGCTGGATCGCCGCTCGGTGCCGTTGTCGCTGCTCGTCGCGTCGAACGGCCTGCCTGCCGCTGACCGTGCTGCGCTGGACTGGGTCTCCGAACGCACCGCCGGTTCCGACGCGCTGGTGCTGCACGGGTTCGACCACGGCGACTACAACGTGAGCACGACCCGCCGGTTGCTGACCGGCGGCGTGCTGGTGCCCGGGCACGAGGCGAGCCTGAAGCTGATCGGCCTGCGGACCAGGCTGGACGCGCTCGGGCTGCACCCGGAGTGCTTCGCGCCCGCGCACTGGGTGATCGCGCCGGGCGCGTTGAATTCGTTGCGCCGGGCCGGGTTCCGGGTGTGCGCGGAGCTGCACGGGGTGCGTGACCTGCAACGGGACACCATGCAGCTGGGCAGGGTGATCGGGTTCGGGCAGGGCGAGCACGGCTTGTCGTGGCGTTGCCTGGCGGTTGTCATGAGCGCGTCACGCACGGCGCGTAAAGGTTCGCTGGTCCGGCTGGCGGTGGACGGGTCGATGCTGGTGCGGCCGGGCGTGCTCGGTGCCCTGCTCGACGCGGTGGACATCGCGTTGCACCACAGCGCCGTACCGGCCACCTACCTGGACCTGGTGGCGCCTCCCGTGCCGGAGAGTCGCCAGCAGAGCGCGACCATGGCGCTGGCCGTGCGGCGTCAGACCTCGGTCGGTTCGCCCTTGACGAGCTGACGCACCGGGGCGGTGCCCGCGGTGAAGCGTTCGAGCAGCGCGTCGACGAACGGCGGGTTGGCCAGCATCGCCTCGTGGATCGGCACGGACACCCTCGGCTTGACCGCGTGCACGTAGTCGGCGGCTTCGGCGATCTTCATCCACGGCGCGGAGATCGGCACGCCGAGCACGTCGATGGCCTGTTCTGGCACGTGGAACGAGTCGCCTGGGTGGTAGAAGGCGCCGTGGTCGATGACGTATCCGGCATTGGTGATGCCGGGGAAGTCGCGGTAGATGGTGGCGTGCTGGCCGCCGACCGCGTTGATCGCGGCACCGCCGAGTTCGAGCGCGTCACCGGCGCCCGCGACGGTCGCGGTGAGGCCGAGCTTCGTGATCACGGCCTGGGTGTCCGGGTCGACGACCAGGGTGGCGTCCGGGTTGGCGGCGACCAGCGCGGGCAGCCGGGCCTCGTCGAGGTGGTCCGGGTGCTGGTGGGTGATCAGGATCGCGGTGAGGTCGCGCAGGTCCTCGAAGCCGGACGAGAACCCGCCCGGGTCGAGCAGCAGGCGCGCGGTCGCCGTCTCGAGCAACACACATGAGTGTCCGAAGTGGACAATACGCATGATCCATCCCTATCCTCGACGCGCGAAAACCGGCCGCCGCCAATCTATGCCCGGATGCGCATGTCACGCCAACGTGGCCAGCACCTCGGCCTCTTCCTCGGCGGACAGGCCGGCGCGGCGAACGCGGTCGATGCCGAGCTCGCGTTCATGCGCCAGCGCGCCCGCGACCGCGTCGGCCAGCGGGCGGATGGTCAGGCCCTCGGCCAGCGACGCGCTCGGGTCGTGCGCGCCGAAGCCGGTCATGTCCGAGGACACCCACAGCGGCAGCGATTTCGGACCGGCCCAGTACTGGACCCCGGCCGCGAGTAGCTGCTCGTTGGTGGCGGGGACGAGCTCGACCTCCGGACCAGCGGATTCGAGCAGGACCAGGGCGGCGATGTCGCGCAGCAGGTCGCCGAGCGGGCGGGGCCGGTTGATCGCGTCGAAGGTGCCGGTCAGCCGCTGCTCGGCGGCGGTCACGACCCACGCGGCCAGGTCGCGCACGTCGATGAGCTGGGCGGACAGGTCGGCTTCGGCGGGCACCAGCACCCGTCCGCCCCGGCTGAACCGGCCCGGCCAGTAGCCGAAGCGGTCCGAGCCGTCACCCGGGCCGGTGATCAGGCCGGGCCGGACGATGAACGCGCGGTCGCCGAGGGCGTCGCGCACCGCGTTCTCGCTGGCCACCTTGACCGGGCCATACAGCTCAAGGTCCGCACCGCCGTGCACCTGCGCGGGTTCGACCAGCGGGGCGGACGTGTCCTGGCCGGGGGTGGCCTCGTCGGCGTAGACGCTGATCGAGGACACGAACGTCCAGTGCGCGGCGCGCTCGGCCAGCTCGGCCAGGGCGTCCGCGACCCAGGGGTAGGAGAACTTGGCGACATCGACCACGGCGTCGAAGTGCTGGTCCGCGAGCGCGCGGAAGGTGTCGCGGTCGTCCCGGTCGATGGTGACCAACGTCGCACCGGGCGGCAGCGACCCGGTCGTGCCGCGCGCGGCGCAGACGACCTCGTGACCGCGCGCGAGCGCGATCTCGGCCACTGTTCGGGAAACGAAGACCGTGCCACCCAGAATCAACATTCGCATGGCGCCGATCATGGACCGGCGACGAGCCGCTGGCCATGGCTCTCGCGAGGGGCGAACGGCGTGCAGCCCAGAGCGAACGTCAGGACGAACCCGCAGCTCAGGTACGATTCGGCGTGTCGTAGAAGACGCCCTGGCCAGGGCGATGTGCCCGTGCCGGACCCCTCGACCCGCCCCCAACTGGAGTGCATCAGTGGCCCGAGTTGTTGTCGATGTCATGCCCAAGCCCGAGATCCTCGACCCGCAGGGACAGGCGGTCGCCAAGGCCCTGCCCCGGCTCGGATTCTCCGGCGTCGCCGAGGTCCGCCAGGGCAAGCGGTTCGAACTGGAGGTCGACGACTCGGTCGACGACGAGACGCTGGCCAAGATCGCCGAGGGCCTGCTGGCCAACCCGGTGATCGAGGAGTGGACCGTGCGGCGGGTCGCCGAATGAGCGCCAAGATCGGCGTCATCACCTTTCCCGGCACGCTCGACGACGTGGACGCCGCCCGCGCGGTGCGCGCGGTCGACACCGAGGTGGTCGAGCTGTGGCACGGCGACGCCGACCTGCACGGGGTCGACGCGGTCGTGGTGCCCGGCGGCTTCTCCTACGGCGACTACCTGCGCGCGGGTGCGATCGCCAGCAACGCGCCGGTGATGCGCAGCGTCGTGGACGCCGCTCGCGGCGGCATGCCGGTGCTCGGTATCTGCAACGGGTTCCAGGTGCTGTGCGAGGCGGGGCTGCTGCCGGGCGCGTTGATCCGCAACGCGGGCCTGCACTTCGTCTGCCGCGACGAGTGGCTGCGCGTCGAGCACGCTGAGACGGCGTGGACCTCGCGCTTTGCCAAGGACGCCGAGATCCTGATCCCGGTCAAGCACATGGACGGCTGCTACGTGGCCGACGCCGAGACGGTCGCGCGGCTGGAGGGTGATGGTCGCGTGGTGTTCCGCTACGTCGACAACCCCAACGGCTCTGTCGCGAACATCGCGGGCGTCGCGGACGCCACCGGCCGGATCGTCGGGCTGATGCCGCACCCCGAGCACGCCATCGACGCGCTCACCGGGCCCAGCGACGACGGGCTTGGCCTGTTCCTGTCCGTTCTCGACCAGTTGGTGAGGGCATGACCTCCACGCAGGTGAACGAGATCGTCGACACCGTCGACAACGCGATCGCCACCCCCGAGCACGAGCAGCCCTACCGCGAACTGGGCCTCAAGGACGACGAGTACGCGCGGGTGCGCGAACTGCTCGGCCGTCGGCCGACCGCGGCCGAGCTGGCCATGTACGCGGTCATGTGGAGCGAGCACTGCTCGTACAAGTCCTCCAAGGTGCACCTGCGCTACTTCGGCGAGACCACCACCGACGAGATGCGCGCCACCATGCTCGCCGGGATCGGTGAGAACGCCGGTGTACTGGACATCGGTGACGGCTGGGCGGTGACCTTCAAGGCGGAGAGCCACAACCATCCGTCCTATGTGGAGCCTTTCCAGGGCGCGGCGACCGGCGTCGGCGGCATCGTCCGCGACATCCTGGCGATGGGTGCCCGTCCGCTCGCGGTGATGGACTCGCTGCGGGTCGGTGCGCCGGACGCGCACGACACCAAGCGGGTGCTGCCCGGCGTGGTCGCCGGCGTCGGCGGCTACGGCAACTGCCTCGGTCTGCCGAACATCGGCGGCGAGGTCGTCTTCGACGCGAGCTACGCGGGCAATCCGCTGGTGAACGCGTTGTGCGTGGGCGCGATGCGGATCGAGGACCTGCACCTGGCGCACGCCTCCGGCACCGGCAACAAGATCATCCTGTTCGGTGCTCGTACTGGCCTGGACGGCATCGGCGGCGCCTCGGTACTCGCCTCGGACACCTTCTCCGGCGGCACCGGCCGCAAGAAGCTGCCGAGCGTGCAGGTGGGCGACCCGTTCGCGGAGAAGGTGCTCATCGAGTGCTGCCTTGAGCTGTTCGCGGCCAAGGTCGTCGTCGGCATTTCCGACCTGGGCGCGGCCGGTCTGGCCTGCGCCACCAGCGAGCTGGCCAGCGCGGGCGACGGCGGCATGTCCATCGACCTGGACCGGGTTCCGTTGCGCGCCAAGGACATGAGCGCGGCCGAGATCCTCTCCAGTGAATCGCAGGAGCGGATGTGCGCGGTCGTCGCGCCCGGGCACGTCGAGGCGTTCCTGGCGATCTGCGCCAAGTGGGACGTGACCGCGACCGAGATCGGCGAGGTCACCGACGGCGACACCCTGGTGATCACCTGGCGCGGGCACACCGTCGTGGACGTGCCGCCGCGCACCGTCGCGCACGACGGCCCGGTCTACCAGCGTCCGATCGCCCGCCCGGAAGCACAGGACGCGTTGCAGGCCAACGTGCCGGACGCGCTCGCTCGTCCGTCCACACCGGACGAACTGCGGGACACCGTGCTGCGCATGATCTCCAGCGCGAACCTGTCCTCGCGCAAGTGGGTCACCCAGCAGTACGACCGCTACGTGCGCGGCGGCACCGTGCTCGCGCAGCCGTCCGACTCGGGCATGATCCGCATCGACGAGCAGACCCAGCGCGGCGTCGCGCTTTCGGTCGACTGCAACTCGCGCTACGTCGCGCTGGATCCCTACCAGGGTGCGCAGTTGGCGCTGGCCGAGGCGTACCGCAACGTCGCGGCGAGCGGCGCGCGCCCGGTGGCCGTCACCGACTGCCTGAACTTCGGCTCGCCGGAGGACCCGGGCGTGATGTGGCAGTTCGAGCAGGCGCTGCACGGCCTCGCCGATGCCTGCAAGGTGCTCGGCATTCCGGTCGTCGGCGGCAACGTCAGCTTCTACAACCAGACCGGTGGCACCGCCATCCTGCCAACACCGCTGGTCGGCGTGCTCGGCGTGATCGACGACGTGCGGCGACGCATCCCGACGGGGTTCGGCACCGAACCGGGCGAGACGCTGCTGCTGCTCGGCGAAACGCGCGACGAGTTCGGCGGCTCGGAATGGGCGCACGTGGCGCACGGCCACCTCGGCGGCCTGCCCCCGAAGGTGGACCTGGCCGCCGAGACGCTGCTCGCGGACGTGCTCATCGCCGGTTCGCGCGACGGCATGCTCTCCGCGGCGCACGACCTCTCCGACGGCGGACTTGCTCAGGCCGTCGTGGAGGCCGCGCTGATCGGCGAGTCCGGCGCGCGCATCGTGCTGCCGCGCGACCTCGACCCGTTCGTCGCGCTGTTCAGCGAGTCGACCGGCCGCGCCCTCGTCGCCGTGCCGCGCAGCGAGGAGCCGCGCTTCACCGAGATGTGCACCATGCGTGGCCTGCCCTGGGCGAAGGTCGGCGTGGTCGACAAGGAGTCGGACAGCCTGGAGATCCAGGGCGTCACCGAGTTCACGCTGAGCGAGCTGCGCGAGGTGTGGGAACGCACGCTGCCCGCTCTGTTCGACTAGGAGTCGGCGAACTTGGTCAGGTCGGCCAGCGTGCCGTCGTAGTAGGCGTGCAGTGCGTCGTCGGGGACGGAGACGAACGTCGTCGTTGTCCAGTTGTAGGGCAGCGTCGCCGACCCCGACGGCGACCTGGGCGTCCACAGCGGATCGTTCGCCGCGAAGCCGCTCAGGTTGCCGGTGCACTCGTCCCACCACGCGGGTTCGGTGTAGATGACCGGCCAGCGGGTGGTTTTCGCGTGCACCTCGGTGACGAACTGGCTGATCCAGTTCACCATCGCGGCCGAGCTGAGGCCGTAGCAGCCGGACGCACCGAACGGGTTCGCTTCGATGTCCAGGACCGGCGGCAGCGTCGAGCTGTTCGCGGTCCAGGTGCCGCCGTTGGCGACGAAGTAGTCGGCCTGGGCGGTGCCCGACGACGAGCTCGGCAGGGCGAAGTGCACGGCGCCGGCGAACATGCCGACCCCCCGCGCACCCTGGTACTGCTGTTTGAAGATCGGGTTGTTGCTGCTGGTCCCGATGGTGTCCTCGACGTAGGCGAACTCGACGCCGTCCGCCTTGAGCTGGGCCCAGTCGATGGCGGTGTCGCCGCCGCCGACCGCGACTCCGGTGACCGTGTCCGGTGGTGCCGCCGCCGCGGCCTGACCCGCGAAGGCCAGTACCGCGGTCGCGGCCAGCGCCAGGCCGGCCAGGATGGGAACGCGCATGACCATCTCCCCAGAAGTCATTGCCAGCGAAGAGGTGGGGCCGCCGACGGCGTCCGGCAGTCGACCGCCGGCGGCCCACCGAACTTCAGCTGTCAGCCGTTGGCCAGCGCCGTCACCCGGGTGATGTCGCCGTTGAACTGGTCCTGGTCACCGGGGAAGGTGCCGGAGTCGGCGAACTGCCAGATGGTCTGGTAGCCCCAGTGGTAGGGCATCGGGCCGGGGCTGCCGTTGTAGTTGGCCAGCGCCAGCGGGTTGGTGCTGGAGAAGTCGCCCTGGCTGCCGGTGCACTCGCTCCACCAGCTGGTCGCCGTGTAGATGACCGGCCAGCGGCTGGTCTTGGCGTGGTACTCGTTGGAGAAGGACAGGATCCAGCTGACCATCGAACCGGCCGACAGGCCGTAGCAGTCAGCGCCGTAGGGGTTCCACTCGATGTCCAGCATGCCCGGCAGGGTCTTGCCGTCCTTGGACCAGCCGCCGCCGTGTGCGACGAAGTAGTCCGCCTGGGTGGCGCCGCTGGTCGTGTTCGGCGTCGCGAAGTGGTACGACCCGCGGATGATCCCTACGTTGTAGGAACCGTTGTACTGCTGGGCGAAGTCCGGGTTCTGGTAGTAGGTGCCCTCGGTCGCCTTCACGTAGGCGAACTTGGCGCCGTTGGCCTTGACCGTCGACCAGTTGATGCTGCCCTGGTAGGCGCTGACGTCGAGGCCGGGAACGGTGGCAGCAGGCGAGAAGACCTCGTACTGGCTGGTGGCCGGGTTGCCGTGCGGCTCGTGCTTGGCGACCTGCGAACCGAGCCAGTCCAGCTGCGGGGTGCGGCCGGCAGCCGCTGCGTCCGCAGGGGTGAGGATCTGGTTCGGTGCCAGGTGCGCCGCGGGCGCTGCCGAGGCCGGGGTTAACGACCCGAGCAGCAGCGTGGCGGCGAATGCTCCCGCCACGACCGCCCCCAGCGTTCCCCGCTTGCGGGTGAACGTGCTCATCATGGTGTTGACCTTTCGTATGCCCTCGCGATGTTCAGCGGTCGGTGACCGACTGACACGGCACAGTCTGCGGTAGTCACTGCGCAAAAGTCACGCTTTTGGGTAAGCCAATCACCGCAATTGGCTAATCGAGAATTGTTCGGTATCTCGACGGAAAAAGGCGCGCTGAACGAAAGCGGTGTCGTTTCCTTTGTTGACACCGCTTCCGTTGTGGGTCAACGGAGATCAGCCGTTGGCGATGGCCTGCAAACCGCTCACGGAACCGTTGAAGTAGTCCTGGTCACCGGGGAACGTGCCGGAGTCTGCGAATTGCCAGAACGTCTGGAATCCCCACGCGTAGGGCATGGTGCCCGCGCTGCCGTTGTAGTTGGCCAGCCACAGTGGATTGGTGGAGGAGAAATCGCCCTGGTTGCCGGTGCATTCGCTCCACCAGCTGGTCGCGGTGTAGATCACCGGCCATACGCCTTCGCGCGCGTGGTATTCGTTGCTGAAAGAGAGAACCCAGTTCACCATGGCAGCGCCTGCCATGCCGTAACACGCGTCGCCACTGGGATTCCACTCGATGTCCAGTGTGCCGGGCAGGGTTTTCCCGTCGCCGGACCAGCCACCGCCGTGCGCGATGAAGTAGTCGGCCTGGGTGGCGCCGCTGGACGTGTCGGGGTGTGCGAAGTGGTACGAGCCGCGGATCAGCCCGGCGCTGTAGGAACCGTTGTACTGCTGGGCGAAGTACGGGTTGGTGTAGTCCGTACCCTCGGTCGCCTTGACGTAGGCGAACTTCGCGCCGTTGGCGGCGACCGAGCTCCAGTCGACGTTGCCCTGGTATCCGCTCACGTCGAGACCGGGGGTCTGGGTGACGTCCGGCGCCATCACCACTGTGGACCCTGCGGTCTTCTCGTGCAGGCGGATCTCGGAACCCATCTGGTGATCCATCTTGTGGATCCACGCGGTTTCCGCCGGGCTCACCGTGATGTCAGGGACGGTGGCGGCGGTCGAGGTGTGGTTCGTACTGGCGTTTGCTGGGGCCATCCAACCGAGCAGGACTGTGCCAGCGACCGTGGTTAACACGGTGCTGACGACAGCGGCAGCGATGGCCCCACGCCTGCGTACAGACGTGGTCATCTTTGGTTGACCTTTCAATTGCCCTCGCGGTGATCTACATCACGCGCAGATCCCCTGATCGAAGAGTGTGCAGCATTGGGCAACCAGATGTCACGCTTCTTTGTGAACAAATCACGGGGCGTTCGTTAACAGGAAATGGAGTGGTCAACCTACTGAAGCGCCGGTCGCGAACCCGTGCAGCGCCTCGACGGAACCGTTGTAGACGTCCTGATCACCGGGAAACGTGCCGGAATCCGCGTACTGCCAGATCGTCTGGCCGCTCCAACTGGCAGGCAGCGCGCCGATGCTGGAGCCGTAGCGCGGGATCCACAACGGATCGGCGCCGAAACTGTTGTCGTTGCCCGTGCACTGTCCCCACCAGCTCGTCGACGTGTAGATCGTCGGGTAGATCCCGATGTGCGCCTTCATCTCGTTGACGAACGCGTGGATCCACCCCACCAGCGCGGCAGGCGCCAAGCCGTAACACGTGTCCCCGTAAGGGTTGTACTCCAGATCGATCGCGGGCGGGAGCGTTTTGCCGTCATTGGACCAACCGCCACCGTGCGCCAGGAAGTAGTCGGCCTGGCTGACGCCGTCCGTCGTGTTCGGGGTGGCGAAGTGGTAGGCGCCGCGGATCAGACCCGCCTGATAGGAACCGTTGTACTGCTGGGCGAAGGTCGGGTTGAGGTAGTACGTGCCCTCGGTCGCTTTCACATAGGCGAACACCGCGTGGTTGCCCGCCGCCGTCGGCCAGTCCACGTTCCCCTGGTGACCGCTGACGTCCATCCCGAGCGGACCGCTGACGTCCTGCGTGCTGATCGCGCCCTTGGTGCCCTCGTGCACGGCGATCTGTGAACCGGCATAGTCGTCCTGCGGGTGCCAGACGCCGAAGGACGCCGGTGAACCGGGCGCAGGGGTGGCCGGCGCGGGTATGGCCGAGGTGACCAGCGTGGCGACCGCGAGCAGCGTGACCGCGGCGAGGCCGCCGCGGCGCAGACATGTGCTGGGTCGCTTCATCCATCTCCCCGATCGGTGGTCCGGTCCGGCGCGCCTGCTTGTGGCCGTGCGCTGTTCGGACTACAGGCTGCCGCCATTCGGCCGGGAGCGCATCTCGAATCGACCGGCGCCGCCGAGTCCCGTGCGGAGCGGGGGCGGGCTCGTTAGGGTCCCGGTATGCCTCTGCAGCACCCGTCGGGAAAAGACCGCCACCCCACGCACAGCGGCGATGTCGCGGTGAACCCGATCTTCACCAGGGAACCGATCCGGGTGCCGAAGACGGTTTTCCCTGCCCGCGGCATCGATCCTGACATCGCGTATCAAATCGTGCACGACGAACTGATGCTCGACGGGAATGCCCGGCTGAACCTGGCCACGTTCGTCAGCACCTGGATGGAATCCCAGGCCACCACGCTGATGACCGAGTGCTTCGACAAGAACATGATCGACAAGGACGAGTACCCGCGCACGGCCGAACTGGAGGCCCGCTGCGTGCGGATGCTCGCCGGGCTGTGGAACGCGCCGGACGCCGAGAACGCGATCGGCTGCTCGACCACCGGTTCCAGTGAGGCGTGCATGCTCGGCGGCCTCGCGCTGAAGCGCCGGTGGCAGAAGAAGCGTCGCGCGGCCGGGCTGCCCACCGACAAGCCCAACATCGTGATGGGCGTCAACGTGCAGATCTGCTGGGACAAGTTCGCCAACTACTGGGAAGTCGAACCGAGGCTGGTGCCGATGGAGGGTGACCGGTTCATCCTCTCGGCGCAGGAGGCGATCAAACTCTGCGACGAGAACACCATCGGCGTCGTGGTCATCATGGGGTCCACTTTCGACGGTGCCTACGAGCCGGTCGCCGACGTGTGCGCGGCGCTGGACGAGCTGCAGGAAAAGACCGGTGTGGACATTCCGGTGCACGTGGACGGCGCGTCCGGCGCGATGATCGCGCCGTTCTGCGATCCGGACATCGAATGGGACTTCCGCCAGCCACGGGTTGCCTCGATCAACACCTCCGGCCACAAGTTCGGCCTGGTCTACCCGGGCGTCGGCTGGGTGGTCTGGCGGGACAACGCGGCGCTGCCCGAGGAACTCGTGTTCAACGTCAACTATCTCGGCGGCAACATGCCGACCTTCGCGTTGAACTTTTCCCGGCCCGGCGCGCAGGTCGCGGCGCAGTACTACAACTTCGTCCGGCTCGGCTTCGACGGTTACCGGCGAGTACAACAGAGCTGCCGGGACATCGCGACCTGGTTGTCCGGCGAGATCGCCAAGATCGGCCCGTTCCGCCTGCTGACCAGGGGCGACCAGTTGCCGGTATTCGCGTTCACGCTCAAGGACGACATCACGAACTACTCGGTGTTCGACGTGTCGATGTCGTTGCGCGGTGGAGGCTGGCTGGTGCCCGCCTACACGTTCCCGGCCAACCGGACGGACCTCGCCGCGCTGCGGATCGTGGTGCGCAACGGCTTCAGCCACGACCTCGGCCAACTGCTGCTGGACGACCTGAAGCGAGTGTTGCCCAGGCTGGAGAGCCAGACCGGACCCGCGCGTGGCGTCGAGGCGGGGTCGTTCGCGCACGGTGCCGGATCACGCCCCAGTCAGTGAATCGACACTGAACAGCCTGTTTCGTCCTGTCACGAATAAGACATGACACGTTCACCCACAGGAGTTCAGTAGGTAGATCTCTGGAACGGTCGTATGCTCGCTGCGTCACCACGAGCGATTGTGGACACGTGAAGCGAGAGGGGTTGCTGGGGTGAAGCACCCGAATCGGCGGTCGGGTGTCGCGCAGCTGACCGCGAACCGCGTCACCGCCCACGCAAACCTGGGCGGTCGGTGCGCATGACCAGATATTCCGGACATCGTCGGATGCCTACCGGTGTCGTGCCGGTCGGTCACGCGGCAGCGTCAGCAGTCCGTTCCTTCGCGCTGGGCTGGGCAGCGGCCCTCGCCGGTACCAGCTACGTGCCGATGTCCGGCGCGGAAGTCGCCGATCTGCTGGACAAACTCGCCGGTGACCTGGTCGAGGCGCTGGGCAGCGACGAGTTCGACACCCAGGCCGCGCACGACGCGGGCATGGAACTGGTCAACGCGCACTTCACCACCCCGGCCAGCCTGCACCGCTCCACCCACATCCTCGGCGAACGGCTGCTGCCCGAACTCGGCGTCGACCCGGCACCCTGGTGCCTGGACCGGATCGCCGAACTCCAGGGCGCGCTCGCCGCCGGTTACGCGCACGCGCTGCGCCTGCGCACCCTGCGCGAACAGGAAGCCATCCGCGGCGCCGTGCTCGACGCCCGCGACGAGGCCGAGGCCGCGCTGCGCGCCAGTGAGGCCAAGTTCCGCGCCATGTTCGCCGATGCCGCCATCGGTATCGGCATCTCCGACCTCAACGGCGTGATCATCGACGTCAACGGCGCGTTACTCCGGATGATGGGCACCACCCGCGAAGCGATGATGTCCAGCAACGTCCGCGACTACATGCACCCGGTGGACGTGTGCGACGGGCTCTGGTTCTCCTACGAGCGGGTCCTGCGCGGCGAGATGGACCACTACCAGGTGGAGAAGCGCCTGCTCCGCCCGGACGGCAGCTGGGCGTGGGCCAACCTGACCGTCTCGCTGGTCCGCGACGACATCGGCGCCCCGCTCTACCTGGTCTCCATGATCGAGGACGTGACCGACCGGCACGACCTCCAGGAGACCCTGCGCTACCAGGCCACCCACGACCCGCTCACCGGCCTGCCCAACCGGGCCCTGTTCACCGAGCGGCTCGCGGAGATCTTCGACTCCCCGGGCACCGCGCCCGAGCGGATCGGCCTCGCCTACCTGGACCTGGACGGCTTCAAGGTCATCAACGACAGCCTCGGCCACGACGTCGGCGACCGCCTGCTGGTCGCGGTCGCCACCCGGCTCGCCGAATCGGTCGCGGGCGAACACCGGATGATCGCGCGAATGGGCGGCGACGAGTTCGTCGTCCTCTGCGAGGGCACCAACGGCCCGGCCGACGTGATCGCCATCGCCGAGACCGTACTGTCCACCTTGAACCCACCGGTGCGCATCGACGGCCACGAACTCGCCGTCGCGGCCAGTATCGGCGTGGTCGAACGCGCCGTCGCCGCCACCAACGCCGCCGACTTCATGCGCGACGCGGACATCACCCAGTACTGGGCCAAGGCCGACGGCCGGGGCCGCTGGGCGGTCTACGACTCCGAGCGCAACGCCTACGAGGTCGCCCGCTTCGCGCTCGCGGCAGCGATGCCCGCCGCGATGGAGCGCGAGGAGTTCTACGTCGACTACCAGCCGCTGGTGCGGCTCGGCGACGAGCGCACGGTCGGCGTCGAGGCGCTGGTCCGCTGGCAGCACCCGGAATTCGGGCGGCTCGGCCCGGACCGGTTCATCGAACTCGCCGAAGAGACCGGCCTGATCGTCTCGCTCGGCCGTTGGGTGCTGCGCACCGCATGCGCGCAGGCCAGGCGCTGGCTGGACGAGTTCGGCGACGACGCGCCCTACATCAGCGTCAACCTGGCCGTCCGCCAGTCCCGCGAACCCGACCTGGTCGCCCAGGTGTGCCAGGCACTGGAAGACACCGGCCTGCCCGCGCGGCTGCTCCAGCTGGAAGTCACCGAGAGCGCGATCATGAGCACATCGGACGCGCCGCTGGAAGCCCTGCGCACCCTGGACGCGATGGGTGTGCGGATCGCCATCGACGACTTCGGCACCGGCTACTCGTCACTGGCCTACCTGCGCCAGTTCCCGGTGGACGTGTTGAAGATCGACCGGTCGTTCGTGGCGGACATGAGTCGCTCGCCGGATGCCGCGGCGCTGATCCACACGCTCATCGAGCTCGGCCGCACGCTCGGACTGGTCACGCTGGCCGAGGGGATCGAGACGCACGAGCAACTCGAAGCGCTGCGCGCCGAGCGCTGCAACCACGGGCAGGGGTTCTTGTTCTCGGGTCCCGTCACGGCGGCGGAGATGACCGACCTGCTCGAGATCGCGCAGGCGGGGAAGCCGGTC
>DASXOJ010000225.1:0-42928 GCA_036494465.1 Pseudonocardiaceae bacterium
GCCACCGGCCTTGCCCCGGCCACCGGTCTTGACCTGGGCCTTGACCACGACCGCGCCACCGATCTGCTCGGCTGCCGCGCGGGCGTTGTCCGCGGTTTCCACCACCTGGCCGGGCAACACCGGCACACCATGCGCAGCGAACAGATCCCGGGCTTGGAATTCATACAGATCCATGTATGCCTCTCACGCCGACCTGCCGAGGGTGCTGGCGAATCCGCCGAGGCCCTCGTCGTCGGTCCAGTCGGGTTGGGCGGGGCTGCTCGCGTGCAGCAGAAGTGCACAGTCCGCACGCAACAGGGCCACCTGTTGGGCCAGTTCGCCTAGTGCGCGGTGGATCGCGAGCAGTTCACGGTGCTCGACCATGGCAATCGCCTCCGTCGGACGTCATCGTCCCGGGGGAACAGTGATAATTGCATACTGTAGACGATCGCTCGGCGCAGCGTCCAGGGCACAGCTTTTCGTTGTGGGGCAGTCGAAAAGTGATTCGCCGGACTCGACGTGGTCACACTTGGTCAACTTAGGAAACAAACACTTTACAGACGTGCCAACGGGAGACATCATGGCTACTCCAGACAGTATGCAATCTCACGCGGACCCCGTTGTCCACGTGCCGCGGTGGAGTGGTACCGAACCAGGCCGAAAGGACGCATACCGAGATGATCCGACGAGCCGAGCAATGCGATAGGACAATCGGCCGAGCGTGCTGGTCGTCCACCGCACCGATATCACTGCCAACAATCTGTTGCGGGGTGCTCCGATGACGATCGCCGAGAACGCCCGCCCGATGCCCCAGTTGTCGGGCTTATTGCACAATAGGTGGTTTCAGGCCATTGTGGCCTTGCTGGTCATGTTGATGATCAGTCCGTACGAGTACACATTCACCCTGTTCGAAGAGCCGTACGCCAAGGCCAATCACATCGGCCTGACCGCGGTCGCCTTCACCTTCACCATCTACATCGTTGTCGCATCGCTGTTCATGATCCCAAGCGGACGGTGGTCCGACCGGTGGCAGCCGCGCTGGTTCACCACCGCCGCAGGCGTGGTCACCGGGGCCGGTTGGCTGGTCAGCGCGCACACCCATTCGGTGGTCGCGCTGTGGATCGCATATGGACTCGGCGCCCTCGGGCCCGGCTACATCTACTGCAACTGCGTCAACAACGCGTTGAAGTGGTTCCCCGAGGCGCGAAAGCGCGGACTCGCCGTCGGCCTGATCGACATGGGTTTCGGTGCCGGTTCCGCACTGTTCATCCCATTCCTTCAGGGCTATATCAAACAAGGCACCTTCGGTTACCAGAACGCCTTCACGCTGATGGGCATCGCGATGCTGGTGGTCATCGTCATCGCGGCGCAGTTCCTGCGTTATCCACCCAAGGGTTATCTGCCACCCGGGTTCGACATCAACGAAGATCGCAAGAAGACGAACCGGACGCGCACCGCGAGCCGGGACTACACACCCAAGGAAATGCTGCGCACCTGGCAGTGCTACGCGGCGTGGATCGGGCTCACCCTGATCACCGGTGCCGGTTTGATGGTCACCGCGCACGTCGCGGCGATCGCCACCGCGGACTTCGCGCTCGGCGCGGGGATCGGTCTCGCGGCGGCAACCTACAGCCGGATTCCCAACGGGGTGATGCGTTGGGTCGGTGGGTGGATATCGGATGTGGTCGGCCGCGAACTGACCATGTTCATCTCCTTCTGCATCATGGGACTGATGCTGTTGGCGATGACATTCACACACAGCGGCCCGCTCTTCGTGATCGAGACATGCGTGGCCTTCGGTACCTGGGGGCCGCTGTTCAGCATCTATCCCGCGTTGGTCGGTGACTACTGGGGTCGGGGCAACTCCGGTGTCAACTACGGGATCATCTACACCGGCAAGGCGGCGGGTGGCGTCTACGCGGGTTATCTGGCCGCGTTCCTGTTCGGCGTCACCGGTTCCTGGAACCTGGACTTCTACATCGCCGCCGCCATGGCGATCGTGTCCGGGCTGATCGCGCTGGTGCTGCGCAACCCGTCGCCGGCACCATCGGTCGACGAGCCGCCGCCGATCGCGGCGGCGGAAGGCAGTGCTGTCGTATCGAGCGGGGAAGCCAGTCGCTGATCCGGTATCGAGGTGCCGCGGACGGCTCAGCGCCGTCCGCGGCCCTTGCCGGATTCGGCCTCGTCGGGGTTGTGCTCGTGGGAGGCCGCCCTGGTCTCCTCGGTGTGCAGGCGCATCGCCTCGGCGGCCCGGCCCGCGTCACCCTGGCTGATCGCGTCGATGATCTCGGCGTGTTCCTTCCAGGACGCGACGCCGCGCTGCTTGGCCAGCGGCGTGTAGTACCAGCGGACCCGCCGGTCGACCAGGGAGATCATCTCTCCGAGAACCGTGTTACCGGACATGGTGGTGATCAGGCCGTGCAGTTCGGAGTTGGCCGAGACCGCGGTTTCCACGTCGTTCGCGGTGGCCGCCGCCCTGCCCTCCTTGAGGATCCTGCGCAGCTGTTTGACCGGCGCGGGCGAGGTGTTCGTGGCGGCGAGGCGGGCGGATTCGGTTTCCAGCAGACTGCGGACGGCGAGCAGTTGCTCGACCTCGTCCTCGGTCGGTTCGTGCACGAACGCGCCCTGGGCGGGGCGCAGATCGACCCAGCCTTCGGTCTGGAGTCGTTGCAGGGCCTCCCGAACGGGTTGCCTGCTGACGCCGAGCTGCTCGGCCAGTTCGTTCTCGACCAGGTGCTGACCGGGTTTGAGCACCCGGGAGATGATGAGCTCGATCAGCGAGTCGTAAACGGCCTGGCGCAGTGGCGCAGGCCGTTCGACTCGACGAGGCGCGGCGCCGGAGAACGCGGCACGCATCTCCTGACGACGCTTGCTGGTGTCACCACCAGGCGTAAACACATTTCCGTCCACGGACGGACTTTACCATACGGGCTTTTGTATTCAATCAACTATCGGGGACTGTGTTCCCGGACCGGTGGCACCGAACGCGGGTCGAGTACCGCGAAGGTGACCGCGAACGCGATCGCGCCCGCGATGGCGCAACCGGCGAGCAGTGCGACGATGCCGCTGGCGGACGGGACGAGCAGCCACCAGCCCAACGCGAACAGGACCGCGGTGGCAGCGAGTGCCGCGCCGCTCGCGACGATCGAACCGCGCCGTCCGGCGAAGTTGCCGCGCAGCGCCATGATGGCGCCGAGCCTGCGGACGCTGGCATGCCAGCGCTGGTCGTCCGCGAATGTTCTCTCCAGGTCACCGAGCTGTGGCTCGGTCTGTTCTGCCCAGTTCATACCTTCCCTCCCATGATCGATCCAGAGTTCGCCACGTTGGTGCCACACCAATGATGCCGCTCGGTGGCTGTTGTGCGAAATGCGTTGTGCCGCAGCCCTCATTGTGAAACCGGGATGCGAGTTGTCGACGGAATCCTGGACATCAGGAAACTGTATACAGTATCCTATCTTACCATGCACGAGAGGAGCCTGTCGTGAAGGTCGCAATCCTCGGCGCCGGCGCGATCGGTGGTTATGTCGGCGCCGCGCTGCATCGTGGCGGCGCGGACGTCCACCTGATCGCCAGGGGAGCGCATCTGCGCGCCCTGCGCACGGATGGAATCCAAGTGCTCAGCCCGCGCGGTGATTTCAACGCCCGTCCGCCCGCAACCGACGACCCGGCCGAGATCGGTCCGGTCGACTACGTCTTCCTCGGCCTCAAAGCCCACAGTTATCCCTCCTCCGGTCCGCTGGTCGAACCGTTGCTCGGCCCGCACACCGCGGTGATCGCGGGCCAGAACGGCATTCCCTGGTGGTACTTCCACGGGCTGACCGGCCCTTATGAAGGCCGCCGGATCGAGGCCGTCGACCCGGACGGGGCCACCTCCGCCGTGCTCCCGGTCGAACGCGCGATCGGCTGCGTCGTCTATCCCGCCGCGGAGATCGAGGCACCGGGAGTGATCCGACATCTGGAGGGCACCCGGTTCTCGATCGGGGAGCCCGATTCGACCATTTCCCCGCGCTGCCTGGCCTTCAGCGAGGCGATGATCGCGGGCGGGCTGAAGAGCCCTGTCGAGCAGAACCTGCGCGACGACATCTGGATCAAGCTGATGGGCAACGTCGCTTTCAACCCGATCAGCGCGCTCACCAGGGGCACCATGGTCGAGATCTGCCAGCACCGCGGCACCCGCTGGGCGGTCGAACGGATGATGCGCGAAGTCCTCGACATCGCCGCCGCTGTCGGTTCACATCCGAGCATCTCCATCGAGCGACGGCTCAGCGGCGCCGAACGCGTCGGCCATCACAAGACCTCCATGTTGCAGGACTTCGAGAGCGGCAAACAGATGGAGCTCGACGCGATCATCGCCGCCGTGGTGGAGATCGCGGACATGACCGGCGTGGAAGCGCCGCTGTTGCGCACGGTGCACGCGGCCATCGACCTGTTGGCGCGCACCAGTGGACCGGAACGGATTCCGGCTTGAGCAAAGGAGTGGCTGGCGATGATCGAACCATTCGAGGTCCGTGACGTCTATCGCCGCAGTTACCGGCTGGGCGAGTCCGATCGTGAGCTGCTCGGCCGCTCCCGGCGGTGGATCCTCGCCGCAGGCCTGGCCGCGATGTTCGCGGTGAGCGCCGGCCAGTACGGCTTCGGCATCATCCTGCCCGCGCTCGGCACCGGGCACGCCTGGCCGGTGCCGCACGCGACCTGGCTGCTGCCGATCTGGGCGGCGGCCCAGGCGATCGCGGTCGGTTTCTCGCGCACTGGTCGGCGCACCGCGCCCATGGTCGACGTGCTGGTCGGCGCGGTGTTGTGCGCCGCGGGACTGGTCGCGTTGGCGAACGGGCGGGACTTCCTCACCTTGGCGCTCGGTTATGGCGTGCTGTCCGGTGCGGGGTCCGGGCTGGTGTACGGCAGCTGCCTGCGTGCGGTCAGCCGCTGGTATCCGGAGCGGGCGACCCTGGCCAGCGCGCTGACCGGCGCGTTCGCCTACGGCGCCATCCCGGTGCTGATCCTGCTCGGCGTGTTCGCCACGCCGCCGGACGCGGTGCTGTTGCTGGACATCGCCGCGGTGGTGGTGCTGGTCGTGGTCGGCGCGGCCGCGCTGGTGCTGCGCAACCCGCCGCCGAACTGGTGGCCGAGGGAGGTCGACCCGCGAGTGTGGGCGGTGGACAAGTCGGTCAACCGCGGCCTGCGCGACAACTGGCCCGCCATCCGCCGCTACGCCCCGGCCGAGCTGTTGCGGTGCCCGGCCGCCTGGCTGATGTACGCGGTGGTGGTCTGCGTGTCCGCCGGTTGCCTGTTCGACATCGGGTATCTGGCGGTGTTCGCGAACGGTGCTGGCTGGGGTTGGTGGTTCGCGATCGCGGTCGCGGTACTGTTCGCGGCGGCCAGCGGCGCGGTGCGCGGACCCGCCGGACTCGCCTGCGACCGGTTCGGCCGGCGCCGGATGTTGTTCGCGGCGGTCGTGGTCGGTGCGTTCGGGCAGTTGTTGTTGCTCGGTGCCGCGCGCTACCACTGGGCCGGGCTGTTCATGGTGGGCGTGGTGCTCGCCGGGTTCGGGCTGGGCACCGCGTACGCGCTGCTGCCCAGAGTCGTCAACGGGTTCTTCGGGGACGAATCGGCGATGGCCAACTTCGGCATCCTGTACTCCGCCAAGGGAATCGGGGGAGTGCTCGGGGTCGGCGTTGTCGCCATCGGCGGCGGCGCCGCCGGGTTCGTCGCGGCTGCCGTGCTCGCGGTCGCGTGCGTCGTGCTCGTGCCCGCGCTGCACCAGCCAGGGCGAACGCTGGCGTTCGCATGATTCTCAGTACCGGGCGGCACCGCGACCCCAGCGAGGGCCGGTGCCTGCTCGAACTGGTGTCCACGCTGGCCGGTGAACCGTGGAGCGATCATCCGCGCTGCGTCCACCCGGTACTGGGCAGCATCGCACGCCGGGTCAACGACGCGTGTTCGGACGCGGCGCGCGACGACCTGGTCCCGTTGGCTCCCGCGCTGATCGGCACGGCGTCGGCACCGGTGGCGGCGCTGCTGGCGCGGCGGTGTGCGCGGGCGGCGTTGTCGGTGCGGCCCGATCTGCGCCGGTTGACGCGGTGCTGGTGGCCTGCGCGCTCGTTGGCCGCGGACGCGGTGACCGTCCTGGCCGAAAACGCGGAATGCGCAGATCAGCGGCTGGTCGCGCTGTTGCACGAGTGCCTCGGCGTGACCAACCGAACTTTCTCCTTGCTGGCTATGGACATCGCCCCCGCTGAGGATCACGATGTGTGTACCCCATAGTGTATGCAGTCTACAGAACGTCGTTGACGTGAGGAGTTGACCAGCAATGGCGCGGACAGCGACCGAGACCGCGGCTGCCAACAACGGTGCCGCGCCCGCGGAGGGCGGGCAGGCAGCCGGGCAACCGCAGATATCGGGCGGGCATCTGGTGGCGAAGGCGCTCAAAGCCGAGGGCGTCGACACCATCTTCACGTTGTGCGGCGGGCACATCATCGACATCTACGACGGGTGCGTCGACGAGGGCATCGCGGTCATCGACGTACGGCACGAGCAGGTCGCCGCGCACGCCGCCGACGGCTACGCCCGCATCACCGGCAAACCCGGTTGCGCGGTGGTCACGGCAGGACCCGGCACCACCGACGCGGTCACCGGCGTGGCGAACGCGCTGCGCGCGGAGAGCCCGATGCTGCTGATCGGCGGCCAGGGCGCGCTCACCCAGCACAAGATGGGCTCGCTGCAGGACCTGCCGCACGTCGACATGATGACCCCGATCAGCAAGTTCGCGGCAACCGTGCCCTCGACAGCGCGGGTCGCCGACATGGTGTCGATGGCCTTCCGCGAGTGCTACAACGGCGCACCAGGACCGTCCTTCCTGGAGATCCCGCGCGACGTGCTCGACGCCAAGGTCCCGCTGGAACAGGCGCGCATCCCGGAAGCCGGTCACTACCGCGCCTCCACCCGCAACATCGGCGACCCGGCCGACATCCAGCAGCTGGCCGATCTGCTCTCGCACGCACACAAGCCGGTGATCCTGCTCGGCAGCCAGGTGTGGACCACCCGAGGTAGCCAGGCCGCGACCGAGCTGGTGCGCGCCCTGGACATCCCCGCCTACATGAACGGCGCCGGTCGTGGCACGCTGCCGCCCGGCGACCCGCACCACTACCAGCTCTCCCGGCGCTACGCGTTCGACAACGCGGACGTGATCGTCATCGTGGGCACGCCGTTCGACTTCCGGATGGGCTACGGCCGCCGCCTCTCGCCGACCGCGACCGTGGTCCAGATCGACCTGGACTACCGCACGGTCGGCAAGAACCGCGACATCAGCCTCGGCATCGTCGGCGACGCGGGCCTGGTGCTCGCGGCCGTCGCGCAGGCGGCGAGCAAGGACGCGAACGCGCACACCGCGCGGTTGGCGTGGCTTGCGGAACTTCGCGACGTCGAGGAGAAGGCGAGCGCCAAGCGGCTGCCGCAACTGCTCTCCGACGCCAACCCGATCCACCCGTACCGCCTGGTGCACGAGATCAACCAGTTCCTCACCGAGGACTCCATCTACATCGGCGACGGCGGCGACATCGTCACTTTCTCCGGTCAGGTGGTGCAGCCCAAGTCACCCGGCCACTGGATGGACCCGGGCCCGCTGGGCACGCTCGGTGTCGGCATCCCGTTCGTGCTGGCCGCCAAGCACGCGCGACCGGACAAGGAGGTCGTCGCGCTCTTCGGTGACGGCGCGTTCAGCCTCACCGGCTGGGACTTCGAGACGCTGGTCCGCTACAACCTGCCGTTCATCGGGATCGTCGGCAACAACTCGTCGATGAACCAGATCCGCTACGGCCAGGCGCAGAAGTACGGCCACGACCGCGAACGCATCGGCAACACGCTCGGCGATGTGCGTTACGACGAGTTCGCGAAGATGCTCGGCGGCTACGGCGAAGAGGTCCGCGAAGCGCGCGACATCGTCAAAGCCCTGTGGCGGGCACGGGAATCCGGCAAGCCGTCACTGATCAACGTGTGGGTCGACCCGGACGCGTACGCCCCGGGAACCATGAACCAGACCATGTACAAGTAGGAGGACGGCATGGGTAAGGCGCTGGATGGTGTTCGCGTCATCGACATGACGCACGTGCAGTCCGGTCCGTCGTCGACGCAGATCCTGGCCTGGCTCGGCGCGGACGTGATCAAGATCGAGGTGCCCGGCCGGGGCGACGTGACCAGGGGGCAGCTGCGTGATCTGCCCGATGTGGACAGTCTGTACTTCACGATGCTCAACTGCAACAAGCGCAGCATCACGCTGAACATGAAGGACGAACAGGGCAGGGAGATCTTCACCAAGCTGGTTTCCGATGCGGACGTGGTGGTGGAGAACTTCGGCCCCGGCGTGATGGACCGGTTCGGGTTCACCTGGGAGCACCTGCACGAACTCAACGAACGGCTCGTCTACGCCTCGATCAAGGGCTTCGGTCCCGGCCGGTACGCGGACTTCAAGGCGTACGAGGTGATCGCGCAGGCGATGGGCGGCGCGATGAGCACCACCGGTTTCGAGGAGGGCCCGCCCACCGCGACCGGCGCGCAGATCGGCGACTCCGGCACCGGCATCCATCTGGTGGCAGCCATTCTGGCGGCGTTGTTGCAGCGCAGCAACACCGGTCAGGGGCAACGGGTCCAGGTCGCCATGCAGGACGCGGTGCTGAACCTGTGCCGGGTGAAGCTGCGCGACCAGCAGCGGCTCGCGCACGGCGGCCTCAACGAGTACCCGAACGAGAACTTCGGCGACGAGGTCCCGCGCTCCGGCAACGCGTCCGGTGGCGGACAACCGGGTTGGGCGGTGCGCTGCGCACCGGGTGGCCCCAACGACTACATCTACGTGATCGTGCAGCCGGTCGGCTGGGCACCGATCGCGAAACTGATCGGCCGCGAGGAACTGGCCGAGGACCCGGCATGGGCGACACCGGAAGCTCGATTGTCCAAGTTGGACAAGATGTTCGCGCTGATCGAGGAGTGGACCGAGCAACACTCCAAGTTCGACGTGATGGACGCGCTGAACGCGGTGAGCGTGCCGTGCGGGCCGATCATGTCGACCAAGGAACTGATCGAGGACAAGACACTCGCGGACCTCGAAACCGTCGTCGCGGTCGAGCACCCGGAGCGCGGCACGTTCCACACGGTCGGCTGCCCGTTGAAGCTGTCCGACTCGCCGGTCACCATCGAGCGCTCGCCGCTGCTCGGTGAACACACCGACCAGGTACTCGCCGAACTGGGCTACCCGCAACCGCGGATCGCCGAGCTGCGCGCCGCGAACGTGATTTGAGGGACGGGATGACTCAGCACAACTACGACCGCGACGCGGTCAAGCAGATCATCGACGCGGCGATCGCGGAGGGCCGGTCGTCGCTGACCGCGCCGGAAGGCAAACGCGTCGCCGACGCCTACGGCATCCCGACACCGGGCGAGGGGCTGGCGACCACCGCCGAAGAAGCCGGGAAGCTCGGCGCGGACATCGGATTCCCGGTGGTGCTCAAGATCGTGTCCCCGGACATCCTGCACAAGACCGAGGCAGGCGGCGTCCTGGTCGGCGTGTCGTCCGCTACGGATGCGGCGGCCGGATTCGACACCATCATCGCCAACGCCAAGAAGTACAAGGGCGACGCGGACATCGTCGGCGTGCAGGTGCAGCAGCAGCTCTCCGGCGGTCACGAGGTGATCGTCGGTGCGGTCACCGATCCGACCTTCGGCAAGGTCGTCGCGTTCGGACTCGGCGGCGTGCTCGTCGAGGTGCTCAAGGACGTCACCTTCGGCCTGGCGCCGACCACCGCCGAGGACGCGGCCGCCATGGTCGACGGGATCAAGGCCGCCGAGATCCTGCGCGGCGCGCGCGGCAGCGAACCCGCCGACCGCCAGGCGCTCGCCGACATCATCCAGCGGGTGTCCGATCTGGTCAGCGACTTCCCGCAACTGGCGGAGGTCGACCTGAACCCGATCCTGGCGACGTCGGCCGGTGCGACCGCGGTCGACGTGCGCATGCTGATCGATCCGGTCGAGCACCCCGGTCCGGAGAAGTTCACCGACGAACAGATCCTCGCCGCGATGAACCGGATCATGAAGCCGACCGCCGTCGCGGTGATCGGCGCGTCCGCGGAGACCGGCAAGATCGGCAACTCGGTGATGCGCAACCTGGTCAACGGCGGCTACTCGGGCGAGATCTACCCGATCAACCCCAAGGCAGAAGAAATCCTGGACCGCAAGGTCTTCCGGTCCATCACGGACGTGCCCGGCCCGGTCGACGTCGCGATCTTCGCGGTACCGGCCAAGTTCGTGCCGCAGGCGCTGGAAGAGGCCGGGCAGAAGGGCGTGGCGGGCGCGATCCTGATCCCGTCCGGCTTCGGCGAGACCGGCAACCAGGAGTTGCAGGACGAGGTGCTGGCCATCGCGCGCAAGCACGGCGTGCGCATCCTCGGGCCGAACATCTACGGCTACTACTACACGCCCGAGCACCTGTCCGCGACCTTCTGCACGCCCTACGACGTGCGTGGGGGAGTGGCGCTGTCCTCGCAGAGCGGCGGCATCGGCATGGCCATCCTCGGCTTCAGCCGGTCGACCAAGATGGGCGTGTCCGCGATCGTCGGCGTCGGCAACAAGGCCGACATCGACGAGGACGACCTGCTCACCTTCTTCGAACACGACGACAACACCAACCTGATCGCCATGCACCTGGAGGATCTGAAGGACGGGCGCGCGTTCGTCAACGCCGCCAAGCGGGTCTCGAAGCGTAAGCCGGTCATCGTGCTCAAGGCCGGTCGGACCGATCAGGGCGCGAAAGCGGCGAGCTCGCACACGGGTGCGCTGGCGGGTAACGACCGGATCTACGACGACATCCTGCGCCGCAGCGGCGTGATCCGCGCACCGGGTCTCAACGACCTGCTCGAATACGCGCACGGCCTGCCACTGATGCCGACTCCGGCCGGTGAGAACGTGGTGATCATCACCGGCGCGGGCGGTTCCGGCGTGTTGCTCTCCGATGCGTGTGTCGACAATGGACTGTCGTTGATGGCCATCCCGCCGGACCTGGACGCGGCGTTCCGCAAGTTCATCCCGCCCTTCGGCGCGGCCGGGAACCCGGTCGACATCACCGGTGGCGAGCCGCCGTCGACCTACCGGAACACGATCGCCCTCGGCCTGTCCGACGACCGGATCCACTCGCTGATCCTCGGCTACTGGCACACCATCGTCACGCCCCCCATGGTGTTCGCCAAACTCGTCGCCGAAGTCGTGGACGAGTTCCGCCAGAAGGGGATCGCCAAACCGATCGTGGCGTCGCTGTCGGGCGACGTCGAGGTGGAGGAGGCCAGCGACTACCTCTACCAGCACGGCGTGATCGCCTACCCGTACACGACCGAGAAGCCGGTCGCGGTACTGGGCGCGAAGTACCGCTGGGCGCGAGCCGCCGGACTATTGTCGAGCTAGTCCGGATATGAAGGGGCTCGCGCGGATACCGGGACGTTCCGCGCGAGCCCCTTTTCCGTGCTATGCCTGGCGAATCGCGCGGAACGCGACCCAGACCGCGATCGCGGTGAGGATGAGGAAAATCGCGAGTTCGGCGAGCTGGAACACCGGTATCCGGCCAGCCGGTTGATAGTCGATGGCGTTCTGGGTGATGCCGTGCTGGTGCATGATCTTGACGAAGGCGTCATTGCCGATTGCCCCGGTGCCGGTGAAGGCATCCTCCGGGTAGGGCACGGGTTGGCCTGCCGCGTTCAGGAAGTGCTCGTTCAACCAGAGGTCGAATCCGCTGGGGACGTCCTCCGGCGAGGTGATCGGGGCGATCCGCCTCAGCGGCGTGATCAGGTGTGCGAACAGCAGCGGCCGGACGTACAGGACGACCAGGAGGCGAACCCCGGCGAAGCCGACGAGCGTCGTCGCCATCGCGGGCACCACCCGGCGCCACACCGCTCCCACGGCGAGCCGGTGAGCATGCTCGGTCGGGCCACGGCGGTCTGGGTGCTCATACGGCCTCGCTCGGATCGGTTCATGGTTTCGGAGCCTCGTTCAGGACCGCGGTCAGCAGCGCCTGGATGTCCTCCTTGTCCAGGCCCTCGACCTGGGCGGCGTGCACCCACTTGGCCAGCTGTTCGCGCACTTCGGTCATGACCTCGGGTGCCACCGAACCCGGCGACGCCTTCACGTAGGTGCCGGAGCCCTGGCGCGCTTCGACGAGCCCGGCGCGTTCCAGTTCGCGATAGGACTTGAGCACGGTGTTCGGGTTCACCCCGCTGCTCGCCACCACTTCGCGCACCGTCGGCAGCCGGTCGCCCGGCTGCAACCAGCCCAGCCGCAGCATCTCCCGGACCTGTTGCACCAGTTGCAGATACGCGGGCAGGCCGGCACCCCGGTCAACGTGGAATTCGACCAACCCGGCTCTCCGACATCGCAAGTGTATTACTTGACTAGTACACTGGAGAACCGTTCCCTGTCGAAGCCATCCGCCCCGCGTGTCGTTCGGCAGCCCGTCCAGCAGTGCGCAGGCAGCTCACCCCAGGTGCTCGCGGTGCACGTGCTGCGAGCGGTGCTGGCCGAGCAGCCGCACTGTCGCCGGGCTGGCTGGGCGCACTGGCCGACCAGCGGATCGGCGCAGCGCTGACCGTGCGTTCTCCGCCCGGTTCCACGAACTCGTCGGCACGCCGCCACTGGAATACCTGACCAGCTGGCGGATGCAGCGGGCGGCGCACACGCTGCGCACCACGACCGATCCGGTCGCGCGGATCGGTGGCGCGGTCGGCTATCCGATGGAGAGCACGTTCAACACCACGTTCGGGCGCGTCACCGGCAAGTCTCCCGGCCGCTACGCCGGGAGTTCGCGCACAACGCGGCGACGATCGCGTCGTAGGTCTCGTCCGCGTCGCACTCGTCCGTCGGGACCTGGACACAGTTCGGCCGGGTGTCCAGATACGCGGTCAGGTGGTCGTGGATCCGCTCCAGCAACACCGGACCGCCCGCTTGCGCGATGATCTCGTCGATGGTGCTCGGCGTCCGGCCGGTGAAACGCCGCACCATCCGCTGTTTCCCGATCGTCAAAGCGATCTCCCGGTACTCGGCACCGGCCCGAGCGGCGGCTGCCTCGAACCCCTCGACCTCGGACCGCCGGGTCACGAGTTGGGGCATCACCACATCGTGCCCGCCGCGCAGATGGGTCTCCGCCATGCTGATCGCGAGCGCGCGCCCGGCATGGAGCGCCTGCCAGAAGTCGTCCTGCCAGCCGCCGATCAGGCTGACGATCTGGTCGGCGTCGAGATCGAGCACGCCCGGATGCCGATCGGCGTACATCCGGGCGACCGTCGACTTCCCGACTCCGGACGGGCCGTTCAGATGGATCAATCGCGGCATTCGCCCAACTTTACGAGACGGCTTTGGCGTGGGTTGCGAGGAGTAGCGCGGCGGCCAGGTCGGTCGTGTTCGGGCCGGGGCTGACGAACGCGATCCAGGCCTGGATCGCGTAGGCGGGGTGCGGGATGAGGGTGTCGACGGCGGCGTAGTCGACGTCGCCCGCGTGCTCGGCGTGTTCGGCGGGCAGGTAGCCGAGGAGTTCGGTGAACTTGGCTTTGCCGACGCCGATGTTCAACCGGAACACGCCCGGTCGGTCCAATCGCGACTCGGTGTCGAATCCCGGGTAGTCCTTGGTGACGATGGTGGCGAAGGGCATTCGCTGCTTGTGCGGACCGGCGAAGATGAACGTGTCGCCCCAGGCGATCTCCGGTGCGCCGCTCGCCTCGTCGGCGGTTTCGACGATGGCGCCGGGCAGTTCGCCGGTGACGAAGGCGATGATCCCCTCGGGATATGCGAAATCCATGCCCTCAAGTGTGTCATTGAAACACCCAGTGAAGCTCTGCCGCCAGATGCGCAGCAAAGTTCGACCCAACCCTCAAACGTACTGCTGGCCGGGACGTTGTTTACGGCCAAGGCCCGGCGACAGCTGGCGCTTTACCGCGACCTGCTCACGATGCTGGTGAGCAGGTCGCGGGCCGGGCCGCCGGGGCGGGCGATGCGACCGGCCCAGACCGCGAGCAGGTGGCGGCGCAGGTCGAGGCCGGGCACGGCGAGCCGGACCAGGCGACCGGCCGTGATGTCGTCGGCGACCGCGTAGCTGGTCAGCACAGACGGGCCCGCGCCCGCCACGCAGGCGGCCCGGACCGCGGCGTTGCTCGGCAGTTCGAGCGCGGGTTCGGTGATGGCGGCGCGAAAGCCGGTCAGTCGGGCGAGTTGTGCGGTGAGCACCTGGCGGCAGCCGGAACCCGACTCGCGCAGCACGAGCGGCGTCCTGGTCAGCTCGCGCACGCTGACCCGGCGGTCGGGGCGGCAGGCCCAGGGGTGGTCCGGGGTGGCGACCACGAACAGTTCGTCGGCGGCGACCTCGTGGAACCCGATCTTGCCGGGCACGCCAGGCCCTTCCACGAAGCCCAGTTCGGCTTCGCCGCCGATCACCATGCGCAGCGCGGTGTCCGTGTTGGTCGCGGTCATCTCCACGTTGACGGGGGAGCGGCCGGTCGTGTGGCGCTGCGCGTAGAAGCGCACCAGCCAGCCGGGCAGCAGGTATTCGGCGACGGTCATGCTGGCGGCGACCCGCAGGTGTGCCTCGTGGTTGCCGCGCAGCGCGGTGATGCCGATGTCGAGTTCCTGCGCCGAGGCGATGATCTGCCGCGCCCACTGCGCGACCAGCCTGCCGTCGTCGGTGAGGGTGGAGCCGTGCGCGTCGCGGGTGACGAGTGCGGTGCCGACCATGGCTTCGGTGCGGCGGATCCGCGCGGAGACCGCTTGCTGGCTCAGGCCGAACTCGTGCGCCGCAGCGCCGATGGAGCCGGCCCGGTCGACGGCGAGCAGCAGTTCCAGGGAACGCAACTCGGGCACCCGAGGGCTGAGCATACTGTAGACAGTATCACGCATACCACAACGTGGCGTTGTGAGTGCCCAACCACGCTTTCGTTCCGGCCCGGCCACCACGCCGACACAGTGGAAAGCATTCCGATACCAGGCAAGGAGAACGTTGTGGCCAAGATCGTGTGCGTGCTCTACCCGGACCCCAAGAACGGTTACCCGCCACCGGTGGTGCGCGATTCGCTGCCCACCATCACCGGCTACCCGGACGGGCAGACCCTGCCGAACCCGCAGCACGTCGACTTCACCCCGGGACAACTGCTCGGCAGCGTGTCCGGCGAGCTGGGCCTGCGCAAATTCCTCGAAGACGCCGGCCACACCTTCGTCGTCACCAGCGACAAGGAGGGCGCCGACTCGGTCCTCGACCGCGAACTCGCCGACGCGGACGTGGTGATCTCCCAACCGTTCTGGCCCGCCTACCTCACCCCGGAGCGACTCGCCCGCGCGCCCAAGCTCAAGCTGGCGATCACCGCGGGCATCGGCTCGGACCACGTCGACCTGCCCACCGCGATCAGCAACGACATCACCGTCGCCGAAGTGACCTTCAGCAACAGCATCAGCGTCGCCGAACACGCGGTCATGCAGATCCTGGCGCTCGTCCGCGACTACCTCACCGACTACCGGATCGTGCTGGAGGGCGGCTGGGACATCGCGGATGCGGTCGCGCGCAGCTTCGATCTGGAAGGCATGGACGTCGGCGTGCTCGCCTCGGGCCGGATCGGTCTCGCGGTGCTGCGCCGCCTCGCCCCGTTCGACGTGCGGTTGCACTATTACGACCGGCACCGGCTGCCCGCCGAGATCGAGCGGCAGTACGGGCTGACCTTCCACGAGGACGTGCGCTCGCTGGTGCGCTCGATCGACGTGCTCAGCATCCACGCCCCGCTGACCGCGCAGACCCAGGGCCTGTTCGACGACGAACTGCTCGGCACCATGCGGCGCGGCTCGTACATCGTGAACACCGCGCGCGGCGCGATCATGGACCGGGACGCGGTGGTCCGTGCCCTGGAAAGCGGGCAACTGGCCGGGTACGCGGGTGACGTGTGGTTCCCGCAGCCCGCGCCCGCCGACCACCCGTGGCGCAGCATGCCGCACCACGGCATGACCCCGCACGTGTCCGGCTCGACCCTGTCCGCGCAGGCCCGCTACGCGGCGGGCACCCGCGAGATCCTGGAGAACTGGCTGGCAGGCAAACCGATCCGGCCCGAGTACCTGATCGTCGACGGCGGTGGTTACGCCGGTACCGGAGCGCACTCCTACCGCGGCTAGGGCGACCAATCCGAGTAGTGCACCGCCTGGAACGGCCACGCCGAGGCGATCCAGGCGGGCACGAACTCGTCGAGCGCGTGCGCCACCTCGCCGTCGGCCAGGTCGTCCACCACCCACCAGGAGATCTCCGCGTCCTGCTGCTCGGTGGGATCGAGGTAGACGCAGCCGAACAGCGCGGTCTCGTCCTCGTTGAACAGGGCGTAGTTGAAGGAGATGTGCGCGGCGATCTCCCGCTCGTGCCGGGCGAGGTCGGTGCGGTCCTGCTCCTCGGTCATGGTCGCGGGCGGCCAGCCCCAGGTCGAGCCGTACTTGGCCCACAGGCTCTCGCGCGAACCCATGACCGCCGGGTAGTCGATCGAGGTGTCGTCCGCGCAGATGGGTCGCAGGTGGTAGCCCGGACACACATCGACCCTGATGGGGTGCACGCTCTAGTGTTGAACGAAGGCAGCAGGCAGCCAGGACATGATCGCGACCGTACCCAGTCTCGCCTGCCGGGGCGCGATGATTTCCCGCTCAGCGGAATCGGCGCGGCAGCGCGTTGCCTGGCAAGCTGGCGGCATGGCGAACTACCCGGGCGCGATCGTCGAAGTCAATCACGTCGAACCGGTGCCGAGGCGCATTCGCGGCTTCGTCGGCGACACCCTCGTCGTCGATTCGGTCGACGCGCTGTACGTGTGGGAGTGGCCGAACTACCCGCAGTACTACTTCCCGGCCGCCGACGTGCGGATGGATCTGCTGGTGGACGAGGACGCGGTGCAGGCCACCCGGCGCGGCCCCGCGCGGCGGCATGCGGTCAAGGTCGGCGACGTCGAACGGGAGGGCGTCGCGCGGCTGTTCACCGATTCGCCGGTCGACGGGCTGACCGGACGAGTCCGGTTCGACTGGGCCGGGTTGGACAGCTGGTTCGAGGAGGACGAGCAGGTCTTCGTGCACCCGCGCAACCCCTACACCCGGGTCGACGCGATCCGCTCCGCGCGCTCGGTGCTCGTCGAACTGGACGGCGTGGTGCTGGCCGCGTCGGACTCGCCGGTGTTCGTGTTCGAGACCGGCCTGCCCACCCGCTACTACCTGCCGCGCACCGACGTGAACTTCGCGCACCTGCGGCACACCGGCACCGTCACCGAATGTCCGTACAAGGGCGTCACCAGCGACTACTGGTCGGTCGAGTTGAACGGCACCGTGCACGCGAACCTCGCCTGGTCCTACAATTTCCCGACCGCCGCCCTGCTGCCGATCACCGGGTTGATCGCCTTCTACAATGAGAAAGTGGACATAACGGTAGACGGCGTCGCCCTGGATCGACCGAAAACCCACTTCTTTGAATAACGCAGAGCTCATGAGTCAGCTGTTTCCGGTTCGCACCGAGCGGTTGGTGCTGCGCGCGTTCGCCGCCGACGACCTGGACGCGCTGTACGACCTGCACCGCAGGCCCGAGGTCACCCAGTTCCTGCTCTGGGACACCAGAACCCGGGGTGAGGTGCGGGAGATGCTCAGACGGCGCGTCAGCCAGACCGACCTGGTCAAGGAGGGCGACAACCTCGCCGTCGCGGTCGAGGTCCGCGAATCGGGCGCGCTGATCGGCGACTTCAACCTGGAACTGGCGGACGCCGGGCTCGGCCGCGCCGAGATCGGGTTCGTGCTCAACCCGACGCACGCCGGTCGCGGCTACGCCACCGAAGCCGCCAACGCGATGCTGGGCCTCGCCTTCGACCACTTCGGCTTCCACCGGGTGATCGGCGTCTGCAACGGGCGCAACACCGCGTCCATGCACCTGATGGAGCGGCTCGGCATGCGCAGGGAAGCGTTCTTCGTGCAGAGCCACGTGCTCAAGGGCAAACGGGTCGACGTCGCCAACTACGCGATCCTGCGGCAGGAATGGCAGGGACGGCGGCCGGTCAGTTCCTGAGCAGTGCCGCTGCCTTGCGGGCGGCGGGAATCACCAGGGGCGTACCGGTTTCCGGGTCGTCGATCACGGTGCAGCGCAGGCCGAACACCTGCTCGACCAGTTCGGCGGTGACGATCCGGCTCGGCTCGCCGTGCGCCACGATCTGCCCGTCCCGCATGGCGATCAGCTGATCCGCGTACCGGCAGGCGTGGTTGAGGTCGTGCAGCACCGCGACCAGGGTGCGGCCGTGTTCCTCCTGCAACGACGCGCACAGGTCCAGCATGTCCACCTGATGCGCGATGTCCAGGTACGTGGTCGGCTCGTCGAGCAGCAGGATCGGGGTCTGCTGGGCGAGCACCATGGCCAGCCACACCCGCTGCCGCTGACCACCGGAGAGTTCGCCGACGAAGCTGTTCGCGAGCTCGTCGACGCTGGTCGCGCGCATCGCCTCGGTGGTCGCTTGCTCGTCCGCCTTCGACCACTGCCGCAACAGGCCCTGGTGCGGATACCGCCCGCGTGCCACCAGATCCGTGACGGTGATCCCGTCCGGCGCGATCGGCCCCTGCGGCAGCAGTCCGAGCCTGCGCGCGACCTCCTTGGACGGCAGCGAGCGGATTTCCTTGCCGTCCAGGTAAACCGCGCCGGATTTCGGCACGAGCATCCTGGCCAGGCCGCGTAGCAGGGTCGATTTTCCGGAACCGTTGGCGCCGACGATGACCGTGAAGCAGTTGTCGCCGATCTCGACGTCGAGACCGTCCACAATGACCTTCTGGTCGTAGCCCAGGGTCAGTTCGCTGCCGCGCAATCTGGTCAACCGCGCCCCTTTCGCCATTCCCGGCTCAACAGCCAGGCCAGATAGATCCCGCCGAGCACTCCGGTGAACACGCCGACCGGCAACTGGGACGGGTCGAAGACCCGCTGCGCGATCAGGTCGCTCGCGGAGAGCAGCAGCGCGCCGGTCAACGCGCTCGGCACGATGTTCGGTCCGGGCACCCCGGTGAGCCGCCGCGCCACCTGCGGCGCGGCCAGCGCCACGAAGATGATCGGGCCCGCGCTCGCGGTGGCGATCGCGGCCAGCGCGACGCCGACCAGTACCGCACCGATCCGCACCCGCTCGGCGGGCACGCCGAGGCCGCGCGCGGTGTCGTCGCCCAGTTCCAGCATGCGCAGCCCGCGATCCAGGTACATGGCCGCCGGCAACAGGATCGCCAGCGCGATCGCGAGCGGCCACACCTGGGTCCAGTCGCGACCGTTGAGGCTGCCGGTCAGCCATACCGCCGCCGCCTGGGCGTCGGCCAGGTTCGCGCGGGTGATCAGGTAGCCGTTGGCCGCGGTGAGCATCGAGGCGACGCCGACCCCGATCAGGATCAGCCGATACCCCTGCACGCCGCGTTTCATCGCGAGCAGGTAGACCACGATCGCGGTGAACAGGCCGGTGATCAGCGCGCCGAGCGCGATCTGCAGGTTTGACCTGTGCAGCACCACGATCACCACCAGTGCGCCGGTGGCCGAACCCTGCGTGAAGCCGACGATGTCCGGGCTGCCCAACGGGTTGCGCGACACGCTCTGGAACGTCGCGCCGCCGACCGCGAGCGCCGCGCCGACCAGTAGACCGGTGAGCAGGCGCGGTAGCCGCAACGTGTTGAGCACGAACTCGTCGAGCGCATTGCCGCCACCGAACATGGTGCGCAGCACCTCGCCGAGCGGCAGCGGGAAGTCACCGGTGGTCAACGTGATCGCGGCGACGATCAGGATCGCGAGCACCGTGCCGACGCAGACCAGCACCGAGCGCGGCAGCACCCGCACCGAAACGCGCCCCTTGAACGCGTGCACGACGGTCATAGCTGCGCCATCCGGCGACGTCGGGCGATCGCGATGAAGACCGGCGCGCCGATGAACGCGGTGACGATGCCGACCTGGATCTCGCCGGGTCGCGCGACCAGCCTGCCGACGATGTCCGAGGCGAGCAGCAGGATCGGCGCGAGCACCGCCGAATAGGGCAGCACCCAGCGCTGGTCGGGTCCAGTGATGGCGCGCGCCACGTGCGGCACGGTCAACCCGACGAACGCGATCGGGCCGACGGTCGCGGTCGCGGCCCCGCACAGCAGGGTGACCGCGAGCATGCCGGCCGCCCTGGTCCGGCCGAGGTGTGCGCCGAGCGCGCGGCCGGTGTCGTCGCCGAGCGCGAGCGCGTTGAGCGGACGGGCGAGGTAGACCGCGAGCAGCAGGCCGGCCAGCAGGAACGGACCGGTGGCGGTGAGGATGGCGAGCGGTTCGGTGGCCAGCGAGCCGACCGTCCAGAACCGGTAGTCGTTGAACGCGGTGGTGTCCAACAGGGTCAGCCCGCCGACGAAGGATCCCAGCACCGCTGTCACGACGGCTCCCGCCAGCGCCAACCGCACCGGCGTCGCCGCTGACCGGCCGCGCGAACCGAGTACGTAGACGGCAACGGCGGCGATGCCCGCGCCGACGAGCCCGAACCAGACGTAGGAGCTGGGGGTGCGCAGGCCGAGCGCGGCGATCGCGGTGACGATCGCGGCGGCGGCGCCCGCGTTGATGCCGAGCACGCCGGGGTCGGCGAGCGGGTTGCGGGTCAGGCCCTGCATGACCGCGCCTGCGAGACCGAGCGCGGCGCCGACGGCGAGACCGATCAGCGTGCGCGGCACCCGCAGGCTGCGGATGATCACGCCGTTGTCGGAGCCGTCGTAGTGGAACAGCTCGTGGATCACGGTGCCCATCGGGATCGCCTTGGCACCGACCGCGATGGACAGCATTGCGATGAGGACCAGCACCCCCAACGCGATCAGCAGGCCAACGGCGCGAAACGTCATCGGCGGCCTGCGCCGAGCCGGTGGGTTGGCCGCGCGGGTCGGAGTCTCGGCCAGCGTCACCAACACCATCCTCTCAGCTAAGGCTAACCTTATTAGGAGAGCCTAACCTGATCAGTGGTGCGAAGAGAAGGTGGTCCCGCGCACTGCGTTCCACCGGGTTCCACCGGCTAACGTCAACTCATGCCGACATCTTCGGGCCCGGTCACGAACTGGGCAGGCAACGTCACGTTCCGTGCCGCGCACATCCACCGCCCCACCTCCGCGGACGAGCTGCGCGAACTGGTGGCGAGGCGCCCGAAGATCCGCGCGCTGGGCACCGGCCACTCGTTCAACCTGATCGCGGACAGCACCGCCGACCTGGTCCGGGTCGACGGACTGCCCGGCACCGTCGAGATCGACCGCGATCGGTCGACGGTCACCGTCGCCGCTGGTCTGCGCTACGCGGAGGTCGCGGTCGCACTGGAACGAGCCGGGTTCGCGCTGGCCAACCTGGCGTCACTGCCACACATCTCGGTCGCCGGTTCGGTCGCCACCGGCACGCACGGGTCCGGCGACACCCAGCGCAACCTCGCCGCCGCCGTCGCCGCGCTGACCCTTGTCGCCCCGGACGGCACGGTGGTCGAGGTGCACCGGGACAGCGATCCGGGCGCGATCGTGGCACTCGGCGCGCTGGGTATCGTCACCGCGCTCACCCTGGACATCGAGCCGACTTTCCAGGTGGCCCAACAGGTCTACCGCAACGTGCCGCTCACCGAGATCGCCGCCTCGTTCGACGACGTGTACGGGTCCGCCCACAGCGTCAGCGCGTTCACCACCTGGGCCAGCGGTCGCGCGGTCGTCTGGCAGAAACGCCGCGTCGACGGGGACGAACCCGCCTGGCGCGGCGCGCAACCCGCGACCGAACCGGTGAACCCGGTGCCCGGCATGCCCGCGACGAACGCCACCCGGCAACTCGGCGTCGCCGGACCGTGGCACGAGCGGCTGCCGCACTTCCGGCCCGAATTCACGCCGAGCGCGGGGGAGGAGTTGCAGTCCGAGTTCTTCCTGCCGCGTACCGAAGCCGCCACCGCGATCGCTGCGGTGCGCGAGATCGGCGAGCTGATCGCGTCGGTGGTGCAGGTCTCCGAGATCCGCACCATCCGCGGCGACGACCTCTGGCTCAGCCCCGCCTACCACCGCGATTCGGTCGCGTTCCACTTCACCTGGATCAAGGACATGCTGGCCGTCGGCCCGGTGCTCGCCCAACTCGAACAGCGCCTGCTGCCGCTCGGCGCCCGGCCGCACTGGGGGAAGGTGACGTCCATCCCGGCCGCGCGGATCGTCGCGGACTACGCGTGCGCTGGCGACTTCGCGGCGCTGCTGCGCCGGTTCGACCCGGACGGCAAGTTCCGCAATTCCTTTGTGGACGATCTGTTTCCGGTGCGCTGAATCATTTGACGCGCGCGGCGGCCAGTTCGTCGGCGAGGCGGCGCACCAGGTCGCCCGCGGGCTCCTCGGTGACCGACTGCCAGCTCGTGCCCGCCCACAGGTGCAGGTTGTCCTGGTCACCGGCCGCCGCTGCCGCGGCCCGGATCGGCCTGGTCACGTAGTGGATCTCCGGATAGCCGAACGGCGCGTGCGCGTCGTGCTCGCGGAAGAAGCTGTTCACCAACGCGCGCGCCGGGCGCCCGGTGAACGCGCGGGTGAACCCGGTCTCGGTGAAGGTCGCGTCGAGCAGCGCGCGCCGATGCGTCTGCGAGGTGCCCGCCTCCGGGCAGCACAGGAACGCGGTGCCCAGCGCGGCCGCGATCGCGCCGCGATCCAGCGCGAGTGCGATGTCCTTGCCGTCGGCTAGCCCGCCCGTCGCGATCATCGGCAACTTGCTCACCGCGCTCACCTGCGCCAACAGGTCCAGCAACGCGATCGCGGGCGCGCCTGCCTGCTGCGCGGGATCGTCACGGAAGATGCCGCGGTGCCCGCCCGCCTCCGCACCCTGCACCGCGAGCGCGTCCACGCCGCTGGTCGACGCCTGCCGGGCCTCGTCGGGGGAGGTCACGGTGGCGATCAGCAGCGCGCCCGGGTTGTCCTGCCGGAGCCGGTCACACAGACCGACATCGGGCCGGTCGAAGGTGAAGCTCACCGCGGCCGGGCGGTGTTTGGCCAGCACGTCGATCTTGGCTTCCAGCGCGTCGTCGTCCCAGGACGGGCGACCCGGTTCGACGCCAAGCGCCTGCGCGCGCGGCACCAGCTGCTGCCGATAGGCGGCGATCGCTAGCAGGTCGCCGGTGCGCGGCGACGGGAGGAACAGGTTCACCCCATAGGGCGCGTTGGTCAGCGCCTCGATCGCGCTGAGCCGCTCGTCGAACGCGGCGGGCGTGAGGTATCCGGCGGCGAGGAAGCCGAGGCCGCCGGCGTTGCTCACGGCCGCCGCGAGCGCGGGCGTTGACGGACCACCTGCCATCGGCGCGGCGATGATCGGTATCCGGTTCGGCAACACGCTCACGATGATGACTCCGCTCCCCGACAAAACTGGCTTTACCGACGATAGCTGGAACCGATGCGCCATCCGGATCAGGTGATACGGCCGCAGTCGTTTGTCGGTTTTGCCTGCTCTGGCGGCTGGTCGCGCGGCGAGCGGGGTACAAAGGACTGACAGGGCAGCCGAATCGGTGGTGGTGGCCGGGTGACAGTCGTGCGTTGGCGAGCACAGCGGCGATGGGCGATGGTCGTGGTGGCCGTCGCCGTGTTGTGCGCGCTGCCCTCGGTCATCGCGGCCATACCGGCCGGCACCAGCCCGATCGGGGTCGACCAGCTCCGGCAGCGCGTCATCGCCTCGACCAGCCAACCGTTCCAGGGCAACGCGCAGAGCAGCGCCGCGCTCGGCCTGCCAACCCTGCCCGACCTCGCCGACGTCACCGGCCTGCTCAGCGGGACCACCACCATGCGCGCCTGGTACGCGGCGCCGAACCGGCACCGGGTCGACGTGATCACCGGATTCGGCGAACGCGACTACTACCAGACCCCGTCGGCCACCTACGTCTGGGATTACGGTCAGAACCTGCTCAGTGAACTGCTCGGCACCGCGCCGATCCGGTTACCGCAAGCCGAGGACCTGCTACCGCCCGAACTGGCCTGGCGGATCTTCCAGGTCGACCCGACCGATCACGTGACCGGCCTCCCCGCGCGGCGCATCGCAGGCATCGACACCGCAGGGCTGCGCCTGCGGCCCACCGACCCGGACACCCGGATCGGCCAGGTCGACATCTGGGCCGATCCGAACACCGGCCTGCCGCTGCGGGTCGAGGTGACTCAGCGCGGCGCGACCACCCCCGTGTTGCAGACCGCGTTCTCGGATGTCTCGTTCGGGACACCGGCCGCGACCGCGCTGGCCCCACCGACCGGCGGCGGTTCCGGCTTCACGGTAGCTAAAGTGCCCGACCTGCTCGGCGCGCTCGGCAACGCTGGGCGCTTCGCCCGCCTGCCCGACGAACTCGCCGGTTACCCGCGCGCGCCGCAGGTGCCCGGTCTGCCGCAGATCGCCCGGTACGGCACGGGCCTGACGTCGTTCGTGGTGCTCGCGTTACCGCCCGACATCGCCGATTCCGCGCTCACCAACGCGAAACAGGCGGGCGCGGTGGCGATCCCGGTCCAATCAGGAGAGGCGGAAATGATCCAGGTGCCGCTGCTCACGGTCGCCGTGCAGAACCGCGGTTTCCGCAGCTACCTCATCGCCGGGCTGGTGGACAGCACGGTGATCAGCGAGGCCGCCGCCGATCTCGCCACCTTCCATGGACGGTTCCGATGATCCGCACCGCCGCGCTCACCAAGCGCTTCGGCGCCGTGCTCGCCGTCGACGGCATCGACCTCGACGTGCGCGAAGGCGACCGGTACGGGTTCCTGGGACCGAATGGTTCCGGCAAGACCACGACCGTCCGGATGATCCTCGGTCTGGTCTATCCGACCAGCGGCGAGATCGAGGTGCTCGGGAAACCCGCGCCCAGGCAACTGGCTGCCGTGTTACCGATGATCGGCGCGCTGGTCGAAGGCCCGGCCGCATACCCACACCTGTCCGGCAGAGCGAACCTGGCGATCATGGACGCGGCAGGCAAGAGCGGCCCGCGCCGCACCAGGAAGGCGCGGATCCGTGATGTGCTGGACCGGGTCGGGCTCGGCGGCGTCGATCGGCGACCGGTCAAGGCCTACTCACTGGGCATGCGGCAACGGCTCGGCCTCGCCGCCGCCCTGTTGCGCGCGCCGAAACTGCTGGTACTGGACGAACCGACCAACGGGCTCGACCCGCGCGGCATCGCCGAAATCCGCGACCTGCTCATCGAGCTGAACCGGGCAGGCACCACGGTGTTCCTGTCCTCGCATCTGCTCGCCGAAGTGGACCAGTTGTGCACCAGGGTCGGCATCGTCGATCGCGGCAGGCTGGTGTTGCAGGACCAACTCGACGCGCTGCGCGAGCCGACCGGCCTGGTCGTGGTGGAGAGCCCGGATGCCGCGGAGATCGTCGGGCACCTCAACGGCCAGGTGACCGGGCGGGACGGCGCGCGGGTGCTGATCCGGCACGGCGACCCAGCCGAGTTGAACGCGACGTTGGTGGGCAAGGGATTCCGGATCGAACGCCTCGCGCCCGAGCGCCGCACCCTCGAAGACGTGGTCTTCGCGGTGACCGGCGCAGGCTCCGACCGCGTGACGGGCGGCCCTGGTGACGTAGCTGGGAACGGCCCCGACCGTGCGGTAGGCGGGCCTGGTGACCTGGCTGGGAACGGCCCCGACCGCGAGGCAGGTGACGCATGATCCGGGTCGAGTTGGTGAAGCTGTTCCGGCGGCCGCGCACGCTGGTCAGCGTCGGGCTGCTCTGCCTGTTGCCGATCATCGTCGCGATCTTCCTGGCCACCACGCACCTCGCGCCGCCACCCGGTCAGGGCGCCGCGTTCCTGTCCGCCGTGCTCAACAACGGCGAGCTCTACCCGGCCGCCGCGCTCGCCCTGGTGCTGCCGGTCTTCCTGCCGATCTCGGTCGCGGTGTTCGCCGGGGACGCGGTCGCGGGCGAGGCGAGCACCGGCACCCTGCGCTACCTGCTGATCCGACCGGTCGGCCGAGGCCGTCTGCTGCTGGCCAAGCTGATCGCGGTGTGCGTGTTCGTGATCTTCGCGATCGTGCTCGTGGTGATCACCGCGCTGATCGTCGGCGTGCTGCTGTTCGGCACCGGGCACGCCGCCGCCGTCGGCCAGCCGGGCGGGCTGACCTCGTTGTCCGGCAACGCGTTGAGCCCGAACGCGCTGGTGCTGCGGCTGCTCGGCGCGATCGGCTACATCGTGCTGTCCATGCTCGGCGTCGGCGCGGTCGCGCTGTTGTTCTCCACACTGACCGACTCCGCGCTGGGCGCCGCGCTGGGCACGTTGGCGGTGCTGATCGCCAGCGAGGTGCTGGACGCCCTGGACGCGGCGTCGTCGGTGCGTCCCTATCTGCTCACCAACTACTGGCTGTCCTGGGTGGACTTCTTCCGCGATCCGGTGTTCTGGAACAACATCGAACGCGGCGCCGGTCTGCAGGTGATCTACATCGTGGTGCTGCTCGGCGCCGCCTGGGCGAACTTCACCACCAAGGACATCACGAGCTGAGGTTCGCCCGCTGCCGCTCCCGGTGCGCGCGCAGGTTGGCCGCGTTGCCGCAGGTGCGCACGTCGTGCCAGACCCCGCTGTTGTTGCGCGAACGGTCGTAGAACGCGACCCGGCAGCGCGGATTGCGGCACACCTTCAACCGGCGCCGGGTGTCCTCGGCCTGCGCCTGCCACTCGATCGCGAGCAGCAGCGAGATCAGATAGCGCCACCCGCTGCCGCGCGGCGCCAACCGGACCACGCCGTCGCTGCGCAGCTCCAACTCCGAGGCTGCCGAAAGCACCACCACGGGCGCGCCGTCGCCGGTCGCCGCATCGGTCAGGGCCTGGCGATAGTCTCGCAGCGCGCGCAAACCCTCCTCGTCCAGCGTGATCGACGGGGTCGGCTCGCCGGTGAGCGTGTGCCACCCTTCGGTCAACTCGTTCGCCCACTGCTGCGCGTCCGGCAGGGTGGCGAGCAGGTCGGCCTTGCGGGGCTTGCCCGCCGAGAGGGTGTTCAGCAGGTCCTGCACCATGCCGAGGCCGCCCGGCGCCTGCGCCAACTCATAGCGAGAGCTGGCCGGCCAGGTCAGATCGGTCACGTTGCCTCCTTCAGATGCTCGCGGAACCAGGCGAGCGCCGCCGAACTCGACTTCCCGAATTCTCCAACATACGGGTCGAAGTGCCCGCCGGGCAGCAGCACCAGCTTCTTCGGTTCCAGCGCGCGTTCGTACGCGGCCAGCGCCAGGTCGGTCACGGTGATCGTGTCCTGCCTGGCCACGATCATCAGCAACGGCGTCGGCGACACCCGCGATACCCACGTGCCCGGCTCGTACATCCGCGCGGCGCGGTTGGACCGCAGCGTGATCTCGTTGCGCCACACCGCGTCCGGGTGCTCGCGCAGGTAGAACTCGACGGCTCCGGGCAGGTAGTAGGACGCGGGCACGCTCGGATCGGCGCTGACGATCGCCTGCCTGCGCAACGGCTCACCGTGAAAGTTGTCCTGCTCGTCCGCGTCGAACGCGTCCTCCAGCGCGGCCGTACGATCTGGCGAGACGCGCCGCAGCCCCTGCTCGTACCCGCTGATGGTGGGCACCTGCGCCACGACCGCCTTGATGCGTCGCTCGGTCGCGCCCAGCACCAGCGCGTGCCCGCCCGCGTAACTGGTGCCCCACAAGCCGATCCGGTCCGGATCGACCTCTGGCCGGTCGGCCAGGGACGTGATGGCGCGCCGCCAGTCGGCGATCTGCCGCCACGGATCGATGTCCTGCCTCGGCTCGCCGCCGCTCACGCCCCAGCCGCGGTGGTCATGCAGCAGGACGGCGAATCCGTTGGCCGCGAAGAGCTCAGCGTACGGACGCAGGTCGTGTTCGATCGTGCCGCCGAACCCGTGCGCCATGGTGATCGCGGGATGCGGAGGAGCGCCGGTCGGCAGGTAGAGCGCACCGGCGAGGGTGACCCCGTCCTCGGTCCGGAACGCAACCGTTTCCGCCATGATCACTCCGTCACCGCGCCGGACGCGGAGAACGTTGGGTTGTCCACCGCCGAATAGTGCTCGCCCTTGCGGTCCAGCCGCGCCATCCTGCTGTTCGCGTGGTGCGCGAGCACCTCAGGTTCGAGCGGGGGCACAAACGCGTTGTTCACCACCGTGTACTCGGCCGCGAGCCTGCCGATCGGCGCGATGGCACCGAAATCGATCCGGCCGTTGACGTAGAGGTCGTCGCGCACGTGGAAGCTGACCACCTCACCCCAGACCACGTGGTCCAACCCGTTCGGCGCGGCGAAGATCTGCGCCACCCTGCACTCAAGCGCGATCGGCGCGCCCGCGATCCTCGGCGGCGTGACCAGCGACGACGCCACCTTGTCCACGCCGACCATGTCGAACTCGTCCTCGTCCGGCTCGAACTCGATGGCGCTGCGGTGCACGGCGAGCGCCTGCGGCAGGGTCGCCATGTTGGTCACGAACTCGCCCGTGTCGCGGATGTTCACGAAGCTGTCCTTGAGCGTCGCACCGTCCGACCTGGGCTGGATGGACAGCGAGACCCTCGGCGGTTTCCTGCCGACACAGGTGAAGAACGAGACCGGCGCCAGATTGCCGATGCCGGTCGTCGACACCGTGCTGATCCAGGCGATCGGTCGCGGGATGATGCTGCCGATGAGCAGTTTGTAGGCTGCCTGCGCGTCCAGTTCCGCCGCTTCGATGTCCATTGCGGTCAGCTCTCCTGTTCCCCGAGCAGGGCAAGCGCGCCGTACCAGACCGGGCTTGGATTGAGCCGGTCCGGATGCCGCCGCAGAATCTCGTCGTAGAACTCGCGGGCGGCCGGCTTGCGGTCGAGCAGTTCGATCACGTCAAGCAGGTACGCGCGGGTCGATTCGATGGTGGCCGGATCGTCGCGCAGCGCGCGGTTCTTGTGTCCGGCCACGACGGTTCGCGGACGCAACGCGGCAATGGTGTCCAAACCGTGCAGCCACTGGCTGAGCCCGCCGTCGCGGCCTTCGAGCACGTACTGGTGCACGCCGTTGTAGACCGCGTCGCCCGCCACGACCAGACCGATCGAGGGCACGTGCAGGACGGAGGTCTTGTCGGTGTCGGTGTGCCCGACGTCGATGGCGTGCAGCAGTTGGCCCTCGATCTCGAAACCTGCCTCTTTGGACGGCAGAGCCGGTATCGGCTGGGCCAGCACGGGCGATGGCGGGATCAGGCCGGGGAAGTCGCGGTCCCACAGGTCGGCGCGGCCCTGGGTGGCCTGCTGGTGCATCACCTCGATGGTGCCCGGTGTCGCGTAGACGGTGGCGTCCGGGAAGTCCTTGAGCAGTTCTGCGGTCCCGAACCAGTGGTCGCCGTGTCCGTGCGTGCTGAACACGTACCGCACCTGCTTGCCGCTGCGCTTGACCCAGTCCGCGACCTCGGCGATCCGGTTGGTCAGGAACGGCGGGTCGACCAGGACCGCGTCGGTCTTGCCGAAGATGAGGGTGGTCGAGATCGGAGACGACACGATCGGGCCGCCGTCCGGTAGTCGCTGTGCGCGGGCTCGCTCCGCGCCATCGGTGACCAGCACGTCGTAGTTGAGGCTCATGTAAGAAGTGTAGCCATGTGGACTCTTTCTGTCATAGAGTGTGACCGTGGAAACGAAACAAGCCTGGACCGGTGCGTTCGAATCGAAGAAGTCGGACGCGTTCGCCGATTCGTTCGCCGATGACGTCGTGCTCGAAGCAGCCGTACTGCGCAAGCCCATTACCGGCCGCGCCAACGTCGCCCTGGTGCTCGGCACCGCCAGCAAGCTCTACGAATCGGTGACCTTCACCCACGAAACCACCAACGGCGCGCGCAGCTACCTGGAGTGGGAAGCGATCATGCCGGGCGAGCCGCCCCTGCACGGCTGCACGATCCTGGTCCGCGACGAGGCAGGCAAGACAGCAAAAGCGATCATCCAGCACCGGCCGCTGGACGGACTGCTCGCCTTCTCCGCGAAGATGGGCGAACTACTCGCAGGATCATCGATCGACCCGGATTCCTTCTACCGCAAGGACTAACGGCCAGCGGTGAGCAGCGCGCGGCACTGGCTCGGTTTCGGGGCGCTGATCGGCGTGGTGCCGAGCGCGTCCAGAACGAGGCCGGTGACCAGTGGATCGGTTGGCAGCTGGGCGTGCGCCACCTGTTCGCTCGGACAGATTTGCTGCAACGGCACGTTGACCGCGCCGTCGAGCCGGGCCGAATCCGGGGGAGTGACGGTCTTGTCGTCCTCGCTCCACAGCGAGAGCCACGGCAGTTGCGCGGGCAGCGGGGTCGCGTCGAGTTGGCGCAACAACGCACTGCCCGGCACGAGTTGCTGGCAGGCCACCGGGCAGGCGCCCGGCACCAGGTTGGCGCCGACGGCGGCGATCTGCGCGCCGTGTAACGGCGAACCGAGCGTGACCACCCGCCGCGCCTCGTGCGCGCCGCCGTCCTGCGCGACCCACAACCGGGCGACCACGCCGCCCGCCGAATAACCGACCACGTCCACCGAATCGGCGCCGTGCGACAACGCGGTATGCACCGCGTCGTCCAGGGTGTGCACCTGAGCGGTCAGGTCGCCGGTGCCGTTGCCGGGCAGGCCGAGCACCTGGGCCGATCTGCCGGTAGCGGTGATCCGCGCTGCCAACGCGGTCAGCGATCCGGTGTTGCCGCCGTAGCCGGGCACCAGGATGACGGGGCCGGGCCTGCCCTGATCCGGGAAGCCGCTCGGCGTGCCATCGCTGCCTTCGGACAGCCGCACACCGGCAACGGCCCCGGCGATCACGCACACCCCGGCCACGGTCGCCACCAGCGCCCTGCGCCTACTGCTCAGTCCGCGCCACCATGACCAGGCCACCCAGCCATGATGCCTGTTCAGCTGGCGAAAGTGCCGCTGGTGACGTTGAGCCAGGTGCCGGTGAGCGCACCCGCCGCGTCCGAGGCGAGGAACACGGTGGCGTCCGCGACCTGGGCAAGGCGCGGCGAGCGGCGCAGCATGCGCATGCCGTCGAGGTGATCGAGCACACCCTGGAACGCGGCCTCGTCCAGCTGCATTCCGCTGTTTACCAGGCCGAGCTTCTCCGGCGACAGCGTCTCGGGCACGCCCGCCGTCCAGATCCCGGCCACCCGCACGCCGCGCGGGCCGATCTCCTGGGCGAGGTTGCGCACGAAGATGTCCAGCGCGGCGTCGGCCGGTCCTGTACTGCCCATCATCGGGCTGCCGTGCGAGGAACCGCTGTTCAGCGCGATGATCACGCCCGATCCCCGTTCGACCATGTGCTTGGCGGCGATTTTCGCGGTGATGAAGTTCCCGCGAAGACCGGTGTCGACCGCGCGCAGCAGATCGTCCGTGGTCATGTCGATCAACGGGATGCCCTGCACGTCGCCCCGGGTGATCAGGTTCAGCGAGACGTCCAGCCGCCCGGTCTGCTCGACGACCTCGGCCGCGTGCGCGGCCACCGCGGCTTCGTCCAACGCGTCCAGTACCGCGACATCGGCCTTGCCGCCGGTCGCGACGATGCCTGCGGCGAGCCGGTCGAGGGTTTCCTTGGTGCGGCCGACGAGGAAGACGTGCGCGCCCGCCGCCGCGAACGCGGTCGAGATGCCGGTGCCCAGGCCGCCCGCCGCGCCGTAGACGATCGCGGTGCGGCCTTCGAGGGTGTTGGTCATGTCGTGCTCCTGTCGAGAACGGGGTGAATCGGTCGACAGTTGAGACGACGTGGCGGGCGATCGCTAATCGGAGAGCTTGAGCGGCAGGCCGAACGCGGGCAGCACGTGCGGTTCGAAGGTGGTGATCTCGACGATCGTGCCGTGTTCGACGCGCAGCACGTCCAGCAGTTGTGCCCGGTAGACGGCGGTGCCTGGGCGCTGCACGTAGGCCGCGACGGCGGGCATGCCGTTCGCCCTGGTCGGCAGGTGCCGCCAGCGGCCGAAGAAGCCGGGCGAGTCCGGGTCGAACGTGGGGCGGATGAAGTTCAGGATCGCGTCGCGGCCGATGAACCACATCGGGTTCGGCGGCATGGTCAGCTTGGTCTCGGCGCTGAGCAACTCGGCCATCGCACCGATGTCCAGGTCGGCAGCTGCCGCCATGTAGCGCTCCAGGATGTCGCGTTCGTCGTCGCTGGTCAGCGCGGGTCGGGCCCAGTCCAGCCGGTTCGCGGGCAACCACTCGCGCAACGCGGGCCGGGCGCGTTGCAGCGCGCTGGTGACCGAGGCGACAGTCATGTCGAGCTGCTGCGCGGTGTCCGCGGCAGGCCAGCCGAGCACATCCCGCATGATCAGCACGGCGCGCTGCTTGGGCGGCAGGTGCTGGATGGCGGCGAGGAACACCAGCTCCATGGTTTCCCTGCCGACGGATTCGGCTTCCGGGCTCGGTTCCTGGTCCGCGATGTCCGGCAGCTGGTCGTCCGGATACGCCTGCAACCAGGGGATTCGCGCAGGCGGGTCGGCGTCGCCGTGCTGGAAACCGGGCAGCTTGGGGTACGTGCCCGGGATGCGGTTGTGCTGGCGGAGGAAGTCCAGGCAGGAGTTGGTGGCGATGCGATACAGCCAGGCGCGGAACGTGGCCCGCCCTTCGAAGCTGTCCCGGCGCCGCCACGCGCGCAGGAACGTCTCCTGGACCTGGTCTTCCGCGTCGTCGTAGGAGGCGAGCATCCGGTAGCAGTGCACCTGGAGTTCGCGCCGGTGCGGCTCGACCATGGCGGCGAACCGCGATTCCGTCACGAGTTCTTGTGTGACGTTTTGAATGGGAGCGGCGGTCGACGCGGTGTACGCGTCCTTGGCGATCCGGCGCAGCTTGCCGACCGAGCCGGACAGCGCGTTGACCTCGGTATAGAACTCCACCGGCAGATCCGGGACCAGCGCTTTCACCTTGCGCTCGATGTCCGCGATCAGCTCGGGCACCGGATCGCCAGTGGGCAGGGAACGTTCGCGGTACGCCTTCTGCCTGCACGCGGGGGAGCAGTACAGCGAGGTGCGACCCGGGCGGCCCGCCGGTTTGGTCAGCGGCTTGCCGCAGGTCCGGCATTCGTCACGCGAGCTCACGTGACGAATTTAGCCCGAGATCGGCCGACATGGCGTGAATCGCCGCGTCGACCCGCGCGGTCACCTCCGGATCGGCCGGGTCGATGTCGTGGCCGAGCCGGACCCGCCAGACCAGGGCGTCGCTGTGCGGGTGACGACGCACGCTGATCGTGCCGATCTCGGTCGTCGTGGTGAGCAACAGCGTCGGTGCGATCAGTCCGTGTGCGACGTCGACCAGATCGGCCGGTTCGTCCAGCGGCACGATTTCCGATCGGAGCCCGGACACCAGCAGCGCACTGTCCGCTGTGGACCATCGCACGTCCGCGATGTCCGCCCAGTCGATGCGCTGCCAGTCCTGCGTTGTGCGGCGGTAGAGGGCGTGGCTGCTCAGCACGAGTGCCGGTGCGCCGTCCTGGTCGGCCACCGTGACCACGCGCTCGTGCGGCTCGGTCAGAATCGATGCGACCTGGCGAGCCACCGCGCGGGCCGGTGCACCCGCGATCCTGGTGCGGATCGCGTAGACCACCGCGCTGATCAGGAACATGGCCGCCGCCAACAACAACCAGCGACCGAGATACGGCGCCTGAGTCTGCCCGGTCGCGGCCGTATAGGTGGGACCGCCCTGCTGGATGATGCCGGGCAGGAACAGGATGAACGTCAACCCGGCGCCGAGCGCGGGAATCCGCACGTAGTTCAGTGGTGGCACGATCGGCACGCCTTTGTGCGGCATGCTCGGCACCAACTTCAGCAGACCGTGCAGCGACCGGTCGGCCAATGCGTAGAGGGGGAACAGGATCAGGTCGTGCGCGACGACCGCCGCCACGAACCAGATGACCATCCGGGGTAGCAGCGGCGCGTTCACCACGTGCACCGCGACGTACCCGGTCAGCGCGAAGCAGCCGAGCAACGCGAGCAGGTGCAGCGGATGGGCGCCGTAGGCCCGGCTCAGGGATCGCATCTACCGTCCACATCGGATCGAACAGATCGTGACACGGCGGAGCGTAACCACGAATCGGCACAAACCGGCCGACCTGCGCCGATGCGTCAGCAAGTCGTAAGGGTTCCAGCGGTAGTGTTCGCTCATGGGGGAGACCAGCGCCCAGGTGAACCTCGCCGATCGGGTGATCGTCGAGCGGGTCGGGTTGCGCGCGGGCGACGTGTGGCTGTTCCGGGGACTCGACATGGACGTGCCGGCAGGCCGGTCGGTCGCGCTGACGGGGCCCAACGGATCCGGCAAGTCGACGCTGCTGCGCTGCCTGTACGGCATGCAGCCACCGACCGAGGGCCGGATCACCGCGTTCGGCACCCAACCCGACGAACGGTCCGCAGAGTTCCGCAGGCTGGTGTCGGTGCTGATGGACGACTCGGCCTTGTTCGAGGAGTTCAGCCCGCGCCAGCACCTCGACCTGCTGCTCCGCTCGTTCCCCGGTGCGACCCCGTCCGCCGATCCGGTCGCGGACTGGCTCGCGCCCGCCGGCCTCGACCACCGCGCCGACGTGGCCGCGGGCAGCCTCTCCGCCGGCCAGCGCCGACGGCTGCTGCTGCTCGGCTGCGTCGCTCGCCCCCACCGGCTGCTGCTGCTCGACGAACCCGAACGCGCCCTGGACACCGCCGGTCTCGACTGGCTGGCCGGCGTGATCCGGGCCCGCACCGAGGCGGGCGCGGCCGTGGTCATCGCCAGCCACTCGGAGCGGTTGATCGACGCGTGCGCCGACGACGAGGTGAACCTCGGGTGATCACGCGGTTCGGGCTCCTTATTCGGCTGGGGAGGGGGCTCTACCGCATCAGCGATGCGGTGCTGATCACCGTGGGGCTCGCCGCGCTCGCCAGTTCGCCCTTCTACCACCTGGCGACCGTGCGCGCGCACCTGATCGGCTCGACGGTCGCGCCACCGTTCGCCGCGCCCGCCGTGCTGTGCCTCGGCCTCGGTCTCGCGCTGCGATCGTTGCTGCGCCGCGATTTCGTCTGGCAGGACCCGGCCAAACTGACCTGGTCGGACGGTACCGAGGGGCGGATCGGCACCATCGGCCGTCGGTTGTGGGGCAGCTGGGCGGTGCGGTTCGTGCTGGTCGCCTATGCGACCGCGGGCGGTGCCGCGTTGTTCGCCGGTTCGCCGAACTGGGTGTCGGCGGGGCTCGCCGCCTTCGTTGCCGTGGCCGCGCTCGCGGTGGTGGCCGCCCGTCGCACCGCGTCGGTTCGGATCCGGTGGGTGGAGCAGCTCGCGAGCCTGATCCTCCCGCTGGTTGGCAGCCTCCTTGCTGTTCAACTGCTGCCCTCGTCGTGGTTGTGGGGTGTCGCCGCGGTCGCGCTGGTGTCCGCGATCGCGCTGCTGTTCCGGTCCGGTCTGCCGCTGCGCCCGGCCGTTGCCAGCCAGGCGCTGCGCGGCGAACTCGTCGAGCAGTACAACGTCCGCCTGGTGCGCCGGATGTCCGTCGCGTTCCTGGACCTGCTCAGCCTGCTGCCCGGGCCGAGCACGTTGACCTGGTCGCGACTGTTCGCGGGTCCCGCCATCGTGCTGCGGTTCGTGCTCGGCGGTGTGTTCGCTCGCCGCGCCGGACTGTTGCTCAGCCTGTTGCTGGTCTGGGCGGTCGCCGTGGTGCACCTGGTGTTCCCGTTGCTCAGCACGCCCTGGCTGGTCGGCATCGCCGGGTACTTCGCCGCGCTGCCCTTCGCCGCAGTACTCGCCAAACTCAACCAGCAGCCCGGATTGCGGCGCTGGCTCGGGTGCACCGATCTGGATCTGCGGTTGACGACCGCCGGGCTGGTCGTGGTGGTGATGGCGATCTGGCTCGCGCTGGTGCTCGCCTTCGGCGTGCCCGCCGACCCTCAGGTGTTGCTGGCCGCCCTGCTCGCATCGGCCGCGGTCATCCGCACCGCGACCCGGCCCGCGTTCGACTACGGCAACGTCGGCATCACGACCACTCCGGACGGCAACATGGTCCCGTTCGGACTCGTGGTGCAACTCGTCCGAGGGCCGGAGGTGCTGCTGATCGGCTTGTACGTCGCCAACAGCAGCCTGCCACCGAACCTGAAACCCGTTGTCTGCCTGGCCATCGCTGCGTTTGCCTTCATTAGATGACAGAGCATTAAATGACAGGGGCAACTCGGTGGCATGCTTCGTCAGTAGACCGCCCGCTTCCGGATGCCTCGGCTCAGACGGAAATCTCCACCTCCGCCTCGACCTCCACCGGGAGGTCGAAGGGCAGCGTGGCCATGCCGACCGCGGATCGGGCGTGCGCTCCGTGCTCCGCGCCCCACAGGCGCAGGATCAGCTCGGAGCACCCGTTGATCACCGAGGGCGTCGCGGTGAAACCGGGTGCGGTGTTGACCATGCCGAACACCCGCAGCCACGCGGTCACCCGGTCCAGGTCGCCGAGCGCGGCACGCAGACTCGACAGCATCGCCAACCCGGTCAGTTCGGCGGCTTTGGTGGCCTGTTCCGGCGTGACGTCCGCGCCGACCTTGCCGAACGGCCCGGCGATCGAACCGTCCGGGTTGAGCGGACCGTGGCCGGAGACGAACGCCCGGGTGCCCCGGATCCGGACCAACGGAAACGGCAACTCGACGCCCGGTGGCGGAGTGAGCGGCTGCGGCAGGACCAAGCCGAGTTCGGTGATGCGGCGCTCGATGTGCATGCCCAAACCCATATCAGATGATGCTGTTGCGCGAAGCTGTCGAGACAGGTGATCCGCTGCGACGGCCTGTCCCCTCTTCGGGCCGTAGCAGTGATCACCGTCTCGCAGGAGACAGACTGCTCGGCCATGCGAAGCACATTCTTGATTTTCGCTTGAATTCGCAGGTCAGCCTGGATTCAGTAGCGAAGGACAGGCGCCGGGCCCCCGTGACGGCCAGGCAGGGGTAGCCAACTCGATGATGCGGCGCCCGTCAACGGTCTGACCGCGCCGAATCGATTCTGGAACGATCGAATCGCCGACCAGGGCGCGAGCGTTTGCGGCTCGACACGCGACACGCCCACTAGATGTGGGTGGTGAATCGCTGTGGGCACCCATGTATTGTGTTGCACAGCTGGTTCGGCCGATCCGCCAGATCGGTCGTCGCAAGAGGGAACCCGGTGTGAAACCGGGACTGCCCCGCAGCGGTGAACGGGAACGACCGCCGTCAGACAGCACTGGGCCCGACGGGGCCTGGGAAGCGACGGCCAGTAGGACGTTGGCGCGCGCCACGCGCCAACGCTGTCCGTGAGTCCGAAGACCTGCCAGCCCGTCCGCGATCTCGTGCGGATGTCCGCGCCCCGAGGGAGGGCGGGAGGACGAACGCGACACCGTGCGCCGCCCCCGGGAGCGGCTGCCGTGCCGCGCGCGCCTTCTTGCCTCGCCCCTCGGTCGAGCGGATTTCCGCGAATCTCACGGGGAGAGAGCTGTGCCCATGACTATCGCCGCTGTGACCATGCGGGTGCGCAAACGAAGTGGGGAGCACGAAGCAGTCGACGTCGACAAGATCGTCCGCGCGGTGGGCCGCTGCGCCGTCGACCTGCCGGACGTGGACCCGATGCGGGTCGCCACCAAGACCATCAGCGGCCTCTACGACGGCGCCACCACCGCCGAACTGGACCGGCTGTCCATCCAGACCGCCGCCGAACTCGTCGCCGAGGAGCCCGCGTACTCCAAGCTGGCCGCCGGACTGCTCGCCGGTTACATCGGCAAGGAGGTACGCGGTCAGAGCGTGCACTCGTTCAGCCAGAGCATCGCGCTCGGCCACCGCGAGGGCCTGATCAGCGACACCACCGCGACCTTCGTCGCAGCGCACGCGCGCAAACTCGACGACGCCGTCGATCTCGGCGCCGACCGCCGCTTCGAGTACTTCGGCCTGCGCACCGTCTACGACCGTTACCTGCTGCGCCATCCGGCCAGCCGCAACGTGATCGAACTGCCCCAGTACTGGCTGCTGCGCGTCGCCTGCGGCCTCTCGCACACGCCCGCCGAGGCGATCGGCTTCTACCGGCTGATGTCCTCGCTGGCCTACCTGCCCAGTTCGCCGACCCTGTTCAACTCCGGCACCACGCACAGCCAGATGTCCTCCTGCTACCTGCTGGACTCGCCGCGCGACGAACTGGAGTCGATCTATGCGCGGTACGCGCAGATCGCACAGCTGTCCAAGTTCGCGGGCGGCATCGGCGTGCAGTGGTCCCGGATCCGCTCGCGCGGCGCGCTGATCCGCGGCACCAACGGGCACTCCAACGGCATCGTGCCGTGGCTGCGCACGCTGGACGCGTCGGTCGCCGCGGTCAACCAGGGCGGCAGGCGCAAGGGCGCCGCCTGCGCGTATCTGGAAACCTGGCACCCGGACATCGAGGAATTCCTGGAGCTGCGCGACAACACCGGCGAGGACGCCCGGCGCACGCACAACATCAACATCGCCAACTGGGTGCCGGACGAGTTCATGCGCCGCGTCGAGGCGGACGCCGACTGGTCGCTGTTCAACCCGGACGAGGTGCCCGACCTGGTCGACCTGTGGGGCGAGGACTTCGACCGCGCCTACGGCGCCGCCGAGGAGGCAGGCCGCGCCGTGCGCACGGTGAAGGCGCGCGACCTCTACGGCAAGATGATGCGCACGCTGGCGCAGACCGGCAACGGTTGGATGACCTTCAAGGACACCGCCAACCGCACCAGCAACCAGACCGCCGAGCCCGGCAACGTCATCCACCTGTCCAACCTGTGCACCGAGATCCTCGAAGTCACCAGTGACGAGGAAACCGCCGTCTGCAACCTGGGTTCGATCAACCTGGGCGCACACGTCGACGGCGACGGCATGGACTGGATCCGGTTGCGCGCCAACGTCCGCACCGCGGTCACCTTCCTGGACCGGGTGATCGACATCAACTACTACCCGACCGAACAGGCCGCGCGCAGCAACCCGCGCTGGCGCCCGATCGGTCTCGGCGTGATGGGCCTGCAGGACGTGTTCTTCCGACTCGGCCTGCCCTTCGACGCGCCGGAAGCCACGGAGATCTCCACCCGGATCGCGGAAGAGATCTACCTGACCGCGCTGGAAACCTCCGCCGACCTCGCCGCTTCGGCCGGCGCGCACCCGACCTACGCGCAAACTCGCGCCGCTCGCGGGCAACTGCAACCCGACCTGTGGGGCGTCACGCCGACGCAGACCGAGCGCTGGACCGCGCTGCGCGACCGCGTCGCCGAGCACGGCCTGCGCAATTCGCTGCTGATCGCGATCGCGCCGACCGCGACCATCGCCTCGATCGCGGGCTGCTACGAGTGCATCGAGCCGCAGGTGTCCAACGTGTTCAAGCGCGAGACCTTGTCCGGCGAGTTCCTCCAGGTCAATGGTTACCTGGTCGCCGAGTTGAAGCAGCGCGGGTTGTGGACCGAGGCGACCCGCAACCGGTTGAAGCGCGACGAAGGCTCGGTGCAGAACTTCACCGAACTGCCCGAGCAGGTGCGCGCGCTGTTCCGCACCGCGTGGGAACTGCCGCAACGCGCCCTGATCGACATCGCCGCCGCGCGCGGCGCCTACCTGGACCAGAGCCAGTCGCTGAACCTGTTCCTGGCGTCGCCGACCATCGGCAAGCTCTCGTCGATGTACCTGTACGCGTGGAAAGCCGGTCTGAAGACCACCTACTACCTGCGTTCGCGACCGGCGACCCGGATCCAGCAGGCCACCGTCTCGGTGACCACCGTGCCCGACGCCGACGCCGACGCGATCGCCTGTTCCCTGGAAAACCCCGAAGCATGTGAGGCCTGCCAGTGACCACCCTCGACCACACCGCACGCAAGCAGGCCCTGCTCGACCCGGGCATGGACCTGACCCTGCGGCCGATGCGCTACCCGCACTTCTACGAACGCTTCCGTGACGCCATCAAGAACACCTGGACGGTGGAGGAGGTCGATCTGCATTCCGACCTCAAGGACCTGAACTCGCTCTCGCCCGCCGAAGCGCACCTGGTGCACCGGCTGGTCGCGTTCTTCGCCACCGGGGACACCATCGTCGCCAACAACCTGGTGCTCAACCTCTACGAGCACGTGAACGCGCCGGAGGCCCGGCTCTACCTCTCCCGCCAGCTGTTCGAGGAGGCCGTGCACGTCCAGTTCTACCTGACTCTGCTGGACACCTACCTGCCCGACGAGAACGAGCGCACGCTCGCGTTCGCCGCCGTCGACAACATTCCGTCCATTCGGGACAAGGCCGAGTTCTGCTACAAGTGGATCGACTCGGTCTCGTCGCTGACCCGGCTGGAAACGCGCGAAGACCGACGTTCCTTCCTGCTCAACCTGATCTGCTTCGCCGCCTGCATCGAAGGATTGTTCTTCTACGGCGCCTTCGCCTACGTCTACTTCCTGCGCTCGCGCGGTCTGCTCAACGGGTTGGCGTCGGGCACCAACTGGGTGTTCCGCGACGAGTCCATGCACATGGCGTTCGCGTTCGACGTGGTGGACACCGTGCGCAGGGAAGAACCCGACCTGTTCGACGACGAACTGCACGCGCAGGTTCGGCAGATGCTGCGCGAGGCGGTCGACGCGGAAGCCCGCTTCGCGCAGGACCTGCTCGGTCAGGGCATCGCCGGGATGTCGGTCGCGGACATGCGCGCCTACCTGGAACACGTCGCCGACCGCCGGTTGGAGGTGCTCGGGCTCGCGCCCGAATACGGCACCGCCAACCCGTTCGGGTTCATGGAGTTCCAGGACGTGCAGGAACTGTCGAACTTCTTCGAGCGCCGGGTCTCCGCCTACCAGGTCGCGGTCACCGGTACCGTCGGGTTCGACGAGGACTTCTGATGGTCACCTCCGGTGGGCGGCGTGGCCCGCCCACCGGAAATGGTTCAGTGCCAGACCATCGCGACGTCCGTGCCGTTCGCGTCGTAGGCGTCGCCGACCACGAGGCCGGTGTCGCTCACCGCGAGCGCTTCGCTGCCGGAGCCACCGGGCAGTTCGGGAAGCCGGCGCAGCGTGCCGGTGCGGCTCCAGGTGACCGCGTGGTCGACCGCGTCCGCATCGGAGGCGGTGCCGACGACCAGGCCGAGATCGTTGATGCCGTAGGCGAAACTGTCGATGCCGCTGGGCAACGTGCCCAGGTCGGTGATGTTGCCGTGTTGGTCCCACCGAACGGCGTGCGGCTGGTGGAATGTGTAGGTGGGGGAGTTGCCGACCACCACGTTCAGATTGTTGATCGCGGTCGCGCCACCGCCGGGGCCGCGCTCGTTGGCCAGGTACGGCAGTTGCACGTAGCTGCCATCTGCGTTCCAGCGCACGGATTCGTGGCTCGCGTCACTGTGGATGACGAAGTCCTGGCCGACGATCGTGCCGAGGTCGTTCACGGCGCTCGCGGTCGTGTCGCCGAGGTCGTTCTCGTCGTCCGCGCCGAAGTTGTCGATGACGCCGTTGCGCCACCGGACCGCGTTGACCTGGCGCGGCGCGGGATTGTCCGCACCGGTGACCTCGCCGAAGTCGTTGATGCCGTAGGCGTCGCTGTCGCTCAGCTTCCCGGGGGCGGCGCCGAGATCGGTGATGGCGCCGTGGGCGTTCCATTCCACCGCGTGCTCGTCGCCGTCGGCGGAGCCACTGAAACCGACGATCTGCCCCAGGTCGTTGATGCCGGTCGCTTCGCTGTACTCGCCGCCGGGCAGGGTACCGAGCGAGGTGATCGCGCCCGCCGGGCTCCATTTCACCGCGATCGTGGTGAAATTCGCGTCGCTCACGTATCCGACGATGGTGCCGAGATTGTTCACCGCGGTCGCCGTCGCGCCGGCACTGCCGGGTAATGCCGGCAATGCGTGCCCGGTCGGTGTCGCCGCCGATGCCGGTACGGCGAGCGCCAGGACTGTTGTGGTGGCAAGGATTCCGGCCAGTGCAGAGCCAGAAAAGGAATACGGTCGATAGGGTCTCATGCCGATAGCAAACCCCGGACAGTGCCGGATATGGCCGCAATTCCCCCGAATAGCCGCAGCGCTGCGGGCCGAATTACCCGCAGCGCCGAATTCCGGTGAGTGGCGTGGGTCCACTCACCGGAACATTCATCAGCGCCAGTAGACAGCGACGTCGTGGCCGGTCGAGTCGACCGCGTCGCCGACCATGACCCCGGCATCGCTGACCGCCAGCGCCTCGCTGTACGTGCTGTCGGCAAGTGCGGGAAGCACCCGCAGCACACCGCTCGCGTTCCAGGCGACCGCGTTGGTCATCCCGTTCGCGCCGATGGCACTGCCCGCGATGGCGCCGAGATCGTTGATGCCGCTGGCGGCACTGTCGATACCACCCGGCACGGTCCCGAGATCGGTCACGTTGCCGTGCTGGTCCCAGCGCACCGCGTGTCGCTGCGCGAGCGTGGTGGTGGGCGAACTCCCCACCACGACACCGAGATTGTTGATCGCCTCGGCGCTGCCCGCGCCACCCGCGCCGACGAGATACGGCAGTTGGACGTAGCTGCCGTCGGCGTTCCACCGGACCACCCGATGGGAGCCGAAGCCGTGGATCAGGTAGTCCGAGCCGACGATCTCGCCGAAGTCGTTGACGGCGTTGGCGTCGGTGCCTTCGACGTCGTCCTGCTCGGCTGTGCCGAAATCGTCGAGCCGACCGTTGATCCAGCGAACTGCCACCACCGTCAAGTGCGTGGGATTGTCCAGTCCGACGACCTCACCGAAGTCGTTGATGCCGTTGGCGCTGCTGATGCTCTGCGCGCCAGGGACTATGCCGAGGTCCGTGACGACCCCGGCCGCGTTCCACTCCACGGCGTGCCTGCCGCTGCCCGCGCTGCTGTAGCCGACGATCTGGCCGAGGTTGTTGATGCCGGTCGCTTCGCTGGCGTCGGCGCCGGGTAGCCCGGTGAGCGCGGTCACCACGCCGTTCGGACTCCATTTCACGGCCTGGTCCTGGTAGTTCGCGTCGAGCGAGTAGCCGACGATGGTGCCGAGGCTGTTGACCGCGTTCGCACCCGAGCCGATGCTGCCGGGCAAGCCGGGCAGCACGTGCGCGGCCGGTGCCGAGGCAGCCGGTGCG
>DASXOJ010000226.1:0-11840 GCA_036494465.1 Pseudonocardiaceae bacterium
GGTTCGGGGTCGGCGACGGCAACCTTGCCTACGCGATCGGCACCCCGTTCGAGCAGCGGTCGCTGGTTCCCGACTGGGTGCACCGGCCGTATCACGTGTACCGGATCCGCAGGCCGTTGCAGGCGCTGAGCGGCAACGCGATCCCGTGGTTCGAGCAGCCCGGTGGCGGCACCGCGTTCCTGTTGCCGTACGCGATCAACGAATTGATCGAAGCGGGCGACGTGATCGAGGTCGAAGCGGGCGAACCGCCGGCATAGCCGGACATGAGCAATAGCAAACAAACAACTAGTTGGTTGGTTAGGTTTCTGCCAACCAACTAGTTGTTTGTTTTGGCGGGTGAGCTGTCTACCAGCGGATCAGCTGACGCCCGGCGGGGGTCAGGTGGCGGCTGGCGGGGGGTGAGGCGACGACTGGCGGGGGTCAAGCTCGGCTAGGTCAGGCGACTACCAGGCCGTGGGCGGCAGCGAAGGCGATGGCGGTGTCGACGTCCACCCGGGCGCCGCGCAGGTTGGCTTGCACCAGGCCGTTCGCGTCGATGCGGGCGCCGCGCAGGTCGGCGTCATCCAGGCGGGCTTCGCTGAGGCGGGCGCCGGTGAGGTCGGCGTCGCGCAGGTCGACCTCGCGCAGGTCGGCGCTGGTCAGATTGGCTTCGCGCAGCCGGAGTCCGGACAGGGTGCACTTGCGCAGGTCGGCGCGGAACAGGCCGACGAGGGTGAGGTCCGAGTCGTGCACGGTCCAGGTGCGCAGCCGGCAGTCCCGGAACGTGCTGCCCAGGAAGCTGCACCCTTCGAACTCGCTGCGGATCAGGTTCGACCGTTCGAACGTGCAGTTGTGGAACGCGGACGCGGCGTGTCGCGACTCACTCGCCTCGATCCTGGCAAACGAGCATTCCAGGAACCGGCAGTTCTTGGTGGTCAGCCCGTGCAGGTCGGCCTCGGTGAACTCGCACCGCTCGAAGCTGATCCGTTCCCACTGTTTGCCGCTGAACGTTCGATCGCTGAAATTCTGGTCGACGTACGTCTGGCCGTCAGTGGGTTCGTCGGTCACGGGCGCAGCCTCCCATGACCGACCGACGAGCCGAGAGTCAGGGAACGACGACGACCGGGCGGGCCGCCTTGGTGAGCAGGCCGCGCGGGACCGAGCCGAGCAGGCCGCCGCGGTGCCGGGAGCGGCCGACCACGATGCAGTCCGCCTTCTGTTCCTCGGCGACGGCTTCCAGCACGCCGGTCGGATCTCCCTTGCCGTGCAACAGTTCCCAGTCGATGCCCTGCGGTGTCAGCAACGTCTCGAAGCGACGGTGCAGTTCCTGCACGATCTCGGCGGCCGCCTCGTTGGCCGCGACCGCACCCGCGCTGACCCAGTACGCCGGGCTGGACAGCACCTCGACGTAGACGATCACCACGCGTGCCTTGTCTCGCCGAGCCAGGCCCGCTGCCCAGGCCAGCGCGTTGAGCGCGGGCGGGGTGTCGTCGTAGCCGATCACGATGGTGCCGAGACCGTCCTTGCCGATCTCGAACCGCTGTTGCACGTTTTCGTCTGCCACAAGAGGGACTCTATGCCGTACCTGCCCGATTCGCGTGTTCGCGGCGACGAGATCTGCACGACCCGGTGACCGGGAATTAAATCGTTTTCGACACGAGCGCGGTCTGGTTACCGTCGAGGTCATGGTCCGGACCCTGTCAGTCGCGCAGCCGGGAACGCCGGACAGTCGGGGGCCACGCAGGTACCTCTGGTGGCTGGTCAACCGCCAACGGCGCTGGGCGGTGCTCGCCGCCGTGGTCAGCGTCGCGTGGATGTTCAGCCTGATCCTGCCGCCCTACCTGATCTCGAATGCGATCGACGACGGGCTGCGCCGCCACGACCTGCCCGCGGTGATCGGCTGGGGGTCGGCGATCCTCGGCGTCGGCCTGGTGTCGGCGGTGCTGGGGTTGATGCGCCACCGGCTGATGACGTTCATCCGGATCGACGCGTCCTTCCGGACGGTCGCAGTGGTGATCCGGCACGCGGTGCGGCTCGGCGCGACGTTCCCGGCGCGGGTGTCAGCTGGTGAAGTAGTCAGCATCGGCGGGTCGGACGTGAACGCGATCAGCGACGCGCAAACGTTTGTCGGGCCGGGTTTCGCCGCTGTGGTCACCTATGGCGCGGTCGCGGTTGTGCTGTTCGGCATCTCGCCGCTGCTCGCGGTCGTGGTGCTGCTCGGCGTGCCGGTGATGGGCCTGCTGGTCGGCCCGCTGCTGGGCAGGCTGCGCGAGACGCAGACCGAGTACCGCAGCGAGCAGGGCGCGCTGACCGCGCGAGCCGGCGACATCGTGTCCGGGCTGCGGGTGTTGTGCGGGATCGGCGGCAAGCCGTTGTACGCGCGGCGTTACCGGGAAGCCTCGGAGCGGCTGCGCGACACGGGCTACCGGGTCGGCGCGGTGACCAGCTGGATCGACGCGCTCAGCATCGGCCTGCCCGGCCTGTTCCTGGCCGCGATCACCTGGCTGGCCGCTCGCGAGGCCGCATCGGGCGAGATCACCGTTGGTCAGCTCGTCGCGGTCTACGGGTACGTGCTGGTGCTGATCGTGCCGGTCCAGTTCCTGGTCGAGGCGGTCGAGCAGCTCAGCAGAGGATTGGTAGCCGCGCGCCGGGTGATCCGGGTGCTCAGTCTCGCGCCCGCCATCGCGGACGCGGACGGTGCCGGTCCGCGCGAGCCCGCCGACCTGGTCGATCCGGATTCCGGGCTGCGCCTGGTGACCGGGCGCACGACGGCATTGGTGACGGCGCGTCCGTCGGACGCGGTGGCGGTGGTCGACCGGCTGGCCCGCTACGTCGATTCGGCGGTGACCTGGGGCGATCGGCCGATCAGCCAGGTGTCGCTGGATGATGTCCGGCGGCGGATTCTGGTCGCGGACAACGACGCGTACCTGTTCTCGGGCACCTTCCGCGAGGTGGTGCTCACCGAGGCTGATCACGGCGACGCGGAGATCACCGAGGCGGTCCGGCTGGCGGCGGCGCGCGATGTGCTCGCGGGTTTGCCTGCTGGGATGGACTCGAGTATCCAGGCGCGCGCTGCGAACCTGTCCGGCGGTCAGCGGCAGCGGCTGCGCCTGGTTCGCGCGCTGCTCGCCGATCCCGAGGTGCTGCTGCTGGTCGAGCCGACCTCGGCGGTGGACGCGCACACTGAATCGTTGATCGCGCAGCGGATCGGCGCGGCGCGCGCGGGCCGGACCACGTTGCTGGTGGGCACGTCGCCGTTGCTGCTCGACCGCGCCGATGAGGTCGTGTTCCTGGTGGAGGGCAAGGTCTCGGCGATCGACACGCACGCGCGGCTGCTGCGCGAGCGAGCGGACTATCGCGCGCTGGTGTTCCGCGGCGAGGGGGAATCCGATGGCTCGGCCGAGTCCGCAGCCTGAGGGTCAGTGGCGGCTGCCCGTCGCGGACGGGCGGACGGTGCGCCGGATCGTCGCCGAACTGATCCGCGCGGACCGCCGTTCCGTCGCGCTGGTCGTGACGCTGAACAGCCTCGCCGCGGCGGCTGGACTGGCCGGACCGTGGCTGCTCGGCGGGATCGTGAACGAGGTCGGACCGGGCGCCAAATTGTCCGCAATAGACATCATGGCGGTGCTGATCGTCGGCTTCTCGGTGCTGCAACTGCTGCTGTCCCGCTATGCGCGCCTGGCCGGTTACCGTTTCGGCGAGCGGACGCTGTCCCGGTTGCGGATCGACTTCATCGACCGCGCGCTCGCGTTGCCCACCTCCGTCGTCGAGCGGGCGGGCACCGGCGACCTGATGACCCGCAGTTCGACCGATGTGGTCGTGATCGGGAACATGCTGCGCGAAGCGGGCCCGACGGTGGTTTCCGCCGCGTTGCAGTCCTCCTTCATCTTCGTGGCGACGTTCGTGGTCGACCCGCGGCTCGGCCTGTGTTCGTTCGCGGCGCTGCCGCTGTTCTACGTGGGTACCCGCTGGTACCTGCGCCGGGCGCGTCCCGCTTACCTCGCCGAGGGCGACGCCAACTCGGACCTGTCCGAATCCCTGGCCACGACCGCGGAGGGCGGCCGCACCGTGGACGCGTTCCGGCTGCACCGGCGCCGGATCGACTCGGGCGAACGTGCCATGGCCGCCGGTTTCCGCACCCGGCTGCGCACGTTGTGGTTGCGCAGCAGGTGGTTCCCGACCATCGACTTCGGACACATGGTGCCGATCGCGGTGATCCTGGTGGTCGGCGGCATCGGCTACCTGCACGGCACGTTCACGCTCGGCGCGGTCGCGTCGGCGAGTTTGTACATGTGGCAGTTGGTCGAACCGATCGACCAGGTGCTGATGTGGACCGAGTACCTGCAACGCGGCACCGCCTCCTTCGCGCGGGTGGCTGGCCTCGCCCAGGCGGCACCGCCGCCAACGGCCAGCGAGGACGTCCCCGCCGACGACCGGATCCAGGTCAGCGCGGTGCGCTACGCCTACCTCGGCGAACACGACGTGCTGCACGACGTGAACCTGGCCGTGCGACCCGGCGAACGGCTCGCGGTGGTCGGCCCGTCCGGTGCGGGCAAGTCGACCCTGGGACGGCTGCTCGCCGGGATCGACGCCCCCAAGGCAGGTCAGGTCACCGTCGGTGGCGTACCGGTCGTCGAGCTGAGCCCGGAGGAGCTGCGCAGGCGGATCATCCTGGTCACCCAGGAACACCACGTGTTCCTCGGCAGCCTCCGGGACAACCTGGCCATGGCCGCGCCGGACGCGTCCGACGACGCGATGCTCGCCGCACTGGACACAGTGGACGCCGACTGGGTGCGCGAGCTACCGGACGGCCTGGACACCGGGTTCGGCGAAGCGAGCGAAGAGATCGATCCGGCGCGGGCGCAACAGCTCGCGTTGGCGCGCGTGCTGCTCGCGGATCCGCACACGGTGATCCTGGACGAGGCCACCTCGCTGCTCGACCCAACCACCGCGCGGCACGCCGAGCGCGCCATGGGCGCGGTGCTCGCCGGACGAACCGTGATCGCGATCGCGCACCGGCTGCACACCGCGCACGACGCGGACCGGGTCGCGGTGATCGACGAGGGCAGGCTGACCGAGTTGGGCAGCCACGACGAACTGCTCGCCGCTGACGGTGCCTACGCGGCGCTGTGGCGCTCCTGGCACGGCGGATAGCACGGTGACCAGCACCGTGACCAGTAGGTCATAACTCGAAATACCAGTCGTTGCAGTGGATCGGGTTGCCCTTCGGGTACTCGAAATCGCTCTCGCCTGCCAGGATCATGCCCGCCTTGCGGCACACCGCGTTCGATGCTCCATTGTGGATCTCCGGGAACGCGCGCAGGGTGCGGTGCCTGGCCACCGCGCGGGCGTCCTCGACGACAAGGTGCAGTCCGGCGACCGCGAGACCGCGCCGCTGGAACTCGGGCAGCACGCTCCACCCGGCCTCGTATGCACCCTCGTCCTGCCATTCGTGTTCCCAGTAGCCGACGACGCCTGCCGGTTCGTCGTCGGCGCGGATCACGAACATCCGCCCCGCGCCCGGTTCGTTGAGCGCGAGGTAGCGCTGCTGCCGATCGGCGAGCTTCTCCTCGGACTCGGGCCCGCCGAGGTGGCTCATCATCTCCGGCGTGTTCGCCCGACGCAGCACGCCGAACGAGACATCGACCGGAGCCTCGCTCCACGCCTGTAGTCGCACGTTCACCATGGCGCCCAGTGAACACCACGGCACCGACAAAAAGTCAGTCGCCGGCGCGCAGATAGGCGAGCACCGCGAGCACTCTGCGGTTGGTGTCGTGGGCGAGCGGCAGGCCGAGCTTGGTGAAGATGCTGCCGATGTGCTTGCCGATCGCGGCCTCGGTCACCACGAGCCTGGCCGCGACGGCTGCGTTGGAATGTCCTTCCGCGATCAGTTCGAGGACTTCACGCTCGCGATTGGACAGTGCGCGCAACGGATCGCGCTGCCGGTTGAGCAGTTGGCGCACCACCTGCGGATCGACCACCGTGCCACCGTCGACGACCGCGCGCAGCGTGGCGACGAAGTCCTCCACGTCGACCACCCGGCCGCGGTGTCGGCAGGCTCAGGATGAGTCCTGCGGGTATGGCCAGCTATACCTTCCGCCGATAGTGATACCAGGCGGCGCTGCGGAAACCGAGCCGCTCATACAGCGCGCGGGCGCCGTGGTTCTCGGCGAGCACCTGCAACCAGAGGTGCGCGACACCGTGGTCACGGGCGGATTCGGCGAGCGCCCGGATGATCGAGCCCGCCTGCCCCTGCCGCCTGCGATCGGGCCGCACCGCGAGGCAGTACAGACCTGCCCAGTCGCCGACCAGCGCCATCCGCCCGATCGCCGACGGTCCGTGTTCGTCGTACCGGACCGCATACGTCGCGGGCCTGCCGGTCAGGATGCGCAGCGCGGTGGCGCGGGCATCGTCGTCGCCGCGACCGTCGACCGACCACCACAGGTCCATCCAGTCCGGTTCCGGCTCCGCGCTGGTGCGCACCGCGGCAGTGTCCACGCGAGCGAGCGCCGCGAGCACGTCGTCGACCGGGGCGACCTCGATGCTGGTGCGGCTCTGGACCCGGTAGCCGCGCCCGGCCAGTACCTCGTCCAGTTCGGCCGGTCGGGCGTTCGGGCCGACCTGGAAGGTGGGCACGATGCCGTGCTCGGCGTAGAGCCGCTCGACTCGGTCCAGGGTCGCGCCGAGATCGGCAGGGGCGGCCAGCGGCAGGACCGAGTTGGCGCGCTGGGTGACCCCGCCGGAGAGCCGCGCGATCCACCCGTCCACCGGTACTTCCGCGTGCGCGGGCCAGCCCTGCCGCATCAAGTCGTCGAGGTCAACAGCCAAGGTCATATGTCGAGAATAACAATTAAACCGACCGTATAGTTATGCATTTTGCGCAGCTGGTCGCAGCCTGGACCAACCGGCCCCGCGCCGCGCGGGAACGGACCGGCGGCTCCGGTCGACCAGCCTGCGCACCGGCTCGTCGACCGGAGCCGGACGCGCGGCGTTGCTGGGACTGCTGCTGATAAGGCGAGTTGCCACGATGGCGGACCTGATCGCTTCGTCGAGGGTTGTTCCGGACAGAATTCTCGCGCCGCCGATTTCGCGGAACGAACCGGGGCGCCGAGTGATCGTCGCGGACGGCTCGTGCGCCGGTCAGCTCACAACATCTGATCGGCGGAGCGGCAACCAGCGGTCGCCAGCTCCAGATTGGCCAGCGACGCGGCATGCGTCGCCTCGTCCGCGGCAGTCACGCAGTCGCTGATCACGTAGGCGGTCAGACCGAGGTCGGTGGCGTGCCGCGCGGTCTGCTCCACGGTCAGGTTGGTGGCGACGCCGGTGATCAGCACCGTGTCGATTCCGTGCTCGCCCAACCAGTTCGGCAACGCGCTACCGGCCAACCCGGACAGTTTCTGGTTGTCGAACACGCGATCGGCCTGCATGGCCATCTCCGGGATCAGTTGCGCACCGGGCGCGTCCGGCGCGAACGCGTCACTCGACGCCGCGACCGCGGTCATGAACCCGGTGTTGGTGACGAGCTGTCCGCCGTCCGCGGGCACGGTGAACCTGGTGAACAGGATCGGTAAGCCGGCCGCGTTCGCGGCTCCGTGGAAGTGTGTCGTGCGCTCGACGACACCGCTGAGCGCAACGGGTTCGGCGAGCATGGCACCGAAGAATCCCTCGGGCTTGATGACATTCACCTGCCAGTGCAGGGCAAGGACGGCGCTGCGCCGTGTATCGATGGTCACCTGTCCGATCCTGCCCTGTTCCGGCAACCGGGCTAACTTCGGCGCGCTGATCCCGGTGGGATGATGTCGTCCAGGTCAAGATCGCGCATGGCAAGGCAGCGTCGAATCCACTGCCGACCAGGCACACTTCGACTGTCCCAAGTGAATTTCAGCGTGTCCGCCGGTCGACCGGACGGGGCAAGGCCGGGTAACAGGGTCACGCAGAGTGCGGTCAACTCGCCGATCTGCTGGTGGTAGTCGTGACCGGGGAACACGTCGTCACAGATGGCTTCGTGCCGACGAGCCATGGCTCCGATGCAGCGCAGCGACTCGTGCAGCACCGCGTCGATCGCGCGCGCCGCGAGCCGGTTGCTGCGCCGGGTCACCCGATGGCGTAACCAGCGCAGCGTCGCCCGCTCGGCCGACGGCCACTCGTGGACACTGATCCGAGTACCCACCGCGTCAGCGAAAATCCCTGGACCGGGACGGGATCCGCAGGTCGAGCGTTGCCAACCGCTCCGCGACGATGCTGACCACGTTGTCCGCCTTCTCCACGGTGCCCCTGATCAACATGGCCGCGCTGGTCCGCGCCACGGTGCGGTAGCGCGCCCACAGGCCGGGCGAACAGATCACGTTGATCATGCCGGTCTCGTCCTCGATGTTGAGGAAGGTGACCCCGCTCGCGGTCGCCGGTCGCTGCCGGTGCGTGACCGCACCGCCGATCAGCACCCGGTCCTTGTTCTCCGCCTTGATCACCTCGGCGGCGGGCAGCGCGCCGAGCCGGTTGAGCCGTTCCCGGATGAACTGGGTCGGGAAGCTGTCCGGCGAGATCCCCATCGCCCACACGTCCGCCGCCGCGACCTCGATCTCGTCCATCAACGGCAGTTGCGGCGCCTGCAACCCGACCGCCGTACCCGGCAACCGATCCGGTCGTTCCGCCGCTGCGGCGCCCGCCGCCCACAACGCCTGCCTGCGCGCCAACCCGAACCCGTCGAACGCGCCAGCGGTCGCCAACGCCTCCACCTGCTGGGTCTTCAACCGCACCCGGTTGCCAAGATCCGCGAGATCCGCGAACGGGCCGTGTGTGTCGCGCTCGATGACGAGCGCCTCGGCGATGTCCGTGCCGATCGTGCGCACGGCGGCGAGCCCCAGCCGCACCGCCTGACCACCCTTGCCCTCCCCGCCCTTGCTACTCGGATCCGGCTCCAGGTGCGGATGCACCAGGCTGGCGTTGATGTCCGGCCCGCGCACCACAACGCCGTGCCTGCGCGCGTCCGCGACCAGCGACTGCGGCGAATAGAACCCCATCGGTTGCGCGCGCAGCAGACCCGCGCAGAACGCGGCCGGGTGGTAGCACTTGAAGTAGGCGCTGGAAAAGACCAGGTGCGCGAAGCTGTGCGCGTGGCTCTCCGGAAAGCCGAAGTTGGCGAACGCGAGCAGCTTGGCGTAGATCCGGTCGGCGAGCTCGCCGGTGATGTCGTTGGCGGCCATGCCCTCGTAGAAGCGCTGCTTCAACCGGTTCATCCGCTCCGTCGACCGCTTCGAACCCATCGCCCTGCGCAGCTCGTCCGCCTCGCCCGCGTCGAACCCGGCCACGTCGACCGCGATCCGCATCAACTGTTCCTGGAACAGCGGCACGCCCAGCGTTCGTTTCAGCGCCGGGTCCATCAGATGGTGGTCGGCCTTGTGGTCCTCTTCTTTGTCGCTCTTGCGGCGTTTGAGGTAGGGATGCACCGAACCGCCCTGGATCGGGCCTGGCCGGATCAACGCGACCTCGACCACCAGGTCATAGAACTCCTTGGGGCGCAACCGGGGCAGCGTCGCCATCTGCGCCCGCGACTCCACCTGGAACACGCCGACCGAATCCGCTCTGCTGAGCATGTCGTAGACCTTCTGGTCCTCCAGATCGAGATGTCCGATGTCGACCGGAACGTCCTCGTAATCCCGCGCCAGGTCGATCATGTAGTGCAACGCGGAGAGCATGCCCAACCCGAGCAGATCGAACTTGACCAGTTTGATCGAGGCACAGTCGTCCTTGTCCCACTGCAACACGCTGCGGTTGGCCATCCGCGCCCACTCGATCGGCACCACCTGCGACACCGGTTTGTCGCAGATCACCATGCCACCGGAGTGGATGCCAAGGTGCCGGGGAAAGTCCTCCACCTGCGCGGCGAACTCAAGCACGTCCTTGGGCACATCGGCACCCAGATCATCCTTTGTGGACTCCAATGGTCCCCACCGGTCGATCTGCTTGCTCCACGCGTCCTGCTGACCCGGCGCGTACCCCAGCGCCTTGGCCATCTCGCGGATCGCCGACCGGGCCCGATAGGTGATCACGTTCGCCACCTGCGCGGTGTGCATCCGGTCGTACCGGTCGAAGACGTACTGGATCGCTTCCTCACGTCGATCGGACTCGATGTCCAGGTCGATGTCGGGGTAGCCGTCGCGCGCCGGGGCGAGGAACCGCTCGAACAGCAGATTCCATTTCACCGCGTCAACCTTGGTGATGCCCAGCGCGAAACACACCGCCGAATTCGCCGCCGACCCGCGCCCCTGGCAGAGGATGTCGTGATCGTGGCAGAACTTCACGATGTCCCAGACGATCAAGAAGTACCCGGGAAAACCGAGTTTCTCGATCACGGTGAGCTCGTGCCGGATCTGCGCGTACGCCTTCGGGTTCTCCGACTCGGAGCCATACTCCTTGGCGGCGCCCTCGAAAGCCAGGTGCCGCAGGTAACTCGCCTCGGAATCGAAGCCTTCCGGTACCGGGAACGGAGGCAGACCGGGCGCGAGCAGCCGCAGGTCGAACGAGCACTCCACGCCGAGGATCGCCGCCGCGGTGAGCGCGTCCGGGTACCGGTCGAACCACTCCCGCTGCTCCCGGCCGGACCGCAGACAAGCGGTCGGCGCGGGCGGCAGCCAGCCGGCCATGTCGTCCAGGCTGCGCCGGGCCCGCACCGCCGCCAGCACCTCGGCCAGTCGGCCCCGCTCGGCGCGGGCGTAGTGCACCGCGTTGCTGGCCACCACCGGCAGATCCAGGTCCTCGGCGAGACCGGCCAGCAGATCGTTGTGCAACGAGTCCAGCTGCATCCCGTGATCGATCAGCTCCACGTACACCTGACCGCGCCCGAACAGGTCGACCAGCCTGCGCAGTTCACGCTGTGCCGCCAGCGGTCCCTCGGTGAACAACGCCCTGCGCACCGCGCCCTTGCGACACCCCGTCAACACCGCGCAATAACCGCGCACCTCGGCGGCCACCCGCTCGATGTCGTAGACCGGGCGGCCCTTCTCGCTGCGGGACAACGCCGGATCGACGACGCCGCCCTGCTCGTCGAGCTGAGCGATGCTGATCGCCTTGCACAGCTTGCCGTAGCCCTCGGCGTCCCTGGCGAGCAACAGCAGGTGCTGCCCCTCCGGGTCGGCGATGCCGTTCTGCGGCTGGGAAAGCCCGAGTGACAACTCGGTGCCGTACGCGGTGCGCACGCCCAGCTCCCGGCCCGCCTCCGCGAACCGCGCCACCCCGTACATGCCGTCGTGGTCGGTGAGCGCGATCGCCTCAAGGCCCAGGCGGGAGGCCTGCTCGGCAAGCTCCTCGGGGTGACTGGCCCCGTCCAGGAAGCTGAAGTTGGAGTGGCAGTGCAACTCGGCATAGGGCACCTGGGTGGCCGCGTGGGCCACCGCCGGCGGCTCCTCGGGCGGGCGGTAGGGCGATCGCTTGCGGGACCAGGCCGGGCTGTCCCCGCCGTCGCCGGGCATACCGGGCGGAGTTGCTCCGACCAGGCTGGCGCCGTCCCTCGGTTTGCCGGACAGCGCCCGTTCCAACTCGGACCAGCTGACATCGGGATTGTTGAAGCCCATACCCGACCTCAGGCCGGCGCCGGTGCATCCCGGCAACCACCGGGGGCGACCCCCCGGGGCGAAGGCCGCCGCAGGAAGTGCCGGCCGCTAGGGCTGCGCCAGATGACCATGCCACTGGGATGCTCGGAGACAGTCCACCCCGGGCGGCGAGCCAGCAGTGGGTAAACCCGGCAGGGGGCGGCCGCGGCGTCAGACCGTTGACCCATCAGATCGAACATATGTTCGACTATAGGCCGCGGTGACCGGTGCTGCCAGCCTCCGTTCGAGTCATCCTGTGGTCAGTCGTACACA
>DASXOJ010000227.1:0-11785 GCA_036494465.1 Pseudonocardiaceae bacterium
CTCCGCCAAGTCCACGTCCGAAACGGACTCGGACAACGCGATGCACGTCACCGCGTCCGGTAAGGAGGTCTGACCGTGGCCGCAGCAGCAGCGACTGACGGTGGCGGCGGCTCCGCCCCGCCCGCGAACTCCACGCCGAGTTCCGGCGGCCTGCTCGGGCAGTCCATCATCAACGAGCTCACCGCGCCCGCGAACGTCCACCTCGACGACACCGGGGAAAACCGGCTGAAGAAGCTCCAGCCACTCATCGACGCGCTGAAGGACCTCGGGCCTCTCTACGAAAAGTGGAGGGGGTGCAAGGTCGCCAAGGGCGGCTGGACCGAACCGGCCTACGGTCCGGGCGTCGAGGCGCAGCAGATACCGCCGTTGAACACCATCAACTTCGGTGCGATCTACAGCCCCTACGCGCGGATGAGCCAGATGCACTCCGCGGGACAGGCGCTGGAGACCATCGCGCAGAACGGGGCAGGCGCACTGCCCCAGTACTGGGCAGGCGCCGCCGCCGACGCGGCGACCACGAAGCTCAACGATCTCAAGTACGCCAGCCAGGAGTACACCCAGACGCTGGAAAGCCTCAGCCCGCACGTCATGGGCTTGTGGACGACCACGACCAACGCCGTGCAGAAGCTCGCAGACTTCGGCACTACCAACGGCGACGCCAAGTCGATCATCGAGTACAGCAAGGACCTCAAGAACAGCAGCTCCATCGACGGCCACTCGATGGACATGGGCGCGGCCAACAGCTACATCGACCAGATGAACCTCGCCGTCCAGTTCGGTCTGTACCAGGAGTTCTGGTCCGGCAACTACGAACCAGCGTCCGATGCGGGCAGCTCCGACAAGACCGTCAGCGAGGAACAGCTTCGCAACGCCGGAGTCTGCGAACTCGACGGTGGCCACGGCAGCTGGTGGACCGACCAGGCGTCGTCCTGGTACGACAAGTTCGCTGACACCTACCAGGCCGCGGCGAAGGGCCTCCGAGCTCAGATCACCCAGACCTATCAGGGTGTCGACCAGGCGCTCAGCGACTTCACCGGGCAGATCTCCGGCATTCCCGCCGATCCCTTCGGCAAGCTCCAGGCGCCGGGAGCGGCACCGGCGCAGTCCAGCAACGGAACCAGCAATGGAACCAGCAACGGCAACACCGGTGGCAGCCACACCGGTGGCAGCAGCCCGTCCACCGGCGGTGGTGGCGGCACCTCGGCGTCCAGCTTCACGCCGCCGCCGACCAGCCCGTCGACCGTGGGCGCTGGCGGCGGCGGTGCGGGTGCCGGTGGTGGCACCACGCCGGGCCAGGGCGGCGTGCCGACGATTCCGCCGATCTCGACCACCGGCAGTCCTGTTGGGACACCCGTCGGCACGACGACACCGCAGGGCGCGCAGGGCACGCCCGAGTCGATGACCGTGCAGAGCGGCAGCAACCAGATCAGTATGACCAGCCCGGACAGCCAGGGCAACGTCCAGCTGACCGTACACAACGGCAGCGGGACGCAGAGCTACAACATCGGCTTCGGCGGCCAGGGCACCGGCACTCCTGGTGCTCCCAGCCAGACCGTTCCCGGCCAGGTGCCCGGACAGGGCGTGCCGCAGCAGATCACCCCGGGTGCGGACGGCCACGCGGTCATCCACGACGGCAACCTGACCATCACCGCGACCGAGCCGCAGGGCGGCCACGGCCCGGTGCAGGTGACCGTCGACGACGGCACCGGTCACCCGTCGACCTACACGCTCAACCCGGGTTCGGGCGCGGCGGGCGGTGGCACGCCGATGCAGCCGTTGTCGGGCACCAACCCGGCAGGCGCCGCCTACCCTGGCTCCGGCGGCACGCAGGGTGGCTACGGCATTCCTGCGGGCGCCAGCCAGCAGGGATACGCGGTCCCGGCGGGCGGTCAGTCCTACGGCGGCGACACCAGCGGTGCGGCCTACCAGACCGGCGCGGCCTACGACCCGTCGTCCGCGGCCGCCGCGTCCTACCAGCCGGACCCGGGTACGCAGTCCGCTGCCTGGCTGCCGCCGGGCGGTGACCCGAGCTCGCACGCCGACGCGGCCAGCAACCTGACCCAGGGCTTCGGTGGCGGGGTCGGTGGCGGTGGTGGTGGCGGCTCCGCGCTCGCCGGGCACGCGGGCCTCGGTGGCGCAGTCCCTGGCGCTCCGATCAGCCCGGCTGACCACACCGGTGGCATGGTCAGTTCGGCCGCGTCGAACCACGAGGTTTCCGGTGTCGGCCTGGCCAACACGAACGTCGACCATCCAGGTGCCGCGGGTGGTGCGGGTATGGCAGGCGGACCGGGCGACGCCGGTGGACAGCCTGCCGGTGGCGGCGCGCCGATGATGGGGGGAATGGGCGGTATGGGTGGTGGCGGCCAGGGCCAGGACCAGGAGCGCGGCGCGAGCCAGTGGCGAGTGCGCGGCGACCTGTTCGGCGACGCCGACGGTCCGCTGGAGGTGCCTCGGGTGATCGGCGATGAAGACCAGTGATCGACGAGAACAGCCCGGAGATGCAGCGCGCTCTCGCGCCGTACTACGACACCGTCGCCACGTTCAACCGCAAGGTCAACGACCGCAACGCCGAAGCTGAAGAGGAGCAGGCCAAGCGGGAGCAGGAATACGCGGAGAAGGACCGTCAGCAGAAGGCCGAACTGGGCCAGATCCTGGCGAAGCGCGACGCCGACCGGAAGCAGGCGGCCGAGCAGGCCGCCGGCCAGAACCGGAACCCGAACGACGCGTGGCGATCCTCGTCGCGGCAACAGGTTCAGGACTTCCAGTTCGGCCCCGAGGACGAGGACCAGTCCTACCAGGGCTCGGCGCAGCCATCCTTCCCGGCCGCACCGGTCGCCCAGGACCCGTGGGCCGCGCCGCAGGGTTCCTGGTCCACGCCGGCAACTCCACCTCCTCCGCCACCACCAGCGGCGCCACCTGCCGAGCCGCCGCGGTCGCGTCCGCCCGCTCGACACCAGCGGCCGACCTACGGCGACGACGACGACGATATGTCGAACCAGAGTTGGCTTCAGTAGCAACCGAAAGGGCGCTCCGAAAATTCGGAGCGCCCTTTCGCCTTTGGTCACTGCCCCGGTGGAGGCGGCGGGAACTGCTGTGGCGGATAGCCCGGCGGCGGTTGTTGCGGCGGAAAACCCTGCTGCGGCGGGAATTGCTGTGGTGGCATGGGCTGGCCTGGCATCGGCTGGCCCGGCATGGGTTGGCCGGGCATGGGTTGACCAGGGGGCGGGCCGAACTGTCCTGGCGGCCCCATCGGCACGAACGGCTGAGGCGCAGCCGGACGGTTGAGGGCGCGAGCGGTGCCGGGCAGCGCGCACACCACGATCGTCGCGAGGTCGATCACCCAGACGCCGATCTTGAGGAACCCCCCGACGAAGAACGCCGCGACCGCGATGTCCAGGACCGCACCGATGATGGCGATGATCTGCCCGGGAAACTTCTTGCGCAGCAGCATGATGCCACCGGTGCCCAGGAGCGCGAGCACGATGATGTGACCGGGCAGGTCGAAAATATACTTTCCGTGGAACCTGAAGCCCAACCCGTTGCTGTGCAGCCCGAGCGGGGTCACCCGCAGGACAATGGTGACGACCAGCGCGAGCAGCGCCAGTGCCCCGCCGACGATTGCCGTGGTCGGGCTCGCGGGCGGCTGGTTGCCCGGCTGACCTGGGCCCATCGGGTACTGGTACTGGCCAGGGGGTGGTCCCATCGGCATCGGACCAGGTTGGGCCATGGGCGGCTGAGCTGGGTACCCGGGTGGCGGCGCCGGGTAGCCCGGTGGGGGCGTGCCCGGGGGTTGGTTCGGGTTCCAGCCTGGCTGTGGGCCGTAGGTCATGGTGGGACGATACCGGGCTCAGCCTGCTTGGCTGGTCATGCTGAGCGTGACGGCCGGAAATCCGAGCGGAGTGGCTGGGCGCCGCCGGTGACCAGCGGGACGACGACGTCGAGCGCGAGCAACGCGTTCGACCTCCGGTCGCCTGCGTGAGTCGTGCTCCCGGACAAACCCGGGAGCACGACCCCCCCTGCGCTCAGGGCAGATGCCACTGCTGGGCGTTGGAGCCGTTGCAGTCCCAGAGCTGCAACTGGGTGCCCTCGGTCGTCGACGAGTTCGGATCGTCGAGGCACTTGCCGGACTGCGGGTTGTACAGCGAACCGTTGGACTGCGGGATGAACACCTGCGACCCGGTGCCGTTGCAGTCGTAGAGGTCCACCGTGGTGCCGTCGGCGGTGCCACCGTTGTTGATGTCCATGCACTTGCCCAACACGTGCAGGGTGCTGCCTGTCGCGACCACCGTCCACTGCTGGGCGCCGGAGTTGTTGCAACCCCAGATCTGGATCGGGTTGAAGTTCGTGGTGCTACTGCTGCGATCGTCGACGCACAGCCCCGAATAGCCGGTGATCGGACCGGCCGAGCCACCCGAGGACGCGCCGCCGAACGCGCCGAGACCGTTCGGCGTGCCGAGACCGGTCGGGCCGTCGTAGCCGCCGCCCGCCGTGCACAGGTAGGACGGGCTGCAACTACCGTCCGAGCCGGAGGTGACATCGTTCAGGCTGCCCGGGTTCGCGTAGAGCGTGCTCGCGGCCGGTCCGCTCGGCGGGTTCGCGGCCAGCGCGTAGGTGGACGCGATGATCGGCGAGGAAGCGCTGGTGCCACCGACCACGAACCAGCCGCCCTGACCGTAGGTGTCGTACACGGCGACGCCCGTGCCGGGATCGGCGACCGCGGACACGTCGCCGACGGTGCGGTTGCCGCCACAGCCGGAATCCGTCTGCCAGGACGGTTTCGACTCCCACGACGAACACCCCGCGCCCGACCCGGACCAGGCCGTCTCCGACCAGCCGCGCGACGAGGACGAACGGTTGAGCGAGGTGCCACCGGCCGCGACGACGTACTTGGAGGTGGCCGGGAAGCTCACGCCGTAGCCGCTGTCACCCGTGCTGGCCACGTCCACCACACCGGCGTGGTTGTAGTCGGCGTCCGCACCGGAATCGCCCGAGCCGTCGCCGGTGCCCCAACTGTTGGACAGGTAGTGCGCGCCTAGCGAAACCGCGGTGTTCTGCGCCGCGTTCAGGTCGCCCGCCTCGACGACCAGAATGTGGCAGTTCGGGCAGATCGCGGAGATCATGTCGACGTCCAACGACGCCTCGGTGCCCCAACCGGTGTCACCAGGCGGATAGTTGCCCTGCTGACCGCTTTGATTGACCTTGCGGAAACACCCGTTGGCGGTCGTGCACGCAGCCAGCCCGAACTGGGCGCGATAGGTACCCAGATCGGATTCCAGATTCGGATTGTCGGCGGCCTCCATGACCGCGACCGTCTGACCGGACCCCGCACTCGCGGACGGCAGGTCGTACGCGCTCTGCAGATCCGAAGGCCCATAACCGGAAGGCGTCGCGTCCGGTCGCAAGGCGTTGGCGCGCAACGGGGTGATGTCGGTGCGGATCAGCGTGTAACACACTGGTCCACCCGGGTGCAGCGGTGTGGTGCAGGCGCGCGCGGTCGGCACCTGTTCGGAGGCGCTCGCCGGTAACACGGCGCAGAAACCGAATATGGTGGCCAGGGCCAGGATGCCGACGAGTAATCGTCTCACGATTTTCTCCCTCGCTGGATGCGCTGAATACACCGTTCGATATAACAGCTCCCAGCGGGACAGTCCTAGTTGACAGAGTGGACAGGCTGTTCACATTCACTGTGGCGAATTCGCCTGGTCGTACCAGGCGAGGACGCGCAGGACGCGCAGCGTGTTCCAGCGGCTGGGTTCGCCGACGCCCGCGTCGACGGGAAAGTGCACCGCGCCGCGATGCGTGTGTTCCAGCGGCCAGCTGCCATCCGGGAGTTGTTTGGCGCGCACCAGGTCGATCGCGTCGGCGATGCGCGGGTCGGGGCAGGCACCGGTGCCGCGGAAGTAGTCGAGCGCGCGCAGCACGTCGTAGTGCCACCAGGCCGGGAACGCGAACTCCAGCCAGGCCGGGTCGACGACCTCGCCGGTGCTGAGCCGGCGGAACAGGTGCCGGCACAACAGGTATTCCTCACCGCGCTTCCGGACGGCGACCGTGTCCGGGGTTTGTTCGTGCGCCAGCAGTCCTTCCAGCACGCAGATCGTGGAGTGGAAGGACGAACGCACCGAGCCATCCTCGGTCGCGCAGTTCCAGCCGCCGTCCGCGAGCTGCTCGCCGATGATCCGGTGCACGATGCCGGTGACGTCCACGCCGAAATACGCGCCGATGGCCACCGTCCGCCCGTTGATGCAGGGCTCGACCTCGCCCGCGAAGAACCGTTGGCCCGCATGCTCCCAGCGGCAGTTGTCCGCCACCAACCGCACGGCGTCCCGAACCGGCTCGGCGGCCGGGTCGACGCCCAGTTCGCGCAGCAGCGTCAAGGTCGGCAGGGTCGACGTCCACGGTTGACCGGAGGAGAAATCGCCCCGGAAACCGGCCGGAAAGCACGCGCCGCCCGCCCACTGACCGTCCGCGTCCCGCGCCGCGAGCAGACGGGCACCCCAGCCCTCGACCGCGACCTTGGCGCGTTCGGCGGCGACCTCGTCTGGCGGTGCGTCGGTGAGGTCGCGCAGTACCTGCCAGCGCAGCGCCGGGTCGGCGTCGAGCAACCAGTCCAGAACGGTCACGGGGGCACCGTAGCGCGCGCAGCCCAGTGCGCAGGTGATCACGGAGCCGCGTCAGCAGCGCCGTGCTTAGCCGCGTGAGACGCTCGTCGCGTAATGGGTCAGCGCGGTTTGCACGGCGTCGTACGGGGCCGTGCTGCGCTGGGCACGGGCGGTGACCATCGCCCCCTCGACGCCTGCGATCACGGCGTTGGCGAGGGTGCGTGCCGTCGGCAGCTCAAGGCCGAACGCCACGAGGTGACAGGTGAGCCGATCGGTCATCTCAGCGAACGACTGGCGGCTTGCCTCGGCCACTTCGTTCGAGTCCGGGACAAGCTCGGGGCGACCGTTCACGCGGATGGCACCGTTCTGAGGCTGACCAGGTACTCCAGCAGCGTGGCGAGTGCCCGCTTGCACAGCTCACGCTCGCGCACGTCGCACAGCATTATCGGCACCCTCGAGTCGAGGTCCAATGCGTATCGCACCTCGTCCGGCTGGTAGACCGGGGCGTTGTCGAAGCAGTTGACGGCGATCATGAACGGCACGTTGCGCCGTTCGAAGAAGTCCACCGCTGGGAAGGAGCGTTCCAGCTTCCTCGTGTCGGCGACCACGACGGCGCCGAGCGCACCGCGGGTGAGTTCGTCCCACATGAACCAGAACCGGGTCTGCCCCGGTGTGCCGAACAGGTAGAGCACCAGTTCGGGGTTGAGAGTGATCCGGCCGAAGTCGATGGCAACCGTGGTGGTTTTCTTGTCCTCGATCCCGGTCAGATCGTCCACTGCCGCACTCTGCTCACTGATGAGCTCCTCGGTTCGCAGCGGCTCGATTTCGCTGACCGACCCCACCATGGTGGTCTTGCCAGCACCGAAACCACCGGCTATGAGGATCTTCACGGTCTCCGCCAGCGCGAGTGGTTCAACCTCAGATCTTGCGAATGCCATGAAGTACCGCCTGCAGTAGATCGAGGCTGGGAGCGTCGTCGGACGCAACCGGCGGGGAACGGTGGATAACGTAGCCGCGTTCGATGAGATCGCTGAGAATCACCCTGACCACTATCAGCGGGAGATTCGCCTGAGCCGAGACCTCAGCCACCGAACAGGGCGTCTGGCAGATTCGCATGATCTCGGTGTGTTCCGGGCCGACGGCTTCGGTGATGCGTTCGAGCACGGCCACCACGAGCGTGATCATCTCCAGGTTCGCGTGGCTGGGACGACTCCTGCCCCCGGTCATGAAATACGGCCGGACCAGGGCGGAGATATCGTGGTGCCTGGACTCGTCCCTCGGGTTCATTGGGTCTGGTTGCTCGGCGCCGGGTTCGTCGTCGGACTACTCGTGCGGGGGTGCGTGGACAGCGTCGTGCCCACTCGCACGACGAGCCGATTCATCTCGAAGGCGACCAGTCCCAGATCGGCGCCCTTGATCGTGATGCAGGCGAGACAGGCGCCCGATCCGGCGGCCATGACGAACAGGAAGAAGTTCTCCATCTCGACCATGCTCTGACGCACCCCGCCCCCCTTGAAGTGGCGGGATGCGCCGTGGGAGAGGCTCTGGAAGGCGGCGGCCACCGCCGAGAGGTGTTCACCATCCTCATGGGACAGACTGCTCGATCGTCCGATGAGGATTCCGTCCGAGGAGAGCACGGCTGCCCGGTCGATGCTGACCACCCGATTGACGAAGTCGTCCATCAACCAGGTCAGTTCCGCATTTGTCGCTGTGCTGTTTGGAGCTGCGCTTTCCACGATCAAGTCCTTGTCTTGGTTACCTGGGCCAGCCGCACTCGGAATCCGAGACATCGAAGTCGGCGCGGCCGTTCTCGGTGCCGCGCTGGAAGGCGTTCATCATGTGCCGGGCGGCGGTCGCGACCGTCTCGTTGTCGTTCGGTTCGACGAAGTAGTCCTCCGCGACATCGGCTGGTTCGTCCTGTAGTTGCGGGGCGAGATACTTCTGCCGCGCACGTCGAGGCAACTCGGGGCGGTCGTCGTCGAAGACGCTCGGCTGCGGCCACTGCCATGCGGTGTCCGGTTCGGCGGCCGGCTCGTGCCGCTCGTGGAGCGGCGCCCGCTCCTCGTGATCTGCGAACGGCTGCGGAGAACGCGGTGAACTCGTCGGCTGTCCCAGCGTCACGGAGGTCCTGCCGTTCACCGGTTCTGGTGCGCGGTCAGCGGCAACGGGAGCGGTTTCGGCGGATCCGGGCGGGCGCACACCCGCTGCGTCGTGGTCGAACCAGCCGCGGATGGGCTGGATGCTTTGCGCGGTCCCGTTCTCTTCGACGATGGTCAGGTCCGTCGGAATCAGCACGATCGCGCGGAGCCCGCCATACGACGACTCCTGCAGGCTGACGCGGATGTTGTGCCGGCGGGCAAGCCGCGCGACCACGAAGAACCCGATCCGCGACGCCTCGTTCAGCGCCATGAATCCGAAATCGGGCGGTTCGCGGAACATCGCGTTGTAGGCGTCACAGTCCCTTGGCGGGATACCGATTCCCTGGTCCTCGATCTCCACGACGGTGCCGTGCCCGACCCGGTTGCTGGACACCTCGATCCGGGAGCCGTCCGGGGAGAACTCGATGGCGTTGTCCACGAGTTCGGACAGCAGGTGCACGACATCGGTGACGGCATGCGCGACGACCTGCGTGTCCTGAACCCGTTTGAAGGTCACCCGGTTGTACTGCTCGGTTTCCGCTACGGCGCCGCGTATCAGGTCGATCAGGCGAACCGAGCCGTGCCACTGTTTGTCCAGTTGTCCGCCGCCGAGAATGATCAGGTTCTCCGCGTTGCGCCGTTCCCGGGTACTGAGGTGGTCCAGCTGGAACAGCAGCGCCACCTGATCCGGATCGTCGGCCCTGCGCTGCGCCCTGTCGAGCACCTGCAACTGACGCTGCACGAGAGCCTGGCTACGGCGCGCGATGTTCAGGAACACCACGTTGGTGCCCTTGCGCAGTCGTGCCTCTCGCGCGGCGGCCTCGACGGCGCTGCGCTGCGCCTCCGTGAACGCGGCGGCGACCTCGCCGACCTCGTCGGTGCCGTAGTAGAGATCGGGCACCGCCGCATCGGGGTCGAGCTGCTCGCCGCCGTGCCGGATGCGGTCCACCACCACTGGCAGTCGCGCGCCGGCTTCGAGGGTGTCCGTACGGAGCTTGCGCAGCCGGCGAATCAGGTCGCTGCCGATCCGCAGCGCCACGATGAGCACGGCGACCGCGAGCAACAGGCTGCCGGCCGCGATGATCGTCGAGCGGGTCACCGCGTCGTCTGCCGACTGCTTCTCCTGGTTCGCCGCGAGGCTGCCCAGATCGCCGAGGCCCATGGTGCTCAGCGTGGTGGCGCTCCTGCGCACCGCGTCCTGCCAGCGCTGGTCGCTCACCGGCAGCGGCGGTTGCACGCGTTGCGGATACAGGCTCTGGGTGACCAGGGCCGTCTCGACCGCACCCAGATCGTTCCAGTCGGCCGACGACAGGAGCTGATCGAGTTTCTTCTGGTCAGCGGCGGGCAGCTCGGGCCGGAGAGTGGCCACCTCGGCCCGGTAGCCGTTGGTGAGTGAGTTGTACTCGGCGGCCTCCTGAGCGGTCAGACCACCGTCGGCGTGTGCGGCGGCAGCGAGCGCATTGCTGCGGTCCAGCCAGTCCGACATCCGCATCAGTTCGGACGCCGTGGCGCGTTCCAGAGCCACGTCCCGGTCGGTGGAGTCATGGCCGATCGCGTTGGCGGCCGTGATCATGGCATCCGCGACCTGGTTGTAGGCGGCATAGACCTGCAGTCGCGACGCGTTTCCGCTGTCGATTTTCTGTCGCATTCCGATAATCTGCGGCATTGTGCCGACGAATTGGCCGATGGCCGTCTTGGCATCCGTCGGCATCGCGTCCGCGACCTGCGTCGATATGGAACTGAATCGGGACAGGAGTTGATCCATTCCATGGCGCGCACCGTCGAGCGCGGCGCGATTCTGCGGCGACGGCTCGGCGACCATGGCGATACTCGCCCGCCGTTCCTCGCTCAATGCGGGCATAAACGGAACGGCCATGTTGTAGCCGGCGGACAGCAGAGTGGCGGTATCGCTTTGCTGTACCGCGTTGACGAGCAGGTATGCGTTGATGCCGACGCCGGCGCCGATCAGCACAACGCTTGGGATCAGGGCAATTGCGAGCACACGGGCGCGAAGCGACGATCGAGATCTGCGTCTTCGGAAGCCCAGTGTGGAGCGATGCGATGCGGATCCTGACATCTGGGGTGTCACGGACTTTCTGCCGGTCTGGCTCTCGGGGCGGGATAACTGGCCTCGCCGAGTAGGTGATGGATGGGAGCGAAATTACACCCCGCCGCCCCGTATGCATACGGCCATTCGAGTCTGGAGTCCTGACCGACGGAAAATCGATCGTTTCGCTTTTCCTGAACACTTTTCGCTACGTCGATGTAGCAGAGGGTCGTGGCCGGGTGATTATGTCCTTTTGATTATCATCGATTTACCCGGAAGGCACACTTGTCTTTCCACCATTCCAGCTTTAGCCTGTTTTACCTGTCGTCAGCCTGACCGCAAGATCGATCTTTTCTCCCAAGAACATCGGAGATGTCATGCCCGACACGGCGCCACAGGTTATGGACGCTGCCCAGGTGAGCCAACTGTTGCGGAGCAACACAGACGTTCGGCTGGTCGACGTCCGCACTCCGGCGGAGTACCAGCACGCGCACATCCCCGGTTCGCACAACGTGCCGTTGGCCCAACTGCGCGAGCGCCGCGACGACCTGCTCGCGGACGACGAGCAGGTGCTGGTGCTCGTGTGCGCGTCAGGCAAGCGAGCGGAGCAAGCCCGCAAGGTGCTCGGCGGGGCCGGGGCGTCCCATGTGGCGGTGCTGCGCGGCGGAATCACCGCCTGGGAGGACCACGGCGCCGAGTTGCGCCGTGGGGCCAGGGCGCGGTGGGCGATGGAACGGCAGGTGCGGCTGGCCTCCGGGTCGCTGGTGTTGGCCGGTGTCCTGGGCAGCCTCGCCTACCAGCCGCTGGTGTGGCTGGCCGGATTCATCGGAGCGGGCCTGACCTTCGCCGGGCTGACCAACACCTGCGGGATGGCCCGGGTGTTGGCGCTGCTTCCGTACAACCGCAGATCCGTCTGAGGGACGTGCGCAATGCCGTCCTCGTCGATATCGATATCGGTTGTCCGGGAATCGATTCCGTCGCGGTGTGGGTGTGTGAACCCG
>DASXOJ010000228.1:0-33937 GCA_036494465.1 Pseudonocardiaceae bacterium
TCGGGTCGAGAGGGTGCGCGGTGTCGTTGACCGCGTCGAGCTGTGCGCGGTCGGCCGGGCTCAGGATGTCCAGCTGGTCGATCGGCAGGTCGGCATCGGCGACCGCGCCGGCGAGCAGGCGACCGAACGCGTCGACGATCCGCTGCGCGGTTTCCGCGTCGAACAGGTCCGGGTTGTAACTGAGCACACCCTCCAGGCCCTCGTCCAGCGACATCAGCAGGTCGAACTTGACGCCGTGCAGATCCACGTCGACCTCGTCGACGGTCAGGCCGGGCAGTTGCCAGTCGGGTTGGGCGTTGTTCTGCAACACCAACATGGTCTGGAACAGCGGATGCCGCGACTGCGACCGTTCCGGGTTCAGCAGCTCGACCAGTCGCTCGAACGGCATGTCCTGGTTTCCGTAGGCCGCCAGGTCGAATCCGCGCACGCGGCGCACCAGCTCGCGGAAGCCCGGCGAACCGGCGACGTCCGTGCGCAGCACCAGCGTGTTCAGGAAGCAGCCGACCAGCTCGTCCAGCGAGCCGTCGACCCGGCCCGCGACCGGCGTGCCGATCGGCACGTCCTCGCCTGCGCCCAACCGCGTCAGCAGCGCGGCCAAACCGGCTTGCAGCACCATGAACAACGTTGCCTGGCACTGCTTGGCGACCGTTGCCACGCCCGCGCGAACCTCGGCGCCCAACGCGACCGGCACCGAATCGGCCCGGTACGAAGCGGTGAGTGGCCGCGCCCGGTCGACCGGCAACTGGATCTCCGCCGGCAGACCGGCCAGCGCGTCGGCCCAGAACTCGCCCTGCGCGGCCAGCACCCCGTCGCCGAGAACCTCCTGCTGCCACAAGGCATAGTCCGCGTACTGCACCGGCAGCGGCGCCCAGGCCGGCAGTTCTCCGTTGGACCGCGCCGCATAGGCCCGCGACAGGTCCGCGATGAACGGCGCCCACGACCAACCGTCGCCCGCGATGTGGTGCAGCACGAACATCACCAGATGCTCATCGGCCGCCACTTCGAACACCGACACCCGCAGCGGCACATCGACCCGCAGATCGAAACCCACCGACGCCGAATCCATCAGCTCCGCCCGGCTCGCGGCCCACCGGACCGCCACATCCGCGCCGACCACTACTTGTGCGGCCTCCGGATAGATCGTCCGCAACACCTCGTGCCGCTCCACCACATCTCGCACAGCGGCAGCGAAAGCGGCCTGATCCAACGCACCGCGCAACCGAACGGCCAGCGGCATGTTGTACACCGCCTCGCCACCCTCCATCCGGTTCAGGAACCACAACCGCCGCTGCGCGAACGACAACGGCACCACCTCCGGTCGCGGCTCGATCCGCGCCACCGACGCCCGCGCCGCATCACCGGCGCGCAGCAGCCCCGCCACCCCGCGCACGGTCGGCGCGTCGAACAGGCGCCGCAGCGGAACCTCGACCCCGAAGGCGTCCCGGATCTTGTTGACGACCCGGGTGATCAGCAGCGAGTGCCCGCCCAGATCGAAGAAGTTGTCCTCGACGCTGACCTGCGCGACCCCGAGCACTTCGGCGAAGATCTCGCAGAGGATCTCTTCCTGCGGTGTGGCCGGCGCAGATCCCTCGGTCGTCTCGATCTCGGGAACGGGCAGTGCGGCGCGATCCAGCTTTCCGTTCGGCGTCAACGGGAACTCGGTCATCAGGACCAGCGCCGAGGGCACCATGTACTCGGGCAGTGTGCGCCCCGCGAACTCGCGCAGTGCCGCAGTGTCCAGATCGGACGGTGCGACCACGTACCCGAGCAGCCGCAGCGCATCGCCGGTGCCGTGCACGGTGACCATCGCCTCGGCGACCGAGGGGTGCGCGGCAAGAACAGCTTCGATCTCGCCGAGTTCGATGCGGAAGCCGCGGATCTTCACCTGGTTGTCCGCGCGACCCGCGAACACCAGCTCGCCACGTTCGTTGCCGCGCACCAGGTCACCGGTGCGGTACATGCGGGCTCCGGGAGCGCCGAACGGGCAGGCCACGAACCGGTCCGAGGTCAGGTCGACCCGGTTGAGGTAGCCACGCGCCAACTGCTCACCGGCAACGTAGAGCTCGCCGACGACGCCCGGCGGCACCAAGCGCAGCCGATCGTCCAGGACGTAGACGCGGGTGTTGGCGACCGGTCCGCCGATCGGCACGGTGGCGCCATCGCTGCCGGTCACCGCGGTCTTGGCGGTGACCGCGATGGTCGCCTCGGTCGGTCCGTACAGGTTGTGCAGCGCGCCGGTGAAGACCGCGTCGAAGCCCTCGGCCAGGTCGGACGGCATGGCTTCGCCACCGCACAGCACGTGCCGCAGGGTGTGGCAGTCGGTCATGCTCGGCTCGGCCATCACCGCGCGCAGCAGCGACGGCACCAGGAAGATCACCGTCACGCCGTGCCGGTTGATCAGCTCGGCGAGGTAGGCCGGGTCGCGGTGCCCGCCGATCCGCGCGAGCACCACACCCGCACCGGAGGTGAGCGGCCAGAACAGCTCCCAGATCGAGGCGTCGAACGCGATGGTCGTCTTGAACACCATCCGGTCGGCGGGCGTCAGGCCGAAGGTCCGCTGCATCCAGTCCAGGTGGGTGGTGATGTTCCGGTGGGCGACGCCGACACCCTTGGGGCGCCCGGTAGACCCCGAGGTGTAGATGACGTAGGCGAGGTTGCTCGGCAGCAGCGGCGCAACCCGGTCCGCGTCGGTGACCGGCGCCCCCGACGCTTCCGCATACGGCCGATCGACCAGCAGAACCTCGGCAGCTCCCGCGTCGATCGACACATCGGCGGTGGTCAGCACGACGGCAGGTGCCGCGTCAGCGAGAATTCCCCCGACCCGGGCGGTCGGATAGCTCGGGTCGACCGGCACGTAGACCCCGCCCGCGATGATCACCGCGAGCGCCGAGACCACCAGCTCGGTCGACCGGTGCATGGCGACCGCGACCGGCACCTCCGGTCCGACGCCACGCCCGATCAGCACCCGAGCCAGCCGGTTCGCCCGCTGGTGCAGCTGCGCGAAGGTCAGCGACTCGTCCTCGGCGACCATCGCGACGACCTCGGCCGACTCGACGGCTGCCTGGTTCAGCAGATCTGCCAGGGTCGCCTGCGGCACCTCGTGCCCGGTGGTGTTCACCGCAGCGAGGCGGCGGTGATCGGCCGGGCTCAGGATGTCGATCCGATCCAGCGCCCGGTCCGGCTCCGCGACTGCCGCGCCCAGCAACTGGGCGAGCGCGGTCACGATCCGCTGCACGGTGGCAGCGTCGAACAGGTCCGGGTTGTAGCTGAGCATGCCGCTCAGACCGGTGCCGGTCTCTTCCAGCGCGAGCGCGAGATCGAACTTGGCACTGTCCAGGTCGATGTCGACCTCGTCGACCGCGATACCCGGCAGGTGCCACGCCGGCCGCTCGTTGTTGTGCAGCACCAACATGGTCTGGAAAAGCGGGTGCCGCGACTGCGACCGTTCCGGGTTCAGCAGCTCGACGAGGTGCTCGAACGGCATGTCCTGGTGCGCGTACGCGGCCAGGTCGAACGTGCGGACCCGAGTGACCAGCTCACGCAGACTCGGCGTGCCGGAAACATCGGTGCGCAGCACCAGCGTGTTCAGGAAGCAGCCGACCAGATCGTGCAGCGCGGCATCGTTGCGACCGGCGATCGGCGTACCGATCGGAATGTCCTCGCCAGCGCCGAACCGCGCCAGCAGCGCGGCCAACCCGGCCTGGAGCACCATGAACAACGTGGCATGGCAGTCCCGCGCGACGCGCACCAGTCCCGCATGCACGTCCGCGTCCAGCGCGACCGGCACCGAAGCCGCCCGGTACGACGCGGTCACCGGCCGAGGCCGATCCACCGGCAACGGAATTTCCGCTGGCAACCCCGCCAGCGCGTCCACCCAGAACTCACCCTGCGCTGCCAGCACTCCGTCGCCCAGCACTTCGCGCTGCCACACAGCGTAATCCGCGTACTGGACCGGCAGCGGCGCCCAATCCGGCGCCTCGCCTGCGGACCGCGCCGCATAGGCCCGCGACAGGTCGTCGACGAACGGCGCCCACGACCAGCCATCACCGGCGATGTGCTGCACCACGAACGTCACGAGATGCTCATCCGGCGCGACGTTCAGCACCGACACCCGCAGCGGCACATCGACCCGCAGATCAAAACCTTCGGCTGCCAGGCTCACCGGCTCGACCTGGCGCACCGCAACCGCATCCGCGTCCACCACAACCTGGGCGGGTTCCCCGTCCACGACCGGGAACACCGTCCGCAACACCTCGTGCCGCTCCACCACATCCCGGACGGCGGCAACGAAAGCCGCCTCATCCAACGCACCGCGCAACCGGACCGCGAACGGCATGTTGTACACCGCTTCGCCACCGTCCATCCGGTTCAGGAACCACAACCGCCGCTGCGCGAACGACAACGGCACGACCTCCGGCCGGTCAGCTCGACGCAGCGCCGGTCGCGCGACGCCACCCAACCGGCCTGCGATCCCGGCGACGGTCGGTGAGTCGAACAGGTCGCGAATGGACAGTTCGACGCCGAGCGCGCCGCGGACGCGGTTGATCAGGCGCATCACCAGCAGCGAGTGGCCGCCGAGGTCGAAGAAGTTGTCGTCGACGCCGACGCTCGACGCGCCAAGCACCTCGGCGAAGATCTCGCAGAGGATCTCCTCCTGCGGCGAGATCGGCGCCCGACCGGCGCCGCCCGCGATCTCCGGATCCGGCAACGCGGTGCGGTCCAGCTTTCCGTTCGGGGACAGCGGGAACTCGTCCAGCACTACGAGGACCGACGGCACCATGTAATCCGGCAGAGCGGCCCGTGCCGCCTCCCGAACCATCGCGACATCGACATCGCCGGTCAGGTAAGCGACCAGGCTGCTGTCGCGCACCACCGCTGCCGCACCGGAAACCCCGTCCTGGTCGGCCAGCACGGCCTCGATCTCGCCGAGCTCGACCCGGAAACCGCGCAGCTTGACCTGGAAATCGGCCCGGCCGACGAACACCAGCTGACCATCCGCGTCCCACCGGACCACGTCACCGGTCCGGTACATCCGCGCTCCGCCACCGACGAACGGATCGGCCACGAACCTCGACGCCGTCAGCCCGCGCCGAGCCCAGTACCCGCGCGCCAGACCTGGCCCGGACACGTACAGCTCCCCCTGTCCGCCCGGCGGCACGCGGCGCAGGCTCTCGTCGAGCACGTAGACATCCATGTTGCGGATCGGCCTGCCGATCGGCAGCACCTCGTGGTCGATGGCCGCACCCGGTCGCACCCGGAACTCGGTGCAGCTGACCGTGGTTTCGCTGGGTCCGTAGGAGTTGATGACGGTGACGTCGGGGTGGTGGGCTCGCCATTCGGTGAGCATGTCGCCGCGCAGTTGTTCGCCGCCCAGCACGAGTTCGCCGGTGGGCAGGTCGCGGGTCGGGTCGAGGATGGCGAGGTGGCTCGGGGTCGCCTTGAGCAGCGAGACATCGACCGCATCGTCCAGTCCGCCGACGCGCACCGTTCCGCCGACCGTCAACGGCACCCACAGCGAGGTGACCGTCAGATCGAAGGACACCGAGGTGTGCAGCAACGATGCGCCGGTTGCCGACGAGTAGGCAGAGCGCGCCCAATGCAGATAGTCGGCCAGGCCACCGTGCTCGACCACGACGCCCTTGGGCACACCGGACGAACCGGAGGTGTAGATCATGTACACCGGGTTCGCCTGCTCGATGCGCAGCTCCGGCGCGGAATCCGGCAGCGTCGACGCGGCGTCGGCGCTGGTCAGCACCAGCGTTGGTGCGGCGTCCTTCAGCATGAACGCGATGCGGTCGGCCGGATAGTCCGGGTCGACCGGCACGTACGCGCCGCCCGCCTTGACCACCGCAAGCAACGCCACCACCAAATCCGTCGAACGCGGCATCGACACCGCGACCCGGCACTCCGGCCCGACTCCGGCCGCGATCAGCTGGTGCGCCAACCGGTTCGACCGGGATTCCAGTTCCGCGTACGTCACCGAGTCCACATCGGACAGAACTGCGACCGCGTCCGGCGTCTTCGCCGCCTGCGCACTGACCAGTTCCGGCAGCGTCGGATACTCGGTCGCGACGCGGCGCGGGCCGGAGATCTGAGCGCGTTCCTGCTCGGTCAGCAGGTCGATCGAGCTCAGCCGCCGTTGCGGATCGGCGACGAGCAGTCCGAACAGGGCGGCCAGCCGCTCGGCGATGGTCTGCGCGGCAGACCTGTCGTAGACGTCCGGCCGGTAGTTGAGCCGCAGGCCGATCCGCGTGTCCGGAATGGCGGCCAGGCCGAGTGGGTAGTGGATGGCGTCGGCGCTGTCCATGCCGATGATGCGCAGGTCGCCAATTCGATCCGTCCAGCCGCCCGGGTAGTTCTCCAGCACGGTCATGGTGTCGAACAGTTCGCGCAGCCCGACCAGGCTTTGCAGCTCCACCAGGCCGATGCTGACGTTCTCGGTCAGCAAGGCGATCTGCTCGCCCAGCCCGTTGAGCAGCTCCGCGCAGGTCGATGCCGGGTTGAGCCGGGCGCGGATCGGCAGCGTGTTGATCAGCAGCCCGACGATCGACTCGACCCCGTCGATCTCGGCGGGCCGACCGGAAACCGTGGTGCCGAACATGACGTCGCGCTGTCCGGTCAGGTAGCCGAGCAGGATCGCCCACGCACCCTGGACCACCGTGTTCAGCGTGAGCCCGTGACTACGCGCGAGCGCGCGAACCTGGTCGCTGAGCGATTCGGGCAGCTCGACGAACACCGTCTCGGTCTTGACTTCGCCGCTGAGGTGCGGCGCGACGAGCGTCGGCTCGGTGACGTCGCGCAGCACCTCCTGCCAGCTCGCCCGGGCCGCGTCGCGATCCTGGGCGGCCAGCCAGGCCAGGTATTCGCGGTATTCGGTGACCGCGGGCCGTTCCGCGTTCGGGTTCGCGTAGAACGCGAACAGGTCGTCCAGCAGCAGCGGCAACGACCAGCCATCCAGGATGATGTGGTGGCTGGACAGCACGATCCGGTGCCGCCCACCGCCCGTGCTGAGCACGGTGCAGCGCAGCAGCGGCGGCTTGGTCACGTCGAACGGCCGGTTCTGGTCCTCGATCAGCAGGCGCTCGGCTTCCGCCTCGGTCACCTCGAGTTGGGTGACCGGGCATGCCACTGACCCGAGCACGAACTGAACCGGTCGATCCAGGCCCTGCGACCAGAAGCCGGCGCGCAGGTTGGCGTACCGGTCGAGCACCGCCGACATCGCCGCGCGCAACGCGTCGAGGTTCAGCGATCCTTCGACGTCGAGCACGAACTGCGTGGTGTAGACGTCGGTGTCGTCGTCGAAGTTGGCGTGGAACAGGAAGCCTTCCTGCAACGGCGTCAACGGCCACAGGTCGACGATGCCGGGCCGGGCCGCGTCCACTGTGTCCAGTTCCTGCTGCGACAAACCGGGAACCAGCGCGAAGTCGGACGCGGTGTGTCCGCCGGTGAAGTGCTCGGCGTGCTTGGTGAGCGCGGCCAGTGCGTCGAACCACAGTTGCGCCAGTTCTTGGACGTCCGGTTCGGACATGACCGCGCTCGGCCACGTCCAGTTGACGATCAGGTGCGGGCCGTCGGCGTGGTCTTCGGTGTAGGCGTTGATTTCCAGAGTGTGCGCGAACGGCATGCCCTGGTCCTCGTCGCCGCCGATCTGCCCGGCTTCGTCCGCGCTGACCGGGAAGCGTCCGAGGTAGTTGAACTCCAGTTGCGGCATCGGCGCGGTGGCCAGCATCAGCGCGGTCTGCGGGTTGAGGTAGCGCAGCATGCCGTAGCCCATGCCCTTGTCCGGCATGGCCCGCAGGCATTCCTTGGTGCGCTTGATGATCGAGCCCAGTGTCGCGCCGCCCGTCCAGACTTCGTCCCAGTCCACCTCGCCGAGATCGATCGCGACCGGGTGCACGGTGGTGAACCAGCCGACCGTACGCGCCAGATCGGCACCGTCCACAATGTCCTCGCGGCCGTGCCCTTCCAGATCGACCAGCAGCTGACTGGTTTCGGTGCCGCGCCGCCTGCGCCACGCGGTGACCGCGATGCCGAGCGCGGCGAGCAGCACATCGTCGACGCCGCCGTGGAACGCGGTCGGCACGGTGGTGATCACCGGCAGGGTCTGCTCCGGCGGCAGCGTCATGCTGACCGTCTTCCCGGTGCTGACGAAGTCGCGTCGCGAGCTGACGTCCCGGTCGCCGATCAGCGGGTCCGGGGTGTCCAGGATGTCCAGCCACTGCGGCAGTTCGGCCACCCGCTCGGGCTGGTTGGCGAGAGTGGTGAGGTCCTGCGCCCAGCGCCGGAACGAGGTGCCCACCGGCGCCAGTGGCTCCCCCGCGATCGCGGCCTCGAAATCCTCGCCGAGGATGCGCAGCGAAACCCCGTCCACAACGAGGTGGTGCACGCCGAGAACCACCAGCTCACCGCGTCGCACCGCCTGCACCATCACACCGGCCTCGGGATCGAAGGCCATCTCGCCGGTCTGGATCGCGGCCTGCACGGCGCCGACCGGCAGGACTTCCAGCCGCCACACGCCTGCGGTCGTGGTCAGCTTGGCGCGCAACGCGTCGTGGTGGTCGAGCAACGCCTGCACCGCCGCCAGCATTCGCGATTCATCCATTGTGGACGGCACGCGCACAGTGACCGACTGGTGGAAGGCGTTGATCGGGCCGCGCCGCGACCGCAGCCAGTGCATGATCGGGGTTAGCGGCACCTCGCCAACATCGGCTACGGCGGCGACCGCCGCCTCCTCCTGTGGCACGGTGACCACCGTCGCCAGTTCCGCGACCGTCTTGCGCTCGAACAGGTCGCGGGCGGTGAACTTCAGGCCCGCGCGGCGCGCCTTGCTGACCAGTTGCAGCGACACGATGCTGTCGCCGCCGAGGTCGAAGAAGGCGTCGTCGATGCTGACCTCGGGCACGCCGAGCACGTCCGCGAACAGGTCGCACAGCACGGTTTCGACTGGCGTGCGCGGTGCCCGGCCGGTCGTCGGCGTGGCTGTCGCGGCGGGCAGGGCAGCGCGGTCGAGCTTGCCGTTGGCGGACATCGGCAACGCGTCCAGCACGGCGATCGCGGACGGCACCATGTAGTCGGGCAGTTCGGCGGCCAGGTGCGCGCGCAGTTCCTTGAGCTCCGGCGTGGTGCCGGGCGCCGCGACCACGTAGCCGACCAGCCGCTTCTCGCCGGGCCGGTCCTCGCGGACGATGACGGCGGTCTGCGCGACCTCGGGCCGACGGGCCAGCGCAGCCTCGATCTCGCCCAGTTCGATGCGGAAACCGCGCACCTTGACCTGGTGGTCGGCGCGTCCGACGAACTCCAGGTTGCCGTCCGCGCGCCAGCGCACCAGGTCACCGGTGCGGTACATCCGTCCGCCGAACGGACACGCGACGAACCGCTCCGCAGTCAGGGCGGCGCGGTGCAGATAGCCGCGCGCGAGCCCGTTACCGGCCAGGTACAGCTCCCCGGGCACGCCCACCGGGACGGGCATCAGCCGGTCGTCCAGCACGTAGGCGTTGACGTCGCGGATCGGCCTGCCCATCGGCGGCGCCACATCGGGCGCGGCCGGCGCGCTCATGGTGGCGACGACCGTGGATTCGGTCGGGCCGTAGACGTGCAACACGGTGCGGCCCGGCGCCCAGCGACGCGTCTGCTCCAGCGACAGCGCTTCGCCGCCGACCATGACCCCGCGCAACGTCGGCAGTTCGGTCGTTGGCAGCGAGGCCAGCATGGTGGCGACCAGGTCGGTGTGCGTGATCGCGTTCGACTCGATCAACGCCGCCAGATCCTCCCCGGCCATGGTGTGACCGGGCGCGGGAACGACGAGCGTGGCACCGGCGAGCAGGGTCATGGCGATGTCAGCCATGGACACGTCGAAGCTGATCGAGACCGCGAGCAGGAACCGGCTGTGCCCGTCCAGCCCCAGCCCGTCGATGTGCTCGCCCGCTACGCCCGCGATGCCGCGATGCGTGACGGCGACGCCCTTGGGCCGACCGGTCGAGCCGGAGGTGTAGATGACGTAGGCGGTGTTGTCGATGCATCCCGAGAACTCCGGGTTGGTCGGCTGGTAGGCGGTCACGTCCTCGTTGTCGATGATCACCAGGTCGGCATCCGGGAAGCGGTCGGCCAGTTCGGAAGTCGTGACCAGCAGCATCGGCTTGGCGTCGGCGAGCATGAACTTGATGCGGTCCGGCGGATAGTTCGCGTCGACCGGCAGGTAGGCGGCGCCCGACTTCAGCACCGCGAGCCAGACCACGATCATCTCGACCGAGCGCGGCATCGCCAGCGCGACCACCCGCTCCGGACCGGCACCCCGCGCGATCAGCAGCCGCGCGAGCCGGTTGGCGGCGCTGTTCAGTTCGGCGTAGCTGAGCTCGCGTCCAGCGCAGGACACCGCGATGTTGTCCGGTGTTCTGAGTACCTGGGCCTCGACCAACGTGGGTAGCGGAGCCGGAGTGGCGGTCCGCGGGCTCTGGTTCCAGTCGACGAGCACCTTCGCGCGTTCGGCGCCGAGCACGTCCAGTTCGGTGACGGGCTGGTCCGGGTCGGCGATCACCAGCTCCAGCACGCGCATGACGCAGTCGGCGAGCCGCTGCGCGGTGGCCCGGTCGAACAGGTCCGTGCTGAACTCCAGCCGGCCTGAAAGGCCCTCCGCGTGTTCGATCAGGTCGAGCGCGAGGTCGTAGCGGGCGATCCGGGGTGCAACGATCGACAGCTCGGCGCGGGTCTCGGCGTTGTCCCAGTGCCACACCGGCTTTTCCTGGAAGGCCAGGAACACCTGGAACAGCGGGTGCCTGGACAGCGACCGCGCCGGTGCCAGCTGGCTGACCAGCCGCTCGAACGGCAGGTCCGGGTGTGCGAACGCGCCCAGCGCGGTGTCCCGCACCCGGCCGAGCAGTTCGACGAAAGTCGGGTCGCCGGAGGTGTCCGTGCGCATCACCAGGGTGTTCACGAAGAACCCGATGACGTCGTCGAGCGCGTCCTGGCTGCGGGTGCCGACCGGGCTGCCGATCGGTATGTCGGTACCGCAGCCGAACCGGGCCAGCACCGTGGCGAGCACCGCGTGCATGGCCATGAAGACCGTGCCCCCGTGCTTGCGCGCCAGCGCGGCCAGTTCGCGGTGCTGCGCCTGGGGAATGCGCAGTTCGATCGCGTCGCCCCGATAGCTGGCCTCGGCCGGACGCGGCCGGTCGGTGGGCAGGTCCAGCTGTTCGGGCAGACCGGCGAGCTTCTCGCTCCAGTAAGCCAACTGCCGGGCCAGCACACTGTCCTGATCGGATTCCTCGCCGAGCAGATGTTGTTGCCATACCGCGAAGTCCGGGTACTGCACCGCCAGCGGCGACCAGTCCGGCGCCTCCCCCGCGCCGCGCGCCGCATAGGCGGCGGAGAGGTCGCGGGTCAGCGGCGTCGTGGACGGTCCGTCCGCGCCGATGTGGTGCAACACCAGCATCAGCACATGGTCGTCCGGTCCGACGCCGAACAGCGCGGCGTGGAACGGCGGCTCGACGGCCAGGTCGAACCCGTAGTTCGCCGCCGCCGCCAGCGCGGCATCCAGCCGGTCGGGTTCGACGGCCCGAACCGGCAGGTCGAACGCGGCAGGTTCGAGGATGCGCTGCGCCGGGGTGCCGTCGATCTCCGGGTAGATCGTGCGCAGGCTCTCGTGCCGCGCGAGCACATCGCCGACCGCTGCCGCCAACGCCTCCCGGTTCAGGGGTCCGCGAAGGCGCAGCGCGAGCGGGATGTTGTACATCGCGGGCACGTCCTCGAACCGGTTCAGGAACCACAACCGGCGCTGCCCGTCGGTCAGCGGCAGTTCGTCCTGACGCGCCAGCGAACCGAGTTCGGCCTGGTCGGAACCGTTGTCGCCGAGCACATCGATGAGCTGGGCGACGGTCGGCAGTTCGAACAGCTTCTGAATGCGCAGCGCGGTGTCGAACACCGAACGCACCCGGCTGACCAGCCGGATCGCCAGCAGCGAGTGGCCGCCGCGAGCGAAGAAGTCGTCGTGCACGCCGACCGAAGCCACGCCAAGCACCTCGGCGAACAGCTCGCACAGCACCTGCTCACGCAGTGACCGCGGTCCGCGTTCGGCTGCCTCGTCGATGACCTCGGGTTCCGGGAGCTGCTTGCGGTCGAGTTTTCCGTTGGGGGTCAACGGGAAGCTGTCGAGCAGGACGATCGCACCCGGCACCATGTAGCCGGGCAGGACAGCCGCGATGCTGGTGCGCACGTTGCCAAGGTCAGGCTGCGCGCCGACCAGGTAGGCGACCAGACGCGGGTCGCCAGGGGCGTCCTCGCGGACCACGACCACGGCCTGCGACACGGCCGGGTGCGCGACGCAGGCCGCCTCGATCTCGCCGAGTTCGACCCGGTAGCCACGGATCTTGACCTGGTGGTCGACGCGGCCGATGAAGTCGATGGTGCCGTCCGCGCGCCAGCGCGCCAGGTCGCCGGTGCGGTACATGAGCGAGCCCGCCGGACCGAACGGGTTGGCCACGAAGCGTTGCGCGGTCAGCTCGGCGCGGTGGTGGTAGCCGCGCGCCATGCCATCGCCCGCGATGTACAGCTCACCGGGCACACCAGGAGGAACCGGCCGCAGCTGCGCGTCGAGCAGGTAGACCTGGGTGTTCCAGATCGGACGGCCGATGGTCAGCCGCCCATTATCCACAGTGGACATGGTGGACCAGATCGTGGTTTCGGTCGGTCCGTACAGGTTCACCACCTCGCCGCCGACCCCGACCATGCTGCGGGCCAGCGCGGCGGGCAGCGCCTCGCCACCGACCAGCATGCGGATGCCCCGGATCTCCTCCGGGTGGGTCGCGGTCAGCGCCTGCCACAGTGACGGCGTGGCCTGCATGATCGTGGCGCCCGACTCGACCGCCAACGCGGACAGCAGCGCGGGGTCGCGCACCACTGCCCGACCGGCGACCACGATCGTCGCGCCGTTGATCAGCGGCAGGTACATTTCGAGCCCGGCGATGTCGAAGGCGATCGTGGTCACCGCGAGCAGTTTGTCGTTGCCCGACAACGCGAATCGCTCGCTCATCGACAACAGGAAGTTGACCAGCGCGGCACGCGGAATGACCACACCCTTCGGCCGCCCGGTCGAGCCCGAGGTGTAGATCATGTACGCGGCGCTGTTCGGCGCTGGCACGATACCGGGGTCGTGATCGGGGTAGCCGGTGAGGTCGGGCAGCTCGCGCAGGGTGAACGCGGGCGCGGCATCCGCCAGCATGTAGTCGACGCGATCGCCCGGGTAGTCCGGGTCGATCGGCAGGTAGGCGGCGCCGGACTTGAGCACGGCGAGCAGTGCGGTCACCAGTTCGATACCCGGCGGCAGCAGCAGCGCTACGAACCGTTCCGGTCCAGCGCCCTGCGCGATCAGGTAGTGCGCGAGCCGGTTCACCGATGCGTCCAGTTCGGCGTAGGTGCGCGTTTCCTCGCCAGCGACAACCGCTGTCGCGTCGGGGGTCGTTTCCGCCTGGCGCGCGAACAGCGCGGCAACGTCCATCGCGGACACTTCGCGCGCGGTGTCGTTGAACTCGTAGAGCACGCGGTCCCGCTCGTCGGCACTGAGCGTGTCGACCGCGCTGATCCGCTGGTCCAGCGAGCCCACCATCGCTGCCAGCACGCGCAGGAACCGGTCTGCGATCGCGCGCACCGTGCCCTCGTCGAACAGATCGGTCGCGTACTCGACGGTCGCGGAACCGGCTTGGTCGTCGAAGTAGAAGGACAGGTCGAACTTGGCCACGTCCAGCGTGTCCAGTTCGGCGACGACAGCGAGGTTCGGAATGTCCACCGTGGACTTCGGCGTGTTCTGCAGCACCAGCATGGTCTGGAACAGCGGGTGCCTGCTCAGCGAACGCTGCGGGTTGAGCACCTCGACCAGTCGCTCGAACGGCAGATCAGCGTTGGCGAACGCGGCAAGGTCGGCGGCGCGCACCCGGCCGAGCAGTTCGGCGAAAGTCGGGTCGCCCGAGGTGTCCGCGCGCAGCACGAGCGTGTTCACGAAGAAGCCGACCAGTTCGTCCAGCGCCTCGTCTGCGCGGCCGGCGACCGCGGTGCCGATCGGAATGTCGGTGCCCGCGCCCAACACCGTCAGCAGCGCGGCGAGGCCGGTGTGCAGGATCATGAACACGCTTGTCTGGTTCTCGCGGGCGACCCGGTTCAGCCCCTCGTGCAGCTCGGTGTCCAGCATGAGCGGGAGGGTGCGTCCGTGGTAGCTCGCCTTCGACGGACGCGGCCGGTCAGTAGGAACCGAGATCTCGTCGGGCAGACCCGCGAGCGAGCCGCGCCAGAATTCGAGTTGGCGCGCGGCCAGGGTCTGCGGGTCGTCGTCTTCGCCGAGCACCTCGTGCTGCCACAGCGCGTAGTCCGCGTACTGCACAGGTAACGGCTGCCAGTCCGGCGCCTGACCACCGTTGCGCGCCAGGTACGCGTCGACCAGGTCACGGGTGAACGGTGCCATCGACCAGCCGTCGGCCGCGATGTGGTGGAACACGATCAGCAGCACGTGCTCGCGATCGTCCACTTGGTACAGGGTCGCGCGCAACGGCAGCTCGGCGGTCAGATCGAACCCGCGCCCGGCCTCGTCCGCCATCAGTGCGCGCAACTCGCCCTCGCCAACGGCGACCGTCGCCAGCTCGACCGCCGGATCAACCAGCACGACCTGACTGGTACCACCGTCGAACACGGTCCGCAGGCTCTCGTGCCGGGCGATGACATCGGCGAGCGCGGCGCGCAGCGCGGCCACATCCAGGTTGCCGGAGAGCTTGAGCTGCAAGGGAATGTTGTAGGTCGCGCTAGGCCCCTCCATCTGATTGAGGAACCACAACCGCCGCTGACCGGCCGACAGCGGCAACGCCTCCGGCCGCACCGCACGCGCGAGTCGCGCCCGCGCCTGCGCCGCGCCGTCCAACCGCGCGGCCAGCGCTTCCACCGTCCGCGTCTCGAACACCAGCCCGACCGGCACTTCGACGTCGAGCGTCGCGCGAATCCGGCTCACCACCCGCATGGCCAGCAGCGAATGCCCGCCGAGCAGCAGGAAGTCACCGTCGATGCCGATCTCGTCGAGCCCGAGCACCTCCGCGAAGATCCCGCACAGCACCCGTTCCCGCTCGGTGCGCGGCGCCCGCCCCGATGCGCTGAGCTGCGGTGCGGGCAAGGCACGCCGATCGACTTTTCCGTTGGCGGTCAACGGGAACGCGGGAAGCACCACCACCGCCGACGGTGCCATGTACGCGGGCAGGGTGGCGCCGACATGCGCCAGCAGACCGGCGAGGTCGGGGCCCGCGCTGCCTTCCTTCGGCACCACGTAGGCGACCAGGCGCCGGTCCCCCGGCTGGTCCTCGCGCGCGACCACCAGCGCTTCGGCCACCTCGGGGTGGGTGGCGACGGCGGCCTGGGCCTCGCCGAGCTCGATCCGGTAACCGCGGATCTTCACCTGCTCGTCGACGCGTCCGACGAACTCCAGTTCGTCATTCGCGTTGCGCCGCACCAGGTCACCGCTGCGGTACATGCGCTCGCCGTTGCCCGCGAACGGATCCGCGACGAACCGCTCCGCCGTCAACCCGGTCCGATTCAGGTAACCGCGCGCGAGACCGGCGCCCGCGATGTAGAGCTCACCGGTGTTGGCGGGCAGCAGCTCCTCGTCGAGCACGTAGGTGCGCATGCCGTCGAGCGCCCGGCCGATGGGCAGCGTCTCGCCGATCTCGTCGACGACGTGCGTGGTGGCGAAGGTTGTCGTCTCGGTTGGTCCGTAACCGTTGACCACGGTCACATCGGGGCAGCGGTCCAGCACCCGGCGCACCGCGGCGGGCGAGAGCACGTCGCCGCCAGCCCACACCTGGTCGACGCCGCGCAGACAGTCCGGGTTCTCGTTGGCCAGCACCGAGAACAGGCCCGCCGTCAACCACACCCGGTTGGGCCTGCGCTCGGCGATGACGGTGGCGACGTCGACATCGCCAGCGGGCGCGAGCACGAGCTCTCCGCCATTGAGCAGTGTCGCCCACACCTCGAAGGTGGACGCGTCGAAGGACTGCGGCGAGTGCACCAGAACCCGGAACCGGCCGCCGACCCGTCGGTCGGCGGCCAGCGCGACCACGTCCGCGTCGGTGACCATGACCCCCTTCGGGGTGCCGGTCGAACCGGAGGTGTACATCAGGTAGGTGAGCCGCTCGGGGTGATCGGCGAGCTCCGGATCGGTGTCCGGCTGGTCGGCGAGCGCAGCGGCGATCGCCGGATCATCGAGGCGGAGGGTGTCGGCGGAGCTGACCGCGTCGGAGATCGTCAGCCACACGATAGGCTTCGCGTCAGCGAGCATGAACTCGCGGCGGGACAACGGATAGCCCGGATCGATCGGCAGATAGGCGCCGCCCGCCTTGGCAACGGCCAGCAGCGCCACCACCAGGTCCGCACCGCGCGGCAGGGTCACCGCGACCACTGACTCGGTGCCGACGCCGTGCCGGATCAGCAGGTGCGCCAGCCGGTTCGCGCGCCGGTTCAGTTCCGCGTAGGACATCGCGGCACCGTCCGCTGCGATCACGGCGCTGCGGTGCGGCATCTCGTGCGCACGCCTGCTGAACTGTGCCGGCAAGGTGAGAGTGTCGATCATGTCACGCCCCGCTGAAGTCGGATCTGTGGTTGACAACCACAAGAGTGAGTCGATTGGCGCACCGGAACCCGGGCCATTGCGGGCCAAAGTGGTCCGGGAACACAAATGGACCGGTTCCCCGGCCGGAATTGGCTATGGACCTTCGGCGTCCGGAACACGAGTGTTGCTACTCATCGGCTGGCGCGAATGCCGCCCGGTCAGTTCTCACTCCCACTCAGCTCACGCAAGGAAGGAAGGTGCCATGTCTGTACGGAAAGCGGCTGTGGCGGTGACGCTCCTGACGGCCCTGGCGACGGTGGCCTCCAGTGCCGTCGGGTCGCTTGCCTCGGCATCCACTGATGCGGCTCATCTGCCGGCCGGTCCGGCACTCGCCAGGCAACTCGCCGAACAGGTGAACCTGTACCGGATGAACGACGACCTGGACGCGCTGCAACGCATCTCGAACCGCAACGGTGGCAACCGGGAGCCGGGCACCTCGGGTGACACGCAGACCGATCAGTACGTCACGGCCCAGCTCCAGCGGGCCGGCTTCACGGTCACCAAGCAGAGTTTCCAGTTCAACTACTTCGAGCGACTGGCGCAGAACCTCACCGTGAACGGTGCGGCAGTGCCGATCAACATCATCGACTACTCCCCGTCGACGCCGGTCGGTGGCGTCACCGCACCGATCGCCGTCGTGCCGTCCACGGTCAGTGCGACTCCCGGCTGCGCCATCGGCGACTACGCCAACCTCGGAGCCGCCGGCAAGATCGTGCTCGTCCAACGCGGCGGTTGCACGTTCGCGGTCAAGGAGCAGATTGCCGCGCAAGCGGGCGCTGCCGCCGAGATCATCTACAACAACGTGCCGGGCCCGTTGCGCGCCGCGCTCAGCGACCCGTCGCAGGGCTACATCCCGGCTGGCTCGGTGAGCCAGGCGGACGGCCAGACGCTCGCCGCCGAATCGGGCACCACGGTCACGCTGGAGGTGCGTTCGTTCCAGCAGGTGCGGACCAGCCACAACCTGATCGCGCAGACCAGAACCGGTAACAAGAACAATGTGGTTCTGGTCAACGGCAACCTGGACAGCATCGGTGGCGCCGGTATGAACGACAACGCCACCGGCACCGCGATCATGCTCCAGACCGCGCTGCACCTCGGCGCCTGGCCGCGCGTGAACAACGCGGTCCGGTTCGTGTTCACCAGTGCCCAGGAGTACAGCTTCGCCGGAGCCGCCGCGTATCTGGCCTCGTTGAGCGCCGACCAGCAGAAGCAGATCGCGCTGGACCTGAACGTCGAGATGCTCGCCTCGCCGAACACCGGTTACTTCGTGCTGGACGGTCTGCCCGGTGCGGGTTCGGCAGCGATCACCCAGGCGTTCTACAGCTATTTCAAGGCGACCGGGGTGCCGACCGAAGCGGCTCCGCTGTCCGGCCGCTGGGACTACAACGCCTTTGCGGGCGCTGGTATCCCGACTGGTGGCCTGTTCAGCGGTGCTGACGCCATGAAGACCCCGGCGGAGGCGACCTTGTGGGGCGGGACTGCCAACGAGGCGTTCGACCCGTGCTATCAGATCGCCTGCGACACGTTGAAGAACGTGAACCAGACGGAGTTCCTCCGCAACGCCCGCGCACTGGAGTTCGCGATCGGTACCTATGTGACCAGCACGCAGAGCGTGAACGGAAAGTAGTGTTCAATTTTTAGGCCAATTTTCCTGGGTGAAGAAAGGCGGGCGGGCACCAACCGGTGCCCGCCCGCTCCCACGTTCAGCTGTGTGCCAGCCAGTTCTCCACCAAGGCCGAGCGGTTGGGCTGATCCGTCTTGAGCAGCAGGCTGGCCACGTGCTTCTCCACCGTGCGCGGGGAAAGATGCAGCCGGCCCGCGATGTTCTTGTTGGTCATCCGCTGCACCAACAGCTCCAGCACCTCGAACTCGCGAACGGTCACGCCGAGCGCGCGCAGATCCACCGGGATACGGCCGGCGCCGGTGCGGCGTTGCGGGACCGGTTCGCCGTACTGGCGCAGCAGACCACGGCAGGCACTGGTCACCGCGGCCACGTTCGTTTGCCGGAAATACTCTGCCGCCGCCCGCAACCAGGTCACCGGATCGCCCCAGTGATCGGCGCTCGCCGGTTCCGCGACGAGTCGCAGTCCCAGATGCCGTGCCATCGCGTACGGCGCACCGGACAACTGCGCCTGTGCCATGGTCACGTCAGCCTTGGCCGCACGACCGGCTCGGCCGAGCAGCACGGCATGCGCCAGTTGTATGAAATGCCGGTTCCACCGCATCTTGCTGGTGGCCGAAGAACTGACATCGCGAAACTCGCGCCACCCGGCGCGGTTGCCGAGCACGTCGAGCAGCAGGCACAACCCACTGCTACCCGCAAGATAGAACGGCACCGGGTTCGCTGCCTCGCTCGCCCGCACCTTGGCCAGCTCACGCGTGGCCAATGCCGGGTCCTCTTCCAGCAACGCGCAGAAGGTCCTGGCCAACCCCAGCGACAGCGGCAACTCCCGCGATGTCGCCCCGCCCCGATCGAGGAACTCCGCGCAGGTCGCTTCCATGTCCTCACGCCGCGCCTGGTGCGCGAACAGGACCGAGCGCGTCATCAGCAGATACCGTTCCAGCGACGGCAGTTGCAGCCTCCGCACGGTCGCCAGGCCCTCGTCGATGAGCCCGGGCGCGGTGTCGAAATCACCGCGCAGCACGGTGTGCAGCGCTAGCACGGAATCCAGGTTCAGCGCGACGGTAATCGCGCCGACGCGCAACGCCTCGATGCGCGCGCTGGACAAAAGCTTCGCGTCACCTTCAGCGAGCCACGCGTTCGTCGCCTGGCCGCTGATCCCGTACAGGCGCCAGATCGGCAACTGGTGTTCCTCGGCGATCGCCTGGGTGCGGCGCAGCGCGGCGTCCGACTCGGCCAGGTCGCGAGCGCGTCCGATCACCCCGATGGCGTACCAGGCCTGGCAGCCGATCACCGGCATAGGCGCCCGTTCCGCCGGTCCGATCGCGGCTCTGGCCAGGGATTCCGCTTCGCGCAGCCGGTTGCTGCCCGGGGTGTCCATGGCCAGGTGCGCGGAGATCGCGTCGACCGGGGCGCGCAGTTCCTCGCTCGGGTTCGGGCCCAGCGCCATCCGTGCCTCGGCCACCTGGCTGGCGCAGTCCTCGTAGCGGCCCGCGATCTGCGCCACCCACGCCAACCTGACCCGGACCGCGACCCGCCGATCGATGGGCAGCCCGGCGGATCCGGTGTCCAGCGTGTCGGCCAGCGCGAACGCCCGCTCGAACTTTCCGGCCTCGGCCAACGCGTAGAGCAGGATCTCCAGCACCTCGGCGCGCGCCGACTCGGTGCCGTGCGCGGCCAGCAGGCTTTCCGCCTTGTCCAGCAAGGTGATCGCCGAACCCGCCGCCGAGCTGGCCAGCGCGCGCCGCCCGGCCTCGGCGAAGCGGCTCGCCGCCACCACCGGTTCACCGGCGGCGAGCCGCAGGGTGGCGACCACCTGGCACCATTCGCCCGGCAGCTCCGGGAACATCGACTCGACCGTGTCCGCAGCGCGGCGCGAATACACCACCCGTTCGGCGGCAGACAACCGGCTGAGCAACGCGTCAGCGATCAGCGGGTGCTGGAAGGAATACCAGTCTGGACCGCGCTCGTCGGACGCGACCAGCTGGCCGGACACGCTGGCCTGTAACTCGCTGACCAGCACATGATCGTCGACCCCGATGATCTTCTGCACCATCGAGAGCCGGAACCGGATGCCGAGCACGGCCGCCGCGGACAGCAGGTCGCGCGCCAGTGGGCCGAGCCGGTCCACCCGCTGGCTGATCACCCGCACCAAGGTCGACGGGATTTCCGTGCGTACCGCCTCGACCTCGCGCCACCCGGTCGCGCCGCGCACCAGCTGGCCGCCGCCGACCATGCCCTGTAGCAGTTCCTCCACCACGAACGGGTTGCCGACGCTGGATTCCCACACCTTGGTACACACCGACTGCGGGACGTCCTCGGGTTCCGCGTCCAGACAGGCCGCGGTCAACCGGCACATGTCGGTGTAGTCGAACCGGGTCAACTCGATGACGTCGCCGAGCCCGGCGCGAGCGACCCCGTCCGCGATGTCCAGCGCGGGCGACCCCTCGGTGCGACAGGTCGCGAGGACCACGATCGGTTCGGAGTCCAGGTGGTCGGCGAGATATTCGAGCACCGCGAGGGTTTCCACGTCGGCGTCGTGCAGATCCTCCAGCACCAGCAGGCATCCCCGGCCCGACCCGACCACGCTGAGCAGGCGCAACAGCGCTTCCGCGAGTACTACAAGGGATTCCGAGCCGGACGTCGCGTCGCTGCGCGCCCACTGCGGCACCAGCCTGCCCAGCACCGGCCGGTACGGGTCCAGATCGTGGTCGCCGGGGATGTCCCGAGTCCGGAACAAGGACAGCAACGCCTCGGTCAACGGCCGGAACGGCACCATCGGCCCCACCGTGGAACCCCTGCCGCGCAACACGACCATGCCCGAGGTGAACGCGCGGCTCACCGCTTCGGCGGCCAGCCGCGACTTGCCGATACCGGCCTCGCCGAGCAGGAAAACCGATCGGCCGCTGCCCTTGCGCGCGTCGCGAAGGGCCTGTTCCACCACGTCCAGCTCATCGTGGCGACCGATGAGGCGCGGGGAACGAGTCCTCATAGCGCCGATCCTAGTTCGAAAAGGCGCACAATTCAGCTACCGAACGTGATCAATTCACCGGGTAACCGAACAAATACCGTGCGTCGACGTTTCAAATGCGTGATACATTTCGGCAGCCGACGCACGGTATTTGGTTACGGTATTGGACGAAATTGTTTCAGACCAAGCTGGACGTGGTGTCCAGGTGCGCGAACACGCCGGCCACGGCCATCGAGGCCATCGCAAAACCGGCCAAAGCGCCCGCACGCATACCGATCATGTTGGCTCGGGAAACCCGGATCCGCCCAGCCGGATGCTCGGCGTCGTCCCCGTTCGCCGCGACGTCTCCCCAGACCTGACCATTGTTCGCAGCGTCGTCGCTCATGTTTCCGTGCCTCTCCCTCGCGATTGTTTTATTCTTCATATGATGTTTCGCGTGATAAAGCCCGTGGTTCGAACAGCAACACGGACGGCACCTGCTCAGGCATGCCGAGCCGGAGCAGACCGTAACCGATACCGGCCAGCCCGGTCAGCAATCCAGGACCGGAAACGCCGCCCGGCAGCGCGCAGGAGGGACCGAATCGTTCCAGCGCACCAAGCAGGAACGCCGCCCCGCGCTCCGCCATGGCGGCAGGAAGGCTCCCCAGCGCGAGCAGCGCGTTCAACACACCGAGTTCGCCGTGGCACAGCGACATGTCCCGCAACACCGGCCGATCGGCGAACAACCCGAGCCGCCGATCGTCCGCCGCGACAGGGCGATCCGCGGCGCGACCGAGCAGCCGCCCCGCCAACCCGGAACACCAGCTGTAGTCACGATTCGGCTCGGCAACCGACACATCGGGCCCCGGATCGCGCGCCAACGCCGCCCGCCCCAGCGCGGCAAAGTCCACCACGCCCGCGCCACTTCCACTGGTACCGGCGCCACTTCCGCCCGCGCCCGGGCCAGGGCCGTCTGCCGCAGTCCGCGCGCGTCCACTCGGCCCAGCCCCACCCGCCTCGGCGAATCTCAGCAGCGCCCAGCCGACCCCGGTCTCGCCCCAGGCGAATCCCGTGCTGGGCAGCGAATCCCCGAGCAGCGCGACCCGGTTCGGCTCGGCTGGTCGGGCCAACCGGTGCGCGAACTCGCCTGCCAGCGCCCGCGCATCCGCGAGCCCGGTTTCGGCGTGTACCGCCAGCATCGCCGCCAGTCCCCCAGCCCGACCGGCCGCAATGCTGGTCTGGGTGGCGTCGTCGGCCCTGCCGACCAGCGGCACCATCCGTTCCAGCCACGCCATCAGGTCCGCGTCACCGAGCAGGTTCGCCAGCCGTGCCAACGCATAGCTGATCCCGCCGAGCCCGAGGAACCCACCGCACCCGATGGCCTGCGCGAGCGCGGGATCGGTGCTGATCGCGTCGATGAGCCGGGGAATCGGCCGCATCGCCTTGCGCGCCAAGTCGGTGTAACGCGAGATGCCCGTCAAGGCACCGAGTTGGGCCAGGAACAGCGCGACCCCGCTGTAGCCGGAGCCGAGCCCGGCGCCCATCGGCAGCACCATCCAGTGCCTGCCGTCGATCTGCTCCATGGTCAGCCAGTTCGCGCGGTGCTCGTCGTGCAGCGCCCGCGCCACGATCTTGTCGGCGATCCCGCACGCCGAGGACAGCAGCCGTTCCGGGTCCGGCAGGATCGCGGGCACCGCGACCGACAGGTGCACCCCGCTCGCGTGCTCTTCCGGTTCGGCGCGGCTGGCCAGCGCGGCCCGGATCACCCACTCCTGGTCCCGTCGATCGACCTCGCCCATCCGGCCGATCTTCGCGGTGACCGACGCGAGCCCGGTCTGCTCCAGCAGACTCGCCACCGTCGCCCCGCTGGACGTGCGCACCTGCCGCGAGCCGGGTTTGCCGAGGAAGATCGGCACGTCTCCGGCCCACATGTCGTCGATCTCGTGCGCGGTCAGCGCCGAGGACAGCTCGCCCGCCGCGTCGGTCGCGAGCATGCCGAACAGCTCGTCCCGGTCGAGCGCGTCGCGCAGCACGTCCGGGTGCGTCGACTCGCTGAGTAGCGTGCCGTACACGCGCGTCGGCCGGACCACGATCCGCATCTCGTCGGCGAAGCAACGCCGAATCGGCCCGTCCTCGGCGAGCAGGTCGTCGCCACCGCGCGCGATCGCGTCATACGCCGCCCGGAAGCCGGTGATCAGCGCGCTCGCATGCGCCTCGGGCACCGCGTCGTCGTCGCCGATCCGGGGCCGGTTGTTGCTGCCGCTGAACGTGCTCGGCGCGCGCACGATGCGCATCCGGTCCGTGCCCGCGTCGGCCACGTCCACGACGTCGAGCGGATACGTCCGGTCCCGGTCGCCGCCGACCCCGGACATGTCCAGCACGCCGTGCTCGCCGACCACCAGCGTCGGCAGCATCGAGGTGCGGTGCACCGAGGACATCAACGCGCGCAGCGCCGGGTCCGGCCCGGTGACCGCGTGCGGCAGCAGCGTCGGGTGGAACAGGGTTTCGACGTCGATCAGCACCGGCTGGTCGACCACCGCGATCACGTTCTCGTGGTGGATGTCGGTGCCGTCCAACGCGTTGAGCAAGGCGAGCAGCGCGCCCTGCCGCTGGTAGAACATCTCGACCTCGGCCAGTTCCGTGCAGGGCCGGTAGCTGACGAACTCCTGCCAGCCGTACTCCCCGCGCGGCACCGAGACCGGCGTGTGCAACCCCAGCCACGGCACCGCGCCGTTCAGCCAGCCGACCAGTTCGTCGAAGTGCGCCTGCAACGCCAGCGACCTCGGCTTGTACACGATCTTGGCGCCACTCGCGAACGTCAGCACTGCCACGGATCGACCGCGCCGGTGATAGTCACCGCTGCCTGGCGCGACCGACACCAACGGCCCGGGATCGACGCCATCCAGCACTCGTGCGACCAGCACCGACCGATCGGCGCGCAACCGCGCCAGGATCTCCCGGTGCGCGGCGGCCGCGTGCCGGCACGCGGTGCCGAGCAGACGGGCCAGTACCGGATACTCGGTGAACAACGCGGCCAGGCCGGGCCCGGTCCCGGTGGTCCTGACGAAATCCGCGAACCGCTCCTCGCTCGTCGCGCCCATCAGCCGACCGTCGGTCCGCGCGATGTGCAGCTCGGTCACCAACACTCTGGTCGCCACCGTGCTGAGCCGGGCACCCAGCAACGCGCGGAACCCGGTCTTGATCGCGCCCGCGTCGAGACCGGGCCCGGCCAGCGCCACTTCCTCGGCGACTTCCCCGGCGGCCAACGCGACCAGCGGCGCGAACACCGCAGCGAGCCCAGCAGGCGCGTCCGCTGTCGACGTGTCCGCTGTCGACGCGTTCTCCGGCGCCACGGCCCGCTGCACGAACTCGGCCCATCCCGGCAGCGCCGCGTTCGCATCCGGTCGCTCACGCAACGTCAGGCCGTGCGACCACCACGACGAGCCGAGCAGACCGGCGAGGCCGGTGGCGGAGGAGGCGCTGTCGTTCACGCTGGCAACGCTGCCACACCCACTCCACCCATGAATGGGTACCGACCACCCATATTTGTCGGCACTCCCCCAGTTCGACCTGGGAATGCCGGTGCCGCCCGCCACGATGCCCGCGACCGTGATCAAGGTGATTCATGGGTGCATCAGGGGTTGGACTACCTCGGATCAGTCGTCGGCGGGCCAGGAGTCGTCTTCGAGGATGCGGCGCACCTCGGCCGTGCGCTTGTCGGTCCAGTCGATCGCGGGGTCGGGTTCGAGGAAGCTGATCACGATGGTGGCGACCGCCAGCGCGGGCTGGGACCAGTACGCCGGTTCGGGCGCGCCGAACGGGTTGGCCATCAGGCGGATGGTGGGGATCGATGGGTTGGCCGGTGCCATCGTGACCATCCCTCGGATGGCGGCGCTGGCCAGCACCGCGAGCGCGCTGTACGTGGCGCTCAGTTCGGGGCGCAGTCGCAGGCCGAGCAGCTCCGCCGCCTGTTCGTAGCCGCCCGCGATCCGGCTGATCACGGCGCGGTCGGAATCGGTGAGCGCGGTCTGGATCTCGGCGCGCAGTTCACCGTCGGGCAGGCTGAGGAAGGTCGCGTGCAGCGCGAGGTAGGTGCGCCAGTCAGCGGACTCATGGAAGGTGCTGAACTCGCGCAGCGCGCTTTCCCGCAGCACCTCGCCGACAAGTGCGAGGCGGAGGCTCGGGTCGGCGAGCCAGTCGAGGTGGGCGAGCAGAGCTTCGCGAACTGCGGCGGTGGCGGTGGAGTTGCCGCCCGCGATGGCCGGGCTGCTGCCGCGCGCCAGCTCCCTGAGCAGGTCGCTGAAGAACAGGTCCTTGTACGGCCAGCGGCGGTAGACCGCGCTGCGCGAGACTCCGGCGTCTCGGATGACGTCCTCGAAACTGATGTGTTCGAGGCTGACCGTCAGTCCGTTCTTCCCGACCATCGCGGTCGCGGCGGCCAGCATGCGCTCCTCGGTCTCGGTGTCGGACAGCCGCTGTCGACGCCTGCCCAGCCCGGTCCCGACCGGGGTCACTTGATCCACGCTACGCCACCCTCGCTCGTTGGGACATAATATCCCAAGTTTGAAACTTGATCCTCCAAGTTCGGAGTTGCAACGAGCACTGTACTGCTGGGAGCGCAGATCCTGAACGGGCACATCAACACGGAGAACAGCAGGTCGCGCGGGAACAGGGGACCCGCGCGGCTGATCTGGGGCCTGATCCTGGGCTTCGTCGGGGTGATCGTGGTGGCTGTCGGCGGGTTCGGCCTGTCGCTGGCTGCCGACAACAACGGCTACGTCGACCTGGGCAACGCCGCGTTCCACTGCGCAACTGCACGAGCGGCTGCCCGACGTGTCGAAAGCGACGCTGTACCGGCACGTCGAACTGCTGGCCGACGGCGGAATCCTGGACGTCGCCGAGGAACGACGCGTGCGGGGCGCGGTGGAGCGGCACTATCGGCTCGACGCCGAGCGCGCGCGGATCGACCCGGAAACGGCCGCCACGCTGACCCCGGACGATCACCGGCGCGGGTTCGGTATCGCACTTGCCGCCCTGCTCGCCGAGTTCAACGCCTACCTCGACCAGGACGACGCGAACCCGGCCGCCGACCCGGTCGGCTACCGGCAACACGCGATCTGGCTCGACCGCACGGAACTCGAAGCGCTGGTCACCGAATTGCGTGCCGCGATCATGCCCCGGCTCGCCAACTCCCCCACCCCCGAACGGACCCGCTACCTGCTCAGCCCGATCCTGTTCCCCGGCGCCGAACCCGAGTCCGGCTGACTTATCCCGCGCCGCGACCAGGGTCGGCCCGCCAGTAGCGACCGTCCCTGTTCAGGTCGTGCTCGCGCGGGTTTCCCCGCGTCTATCCAAAGGCGACGAGTTGGCTCTACACCTACGATCCGGGCACGGATGGCGTAGCGCGATGGCCCCGGTCGGGCGCGAGCGCGTTCTCAGGGAATTCCGGTGTCGGTATTTTTCACCGCGTCGAACGGAGGTGGTCGCGCAGCAGTCGGGCGACCCTGGCCATCAGGACGTCGGCTTCGGGCTGGGTCGCGGCGGGTACCCGGGATTCGGTGAGCGCGGCGATGGCGTAGCGGCTGCCGTCGGCGTGGCTGACCACTCCGACCTCGTGGCGCAGGTTGAGCACGGTGCCGGTCTTGGATGCCCACTGGGTGGCGTCGGAGCTGAAGTCTGGGGTCAGCCGTTGCCGTACCAGGTTGTCCGCCATGAGTTCGCGTACCCGCCCGGCCACCGATTCGTCTATTGTGGACGGACACCAGATGGCGGTGAGCAGGTTGACGTAGGCGCGGGCCGAGCCTGAACTGGCGCGGGTGACGTCGAGTTGCGGGATGGCGTGGCCACGGCCCTCGGTCGCGGCGCCGATGGCCAGGGAGTGCGCGAAATGCACTTCGGTTCGGTCGAAGCGTTCCGCCGGGGTTTCGGTTAGGTCGCCGGTGTTGTGCCGGATCACGATGCCGGTGATGCCCCAGTCGCGGAGTTGCCCGGTCACTTCGGTTGACGGGGTCAACGCGAACAGGGCGTCGGCCGCCGACTCGTCGCTGATGGCGACGCTGAGGTAGAGCAGATCGTCAATGGCGACGCGGGCGGGGTGCCGGAACTTGGTCAGGCCGGTCGGGCCGGGTGCGGTGCTGCGTCCCGGTTGGACCTCGACGGGGGTGGCGCCGTCGAGTTCGCCGCGCCGGATCCGGTCCAGAGTGACGGCGGCGAGCGGGACTTTGGCCAGGGAAGCACTGGGGAATTCCAGGTCGGGGTCGATGCCGAGTTCGCGGCCGGTGGCCAGGTCGCGCACCAGGAACGAGCCGCGCAGGCCGCCGTCGTCGAGTTCGGCGCGCAGTTGCCGGATCAGCGTTTCGGTGGTCACGCCGTCTCCTCGTCAGGGTCGGCCGCGCCGAGGCAGCGTTGGATGCCGGCGCGCAGGCGGGCGCGCAGGCGTTCGGCGTCGTCGCCGAGGACGGTGGCGATGTCGAAGCCGCGCGCGAGGTCGATTTCGCCGATCGGCGACCAGCCGAGGCCCAGTTCACGTGCCTGGTCAGCGGAGCACAGCAGCAGGTCGGCCGACCCGAACACGGTCGCGGCAGCGGAGGTGAGGGAGTCGGCGACGGCGACCTGAGCGGGGCGCAGGCCGAGCGAGTCGCGGACGCGGATGAGCCGGTCGCGCAGGTGCGGGACGTCGTCCTCGGGCTGGATCCAGACCCGGCGCGGCGTGCGGCCAGACCGGCCAACGCGCAGGGTTTCCAGGTGCAGGACATCGGCGGTGGGCAGGAATCCGCTGGCCACGCCGAGTGGCACGGTCCAGGTGCCGTCTTGCGCGGGTACCGCGATGATCGCGGCGCGGACCTCCTGGGTGCGGAGGAGTTCGGCGCGGTCGGCGGGCGTGGCGGCGCGGAATTCCAGGTGGACGTCGAGTGCGCGGGCGTCGGCGTCGAGTTCGGCGAGCGCGCGGACGGTGCAGGTGTCCGGGACCGCGAGCAGCAGCGGGCGAAGCTTGGCCAGCGCGGCATCGTGGGCCATGGCGTCGGCGAGTTGGACGAGGCGTTTGGCGGACGGGAGCATGTCGCGGCCGAACGGGGTGAGCACCGCCCTGCGGGTGGAGCGGTCGAAGAGGCGCTCGCCGAGGTGGCGTTCGAGCGCGGCGATCCGCCTGCTGGCCACCGGCTGCGGGATCTGCGCGGCCGCCGCGCCCGAGGTGAAGCTGCCGGTTTCGCTCACGCTGACGAACGCGCGACAGCTACCGATCAGGTCCACGACCACACACTATGCCGAATCGGCATCAATCCGCACATTGATGTCTTGGACAACATGACAACGCCGCGCCAGAGTCGGCCATATGACCTGGACCAGCACGGATCGCCCGCGCGATCACGCCTATCGGCTGGCCGCGCGAGCGCTCGGGGTGGCGTTGCTGCCCGGGGCGTGGGCGGTCGGGCGAGCGCAGGCGCGGCATCTGGCCTGCCAGTGGGCGTTGATGGCGCGCTTTCCCGCCGAGGACCTGCTCGGGTTGACACCGGCGACGCATGCCGCGTTCACGGCGGCGCGGACGGTGGCGTTCTGGCGGGACGGCGTGCTGATCGGGTTGACCTCGGGGTATCGGGACGCGGGCGCGCAGGATCGGCGGTTCGCCGAGGAAGTCCGGCGCACTGGCTCGGTCGAACTGGCCCGGCGCCACCGGCTACCCGCGAGGGAATCCGGGCATGTGCTCGGCACCGCACTGGACGTGCGCCCCGCTGAGGGCGCGCGGTGGCTGGACGCGTACGGCTCCCTGTTCGACCTGTACCGGATCTACGACAACGAATGGTGGCACTTCGAACACCGGCCGGAGGGCCGACCGCTCCGGCTGCCGCATCCCGGGGCATGGCCCGCCGAACTCACCAATCCTGGAGGACATCAGTGAACCGCCGTGCCCTGCTGCTGGGGGGCCTCGCCCTGGCCGTGACCGGCTGCGCCTCAGCCCAGCCGACACCGTCGAAACCGTCGACGACGACCAGCACTCCCCCATCGCTGGGACCGACGGATCCGCGGTTCGCGGCGTTGGAGCAGAAGTACGGGACGCGGCTCGGGCTGTTCGCGGTCGCGACCGGGTCCGGCGCGACGATCGGCTACCGGGCGGACGAACGGTTCGCGTTCTGCTCGACCTTCAAGACGCTCGCCGCGGCCGCCGTCCTCGACAGGCATCCGCTGTCGCATTTGGACACTGTGATCAAGTACACCAAGGCGGACGTCGACTCGATCTCGCCGATCACGCAACAGCACATCGACACCGGCATGAGCGTGCGCGACCTGTGCGACGCGGCGATCCGCTACAGCGACGGCACCGCTGGCAACCTGCTCATGCGCGACATCGGCGGGCCGGCCGCCCTCACCGCGTACCTGCGCGGCCTCGGTGACCAGGCCAGCAGCATGGACGACTACGAACCCGCACTCAACGACGAACTGCCCACCAGCACCAGGGACACCACGACACCGCGGGCGATCGCGGGCGCCTACCGGCAGATCGTGCTCGGCGACGCGCTCACCCCCGACAAGCGCGCGTTGATCGTGGACTGGTTGCGGCGCAACACGACCGGCGCCGCCGACGTCCGGGCGGCGGTGCCGAGTGGCTGGACGGTCGGCGACAAGACCGGGCACAGCGATTACGGGCGCGCCAACGACATCGCGATCGCGTGGCCGCCGACCGGCGCCCCGATCTTCATCGCGGTGCTGACCGACCGGGTCGGGTACAGCACGCCCGCGCAGGTCCCGATCATCGTGGACGCGGCGCGGTACGTGTTCTCGGTGCTTGCCCCGAGGGGTCAGCACTGAATTCAGCCAGCGCCAAGGCAGATGAACGGGCGGCGGAACGGGTCGACGGAGGTCGCCCTGGCCAGCGCGGTCGCGGCCGGGGCGCCCTCGGCGAGTTGCCGGTGGTAATCGTTCATGGCGGCCGCTGCGGCCTGGTCGCCGACCCGGCTGACCGCCGCCGTGACGGTTCGCCCGCCCGCCGACAAGAGCGCACCCGCGAACCCGAGCGCCTCGTCACCGGGCCGGATCCTGGACAGCGCCAGTTCGCACGCGGCCAGCACCACGTGCCGGGGCGGGCGGCGCAACCGGATGATCTCGTGCGCGAACAACGCGCCGTCGGCGAGTTCCAGCCGGGAGAACAGCGCGTTCTCCGGTTCGTGCTCACCGTGCGCGGCGACATGCGCCAGTTCGGCGCCATCCAACGCTTTCAGTACTCGTTCGACAGTGCTCTCGGTCGTCGTGATGACCTCGGCGTTGGGGTGGTACCGGCGCAGCCCGGTCAGTTCGCCGAGCGCAGCGGACAGATTCGGGCCGCCCACCAGCACGGTCGGACCGGCCTCGGCGTCGGCGCGCTGCGCGGCCAGCCATGCGGTCGCGGACGGCGCCACCACCACCGGCCTGCCGCGCAACCGGGGCAGCGCGCCCCAGGCGACGGCATAGAGCGCACCGGTCGGGATGATCACCAGTTCGCGGTCGCCGATCAACTCCGCGACCGGGTGCAGCAGCCGGTCGTCGAGGATGCCTCCCCTGCGCACCGCGGAGTTCGTGACCGCCTGCACCAGTGGCGCGGACAGCCAGTCGGGGGCGAGCGCGTCCAGGTCGGCGTGCAGGCCCTGGGCGGCCTCGGCGATATCGCGCGCCTCGCCCAGCCGCACCAGCGCAACCGTGCCCGCGACGATGACCACCGCCATCATCACGTCGTCGGTCATCAGGAAACTGATCATGGCGCGGTCGCCCAGTTCGCCGATGACCTCGTCGATGGTCGCGATCGGGCGCGCCTGCCCCCACGGGCTGTCCCGCCAACCGCCCTGCATGACCTCCCGGCCGAGCGCCGCGTGCCGGGTGACCAGTTCGCGGCTCGGTCGGCCGCGCAGCCGGGCCTGTTGGAGTTCGCGGCTGAGGTAGCGGTGCTCGGACACCTTCTCGGCAAGCACCGGATCGTCCGGCGCGGGCAGCGGCTGGTAGCGGTACACCTGCGCGCGAGTGCGCTCCAGCCACCCGAACAACGCCCGCGCCGGCGACCGGGAATGTTCGACGACCAGCCGCACCGCGAGCTGACCGAGCGCTCGGCCGTGCATCGCGGTGCCGGACACCAACTCGGCGCCGCCCATCCGGTCCCGGATCCGGCCGAGTTCCGCGACACCGGCCCGTGCCTGCGCGAACGCCCGGCGTCGGTCCCCTTGTGCGACGGCGAGTTCCGCGCGGCAGAGCCTGCGCAGCATCCGCTGGTCGACCGGCGTCACCCGACGCGGCCGAGGCACCAGCGCGAACTGCTCAGCCGCCGTGGCCACCCGGCCCCGGCACAGTTCCAGGCGCACCGCGAGCATGCGCGCGGTGCTGGATTCGTCGACCAGATCAAGGTCGGCGAGGGTGCCGGCGAGCGCGAGCGCGCGGCCGATCAGTTTCGGTGGCACGTGTGCGTCGTTCAGCGCCTCGTCCGTGTCCGCGCGCAGCCGGACCAACGCGGCAGTCGCCGCGAGGGACTGGTTGCCATGTCGGCGAAAACGGCGCCGCGCCGATTCAGCCCAGGTACGCGTCCCGGCCAGGTCGCCCTCGTTGAGCGCAGCGGCCGCGCGCAGCAGTTCGGCTTCGGCGGCGTGCTGATGATTCCGCGATCCGCGCAGGTCGGGCAGGGCTTCGTCCAGCTGATGCGCGGCTTCCTCGGCGAGACCGGCGGTCAGCAGGGTTTCGGCCTGGTCCATCCGGAGTTTGGCCAGACCGCTCGGGATCAGCTTCGCGTAGCGCGCCAGGGCTTCCTCGTAGTAGGCCAGCGCCTGCGGAAGATCCCCCACACGCCAGGCGACGGCGGCAAGCCCATGCTGTGCCTTCGCTTCCAGCACGGTCAGTTCGTTCTGGTCGACCCGGCTGTCCGCCAGACCGGATGCCACGACGTGCAACAGCCTGCGGTAGTCGCGGCCCGCCAAACCCGGATGCCCGGCAACGTTGTTCATGCTGGCGCGATTGAGCAGACTGGTCGCCAGCCTGCCGTGCACGGGCTCGCCGGATGCGTAGAACCGCTCGCGAATCGCGATCGCGATGCCTAGCTGGGCGATCGCATCATCCCAGCGATCCGCCCGACCCAGCACCAGGCCGCGTTGGTTGGCGATCCTGGTGGCCAGATCGAGTCGCGTCGACTCGTCGGTGACGGACGCGAGCAGCTTTTCAGCCGTGTCCAGAACACCCAGTGCAGAGTCGGTGCTGTGTATCTCGGCCTCCGACGACGCCAGTGTGATCAAGATCCTGGCCCGCAGATCGATCGCGGCGTTGTCGGCCTGGCGCTCGATCAGCCGCAAGGCCCTGCGCAGCAATCGAGCTCCCTCAGCAGGCCGCCAGGCGTTGTTCGTTTGCCGCCCTCGGAGATGCAGTTCCTCCGCCTGTTCCAACCGATCCGCGCCGGGTGTCTGTGCCACTGCTCAATGTCACCACACTCGATACGCACCGCAACACTGGCGGCGGTGGCCGGATCGACGCGATGCGGATCGCGTCGACCCGGCAACGATGATCAGACCTGCGTTGCGGTCGGCACGTCGCAGTGGGTCGGGCCGCAGCCCTCCGGCGACGCCGGGGCAGCTTCCTGGTCCGGCTTGTCGCCGAATTCCTTCTCGATCACGTCGCCGATGTGCTCGAAGCCGTCCTTGACCGCCTGGCCGGCGTTCTTCAAGCCCTCGATCGCGTTGCTCATGATGTTTCCCTCCCGATTGGTGAACCCCATGACCTCGCGTCGAGCGGCTCGCTCGGCGCGTTCCCTCCTTCGGTCACCGGCCGCTGCCACGGCTGGCGGTATGCCCGGTCCACACACCGTGAACTTGCGCCCCGCTGGGTACGGCAAGTGGGTGGGCCTACAACCGGAATTATGCCCAACGGACTAACGTGCGCGCAGCCGAATTTCACAATTAGTCAAGATTTTGGCCAGCTGACCTTCGCACATATTCGATCTTGTTTTCGATACCGCGAACCGCCGGAAAAGGACGCGTATTTGAATGGACGTCCCGTTGACCAGCCAATGTTCATCGGGCCGAACGAAGGCCAGGCTGTCGGGCGCAATTCGGAACGGTCCGATGTCGCGAAGATCACGTTCGGGTAGTTTGGCGTGGTGACGCCGACCTACCTCCAACCGTTCGTGCTCCCGACCGAACCGTGTGCGCGGGAACGTCAGGGACCGGTCGAGTTCTACCTGCCGCCGGGCCAGAGCCGGCATCCTGGTGGTGCTCGTGCACGGTGGTCCGATCCCAGAGGCCGATGGTGCCGAAGCCGCCGGACTGGCCGGTCTACGTCGGCTACGGCCAGGCGCTCGCGGCACGCGGCGCGGTCGGTATCACCGTCAGCCACCGGCTGCGCAGCCACACCGACTATGGCCCGTCCGCCGCAGACCTCGCCGACGCGGATCCGGTGTCTCGCGTTCACGTATCCGCTGCTCGCCGACCGCCCCGACCACGTGCTCGACGCGCGGTTCCAGCCGGTGTCTGCGCTCGGCGACTGGCGCGCGGTGCCGATCGCGCTGACCAGGGCCGGGCTGGAGAAACCGGACTTCGCCGCAGCTGTGTCGGAGTTCCTGGCCGCAGCCGACGCCAAGGACGTGCCGGTGCGCGTGATCGACGTGCCGAACGGTCGGCACGGGTTTGATTTCCTCGACGACACCGACGAATCGCGTACCGCGATCACCGAAGCGCTCGATGTGGTGCTCGGTCAGCTGCGAGCCTGACGCGATATTCGATTACCAATCACCAGGCAC
>DASXOJ010000229.1:0-25277 GCA_036494465.1 Pseudonocardiaceae bacterium
CAGCAGTGGGCCGAGCGTCACGCCGCTGTGCGTGGCGAGGACGTAGATGTATCCGCTGGTGTCGGGCCCGGCGACGGTGTGCCCGTCTGCGGGGAGGCTGCGCAGTCCCAGGTTCACCCGGTCGATCCGGGCGTGCTCGGCGCCGCGCACCACGGCGCGCAGGCGGTTCAGTACCTCATCGACGAACTGTTCTTCGGCTTTAAGCCGTTGGTCCAGGTCCAGTGCGTGCAGCAGCAGTCGGCCAGCCCCGTCGGGACGGAAGTTGAGGGTGGGCGTGATGACCGGGAACGGTATCCGCGCGGGCAGCGGTGCGGTGTACGCGAGCAAGCCGGGGGAAGCCGGGTCCTCCGGACCGACCATCGGAACCGTCGGCTCGATCGCCTCGGTGAGTTGCTGGGTCCATCGCCCGACCGCGAGCACCACCCGGTCGAAGCGTTCCGGTTCGGCGTTCGCGCGGTGCACCCGGACACCGCCATCTGCGGGCTCGACCGCGACGACCTCGGCCGGACAGCGGAGTTCGGCGCCGAGGTCGCGGGCCTCGCCCCACAGCCTCGCCAGCAGGGCCACCGGCAGGGCATAGCCCTCGCTCGGATACCACACCAGGTCGGTGACGTCCGACGGGATCAACACATCCGACGCCAACCCGGCCGCGCGGGCGCGGGTGATCCGTTCCACCGGGTAGCCGTACTCGCCGAGTTGGCCGACGTTGGCGTTGAGCCGCTCGCGGCTGGCATCGTCGGTCGCCCATTCGAGCAGTCCACTGCGGACATACCAGTCGCATTCGTTTTCCCGCAGCCGCTCGTGTTCGGCCATGCCCGCGACGTTGAGATCGTGGTAACCGCGTGGGTTCTTGCGATGCGAGTTGATCCAGCCGTACGAGGTGCCGCTGGTGCCGGCGCCGGGTGCGATTCGCTCGAACACGGTGACCCGCGCGCCACCTCGGGCAAGCGCTCGCGCCGCGCTGGCACCCAGGACGCCGAGTCCGACGACGGCGATTCGCATCGGCTCTCCTCCATGAGTCCCCTCCAGCGACCATACCCAGCTCGAACAGTCGTGCAGGCTGCCGCGCAAATATTTTCCGCGCCGAATTTCGCCGATGTGTATGGGTTCCCAATCACACGATGCGCACGGATGTGGTGGAGGAAATTCGCCGTTCCGGGCCCGCGCGGTCACCACTCGTCGAGCGACGCCAGACGAATTCGGGGATCTCGGGCAACCGCCGCAGGGGCGCGGGATCAGCCGCACCTCTCCGAGTTCTAGTACGAGTTCGGCGGGCGGTCCCATTGGCGGGTGGGGGCGAGTCTTTCGGGGCCGTCGGCTTGCTTGCGCCGGTGCAGGGTGCGGGCGCTGGCGGCCATGTTGCTGACGATCGTGGCGATGGCCAGGCCGAGGACCAGGTTGATGAGCGCGGTCGCGATCTTGGTGCTGAGCTCGACTTCCAGGGTGAGCGGCAGGACGACCGCGATCAACGTCACCAGGACCATGATCCAGCCGAAGAACTGGCCGGGCGTCGGGGTGGAGAGGCTGAGCAGGTGCATCAGTCCGGTCGCCGCGAGCGCGGCCACGGCGGCGATGATCGCGTACGTCGTGGTGTTCGCGTTGCCCCAGATCCCCTCGCCTTTGGGTGCCAGCACCGCCACGCCGAACAGGCCGCGCGCGATCAGCAGGCCGACGACGGCCAGCAGCGCGGCGACGACGGCGGTCGCGACGCCTCCTGCCCACAGCCGCCCCGCGTCGATGCCGGGACGATAATTCGCATCGAGCGCATTACGTGAGTAATCGGACATGCTCATCCCTCGATCCGGGTGCTGGTCTCGAAGGTTGGGTACCCCGATCCGGACGCCTTTGCACCACCCGAGTGGGGGCTTTCGGCGGAACGCTCGATCAGGGATCCACGAGCCGGTGCGCGGTCTCCAGGTGCAGCGCGTGCACGAACGCCTGCGGCAGGTTGCCGCGCATCTGCTGTTGGACGGCGTCGTACTCCTCGCTGAACAGTCGCGCCGGACCGGTCGCGGTGCGGGTGATCTCGTACCAGCTGCGCGCCTGCACGGGGTTGCCGTGCTGGTGGTGCGTCAGGGAAACGAGGAATCCGCACAGCAGAAATGATCCCTCCGCCTCGGACAGCGGCCTCGGGTCGTGCCGGAACCGGTAGGCGTAGCCCTCGTCGGCGAGTTCGCGCAGGTAGGCGTCGAAGGTGGCGAGCGCGCGCGGATCGTCGGCCGGGGTGGCACCGCGCAGGGCGGGTATCAGCAGCGCGGCGTCCACCTGCGGATCGTCCGGGGTGCGTTGCCAGTGCCCGTCGGGGTGCAGGGCGTGCGTGCTGGTGTCGGCGACGATCCGGTCGGCGAGGGTCAGCCAGTCCCAGCCCTCGGTCCGCAGGCTCGGGGCGGCCTGGCTGATCGTGGCGGCGACCGCGCGCAGTCCGGCGGCGGCGATGAGCCTGCTGTGCGTCCAGGCGTTGTCGTCCAACTCCCAGATGCCGGCGTCGGGTTCGCGCCAGTGCTCTTCGATGGCATTGGCAGCGAGCCGGACGGCGTCCCAGTGCTTCCCGTCGAGGTGGTCGTAGCCGGCCGCGGTGGCGAACAGCAGCAGGGCTTCGCCGAAGGAGTCGAGCTGGAACTGTTTGTTGACCCGGTTTCCGGCGAGATCCGACCCGCCTGGGTACCCCGGCAGACCGAGCGAGTGCGGGTCGGGCACTGGTTCGCCGAGGGTGGTGTAGGCGGGGGCCAACCGATCGCGGTCGGCGAGCAGGCGGTCCGCGACGAAGCGGACGGCATCGTCGAGCAGTGGATCCGGGCCGATGGTCGCGGCGGCCTGGCCCGCGTAGCACTGGTCGCGGATCCACACGTATCGGTAGTCGTAGTCGCGGCCGGCGTCGGCGCGTTCGGGCAGGCCGGTGGTGGCCGCGGCGACCATGCCGCCGCCACGGCCGGTCAGCCCGCGCAGCACCGCGTAGCTGTGCCGGGTGTGCCGCGGGTCGAGCGCGGCGGCGCAGGCGGGCACGGCTTCGCGCCACGCGGTCTCGGTCGCGCGCCACGCCGTGTCGGCGTCGACCGGTTCGTCGGGCAGGGGGCGGTCGGACAGTTCGAGGACGAGGTCGTGATGTTGACCGGCGGCCAGGTCGAGCGGCAGCAGCAACGCGCCGCGCCGGTCCCGGGCGTGCGCTTGCGCGGCACCGGTCCAGCGCAGGTACAGCCCGCCGACGCGAGCGGTCCAGGTGTCGCCGTGCCGGTGCAGTTCCTGCCACTGATCGCTGGGTCGCAGCCAGACCGCGACCCTGGCTGCCGCGTCGAGCGCCTGGACGCGGCGCAGTAGTACCATCCGGTGTGGATCGCCGGGATAACACAAGGCTTCGCGGGATTCGACAATCCCGGCGTTGGTGACCCAGCGGCTGTGCCAGATCAACGTCCCTTCCACATAGGACCCACCCCAGACGTACGGGGCGTCTGGCGCGATCGAGTAGCCGCCGGGTCCACCCAGGAGGGTGTCGAACACGGGATCGCTGTCCCAGCGCGGGAAACACAGCCAGGCGATGTCACCGCGCGGACCGACCACGGCGCCCCGCTCGCCGTCGGCCAGGATCGCGTACTCGTGGAGCACGTGCGGCGGCGTCCGCGCGATGTCGGGAGCCACATCCACCACCCAGCCACCCGCCGTCAGTTTTTGGCCAGCTGCTTGACGATCGTGGCGCAGAACGCGGGCAGGTCGTCCGGGTTTCGGCTGGTCACCAGGTTGCCGTCCACCACGACCTCGTCGTCCACCACGTCACCGCCCGCGTTGCGGATGTCCGTGCGCAGACTCGGATACGAGGTCAGCCTGCGCCCGCGCACGACGTCGGCCTGGACCAGCGTCCACGGCCCGTGACAGATCGCGCCAACCGGACGACCCGAGGCCACGAAGTCGCGGACGAACCCGACGGCCGCATCGTCCATCCGCAACCGATCCGGGTTGATGGTGCCGCCGGGCAGGATCAGGCCGTCGTAGGCATCCGCTCGCGCCTCGGACACGACCTCGTCGACGGCGAACGTGTCGCCCTTGTCGATGTCGCCGTGCATGGCCTGGATCCGGCCGTCCTGAATGGACAGCAGGCGCACGGTCGCGCCGGCCTGCTCGACCGCGTCCTTGGGTTTCTCCAGTTCCACTTGCTCGACGCCATCGGTCGCCAGGATGGCGATGGTGCGGCCGCTCAGTTCGTCGGTCATGCTTACTCCTTCACTCGTTCCGTGTTGAGGGTCAGGCCGTGGCCGAGCCGCTCGTGGTCCGGCGTCACCGCGCCGCCGCACGGATCGAGGGCGCCGGTGAACAGCTCGGACTCGATCCGCACGTGGTCGTGGAACCATTCCAGGTGCCTCAGGTTCGGGGTGGCGGCGGCGACCGGGGCGTGCAGGTTCGGCGCGCAGTGGCCGGACACGGTCAGGTTGACGCTGGCGGCGACGGCCGCGATGCGCAGCCATTCGGTGTAGCCACCGCACCGGGTCGCGTCGATCTGCACGCAGTCGACCGCGTCTGCCGCGCACATCCGCTGGAAGTAGCCGACATCGGTGCCGTATTCGCCCGCCGTCACGTCGGCGTCCACCCGATCCCGGACTTCGCGCAGCCCGGCCAGGTCGTCTGAGCTGACCGGCTCCTCGAACCAGCGCACGTCGTGTTCGGCCATGGCATGCCCGATCCGGATGGCCTGTTTGCGCTGGTAGCCGCCGTTCGCGTCCACATAGAGTTCGACCGAGGGGCCGACGATCTCTCTGGCTTGCGCGATCCTGGCCAGGTCGCGCGCTTCGTCGGTGCCCCACGACTCACCGATCTTGATCTTGACTCGGTTCAGCCGCTGGTGCTGTACCCAGTCGGCGAGTTGGTCGGCCATCCGCTCGGCCGAATAGGTGGTGAATCCGCCGCTGCCGTACACCGGTACCTGATCGTGTACCTGGCCGAACAGGTCCACAAGGGACACACCGAGCAACCGCGCCTTGAGATCCCACAGCGCCACATCCACGGCGGAGATGGCATAACCGACCGCACCGGCCCGGGTGGCGTTGCGCGCCGCGCGCACCATCGCCGCCCAACTGCCCGGCACACCGAGCACATCGCGGCCGACGACCACGGTGGCCAGCAGTTCGTCGACCAGTTCGGCGCAGGCCGCAGGCCCGTAGGTCCAGCCGGTGCCGACGACGCCACTTGACTCGGCGTGCACCACCACGAGCGTGGTGGCGTCCCAGGTCGCGGTGCCGTCGGCTTCCGGTTGGTCGGTCGGAATGGTGAAAGCCTTGGCGGACAGCGATTCGACGCTAGTCATCGCGCGGCTCGCCAGGCGAGCAACCCGGCCGCGGCGAGCGCGGCGATGCCACCGATGACGCCGTGGTGCCTGCTCGCCCACAACTGCGGGCTGCGACGGTGGGAGGAGTCGTCGAATTCACCGTGCGCGCCGAAGTCGTGCCCGCGCTTGCCGTCGGCGGGTTGCCACAGATTGCCGCGCTGCTCGGGGTCGCGCGGTTCATCGGTCTGCTGGGCGGCGAATCCGGTGCGGGCCAGGTAGCGGTCGAGCAGGCCGGGCGCGACCGCGTTGGCCAGCAACGTGCCGACCGTGCTGCCGCCGACCCAGTATTCGCGCCGCTGCGGATGCTCGGCCGCGTGCACGACGGCGCAGGCGGCGATCTCCGGTTGGTAGATCGGCGGCACCGGTTGGGCGTGCCGAGGCAGCCGGGAGAGCACCCAGGAGAACTGCGGGGTGTTCACGGCGGGCATCTGCACCATGGTCACGTGCACGCCGCTGCCCTGGTGCAGCAGTTCGCAGCGCAGCGACTCGTGGAAGCCCTGGATGGCGTGTTTGGCGCCGCAATAGGCGCTCTGCAACGGAATTCCCCGATACGCGAGCGCGGAGCCGACCTGCACGACGGTGCCGTGGTCGCGCGGCTTCATCCGCGCCAGCGCGGCCATGGTGCCGTACACGTAGCCCAGGTAGCTGACCTCGGTGACCCGGCGGAACTCGTCGGCGCCGATCTCGTCGAACGGTGCGAACACCGAGGTGAACGCGACGTTCACCCAGACGTCGATCGGGCCGAGTTCGGCTTCCACCCGCTCGGCCGCCGCCTCGACCTGATCGCTGTGCGCGACATCGGCGTGGATCGGCAGCGCGACGCCACCTGCCGCCCGGACCTGGTCGGCAGCGGCGTCCAAACCGGACTGTCCGCGCGCCAGCAACGCCACCCGGGCGCCCTTGCGCGCGAACGCCACCGCGCTCGCGCGGCCGATACCGCCACTGGCCCCCGTGACGACGACAACCGGTTCCTCCGCCACGTCGTGCTCCTCCCGTCTGGTCCACGCCACGGTTGGGGCATGCCCGGCGGGTCGCGATCCATACCTCGGGCGGGCGAGATGCCGCTACCGGCGTCGGCATCGGCGCGAGAGGAAGCGCAGCTCAGTGTGGTCGAGGGCCGGCTGGCCGGCCAACGTGAACTCGCGCCGGGCGAGTAGCGCGCCGAGCATCGTCGCGGCGCTGCCCAGCACGATGTTGCGACCGGGGCACACGGCGGTGCGCGTGCCGAACGGCAGGACTGGCTGGTGCCGCCCGGCGTCCAGCCACCTGTCCGGGGCGAAGGTGTCCGATCCCTGCGCAGGCGGCCAGCGCCGGATCGACTCGAGCACGCACGCGCGCAGGTAGGGCAGGGCGGCGAGTTCGGTGAAGTCGGTGGCGGCGAGTTCGGCGCGGGCTGTCCCGGCCTGCTCGGGATGGGCGGCGAGCAGCGCCAGCGCGCGGAAGGTGACGATCCCGGCCGCGCCGAACCCGAACAGCCAGTGCCGCAACTCGCCGATCGGGTCGACGCCGGAGGTGACCGGTGCGCGCGCCACCTCGGCCGCCAGGCTCCTGGGCTCGGCGATGAGGAGATACCGGGCGATGGCATCCTGGTTCGGGCCGCGCAGGCCGGTCACGTCGTGGTCCTCGCGCGCGGATTCGCCGAGGGTGATCCGCCGTGCCGCCGACCACCAGACCTCGCTGAACTCGGGCCAGCCGAACTCGGCGTAGCCGACCGTGCCGAGCAGGGTGGCGGCCTCGGTGCGGACGATGGCGGCGAAGCCGCGCGCGAGGTGGTGCAGCGGCAGGTCCGGGCGCAGCACGCTGTCGTTGAAGGCGCGGCGTTCCGCGCGCTCGGTCGTCGATGGGCTGAACGGGTCCGGTGTCGGCGACGGGCGGAGGGTTCGCGTGCTCGCGATGGCGTGGTCGCGGATCGTCATGGCAGTCTCCGGGGGTTATCGACAGTCGCCGACGCGTCGGGGGTCGGAACCATGGCGCCCCGCTTACCCTCGACAAGTGCGGTCCATACGCCTCGCCAGGTATATGGCCGGTGCAACGCGGCAAGCCCGTACGGTAAGCACACGGGCAGTCGGATGATCGCCAGAAGGAGTCGTCGGTGAGCGACAGACATCAGTCGAGGCCAGCGACCACTCCGACCGCGCTGGACCGCCACGAGCTCGAGGTGCGCATGCTCGCGGTCCGTGACCACGTGCCGGGGTTGCGCGCGCTGCTGGCCGAGCAGGCCATGCGCGCCGACTTCGACCTCGACTTCATCGACGATGTCCGGCTGGCCGTCGATGAGGTGTGCGCGCTGGCGTTGGTCAACTGCACGCCGAGGGACGTGCTGACGGTCCGCCTGCTGGTGGACGCCACGCACGTCCGGATCGAGGCATCGGTACCGACGACGCTGGATGAACCGCGCGTCAACGGCTTGAGCCTGCGGGTCTTGCAAGCCCTGGCCGATTCGCTGGACCATGGGATCGACGAGAACGGCACCGAACGCGTCTTCCACCTCGGCTTCGGGCGCTCACGCCGCCCCCATCCGTCGAGCGGCGCCCAATCCGATGGGTTTTGAACCGCCGCGTTCTGGGTAGCCCCGGGTAGTTCTTGTCCTGACCGTCGGAAGGTGGTCGGTACACCGTGGTGAACCGGGACGTTGTCGTGGTCGGCGCCTCGGCGGGCGGAGTGGTCGCGCTGCGCGCACTCGTCGCCGGTCTTCCCGGTGATCTGCCTGCGACCGTCCTGGTCGTGCTGCACCTGCCTGCCGGGAGCAGCAGCGCGTTACCCGCGATCCTCGACCGGGCTGGGCGGCTGCCGGTCAGCGTCGCCACCCACGGCGCGCCACTTCGGCACGGGCAGGTGTACACCGCACCGGCGGACCGCCACCTGCTGGTCGCCGACGACGCCCTCGCGCTGTCCAATGGACCGACCGAGAACGGGCATCGCCCCGCGGTGAACGCGCTGTTCCGCTCGGCGGCGAAGGCATTCGGACCGCGCTGTGTCGGCGTGGTGCTTTCTGGTGCGCTGGACGACGGCGCCGCGGGCCTGGGTGCGATCGCGGCCAGGGGCGGCGCCACCGTGGTGCAGGCCGCGGAGGACGCGATCTGTCCGGGGATGCCGAAAGCAGCGCTGCGTGAGGTGCCGGATTGCCAGGTGCTGCCCGTTCGGGAGATGGGTTCGGTACTGGCCGAACTCGTGCGACGGGAACCAGGCTCTCGGCGGGTGGCGGTGCACGCCGAACCGGCAGAACGTGGTGAACGGCAGGCGGGATCGGAGCCGGAGCGGATCGGCACGCCGTCGGGTTTCAGCTGCCCGGACTGCCGGGGCGCGCTGCTCGCGTCGCGCGATGCCCGTCGATATCGATGCCGCACGGGCCACACGTGGACCGACGAAGCCTTGCTCGAGCAGAAGAACGACGGCCTGGAGCGCGCCCTGCGGACAGCACTGCGCACGCTCGACGAGAAGACCAGCCTGGCGAACCGGATGCGGACGAGTGCCGTTGAGCGGCAGAACACGATGCTGGCCGAGCGCTACGAGAACGCGGCGAAGGAGTCCGAGCAGGCGGCGGTCACGCTGCGGTCGTTCCTGGGGTCGTGCCAGCGGCCGGATTTCCGGCAGGGTCAACGCGGAGCGTAGTTCCGGGCGCGGGTTGCCCGGCCGCATCCGACGTGGCGGCGAGTACGGTTGGTAACTGTGGACAGCAACCCCGATGACAGCGCCAACAGCGGTTTCGACGCTGTTCTGGACTACCTGAAGGAGTCTCGCGGCTTCGACTTCACCGGGTACAAGCGCACCAGCCTGGTCCGGCGAGTGCGTCATCGGATGGCGCAGGTCGACATGATGGACTACCCGGAGTATCTCGATCACCTCGAAGTGAACTCGGAGGAGTTCGCGGCGCTGTTCAACACGTTGCTGATCAACGTGACCGGCTTCTTCCGGGATCGGGACGCCTGGGACTACCTGCGCGAGGACGCCCTGCCGGTGATGCTGGCCGAGCTCGGGCCGGAGGATCCGGTGCGGGTGTGGAGCGCGGGCTGCGCGTCCGGCGAGGAGGCGTACAGCCTGGCCATGATGCTGGCCGAGTACATCGGCATGGACGAGTTCCGGCGCAGGGTGAAGATCTACGCGACCGACATCGACGAGGACGCGCTGGCCCAGGCGCGGCAGGCCAGCTATGGCGCGCGCGACGTCGAGGGGGTGCCGCCGGAACTGCTGGCGAAGTACTTCGAGACACAGGGCAGCAGGCACGTGTTCCGGCAGGACCTGCGCCGGTCGGTGATCTTCGGCCGCAACGACCTCATCCAGGACGCGCCGATCTCCCGCATCAACCTGCTGGTCTGCCGCAACACGCTGATGTACTTCAACGCCGAGACCCAGGCCAAGATCCTCGGCAGGCTGCACTTCGCGTTGCAGGCCAGGGGCATCCTGTTCCTCGGCAAGGCCGAGATGCTGCTCAGCCACGGCAGGCTGTTCGATCCGGTCGACCTCAAGCACCGGATCTTCGGCAAGGTGCCCGCCGTCAACCCGCAGGTGGGCTCGTTCTTCAGCCACCAGCCGCAGTCGGACCGCCGGGTCGACGCGGGCAGCATGGACGAGCTGCGCGAGCGGGCGTTCTCGGCCAGCCCCGTCGCGCAGGTGGTGATCAGCGGGGACGACCACGTGGCGCTGATCAACGAGCAGGCCAACACGCTGTTCGGGCTCTCGTCGCGGGACATCGGCAGGCCGCTGCGCGATCTGGAGCTGTCCTACCGCCCCGTCGAACTGCGGGCCCAGGTCGAGCGGGCCAAGGTCGAGCGGCGCGCGCTGCGCCTGAAGGACATCGAGTGGCAGCGCGGCGTCAACGAGACCATCTGGCTGGAGGTGCACCTGAATCCGTTGCTGAACAGCGATCGCGACCTACTCGGCATCTCGGTGGTCTTCCACGATGTCAGCGCCGCCAAGCGGCTGCTGGCCGAACTGGAACACGCCAACCGGCAACTGGAGTCGGCCTACGAGGAGCTCCAGTCCACCAACGAGGAGCTGGAAACCACAAACGAAGAACTACAGTCCACAGTGGAGGAACTGGAGACGACCAACGAGGAACTCCAGTCCACCAACGAAGAACTGGAGACGATCAACGAGGAGCTGCACTCGACCAACGACGAGTTGCAGACCATGAACGAGACGATGCGCGAACGCAGCCTCGAACTCGACGAGGTCAACAACTTCCTCGAATCCATCCTGACCTCGCTGCGCTCCGGGGTGATCGTGGTCGACAACGAGATGCGCATCACCGTGTGGAATCAGGGCGCCGAGGAGCTCTGGGGGGTGCGCCGCGAGGAAGCTGACGGTCAGCACCTGCTGAACCTGGACATCGGCCTGCCGCTGCCCGAGGTGCGACCGATAGTGCGCGCCGCGCTCGCCGACCCGGACTACAGCGAGGAGCTGCTGGTGTCGGCGGTGAACCGGCGTGGCCGGCCGGTCGCGATCCGGGTGATCTGCAGAGCGTTGCGCGGCAACGGCGACGAGGTGGCGGGTGCGATCCTGGTGCTTGAACTGACCAGGGAACCGGACCGGGTCGCCTGATCACCGTTCCGGTACGAACGCGGTGCGCAGTTGGGCGACGGCGCCCGCGAGCAGGCGCGACACGTGCACCTGGGAGATCCCTATCCGGGCGGCGATGTCGTCCTGGGTCCGCTCCTCGAAGAACCGCATGCGCACGATCTCGGCCTGGCGTGGCGGCAGACCGGCCAGCGCGAGCCGCAGCGTCTGCCGGTTCTCCACCAGGTCGAGGCCTGGATCGACGACGCCGAGCTGGCCGCGTTCGCGGGGGTCGTCGCCCGGCCGGACTGCCGGGATGTCCAGGCTGCTGGCCTGATAGGCCATGCCTACCTGCAAGCCTTCGTACACCGCTTCCAGCGAAATACCCAGCCGACCGGCGATCTTGTGCGGCCGGGGCGCACAGCCGAGTTCCGCGGTCAGGGTGGCAACGGCGCTCGAAATCGAGCGGTTCAGCTCCTTCAGCGGCCGGGGTACCTGGACCACCCAGGTCGAGTCGCGGAAGTACCTGCGGACCTCGCCCATGATGGTGGGCACCGCGAACGCGACGAAATCCGTGCCGCGATCCGGGTTGAACCGGTCCACCGCGCCGATCAGGCCGACCCGGGCGACCTGGCGGAGATCCTCCATGGATTGGCCACGGTGCCGGTATTTCTGCGCGATGTGCTCGGCGAGTGGAAGGTGGCCTTCCACGATGTCCTCGCGCAACCGTCTGCGGTCATCGTCGGAAAGGGATGGATCGGCGAGCAGGTGAAACAACGGCAGCAGGTGGTCGTATTCGGTCTCGTGCCGTTTGTGCTGTGATGCCATGACAAGCAGCCCCGAACGTGTGGCACCGCTACCAGCCCCGATAGATCTCAGCTGAAAGAAAAACGGTGGCAGTGATGCTGAATTGTCTGGCGGCTGCTTGATCAACCAATCCGTCTATTCACTATATTCGGGTCGGCACGCGCCCACAACCAGCTGCGCCGAGATCGCGTTCAGTCGACCGCGCGACCGCGTTGGGCCAACATGCGTTTCATTGTGCTGTCCGCGATCAGCACGCTACTCGTCGCACCTTCCAGGTTCCCGCGATCCAGTTCCTCCGCGGCGCAGGACAACCACCCCAGCACCACCGCAAGCCCGCTGTCGGGGTCGGTGTCCGCGAGCAGGCACAATGCCGCCTCGACCGGTGCCACTGCCCGGCTGAAGACCAGCAACAGCTCGCAGTGCGCGGTGTCGTCGTATGCGTCGCGGCCGGTGGCCCGCACCAGGTCAGCGGCCAGCCGGTGGAGTGCACCGGACAGGACGGTGACCGGCCCCTCCAGGTCGTCCAGGCTGATCGGACTCGGTATGTCGGTAGAGAACTCGACGATCGAACCGACCTCGGCCATCGTGATGGATCGGTCGGCGGTGACCACCGGAATCCACTCGGTGTCCGTCCCCGGATCGACGATTTCCGGCCCGGCGACGACCGCCCGGACCAGCACGCGTTCGCGCTGGTCAACGTAGGTGACGATGGTGCCTCGGTCAACGGGCGGCTGGGTCATGGCTGGGGCCTTCCTCGGCGGCAGGACCCCCGCGTTCCCCCAAACAGGGGTTCCCATACCAACGGGTTTTCGCCTGATCGACAGAGCGCCGCCCCGGCCGGGGCTTGTAGGCTTGCCAGTGGGTTGTCCAGCAGCAAGCGGCAGCCTCCAGCTGAGCCGGAGGTGACCAACAATGCCTACAAACCCAGATTCGGCCAGTCACCTCTGGGTGACCAAGCGTGTCGGCGAATCGGCGCGAGATGTGGTCCTGCTCGGCGTGGCGGGTGAACTGGACGCCTGTTCAGCGGTTGGTCTGCGGGAGGCGGTGCTCGGCACGGTCACGCCGGCCGACCGGGGCGTCGTGCTCGATCTCGCCGACGTCACGCTGGTCTCCGCGGCGGGCATCCGCGCGCTCGGCGAAGTCGCCGCGACGCTCGCCAACACCGGACGCAGGCTGGCCCTGGCGAACTGCAGGCACACGGTGGGCGAGATCGTCCGCCAGATCGGCGCGCCGCTCGCGCTGGTCAATCACGGCGCAGTGGCCGCCGCCCTGGCCGCGGTCCGCGACGAGACCACCACGCCGGACCGGACCGTCGAGCCCAGCCAGGGCCTGGCGCTGTTGCGCGAACGGGCCCGGCACCTGCCCGGCGCGCTGCGTACCCGGCCGCTGATCGCGGGCGCGGTCAGCGAACTGCGCGACCGGTATGACCTGCCCGACTCCGACAGCGCGTTCCTGCTGCTGCGCCTCAGCTCGCAGCAGTACAACCTGAAGATCCGGTTACTGGCGCTCGCCTTTCTCAACGCACCGCCCGCACATCCCGACCAGCAGACCTGGTTCCCCGGCCGCGTCCGCGACACCGCGCCGCCGGTCCCGTTCGCCGACGCGCCGCGTGGCTGGCGGGGCAACCACGGCGCTTTTCTCAGCGCAGTCCTGACTGCCAGCATGTCCATAATGGACAGTGAGGCCGGTTACCTCCAGCTGGCCGACCACTTCGTCGGTGGGTTGCGACTGGAGTCGCAGCAGGGCCTGCCCAGCCGCTTCACCGAACGGTTCACCTACGTCGACGAGCCGCTACCCGCGTTCGGCTCGGGCGCCCAGAGCACCAGGAACCTCAACGACGAACCCGACGCGACCGCGCGTTCGATCTTCCGGACCGAGGGTTTCCGCTCCGTGCACAGCCTTCCACTGCTGGACGAAGACGGTCAGCCGATCGGCATGGTGTCGACGCTGCACAAGGACGACGAACCACGAACGAGCAGCGCGCAGCGAACCGAACTGCGCGCAGTGGCACGGCAGAGCAGCGCGTGGCTGGACTGGTACCACCGCACGATCATGCTCGATGCCCTGGAGCGCCTGCACAACGTGGCCCGGACCAGCATGGCCGACCGGCACTAGCTACCGGCACCAGCGATCAGCGCTGGCTACCGGCACTGCGCGGTCAGCGCAACCGAATCGTCGGCCCCGAGGCGCGCAGCACGGCCCACACCACCTTGCCGCCGCCGAGTCTGGGCGAGGACCCCCATACCTTCGCCCGGTCCGCGACGATGCGCAGGCCGCCACCTGCGCGGACACCCTCGATCTTCTCCCGCACCACGGCTTCCCGCGCGCTGTCGTCGCTGACCGCGATGGTGAACAGCCCGGAGCGCAGTTCGAGCCGCAGCCTCGGTTGGGAGGTCGTGTGCGCAACGGCGTTCTCGACCAGTTCGGTCGCGATCTGCTCGGCGTCGGACGACAGGTCGCCGATCTGCCAGCGTCCGCAGACGGATCGGACGAACAGCCGAGCCCGTCGCGCGCTGAACAGGTCGTGGTCGAGATCGAGCACCGCGCGCCGCCGGTCCGGTGCGTCACCGACCGCGGCGACGGCGGCGGCGACGTCCTGGAACACCGGAACGAACCGGCGGATGGCGGCCTCGCCCGACGTCGCGAACCGGTCGGGCCTGCTGGTCACGATCATGATCGCGACTCCCGGCCAGTCGCTCACCCGCAGCGCCGCCGAGGGGAACGCGGTCAGCGCAGGCAGACTGGGCACGTCGAGCCCGTCGATCGGCACGATCACCGCCCTCGGCGTGTCGATGGCGAACTTGACCAGCATGTCGCGGAAATCGCGGTAGGTAAGGCTGGTCAATGGGCCGACCGGCGTGGCGACCAGGCAGCCGTCGACCCGCTCGTGCTGCCAGGACACCTGATCGTGCGCGGGCGTCGTCGGTGTGTCGATCACCTCAACCACCCTTCTCGGGCGCCGGCCCGGACGATGCACCATTCTAGCCGTTTCGACGCTCGCGACGTGGTCGCCGTTTCCCGTCAGGGATGCAGGATGACCTTGGTCCACCCGTCCTCGCGGGCGTCGAACCGTTCGTAGGCTTCCACCGCGCTGTCCAGGCCGACCTCGTGCGAGACCAGGAACGACGGACTGGCCTTGCCGGCAGCGATGAGGTCTCGCAACTGCCGGTTGTACGCCTTCACGTTCGCTTGGCCGGTGCCCATTCGCAGGCCCTTCTGGAAGAACTTGCCGAAGTCGAAGGCGATCTTGCCCTGCTGGCTCAGTTCGTCGGGAGCGCCGGGATCTTCCGGCACGAACACGCCGACAACGCCGATGGCGCCGGTGGCGCGGACCGAACCGACCAGCTGGTTCATGGTCATGTTCGGGTTTTCGTTGCCCTGCGGATCGTGTGCCTGCCATCCGACGCATTCACAACCCTTGTCGGCGCCTTCGCCGCCGGTCAGGTCCAGCACCTGTTCGACCGGGTCTGCTGTGGACTGGTCGATCGCGACCGCGCCGATTTGTTCGGCCAGCCGCAACCGGTCGGGCTGGTGGTCGACCACCATCACCTTGCTGGCACCGCGCAACCGCGCCGAATACGCCGCCATCAAACCGACTGGTCCGGCACCCCAGACCACTACGGAATCACCGATCGCGACATCCGCCAGTTCGGTCGCATGGTAGCCGGTCGGCCAGATGTCGGCCAGCATCACGTAGTCGGCTTGCCTTTCCTGCGCGTCCGGTGGCAGCCGCAGGCAGTTGAAGTCGCCGTAGGGCACCCTGAGCAGTTCGGCCTGACCACCGCGATACGGTCCCATGCTCGCGTATCCGTAGGCGGCACCGGCGAATCCGGGGTTGACGGTGAGGCAGAAGCCGGTGAAGCCACGCTCGCAGTTCTTGCAGAAACCGCAGGCGATGTTGAACGGCAGACACACCCAGTCGCCCACCTTGACCCGGTCGACCGCGTCACCTGCCTCGACGACCTGGCCGAGGTTCTCGTGGCCGAGCACTTTTCCGTTCTCCACGTCGGTGCGGCCCTCGTACATGTGCAGATCGGAGCCGCAGATGTTGGTCGAGGTGACGCGGACGAGTACGTCTGTCGGTCGCTCGATCCGGGCATCCGGTACGTCCGTCACGGACACCTGGCGCGGACCTTCGTATACCAATGCACGCATGTCCATCGCCTACCCGCGTTCGCGGGCGCCAACCGTATAGTCGTCCATCAAACTGTCAATTCATCCGGCATGTACCCCAAACTGTCGAGCTGGTATCTCCCGCTACGTGGCACGCCTTGCGCGAACTGCGGTCAACCTGCCGAGCGCATGGCGGTCTTTCCCGCCGAGCGGGTGATTGCCCATGTGGACGGTGGCGGACCGCCGTGCCATCTGCCCAATCTGTCCGTATCCACTGCCGAGTTGGCCGAGACGGAGCTGTACCGGCGCCAAGCCGCCTGACGCGGGGATCAGCCGTTGCCTCCGGGGGTATGCGCTTGCCGGAAGGAGCCGCAACCGTCAGGAGGGACCGCACCGATGGCCGACACAGTCGCCGATTTTTTGCTCGCTCGTCTGCGTGAATGGGGCGTCCGGCAGGTTTTCGGCTATCCAGGCGACGGCATCAACGGCCTGCTCGCGGCCTGGGGCCGCGCGGAGAACAATCCGCAGTTCGTGCAGGCAAGGCACGAGGAAATGGCCGCGTTCGAGGCGGTCGGCTACGCGAAGTTCTCCGGCGAGGTCGGGATCTGCGCCGCGACCAGCGGTCCTGGCGCGATCCACCTGCTCAACGGGCTCTACGACGCGAAGCTGGATCACGTGCCGGTCGTCGCGCTGGTCGGGCAGACCGAACGCTCCGCGATGGGTGGCTCCTACCAGCAGGAGGTCGACCTGCTCAGCCTGTACAAGGACGTGTGCAGCGACTACGTCCAGGTGTGCATGGTGCCGCAGCAGTTGCCGAACCTGATCGACCGCGCCATCCGGATCGCCAAGACCGAGCACGCGCCCACCGCGATCATCTTCCCCTCCGACGTGTTCGAACTCCCCTATGAGCCACCGGAACACGCCTTCAAGCAGGTGCCCTCCAGCGTCGGCATGACCTCGGTGACGCCGCGCCCGGACGACAGCGCGATCGACCAGGCGGCCGAGATCCTCAACGCGGGCGAGAAGGTGGCGATCCTGGCCGGTCAGGGTGCCCGGGGCTGCGAGGCCGAACTCGCCGAGGTGACCGAGTTGCTCGGCGCGGGTGCGGCGAAAGCGTTGCTGGGCAAGGATGTCCTCGCCGACGACCTGCCCTGGGTGACCGGGGCGATCGGCCTGCTCGGCACCACCGCGTCCTACCACCTGATGATGGACTGCGACACGCTGCTCACCGTCGGCTCGAACTTTCCGTACACCCAGTTCATGCCGCAACTCGATCAGGCCAAGGCGATCCAGATCGACCGGTCCGGCAAGTGGATCGGCATGCGCTACCCCTACGACCTCAACATCGTCGGCGACGCGAAGACCACGTTGCGGGCGCTGATCCCGAAGCTCAAGCGCAAGAGCGAGCGCGGCTGGCGGGACACGATCGAGAAGAACGTGGCCGACTGGTGGCAGGTGGTCGACCGGCAGGCCGCGACCGGCGCCGACCCGGTCAACCCGATGCGCATCTTCTCCGAGCTTTCGCAGCGCCTGCCGGACAACGCGATCGTGGCCGCCGATTCGGGCAGCGCCGCGAACTGGTACGCGCGGGTCCTGCGGTTCACCGGCAACATGCGCGGTTCGCTGTCCGGCACGCTGGCGACGATGGGACCGGGCGTGCCGTACGTGATCGGCGCCAAGTGGGCGCATCCGGACCGGCCCGCGATCGCGTTGGTTGGCGATGGCGCCATGCAGATGAACGGCTTGGCGGAACTGATCACCATCGCCCGCTACTGGACACAGTGGACAGACCCCCGACTGGTCATCGCGGTGCTGCACAACAACGACCTCAACCAGGTCACCTGGGAGATGCGCGCGATGCAGGGCGCGCCCAAGTTCGTCGAATCCCAGACCCTGCCCGACGTGGACTACGCGGCGTTCGCGCGCGGCCTCGGTCTGCATGCGCGCAACATCGACAAGCCCGACGACCTCGGCGACGCCTGGGATCAGGCGTTGAGCGCCGACCGGCCGACCGTGCTCGACGTGCGCTGCGATCCGAACATCCCGCCGATTCCGCCGCACGCCACGCTGGAACAGGTGCGTTCGCTGGCGGGCGCGGTGTTGCACGGTGACGAGGACACCTGGGGATTCATCAAGCAGGGCATCAAACAGAAGGCACAGGAGTTCATCCCGAGCCGCAACAACGAAGCATGACCGCGCTCGAAGAAGCCCTGCGTGCTCGCGTCGACGGTGAGGTGCGCTTCGACGCGGGCACGCTGGGCGCCTACTCGACGGACGCGTCCAACTTCCGCCAGGTGCCCATCGGCGTCGTGATCCCGCGCACCGTCGAGGCGGGCGCCGAGGCGGTCGCGGTGTGCCACGAGTTCGGCGCGCCGGTCGTGTCCCGGGGCGGCGGCACCAGTCTCGCCGGGCAGGGCACGAACACCGCGATCATGATCGACTGGGCGAAACACTGTCACCGGCTGCTGTCGGTCGACCCGGACACGAAGACCTGCGTCGTCGAGCCGGGCATCGTGCTCGACGTGCTCAACCGCCAACTCGAACAGCACGGCCTGCGCTACGGACCGGAGCCTGCCACGCACCCGAACTGCACGCTGGGCGGGATGATCGGCAACAACTCCTGCGGTGCCACCGCGCAGCGGACCGGCAAGGTCGTGGACAACATCGCCCGCCTGGAAGTGCTGCTGGCCGACGGCACCCGGTTCTGGTGCGGGGAAACCAGCGACGACGAGTATGCCGCGATCGAACGGCGCGGCAACGGGCAAGCCACCATCTACCGGCGACTGCGCGCGCTGCGCGACGAGTACGCCGACCGGATCCGTGACCACTACCCCGACATTCCGCGTCGCGTCTCCGGCTACAACCTGGACTCGCTGCTACCCGAGCACCATTTCGACGTCGCCGGTCTGCTGGTCGGCAGCGAATCCACGCTGGTGACCGTGCTGCGCGCCGAACTCGAACTGGTGCCGGTGGTCAAGTATCGCTCGCTCGTCGTACTCGGCTTCGACTCGATCACGGCCGCGGCCGACGCGGTGCCGGCGATCCTGCCGCACGAGCCGATCGCACTGGAAGGGCTCGACCACCGGCTCATCAGGGATCAGCGGATCAAGGGACTGAATCCGGACGCGCTGGCTGAACTGCCGCGCGGCGACGGTTATCTGATGGTCCAGTTCGGCGGCGAGTCGCAGCAGGAGACCGACGAGCGGGCCCAGCGCATGCTCGACGCGCTCGGCGAGTCCGACCACGACGCCGATGTCGCCTTCCTGGACGAGCCCGCGCACGAGGACGAACTGTGGCGGGCCCGCGAAGCCGGGCTCGGCGCCACCGCGCACGTGCCGGGCGAGCCGGACACCTGGGAGGGCTGGGAGGACTCGGCGGTGCCGCCGGATCGGCTCGGCGACTACCTGCGCGATCTGAACAGGCTCTACGACGAGTTCGGCTACGCGGACGAAGCGGCGCCGTCGCTGTACGGGCACTTCGGTCAGGGCTGCGTGCACACCCGCATCCCGTTCCGGCTCACCGATCAGCAGGGCGTCGCCGACTACCGGCGCTTCCTGCAACGCGCGGCCGACCTGGTGGTGTCCTACGGCGGCTCGCTGTCCGGCGAGCACGGCGACGGCCAGAGCCGCGCCGAACTCCTCCCCCGCATGTTCGGCGACGAACTCATGACCGCGTTCGGGAAACTGAAAGCGATCTTCGACCCGGACAACCGGATGAACCCGGGCAAGGTCGTCGCGCCCGCGCGCGCCGACGAACATCTGCGCCTCGGCGGTTCGTGGGCGCCGCGCATCGACGAGCACCGGCTGCACTTCGCCTACCCGGAGGACGACGGCTCGTTCGTGAAGGCCGCGAACCGGTGCGTCGGCGTCGGCAGGTGCCGTCAGCACAGCCACGACGGCAACGCGGTCATGTGCCCGTCCTACCAGGCGACCCGCGAGGAGGAGCACTCGACGCGGGGCCGCGCCCGGTTGCTGTTCGAGATGCTCGACGGTCACCCGGACTCGCCGATCGAGGACGGTTGGCGCTCGACCGAAGTGCGCGACGCGCTGGACCTGTGCCTGTCATGCAAGGGCTGCAAGTCCGACTGCCCGGTCGACGTGGACATGGCCACCTACAAGGCCGAATTCCTGTCCCATCACTACGAGGGACGGCTGCGGCCGCGCGCGCACTACGCCCTCGGCTGGCTGCCCCTGGTGGCCACCGCGATCAGCCGGACCCCGTTCGCGCCCGCGCTCAACGCGCTCGCCGCCGTCAAGCCGCTGCGCGCGCTGGCGACCAGGGCGGCAGGTCTGGAAGACCGGGAGATCCCGGTCGTCGCGCGGGAGACGCTGCAACAGTGGTGGATCCGGCGCGGCGGCTCGAAAACCGGTCCGCGCGGCACCGTACTGCTCTGGCCGGACACGTTCACCAACCACTTCCACCCGCACATCGGCAAGGCCGCCGTCGGCGTGCTGGAAGCGGCGGGCTGGACGGTGCTGATCCCGACCGAGCCAGTCTGCTGTGGACTGACCTGGATCTCGACCGGCCAGCTGGACACCGCCAAGAAGGTGCTGCGCCGCACCATCGACCTGGTCGCCGAGCACGTCCGCGCGGGCAACCTGGTGGTCGGCCTCGAACCCAGCTGCACCGCGGTGTTCCGCTCGGACGCGCCCGACCTGTTCCCGGACGACGTGGACGTGGCCAGGATCCGCGATCACACGGTGACCTTCGCCGAACTACTCCGGCACCACACCCCCGGCTGGGCACCGCCGGAGCTGCCCGGAGTCACGGTGGTCAGCCAGGTGCACTGCCACCAGCACGCGGTGCTCGACGACTGGGTGGCCGATCAGGATCTGCTGGAAAAGGCCGGTGCCGAGGTCGAACGGTTGGCGTCCGGGTGTTGTGGCCTGGCGGGCAACTTCGGCTTCGAACGCGGTCATGGCGAGGTGAGCGTGGCGTGCGCGGAGAGCGTGCTGCTGCCGTCGTTGCGGTCGGCCGCGCCGGACAGCGTCGTCCTCGCCGACGGCTTCTCCTGTCGCACCCAGATCCACGAGTTGGACAGCGGTGGCCGCGAAGCCATCCACCTCGCCGAACTGCTGGATCGAGGTCTGCGCGGCGTCCCCGTATCGGGTGATCTCGCCGCCGACGACCGGCCGGGCGCGCCGGGCCGGGAAGCACGCGGCGTCGCATTTGCCGTGGCCGCGGCCTCCACCGCAGTGCTGACCTGGATGTTCTGCCGAGCACGACGACGCCGCCGGGGATAAGCCAGGATCATGTTGTCATCCATCCGATGACACTGCTAAAGTCAGCTAACGGACGACAGATGTCCGTCCCCGCGACCTGGCTAGCAGATGAAGTCGGAGCCCGGCATGATGAACTACGTGAACGGATTCGGCGTGGCGGATTCGGACGAGTCAGCCACGGTGCGCGCGACCCCGGTGGTCACCACCGAACACCTGCGGGACGCCGTTGTACTGACCGTCGCGGGCGAGATCGACATGACGACCGCGCCCGCGCTGGAGGATGCTGTCCGGAAGTCGTTGATCGAACACCCTGCCACCCTGGTGGTCGACCTGAGCGGCGCCGAGTTCTTCTCCTCGGCGGGCATCGCGGTGCTGATGCTCGCGCACCGCAACAACTTCGGCGTCGCACTGCGCGTCGTCGCGACCGACCGGATCGTGCTGCGGCCGCTGGAACTGACCGGGCTCACCGACGATCTCGCGATCTACGACAGCCTGGACACGGCCCTGCAGGCGTGACGCTACCGGTCGCCCTCGGTCGCCTGCCTGCTGTCGAGCGCGTCCTGGCGCCGTTGATCGGCATCCGCCGCGATCTCGGCGATCCGTGCCGCCAGCTCCGGGTGCCTGCTGGCCAGGTGCGAGAGCATCGCCGATAGCGGGCCGAGCAGCGTCGACGAGTCGTTGCTCCCGAGTTCGGCGTGCACCCGATCGGCGTCCTGCCTGCCCGCCGCCGTCAGGTCCGACAGTCCGCCGACCTGACCGGCCAGCTGGCGCAACTCCGCCGAGTTCTGCCGGGCCCAGGCCGTGACCGCGCGGTCACCGGCCCGCCGATCGCGGGTCGCCTGGACGCGTGCTTCCTTGGTGGACTCGACGCCATCCGTCGACCTCGTGCGCAGATAGCGCCGTTCGGCCGCCTGGCGGCTCGCCACGCCGAGCGCGGGCGCGAGCACCGCCCAACTGGCGCCGGCCGCACGGGCGGCCTCGACCAGGGCGGGCTCCCAGTCCTCGATGACGCTACGCACCTCACGCAACGTGGTCAGCGCGCCGACGAGCAGCGGAATCAGGTCAGCTCGACTGGCCGGAACAGCGCCCGCCTGGATCGCCTTGAGCAGCGATTGCAGCTCGGCGACCAGCTCCGCGGGGGCCATCTCCTCGCCGGTCGTCATGTCATCCCTCAGTTGACGCAGGTCATGTCATCGTATGGATGACATCCTACAGCGAGTGATCCAATCGCGCAGGTACGTATTCTCGGATTACCGCTGGGATTACGGCTGCATGTCCGCCATCCGGCCAGGTATCCGGCCGAAGTGGACAGCCTGCGGGAATCCGGCATCAGGCGGACGCATGCGCTGTTACGACGGCAGGTATCACCGGCCATGATCACGGGTAGGCGACCGAGTATGAGCACTACAACTACTGCACTGGTACGGCCGTCGCGCTGGGACGACGGCGAATTTGACGACATCGACGAACTGCGGATCCCGCTGGACGCCTGGGCCGACCCGACCGTGTCCATTGTGGCCGAGTTCGCGAGCGAGCGGCACATCGTCCGCAGTATCGATTGAGGAGTCTCTTCAGCGCAGGAACCGGTCGACCAGTGCGTCAGTGAATTCGCGCGGCACTGGCTGGCCGGTGACCAGCACGCGGTAGTGCACCGCCCCGACCAGTTGCTCCACCGCCTGGTCGATGTCCAGATCGAGGAATTCACCGCGCGCCTTGGCGCGCTCGAACGGAATGCGGTCGCGGGCGTGCTGGGCGTCGAGTTGTTCCGTGCGCAGGCGGTTGGCGAGTTCGGGATCGTGCTGCGCCTGACCGATCAGCGCGCGGAACACCGCGCCTGGCGGCGTTTCGGTGAGGAAGGCGGCCAGTGTGGCCAGGTGCTCGCGCAGGTCGGTACGTAGGGCACCATGCTCGGCCGGGGTGAGGTGCTGGGCCATGTCGTCGCCGAACGCCTCCAGCAGTATGTCCACTTTGGACGGCCACCAGCGGTAGACGGTCTGCTTGGCCACCCCTGCCGTGGTCGCGATCTTCTCCATCGTCAGCCCCGCGAAGCCGAGTTCGACCAAGAGGTCGTCGACGGCTTGCAGGACCGCGGTCCTGGCTTGCTCGCTGCGCCCGTAACGGTTGCCGTGATGATCGGTGGACACCGGGTCAGCGTACCGACTTCTAGACAAGACGCAACGTTGCGTCTAATCTAGCCGCATGACATCCACCCTGCTCGATCCCGAAGTGCGCACCCTGCTGGACCACCTGTTCGCCGAGGCGGCCATCGACGACCAACGGCCCGCACGCGACATACCCGAGGGCGCGCAAGCCGCCGCCGACGCGCTCGCCGACATCTACATGCCGATCTCCGAAGCGGGCGGGCGCCTGCTGTATTCGCTGGTCCGCGCGATCAGGCCACAGGTCGTCGTCGAATTCGGCACCTCGTACGGCATCTCGACCGTGCACCTGGCCGCCGCCGTCGCGGACAACGGCACCGGGCACGTCTACGGCACCGAACTGAGCGCCACCAAGGTCGCGGCCGCGCGCGCCAACCTCGCCGCGGCCGGCCTCGCCGAGCAGGCCACGATCCTGGTCGGTGACGCACGAGCAACGCTGCGCAAGGTTCCCGGGCCGATCGGCCTCCTCCTGCTCGACGGCTGGAAAGAGCTCAGCCTGCCCGTGCTGCACCTGCTCGAACCGCGCCTCGCGCCCGGCGCGCTGGTCGTCGCGGACGACATCGACATGCTCACCATGCGTCCCTACCTTGACCACGTGCGCGACCCGGCGAACGGTTATCTCGGCGTCGAGTTCCCGGTCGAGGACGGCATGGAGATCAGCTGCCGCGTCTAGCGGCCAGCCCAAGGGGAAAGACCATGTGCCTCGCCTGTGGGATACCCACGCACCAGCCGGAACCGGCAGTGGTCCCGGCCGCCCCGGCGGCACGCAAGTTCGCCGCGCTGCGCAACCGCGACTGCCGGCCCTACCTGGTCGGCGCGGCGCTGGCCATGATGGCCGACAACATCGAGCACGTCATCACCTACTGGGTGGTGTGGCAGAAGTTCCACTCCCCCGCGCTGACCGGTTTCGAGGTGATCAGCCACTGGCTGCCGTTCCTGCTGCTCTCGCCGTACTTCGGCGCGCTGGCCGACCGGCTGGACTGCCGCAAGCTGATCCAGGGCTCGCAGGCGCTGTTCATGCTGGTCTCGCTGACCTGGGGCATCTTGTTCGCCACCGGCTCCCTGACGGTCTGGAACGCCTGCATCCTGCTGGTCCTGCACGGCATGGCCGGCGCCTTGTGGGCGCCGCCCGAGCAGCTGCTGCTCGAGGACTTCGTGGGCACGGCCGACCTGCCCAGCGCGATCCGGCTGAATTCGACGGCCCGCTCGCTCGGCATCCTGTGCGGCCCGGTGGTCGGATCGGCCCTGCTGCTCGGGCTCGGCCCGGTACACGGCATCTGGGTCAACATCGCCTTCTACCTGCCGCTGACCATCCTGGCCGCGCGGACGACGTACACCGGCCACACCCGGTACGGCCTCATGGCCAAGGACCGCGTCAGCGTGCTGGCCGCGGTGAAGGTGTTCCGGGACGTCAGCAAGGACCGGGTGCTGGCCGCCATGATCATCCTGGCCGGGCTCGGCTCGTTCTTCATCGGCGCGGCCATGCAGACCGTGATGCCGACCATCGCGGGCACGACGACCGGGCTGTCCAGCGGCGCGGCCTACGGCGTGCTGCTGTTCGCCAACGGCCTGGGCGGGGTGGTCGGCGGCCTGCTGCTGGAGGGCACCGGATGGGTCAGGCTCTCGGTCCGCGCCGCCTTGTGGTCCACCGTCATCTACGGCGCGTCGACGGTCTTCTTCGCGCTCAGCCACAACTACCTGGTGGCCGCCCCGCTGCTGGTCATCGGCGGCATCGCCAACCTGGCCACGCTGTCGATCACCATGACGGTCACCCAGCTGCGCGCGCCGCGGGCGAAGAAGGGCCAGGTCATCGGGGTTTACAGCACGAGCGCCAACGGCATGCGGATCGGCAGCGGCTTCACCGTCGGGCTGCTCGGTGCGGTGATCGGGCTGCGCCCGGCGCTGGCCTTGTCGGCGGCCGCGCTGTGCGTGTGCTCGCTGGCGATGGCCGGGTTCCTGCGGTCCGGCGCCCGGGAACCGGTCTCCGGCTAGGACCGGCCGGGCCCGGCGGCCCGGTCGTCGGCCACGATGGTCAGGCCGGGCGGCGCGGCCAGGACGGGCACCGTCTGGCGGGCGGCCTCGTCGGCGTGGATGCGCGGCGGGTCGGGCGGGGCGTCCGGGTAGTAGGTGCCGGGACCCCACAGCTGGCCGTAGCGGATCACGATGCCG
>DASXOJ010000230.1:0-30220 GCA_036494465.1 Pseudonocardiaceae bacterium
TCGACGTGTCGCTGACCAGGGTCGGCGTGCCTGGCGGGGTCGGTGGTGTGGTGTCTCCGTTGCCGCCGTAGACGGAGAACTCGTCCAGTGAGTACCCGTGAGTCGCGTCCGCGCGACAGCGTTTCGTGCCGAGCATGCGCAGGTAGCGGCCGGTGCCCTTGAGTCCGGTGTCGTTCTCCACGCCGCCTTTACCGCTGGTGATCTGGTAGATCTGCGTCCACGAGTTGTGATCGGCGGACACGTCCACTGTTGCCGGACTCACCGTGCCGATGCTGATCGCGGCCAGCGCTACGGGCATGGCCAACCATTGCCAACGCATGGCGCTGATCGTAAACGTTTTCATTGATCGGATGAATCAATCAGGATTCACAGTTTTAGAGCATGTGAAATCGGAGTTTAGGCTAAACTTGGCGCTTTCCTGGATATACGGATTCCGGATACATCGGAACTCAGCTCGATTTCCGGCCGTCGAGTGCTTCGCGGATGATGTCCGCGTGGCCCGCGTGCTGGCAGGTTTCGGCGATCACGTGCAGCAGCGTCGCCCGGATGGTCTGCTCGCGGGCCGGTTCGCCCCAGGGAGCCGCCGGGAGCGCGATGGTCCGGTCCAGATCCTCGATCTCGCCGACGATCCGGTCGGTGCGCGCGCAGACTTCGTGGTACCCGGCCAGAACGCCGGCGAGAGTCTCGCCGGGGTGCATCCGGAACTGTTGCTGCCGGTCGACCATCCACTGTGGATACTCGCGCGCGCTGCCGTCGACGATCTCGGCCCAGCTGACGCCGTCGGGCAGGTCGAACGACATCGCCGACGGTCCGTCCGTGATGACGCGCAGCCAGCCGTCCTCGACGGCGGCGACGTGTTTCACCAGTCCGGCGACGCACAGCTCGCTCGCGGTGGACCGGGCGGCTGCCTGTGCGTCGGTGAGACCGTCGGCGGCGCTGACCAGCGTGGATCGGGCGGCGGCGAGTTGGCGGAGCAGGTCGTCTCGTTCAGCGTCGTTGCGCATGACATCGACCTTGGCAGGCGCAGCGGTCAGTTTCCGTCCGCATCGGGGGCACCAGCCTGGTGCCCCCGATGCGGACGGAAACTCAGCGCGCCGCGCGAGTCTGCTTCGTCGCGGCGACCAGGATGGCCAGCGTTGCCAGCACCTCCGGGTAGCCACGGGTCTTCAGGCCACAGTCCGGGTTGACCCACAGCCGATCGGCTGGGAAACCGGAGATCGCGGTGCTCAGGTGCGCGACGATCTCCTCGGTAGTGGGCACCCGGGGCGAGTGGATGTCCCACACGCCTGGCCCGACCTCGTTCGGATAACCGGGTTCGGCCAGGTCGGCGACGATCGCCATGTTCGAGCGTGCCGCCTCCAGGTTGATCACGTCGGCGTCCATGTCGATGATGGCTTGCAGGACGTCGCCGAACTCGGCGTACACCGCGACGCTCGGTCGGCTCGCCCCGGACGTGGTGCTCACCCAGGACCTGTGCGAGGTCTGCGCGATCTCCTACCAACGGGTGTCCGACGCCGTCCGCGTGCTGGACACCGACACCAGAGTGATCAGCCTCGAACCGCGCACCATCGCGGGTGTCCTGGACTGCCTCACCCAACTCGGCACCGCGCTCGACGCGCCGGACCGGGCCGAGGCGGAACTGGCGCGGTTGCACGCCCGGTTGACTGCCGTGCGCGCGGGTCGCCGGGAAGACGCGGCCGAGGGTGGCCGCGATCGAGTGGCTCGACCCGGTCTGGCCCGCCGGGCACTGGGTACCCGAACAGATCGCGCTCGCGGGCGGCACGCCGCTGCTCGCCGAGCCGGGCGAACACACCGGTGCCATCGAGTGGGACGCGGCCCGGCCGGACGTGCTGTTGCTGATGCCGTGCGGCTTCCCGCCCGCGCGCACCGAGGCCGAAATCGACCTGCTGACCGCCCGCCCCGGCTGGTCGGACCTGCCCGCCGTGCGCGCCGGCGAGGTCTGGGTGCTGGACGGTCCCGCCTACTTCAACCGGCCAGGACCACGCCTGGTGCGCGGTGTCGAACTGCTCGCGGACCTGCTGCACGGGGTACCGGTCGACTGTGCGCAGGCGCACAGGTTGGCCTCGACGGGTGGGCCCGGTAGCGGCTGAGCTGCTATAACTGTCCTGTAAGACCCTCGGTGCGGCAAGCCGGTGCGAATCCGGCGCGGTCCCGCCGCCGTGACCGGGCGAAAGCCCGGGAACCTGCGCACCAGTCGAGGGGCGATGGCCGTGTTCCACGAGGATGGAGCTGACCTGTGATGGGACCATTCGGTACCCGACAGCTGCTGATGCCGCGCGCGCTGGGCGGCTGGACCTCTCGCTGACGCGCCCTCTCGCGCGCGTTTTCTTCCTTTTGTTCACTTTTTGGCCGTCTTTCGCGCGGCCTGTTTTCCGCTGCCCTGACGCTGTCTGGAGAACCTGCAATGACGCGTGTTACGTATGCGACGTTGTCCTCGGACAACGAAGATCTGCACACCGGTTACGAAGCCGGTGTGCGCACCGCCGAATCCTGGCTGGGCGTTACCCTCGCCGGCCGGGTGAACGGCAAACCTCGGACCGACGGCGACACCTTCGACGTGGTCAACCCGAGCAACAACACAATCCGCCTGTGCACGGTGTACTCGGCCACTCAGTCCGATGTGGACGACGCGGTGGCCGCGGCCGCCGAGGCCGCGCCGAGGTGGGCCGCGACGCCGTGGCAGGAGCGGGTGCGCCTGCTACGCGCGGCCGCCGACCTGATCAGCGACCGCTCGGCCGAACTCGGCGCGCTGATGAGTATGGAGGTGGGCAAGAACCGCCTCGAAGCCCTTGGCGACGTCGAGGAATCCGCCGACCTGATCCGGTACTACTGCGACCAGGTCGAGAAGAACGACGGGTTCGCCAGGGACATGGCGCGACTGTCCGACAAGGAGTACACCAGCAGCGTGCTGCGGCCGTACGGGGTGTGGGGCGTGATCAGTCCCTTCAACTTCCCGATGGCACTGGCCGCCGGTCCGCTCGGCGGCGCGCTGGTCGCGGGCAACACGGTGCTGCTCAAGCCGAGCCCGCAGGGGTCGTTCTCGGCGGCGAAGCTCTACGAGTGCCTGATGGACGCGGGCCTGCCTGCGGGCGTGGTCCAGTTGCTGCCCGGCGGTGACGAGACCGGCAAGGCGGTCGTGCGTCACCCCGGTATCTCGGGTCTGACCTTCACCGGTTCGTACGCGGTCGGCATGAGCATCTACCGCGACTTCGCCAGCCGGTACCCGAAGCCGGTGGTGTGCGAGATGGGCGGCAAGAACCCGGCCATCATCACCGCCAGCGCGGACCTGGACATCGCCGCCTCGGGAGTGGCCCGCTCGGCGTTCGGGTTCACCGGGCAGAAGTGCTCGGCCTGCTCGCGGGTCTACGTGCACCGCTCCGTGTACGACGAGTTTCTGGCGAAGCTCGTCGCGCGCACCAACGACCTCGTGGTCGGCGACGCGACCAAGCGCGAGGTGTTCGTCGGACCGGTGATCGATCGCGACGCGGTGGCCCGGTTCGAGGACGCGGTGCAGCACGCACGCGAAAACGGGCGGGTGGTCACCGGTGGGGAAGTGCTGCCCGGTAACGGAAACTTCGTCGCGCCGACCATCGTCGCCGACCTGCCCGCGCACGACCGGCTGTTCGTCGACGAGCTGTTCGTGCCGCTGGTCGCGGTGGCACCGGTCGACACCCTCGACGAGGCACTAATTCTGGCCAATGACACCGATCTCGGCCTGACCGCGGGGTTCTTCTCTGCGGAAACCAAGGAGATCGACCAGTTCCTGGACACCATCGAGGCGGGCGTTGTCTACGTCAACCGCGCGGCGGGCGCCACCACGGGCGCGTGGCCGGGCGTGCAGCCCTTCGGTGGCTGGAAGGGATCGGGAACCTCCGGCAAAGCCGGCGGCGGAGAGTACTACGTGCAGTTGTTCATGCGTGAGCAGTCCAGGACGGTGGTTTCACAGTGACTCAGACAGCCCAAACTTCGACCGCGCCCTCGCTGCGCACCGAACTCCCCGGCCCGAAGGCCCGCGAAGTGCTGGAACGGGACGGCAAGATCACCAGCCCGTCGCTGCCCCGCGCCTACCCCCTGGTGCCACGGCGTGGCACCGGTTCGGTGATCGAGGACGTGGACGGCAACCTGTTCCTGGACTTCAACGCGGGCATCGCGGTGAACTCCACCGGACACGCGCACCCCAAGGTCGTGCAGGCGGTGCAGCGCCAGGCCGAGGACCTGCTGCACTACTCGGCGAGTGACTTCTTCCTGCCCATCTACTCGCAGATGTGCCACGCGCTCGCCAAGACCGCGCCGATGACCGGCCCGGTGCGGGTGTTCCTGTCCAACTCGGGCGCGGAAGCCGTCGAGGGCGCCATGAAGCTGGTGCGCCACGCGTCCGGCCGGCCCTACATCATCGGTTTCCACGGCGCTTTCCACGGCCGCAGCTACGGCGCGCTCACGCTGACCGCGTCCAAGGCCAAGTACCACAAGGGTTTCGGCCCGCTGCTGCCCGGCGTGCTGCATGTGCCGTTCGGCACCGACGAGACCTTCACCGCGCTGGACATCATCTTCGAGCAGCAGGTGTCGCCGTCCGAGGTGGCCGCGATCTTCGTCGAACCGATCCAGGGCGAAGGCGGTTACCGGGTGCCCCAGGCCGGTTGGCTGGCCAAGCTGCGTGAGGTGTGCGACAAGCACGGCATCCTGCTGGTCGCGGACGAGGTCCAGTCCGGCATGGGCCGCACCGGCAAGATGTGGGCGATCGAGCACGCCGACGTCGAGCCGGACGTGCTGATCAGCGCCAAGGGCATCGCGTCCGGTCTTCCGCTGGGCGCGTTCATCGCCCGCGAAGAGATCATGATGTCCTGGCCGATGGGCGCGCACGGCTCGACCTATGGCGGCAGCCCGGTCCCGTGCGCGGCGGGCATCGCCACCCTGGAGGTCATCCAGGGCGAGGGCCTGCTGGAGAACGCGCAGACGGTCGGCAAGTTCCTCCTGGCGGGCTTGGCCGAGTTGCGGAAGCGGTTCCCGGAGCAGGTCACCGATGTGCGCGGGGTCGGCCTGATGATCGGCGTCGAGTTCGCGTCCGACGAACTGGCGGATGCCGTCCAGACCGCCGCCTTCGAGCGCGGTTTGCTGGTGCTGGAGTGTGGCGCCAGCACCATCCGGATGTCCCCGCCCCTGGTAGTCAGCACCGAGCAGGCCGAGACGGCGCTGCGCGTGTTCGCCGAGGCGATCGACGCCTGCCGATGAGTCGGCACGTCTTTTCCCGTGTCCCCGGCCGCGACCTTCCCGTCGCGGCCGGGGGCACCGGCGCCGAAGTGTTCGATGTGGACGGTCGGCGCTACCTGGACGGCTCCGGTGGCGCAGTGGTCACCGCTATCGGGCACGGCGTCGGCGAGGTCGCGGACGCGATCGCCGAACAGGCCCGATCCCTGGCCTACATCCACGGCACCGCGTTCGTCTCGGCAACGCTCGACGCGTACGCCGACGAGCTCGCCCCGCTGCTCCCGTTCGACGACCCGCGCATCTACCCGGTCTCCGGCGGCAGTGAAGCGGTGGAGACCGCCCTCAAACTTGCCCGCACCTACCACCTCGCACGCGGCGAAGACCGATCGGTGATCATCGGTCGCCAGGGTTCGTACCACGGCAACTCGCGCGGCGCCCTGGACGTCGGCGCTCGCGCCAACCTGCGCGCCCCGTACCTGCCGTGGCTCGGTCACGCCCGGCACACCACGGCCCCCTACGAGTACCGCTGCCCGTTCCCCGCCGAGCACCCGAACGGTTGCGCCACAAAGCATGCCGACGAACTCGACCGGCTGATCACCGAGATCGGACCGGACCAGGTCGCCGCGTTCATCGCCGAACCGGTCGCGGGCGCCGCGCTCGGCGCCTGCGTGCCGCCCGACGAATACTGGCCCGCGATCGTCGACGTGTGCCGCAGGCACGGTGTGCTGGTGATCGCCGACGAGGTGATGACCGGGTTCGGCCGGACCGGCCGCTGGTTCGCCTGCGAACACTGGAACGTGCGCCCGGACATCATGGTCTCCGCGAAAGGTGCCGCGTCCGGTTACTGGCCACTCGGACTCATGGTGAGCACCGCCGAGGTGCACGACACCGTGATCAGGAGTGGTTTCACCCACGGCTTCACCTACTCGCACCACCCGGTCGGTGCCGCTGCCGGTCGCGCGGTGCTGCGCGTCCTGCGCGAGCGCGATCTGGTAACCGCATCGGCCGAACGGGGCGCTGAACTCGGTGCCGCGCTGACCAAGTACGTCGGCGAACACCCGGCCGTCGGCGACATTCGCGGCATCGGCCTGCTGCGCGGCGTCGAACTGGTCGCCGATCGCGACACCAGGGAACCGTTCCCGCGCGAGCAGCGGGTGGTCGAACAGGTTGTCGCGGCGGCGAAAGAGGGTGGTCTGCTGGTTTACAGCTCCACGGGCTGCGTCAACGGCCGGGACGGCGACCTACTGCTGTTCGGTCCGCCGCTGGTGATCACGCCCGACCAGACCGTCGAACTCGCCCAGCGGCTCGCTGCCGCGATCGGGAAGGTGCTCGGCGACTGAGAACATATGAAGACCTCTTCATGTGTTCTGTTATCGTCGGGGCGTGACCTCGTCGACTGACGCGCGCCCGCGTCCAGCGGCCCTTGCTGTCCCTCGGCGCACCCTGGTGTTCGCGCTGCCCGAAATGCGGTGGGCGGCAGCGGCACTGGCGCTGTTCCTGTGCGGTCTCGCCGTGCAGCTGCTCGGCGGACCGGCGTGGGCGCTCTACCTGGCCGGTTACGTCGCGGGCGGCTGGGAGCCGGGGCTGGCCGGGCTGCGCGCGCTGCGCGAGAAAACCCTGGACGTCGACCTGCTGATGGTCGTCGCGGCGATCGGTGCCGCCGCGATCGGCCAGGTCATGGACGGCGGGCTGCTGATCGTCATCTTCGCCACCTCCGGGGCACTGGAGGCGTTGGCGACCGCCCGGACCGAGGACTCCGTGCGCGGCCTGCTCGACCTCGCCCCGGACACCGCGACCAGGGTCCACCAGGACGGCACCGAGCAGCAGGTCGCCGCGACCGACCTGGCCGTCGACGACGTGCTGCTCATCAGACCCGGCGAACGCATCGCCGCCGACGGCATCGTGCTCGATGGCGCGAGCGAAGCCGATCAGGCCACCATCACCGGCGAACCGCTCCCGGTCGGCAAGACCAGCGGTGACCAGGTGTTCGCGGGCACCCTCAACGGCACGGGTTCGCTGCGGGTGCGGGTCGAGCGGCACGCGCACGATTCGGTCGTCGCCCGGATCGCCGCGCTGGTCGAGCAGGCGAGCCGGACCAAGGCGCGGACCCAGCTGTTCATCGAGAAGGTCGAGCGGCGCTACTCGATCGGCATGGTCGCCACCACGATCGCGCTGTTCGCGATCCCGCTGCTGTGGGGCGACCCGGTCAGGGACTCGCTGCTGCGGGCGATGACCTTCATGATCGTCGCCTCGCCGTGCGCGGTGGTACTGGCCACCATGCCGCCGCTGCTCGCCGCGATCGCGAACGCGGGCAGGCGCGGCGTGCTGGTCAAGTCGGCGGTGGTCATGGAGCAGTTCGGCGCCGCGACGACGGTCGCGTTCGACAAGACCGGCACCCTCACCCACGGCATTCCCGCGCTCGCCGAAGTCCGGCTGCTGCCCGATGCCGTGGTGGCGGAGAACCGGCTGCTGTCCGGGGCCGAGCTCGCTGAGAACCAGTTGCTGCGCAGTGCCGCGCTGGCGGAGAACCAGCTGTTGCCCGGCGCCGCGCTGACCGAGAACCAGTTGTTGCGGCTGGTCGCGGCGGCGGAGCTGCCCAGTGAGCATCCCCTGGCTGCCGCGATCGTGCGCGCCGCCCGCGAGCGCGGCTTGTCGCTACCCGTCGCGCGCGAGTTCGCTGCGCAACCGGGGCGTGGCGTGACCGCGCGCGTCGACGGTCATCGCGTGCAGGTAGGAGCGCCGAATGTTGTCGCGACTACAATCGACGACCTGCAACGACGCGGATACACGACGTCCGTCGTATTGCTCGATGACGAGCCGGTCGGCGTGCTCGCGCTGACCGACCAGCTCCGTGCCGAAGCCGCCGACACGGTCGCGGCGACCACCCGGTTGACCGGCGCCGCGCCGGTCCTGCTCACGGGTGACAATCCGAACGCGGCAGCGCGGATCGCCGAGCAGGTCGGCATCACGGACGTGCGCGCCGGACTGTTGCCCGAGGACAAGGTCGCGGCGGTGCGCGAGTTGACCGAACGAGGGGAGCGGGTCGTCGTGGTCGGCGACGGCGTCAACGACGCACCGGCGCTGGCCGCCGCGCACGCGGGCGTCGCGATGGGCGGGGCTGGCGCGGATCTGGCGTTGCACGCGGCGGACGTGATCATCGTGCGCGACGACCTGTCTGCCGTGCCCGCGCTCATCGGACTGTCCGCGCGTGCCCGCCGGGTCGTGGTCGCGAACCTGGTCATCGCGGCGGTGTTCATCACCGGCTTGGTGTTGTGGGACCTGCTCGGTCACCTGCCATTGCCGTTGGGGGTCGCTGGGCACGAAGGATCGACGGTGATCGTCGGGCTCAACGGATTGCGGCTGTTGCGTACGAACAGCCAGGTACGACCGCGCGCGTATCCGGCGAAGTCGCTTGGCGGCCGACGACGCGCACTGTGAACCTCGGGCTTACTTGCCAATCGTGGCTGACAATGGCGAGTTCACATTCGGACCGGTGCTGCGCCGGTGGGTGCTGACGGCGCACATCGTGGTGTCGGTTGGCTGGATCGGGGTCGATCTGTGCACGTTGCTGTTGGCCATCCTGGGTGGCACCACTGGCGATGCGACCGTTGCGCGGTCCGCGTTCGTGGTGCTCGGGCCGATCGGCGACTACCTGTTGATCCCGTTGTCGCTGCTCACGTTGCTCTCGGGCATCGTGCTCGGCTTGGGCACGCGCTGGAAGCTGGTGCGCTACTGGTGGGTGCTGGTCACGTTGGTGCTCAGCACCGCGGCGACCGTTGCCGTGCAGTTCGCGTTGCGGCCTCGGTTGGACACCGCGTCGGCGCTGGCTCGGTCGGGCAGCGATGTGGGCATGCTGGGCACGCAGATCGCCGTCGCCGCGTCGATCGCACTGCTCGTGCTGTGCGCGGTGACGGCGATCAACGTGGCAAAGCCGTGGGGGCGCAGCCCTATCGGCCGAGGTCGGCGATGATCTCGCCGGCCGCGCGCTGGCCTTCCTCGGCGCCGCCTTCCATGTAGCCCTGGTAGTCGACGGAGCAGTGCTCGCCCGCGAAGTGCACGTTGCCCTGGCGGACGCCTTCGTAGCCCGCGTAGTGCTGGCAGTAGTCCGGTGACCAGTAGGAGTAGGAGCCGTACGAGTACGGGTTGAGGTACCAGGTGGACAGCAGTGCCTTGCCGTTCCACAGCTTGCTCAGTCCTGGGTACACCGGTTCGATCTGACCGAGGAACCGCCGCGCGTAGCCGCGGATGGCCGGGTCGTCCGAGGAACCGAAGGCGTGGCCGGGTGTGAACGAGCGGGCTACATCGCCGCCGATGAAGTCAACCAGGATGCCCTGGGTACCGGGCTGCGCGCGGCTGACCTCCCAGGTGTTCTGGTAGCCGGTGTCCGCGTAGCTCTCGCCGGTCGACCTGCCGGGCCAGGCGCCGGTGCCGTTCCACAACCGGGAGTCGAACTGGAGCTGCAACTTTCCGTTGACGCCCATGGGCATCGCCGCGTACGCGCCGCGCTTGCGGGCGTCGAACCGGGCGCGCGAGAAGTCGATCCGCTTCATCACGCCCAGCGGCACCGCGAGGACGGTGTGGTCGGCGGTGACGGTGCGGGTGGCGCCGTTGACGTCGAAGGTGAGGGTTTGTGTGTTGTCTGGGTTTACAGCGAGTGCGGTCAGCCGCCAACCGAAGGTGATCGCGTCGGGTGGCAGGGCGGCGGCGATCGCCTTGGGGAGTTGCTGGTTGCCGCCGCGGATGTGGTAGCGCTCGTCGCTGGTGCCGAACATGTCGAAGTCGCCGGGCGCGTTCTGGTAACCGAGCAGGCCGATCAGGCCGAGCGCGGTCTGCGCGGTGGTCTGCGCGCCGTACTCGATGTTGTAGGCGACGTCCAGGAGGGTGCCGAACAGGCTGCGGTGCCCACCGGGGACACGGCTCTCGATCCAGTCGTAGGCGGTCATGTTGGAGAGTGCGATGCCCGCGGGGGAGGCGTCCGAGTCGTAGGTGACCGGATAGTCGAACGAGGCGAGATCTTTTTGCAGTGCGTCGTACACCGGCTGGAAGTCGGCTTTGGCTTTCGCGTAGGGATAGTAGTGGCCGTTGAACTGGTAGGTGTCGGTGGAACCCGTTGGCATGGCGGCTTGCAGGTCGTCGAGCGGGAGGCGGAAGCGCTTGGCGAGGTCCTGGATAACGGTGTGGTCGGTGTCGATCAGCTCGCCGCCCCATTCGGAGACCTGGCCAGCTGCCCAGTAGGAACCGGGAACCGTCGAGAACATCCGGCCGCCGACTCGGCGGTTCGCCTCGTACACGCTGGACTTGATGCCCTTGTCCTGCAACGCGAGCGCGGCGGCGAGCCCGCTGATGCCAGCGCCGACGATCACGATCCGCTGCGGTTTCGCGGCTGCCGCCGGTAATGAGCCGAGGGCCAGCGCGCCGACGCCCAGCGCGGTGCCGCGAGCCAGGAACGCGCGGCGGGAGATGCCCCGGCTCTCGTCCCGCTCCGCGAACATCGCGCCGACCATCCGCGCCAGCTGGGTGCGTGCCATGCGAGTTCCCCTCAGTTGATGATGCTGAAACGGAAGTCGTAGGAACTGCCTGCCGCATCGCGCGCGTGCAGGGTCATCTGGCCGCGCGCGCCCGCCCATTTGCCGGTGCCGCCGGTGATGGCCAGCACCGAGTCCCCGCTGTCGTAGAACGGGCCTTCGACGGCGAGCGAGCCGCCGGGCAGGATCGTGGTCCAGTTGCACTCCCAGGACGCGCCGACCTTGGTGCGTACGCACGAACCCTGATCGTTGCCGACCTGGGTGTGGTTGCCCGCGTCGTAGACCGGGTTGCCGAAGGCGAGCACGTCGCCGAGGCTGTCGCCCTTCGGTCCGATGTCGACGGTGGTGTCGGTGACCGCGTGCTCGACCACCGTGAAGTCGTTGCCGTGCTGAGGCGATGTCGTGGTGGCCACCGCGACGCCGGTGCCTGCGATGGCGAGGGCGGTCGCGGCGAGCGCGCCGATCAGGATTTGTTTGCGAGCCATTCGGACGTCCTTTCCGTTGTGGCGCGGTGCGGGCGGGCGATCAGGAAGTAGATGCCGCCGATGATCAACAGCGCCAGCATGACGACCAGGGTGATCCAGTCGTAGTTGAACAGCGACGCGCGCGGTGACGTGAGACCGGACGGCAGCACGATGTTGAGCAGCATGGCGAGTAGGTAGAGCGCGCCGAGAATGCTCACCGGCCAACCCCACTTGCCGAGCGTGAACGAGCCTTCCGGTTTCCAGCCACGTGCTCGCGCGATCATCGAGCCGATCACGGTGAGCAGGAACGAGAGGTAGATGCCGGAGACGCCGAACGAGACCAGCGCGGTGAGAGCGTTGATACCGGCTGGGAAGACGAACCAGAGGATGTGCACGTCGTGCGACGGGTTCACGTTGACCAGCAACGTGAACAGCGCCGGGACGATCGCGGCGACCAGCAGCGCGTTGACCGGGGTGTGGAAGCGCGGCGACACCTTGCGGATCCGCGCGCTGAACGGGATCGCGTTGTCGCGTGCGTAGGAGTAGGTCAACCGCGAACCCGCGCCTTGAACGGCGGTTCCGCAGGAGAAGAACGCGATGCAGACGACGACCAGGAACAGGTCCTGCGCCCAGGTCGGCAACTGCGCCAGGATCGCGGGCACGCCGCCGGTGAGCGAGACCGCGTTGTCGTAGCCCTTGGTCGTGTTCGGGGTGGCGAGTAGCAGGGCGGCGACGAGCACGAAGGAGGCGATGCCGCCGTAGAGCAGCGAGGATCGCATCGCCCTCGGCACCGTTTTGGACGCCTGTTTGGTCTCCTCGGCGACGTCGCCCGCTGATTCGAAGCCATAGAAGATGTAGACGTGCGCGAGGACGGCCACGAGCGCCGCGCCGACCAGCCAGTTGCCGCCGAAGTCGACGCCGAGCGGGTTGCTGCTTGCGTGTTCGGCGCCCTGCGAACTGAACAAAAAGCCGAAACCGTGGTGGAAACCGACGATGCCCAGCGCGATCGCCACGCCGAAGGTGCCGATCGTCTCCACGTAGACGCCGATCTTCGACACCCGGCCCATGGCTTTCGCGCCGACCGTGTTGAGCAGCGTCTGGACCACGATCAGCGTGACCGTCATGATCAGGATCGTGGCATGGCTGGTCGGGTCGAGGCTGGTGCCGAAGATGTTGTTCAGCAACGTGGTCAGGTAGCCGACGATGCCGGTGTCCACACTGGCCACGGTGACGAGCAGGGCGAGGCCGTAGATCCAGCCGACCCACCAGCCGTAGCCGGGCCCGACGCTGCGTTTGCCGTACTGGTAGAGCGCGCCCGCGACCGGGTAGTGGCTGGCCAGCTCGCCGAACACCAGCGCGACCAGCAGCATGAACCCGACCACCGGGATCATCAGCCACAGGTAGCGCGGTCCGGCCGAGCCTGCGCCGAGCACGAACAGCGAGTACACGCCGACCATGGGGGACAGGTAGGAGAAGGCGATGCTGAAGTTGTCGAACAGGCCGAGTACCCGGCGCAGTTCCTGCTTGTAGCCCAACCGTTCGAGATGTGCGGTGTCCGCGTCTGGCTGGCTCATGCCGTTATACTTTAAAACCAGATGATTAGAAGTCAAGAGCACTGGGAGGCGATATGACTGCGGGGGATTCGCCCGGCGTCGGCCTGACCACGGCCGCCGCGCGAGTCATCATGGGCTCGGGCACCGAACCCGTCGGGCGGGCTGACCAGGTCGCGCAGCGCCTCGGTCGCGCCATCCGTCTCGGGCTCATCCTCGACGGCGAACGGCTGCCGTCGGAGCTGCAACTGTCCGAACAACTCGGCATCGCCAACGTGACCTTGCGGGAAGCCCTGGCCACGTTGCGGGAACAGGGGCTGGTGCACACCCGGCGCGGCCGGGCGGGCGGCACGTTCGTGCGGGCTCCGCTGGACGCCGACCCTGGCGCGCTGCCGGCCAGGCTGGCGGCGCTGACCACCCAGGACATTCGCGAACTGGCCGATCACCGCACCGCGATCGCCACCACGGTCGCGGATCTCGCCGCGCAGCGGTCGCTACCGGATGAGGTCGAGGATCTGCGCCGCCAGGTAGACCGGCTCAAAGCCGCGCGCACGCCGAGTGAACGGCGCAGGGCGGACACCCAGTTCACCATCCTGCTCGCGTCGGCAGCGCAGTCCTCGCGGTTGACGACTGAAGCGATCCGGTTGCTCGCCGAGCTCGGCGACCTGCTCTGGTTGCGCCTGACCGATCCCGAGCACCACGCCGCGGTGCGGGTGCGGTTCCGGTTGGTCGACGCGGTCGGCAAACGGCAGTGTTCGCGAGCGCGGGACGCGGCCGAACAACTGATCGCCTCGGACACCCGGCGGCTGCTCGAACTGCGACTCGCCCGCTACGACGAGCCGGAGGTCATCCGATGACTGGCCGCGAATTGCTTGGCACGGTCGTCGCCGAATTCGACCGGATCTTCGCCGCGCTGCGCCCGCTCGCTGCCGAATTCGCCGCGATCGACGAGCCCAGTCGAGAGCGGCTCGCCGAACTGCGCGCACCGATTTTTCACATCCTCGCGGAAAACCGTGATCTGGTCGCGGGCGCGGGCGCGATCGTCGCACCGGGGTTGCTCGTGGACGCGGACTATTGGCTGGAGTGGTGGTGGACGCGGCCGTCCGGCACGCCGGAAGCGTTGCGGGTCAACCTGGACCCGACCGCGCCCGACTTCTTCGAGTACTGCTCAGCGGAGTGGTACCGCACTCCCGAGCGCACTCTTTCCGGCTACGTCGCAGGTCCGTACGTGGATTACGCGTGCACCACCGAGTACGCGACCACGGTCGCGCTGCCCGTCCGCGCGAATGAGAAGTTCCTCGGCATCGTCGCCGCCGACGTGCCGGTGTCCCGGCTGGAGCGTCGGGTGCTGCCCGCATTGCGCAGGCTCGGCAAGCCGCTGGCGCTGACGAATGCGGCGGGCCGGGTAATAGCGTCCTCGACGCCGGACTGCCTGCCGGGACAGCTGTTGTCGCTGGCGGATTTCGCGCCGATCGCGATGCGCGGCTCGGTGGTCGACTGGCGGTTGGTCGAACTTCCGGGCTAGTCTGTCCGGGTCTGATTCATCGGATGTGCGGCCCTTCGGGGTGGCAGGTCTGTGGCGCGCGTACCTGACTTCGTCGTACGGCCGTGCCCAGAACTCCACTCACCACGAAGGGATCATCGACGGTGCCGGAACCCATCAGCAGGCGCTCAGCGTTACGGACGTTCGCCGTCGCCGCTGCCGCCACGGTGGCCGCGCCGGTCGCCTTGGAGGCGTTGACCGCGGCTCCCGCGAACGCGGCAACACTGTTGTGGCACCCGAATCCCGCCACCGATGGCCTGAACGCCTTCGAGGGCATCGAAGCCGACCGTGTGCACAAACACCCGGACCGCAAGTACGTCGTCGTCGAGGGCGGCGACCACTACCGCCTCAACATCTGGGCCGATGACCGCGACAGTACCGGCGGCGGTGACCGGCAGCGCACCGAATCCAAGGGCATGGTGCAGGGCGGCGCGATCCAGAAGATGCACAACGGCGAGACCTGGGTGATCGGCTACGACATGTACATGCCGTCGACCTTGCACGGCACCAGCAAGTTCACCCACATCTTCCAGACCAAGACGCCGTCGACGAACGCGGGCCCGTGGGTGACGCTGGACCTGACCCGCAGCGGCAGCACGGAAATGATCAGCGCCCGTGCCTACGCCAACTCCGGCTCACCGAGCATCGCGCAGACCGCACTCGCGCCCCTGCGCGACAAGTGGGTCAGCGTGCAGTGGACGCTGACGCCGGGAACCGCTGGTACGACGGCATTCCTGATCCGCAACGGCACCGGTTCGTCGGCGCCGATCGCGGCGCAGGGCAAGATGTCCAAAGTAGACATTCCGGATCAGGGCGACTACGTGCGGCCGAAGTGGGGCATCTACCGGTCGGTGGAGAGCGCCAAGTCCGACATCCTCGACACGTACCTGTTGTTCCGCAACTACACCGCTACCAAGAACTAGCCGGTGAGGTAGGCGAGGTGTAGCCGCGCGAACCGCACCGCGTCGATCTCCCCGGCAACGTGATCATGCTCGCCCCGCTGGGCGTCCGGCGAACGTCGGCGGGCAGCGCGGCGGGCAGCGGCGGCCAGTTCGGTGATCAGCTCACGCGATCCGCCGTGGTACACCGCGTCCTGCGACAGCATGAGGCGCCGGTGCCTGGTGCTGAGCCCGATGTCCATTTCGGCGCGATCCCAGAGGTTGGTGCCCCACTCGCCGGTGACCATCCCGTTGACCAGTTCGTCGCGGGTGAGCAACCGGCGGTCGCTCTCGTGGTCGAAACCGTTGAGGTGGCCGTCGGGGTGGCGCGGGGACAGGCCGGACTGCTCGGCCAGCGCGAGGACCTGTTCGACCAGTTCGGTCGTCACGCCGGGGAGTGTCAGCATCCACCACAGGTCCGAGCCCATACCGGACATATTACGCAGTGGGCTCCGGCGTACGACCACGCCGGAGCCCAACGTCGTTCAGCCCGTCGCCTGTCTTCAGGCAGAGGTGCCCGGGCTGGATCGTTCCTGGATTCCGGGTAGGCGAATCCTGTCCTTGCTGGTGGCCGCCGCGCTGGCGGCGGCACCAATCGTCCACAATGGAGATACGACTGGCACAGCTGCGAAGCGGACCGGCTCGCGGATGGTCACGCTGGCGGGCGCCTTCCGGCACACGGTCTACCTGGGCAGCGCGCACAACGCGTGCGTGCCCGGCACCGCGACGAACTACCTGCTCACCGGCGTGCTCCCGGCTACCGACCGCACCTGTCGGTAACCGGGAGCCACCACCTCAGCCCAGCGGGAAGTGCTGAGCCGGCGAGCCGTTGCAGGTCCAGATCTGCAACCGGGTGCCGTTCGCGGTGTTGCCGCTCGGATCGTCGAGACACAAACCGGACTGCGGGTTGAGCAGCGCACCGTTCGACTGCGCGACCCACTGCTGCCCGCCGATACCGTTGCAGTCCCACAACTCGACCTGAGTACCCGCCGCCGTGCCGTCGCCGTTGATGTCCAGGCAGCGGCCCAGCGTCTCCAGCGAACCGTTGCCGTTGTGGTACCAGTGCTGGTCGACCGACCAGGACTGGCAGTCCCACAGTTCGACTCCGGTGCCGTCGCCACCGTTGTCGTCACCGAGCACGTCGACGCACTTGCCCGGCGAGTTGATCACCGCAGCGCCGCCGTTGACCGAGAAAGCCTGGGCACCGCTGCCGTTGCACGTCCAGATCTGCAACTGTGTCCCGTTGGCCGTGTTGCCGCTTGGATCGTCGAGGCACAGCCCGGACTGCGGGTTGAGCAGCGAACCGTTGGCCTGCTGCACCCACTGCTGGCCACCGACGCCGTTGCAGTCCCACAGTTCGACCTTGGTGCCCTGCGCCGTGCCGTCGCCGATGATGTCCAGGCAGCGGCCGATGGTGGACAGCGAACCGTTCGCGTTGTGCTGCCAGTGCTGGTCCTCGGCGTAGCCCTGGCAACCCCAGAGCTGCACCGGACTGCTGTTGCCGCCGGTGTCGTCGGCGGCGACGTCCACACACTGACCGCCCGGTCCGCCGATGGTGCCCTGCGGGCCGTTGGGCACGTTGGTCTCGCCCGAGTAGCCGACCGAGACCACGTTGGCCTGCACCGAGTTCTCGGCCGCGTCACTCGGGAAGCCCGCCGTCATCACGCCCTCGAAGAACGTGCCCATGTTCCGGTTGCTGTTGTCGCCACCGGTGCCCAGGATGATGCCGCCCTCCTGGTGCATCGGCTTGTACCCGCCCTGAGTAGGCAGCGAGCCGTTCCACCAGGTACTCAGCCCGCCGGTCTGGGCGTTGCCGCTCTGCAACGAGTAGTTCGTCTGACCGTCGTCGCGCAGGGTCAATGTGGCGAAGGTGCTGTCCTGGCCCTTGTTCGCGGTGTTGGAACCGTTGGCGCCCTGGAACATCCCGTTCTCCATGTCGGCCTCGACCCAGGGGCCGCTGCCGCTGCACGGCGAGAAGTAACAGGTGGTGGCGATGCTGATCGCGTCCATGTGCCCGTTGCCGGTGTCGTTGGGCGTCGACTCGGCGTTGCCGTAGTCGAAGCAGCAGTCGCTGCCCACGTGGGTGCCGCTGGCCACCATGTATGCGCCCTCCGCCGCGCCGTTCGTGGCCACTCCTCGGGCCGCGCCGACGTAGCGGTAGCCGACACCCGGGGAGACCCAGATGCCGTAGACCTTGTGCCCGCCCGCGGTCACCGCGATCTCGCTCGCATCCGCCCCACGGTCCGCCGCGCCCGCGCCACCGGCCGGGCCGACCGCGAGGTCGTTGTGGTTGCTGGTCTGGTCGTAGACCTTGGTGATCTGACAGGTGGTGTTCGCGCAGAAGGCGTCCTGCGCGCCGGAGTTGGCGTAGCCGCCCGCGCCGAGCAGGCCGATGTCCGAAGTTGCCCCGTCGGATGCCCGTCGGACCTGGTAGAGCGGCCCGTTGTAGGAGGCGAACAGCGCCCGCGTCGTGCTGTGTGCGGCGACGCAGGGGGTGCCGGCGGAGGCGTAGATGTCGCAGGGGAGTGAGCCGGCGGCTTGGGCGGTGCCAGGCAGGATCACCAGCGCGCCGAGCGCGAGCGCGAACGCGCCCAGCAGTGCGAGACCGCATCTTTTCCATTGTCGAGATAATCGGGCAAGCACACCAGACCTACTTTCGGTAAAGGGGAATGCGGGCGGCTCATTAAATCGGGGAACTCGTGTAACAACAACGGCTTGTTACAACAAGCCGTTGTTGTTACACGGAATTCGGTCAGAACGGGGTCAATTCCAGCGTGCACTGGGTCGGTGCGCCGTCCGAGACGTCAGTGGAGAAACCGCCGACGTCGTCGAACGGGAACCCGTAGGCGTGGCCGTCCGCGGTGTTGTCGTGCATCGCCTTGGCGTAGTAGTTGGTCGGCGCCGACTGGTAGAAGGTGCTTGGATCGGTGTCCGGCTGGGAGGTGCTGGACAGCAGCACCGAGCGGTTGAACCCGGCGCCGAGGACCGCGGCCACCGGCCCGGTGACACCGTCGTTCGGGGCGCTCAGCGCGCCGTTGCAGTAGAACACGTCCAGGGTCCGTGGCTTGTTGAACGGGGCGACGCCGCCGCTGAACACGAACTGCCCGCCGGAGACCTGGCCGGTGAAGCTGCCGGTGTTGGTGGTGACGGTCATCGTGCTCGACGCGTACTTGCTCCACACCGCGTCGATGTAGGAGTCGAGGTAGGTCGATGAGAAGATGCCCGCGTCGATGCCGTGGCCGGGCGCGATGATCCGCAGGTTGTTCGGCACGATCAGCCCGGCGAAGTCCGGCTGGGCGGCCACCGCGTTGAAGATGTTGTCCCGGCCGCCCGAGACCAGCGTGCCGATGGTCTGGGTCTGCGACCCGGCCAGGGTGATCGCCAACGGTACGGAGAACTGGTCGACCATGGTCGTGTCGCAGTTCATGCCGCCGCCGTTGTTGGTGAACTCGAAGAAGTCGTGCAGCACCGGGTAGTTCGGGTCCGAGGCGACCCAGCCTGCCGGGTACTGCAGCGCCGCGTTGCCGTTGCCGTCGGTCACCGCCTTGAACTTCAGCTTGTCCACCATGGAGAAGTAGATCCGGCCGGACATGTTGGCGGGCAGCGTGAAGTTGGTGTCGCCGTCGCCGGCCAGCGGGATGGACAGGTCCGCGTAGCCGTCGGAGCCGTTGATCCCCAGCGACACCGGGGTGAGCGCGCCGTTCGGTGCGACGAATGCCTGGTGACCGCTGGACAGGTCGGTGCCGACGATGTAGTACCAGATCTGACCGTTGGCGTAGCGGCCGGTGTGGTTGACGATCGTCATGGCAAGCGTGTTCGTGCTCGACGCGTGCGCCAGGCTGTCCATTGCGGTCCCGAGCATTCCGGCGCCAATCAGCGCCGCCGCGCCGCGTCCGAGAAAAGCTCGACGGTTCAACATTCGGAAACCACCCCATCAAATGCGTCATTGCAATCCAACGTCCGGTCCCGTCATCATTACCTCGAAACAGTGGTTCAGACCAGTTAAGAGCGGGTCCCTGTCCCATTCCGGATATTCACCGAAAACCAAATATGTGATGCCGCCCGCTCAGCGCCGCACAGCGGTCCGGCGCCACCGTGCCCGGTTCGTGCTATACCGAACCAATGAACATCGTCGTCACCAACGTTCCCGCCGAGCTGCACTACGAGGCGCGGGACGGCGAGACCCTGGCCGGACTCGCGGCGTACCTGCTCACCCGCAACGACCTGATCGTCTTCACGCACACCGAGGTCGAGGACGGGTACGAGGGCAAGGGCATCGGTTCGCAGCTGGCCAGGTTCGCGCTGGACGACGCGCGTGCGCGCGGTCTGGGCGTGGTGCCGCTGTGCCCGTTCATCAAGGGCTGGATCGAGCGCCACCCGGACTACGCTGACCTGGTCCACGCCTTGCCGACCGGCTCGGCGCGCGACTGAGGACCAGCCATGACCGACAACATCCATGAGTACCCGGCAGCCGGGGTCACCGTCACCTGGGAGCCGGGCCGCTGCCAGCACGCCGGCGAGTGCGTGCGCGGCCTGCCCGCCGTGTTCGAGGTCGACCGGCGGCCCTGGATCGATCCGGAAGCCGCACCCGCCGACCAGGTCGTCGAGGTGATCGACCGCTGCCCCAGTTACGCGCTGGGCTACCGCGCCGCCGACGGCCGTACCCGCACCGCGCCGGGCGAATAACACGTTTGCCTGGTTCGATCAGTTGGTATGCCCTGGTCAGGGCGGATCGAACCAGGAGGACACATGCGGCTGCCAGCGGTTCCCGAGCACGTCGACGCGACGTCGATCACCGAGGTGCTGGACGGCCGATGGGCGGAGCTGCGCCGTGAATCGCGCGCGCACCTTGGCAAGTTGGCCATCGCCGACCCCGACGAGCTGAGCACCGCCGACTACCGCGCCGCCGTGTCCGATCGGATGCGCGAGATCGCGGCGACCGGCTGGCAGCGGCGCGGGTTCGACCGTGAGCACGGCGGCCAGGGCGACGTGGGCGGGTCGATCGTGGCGTTCGAGATGCTCGGTTTGGCAGATCTGTCGCTGATGGTCAAGGCGGGCGTGCAGTGGGGCCTGTTCGGCGGCGCCATCCAGCTGCTCGGCAACCGCGAGCACCACGCCCGCTACCTGCCCGGGGTCATGGACCTCACCCTGCCCGGCTGTTTCGCCATGACCGAGACGGGGCACGGCTCGGACGTGCAGCACCTGGGCACCACCGCGACCTACGACGCGGAGCGCGGCGAGTTCGTGATCGACACACCGACGCCGTCGGCGCGCAAGGACTACATCGGCAACGCGGCGCGCGACGGCAAAGCGGCGGTGGTGTTCGCGCAGCTGATCGTGGCGGGCGAGGAGCACGGCGTGCACGCGTTCGTGGTGCCGATCCGCGACGACGACGGCAACCCGGTGCCTGGAGTGTCCATTGGGGACTGTGGCGTCAAGGGTGGTCTGAACGGCGTTGACAACGGCCGGTTGACATTCGAGCGGGTGCGGGTGCCCAGGACGGCACTGCTGGACCGGTACGGCGCTGTGCACGAGGACGGCAGCTACCACAGCCCGATCGACAGCGCGGGCAGGCGGTTCTTCACCATGCTCGGCACGCTGGTGCGTGGGCGGGTGAGCGTGGCCGGGTTCGCGGGCAGCGCCACCAAACGGGCGCTGGCCATCGCGCTGCGCTACGCGCAACAGCGCCGCCAGTTCGACAAGCCTGATGGCAGCGAGGTCGTGCTGCTGGACTACCGGGCGCACCAACGCAAACTGCTGCCCGCGCTGGCGACCAGCTACGCGCTGCACTTCGCGCAGGAGGAACTCGTCGCCACCCTGCACGAGGTCCAGTCCGGTGACGGCGAACCGGACGAGCGGCGGCAACGCGAGCTGGAGGCGCGCGCGGCCGGTATCAAGGCGGTGGCCAGCTGGCATGCGACCGCGACCATCCAGACCTGCCGGGAAGCCTGCGGCGGCGCCGGTTATCTTGGCGAGAACCTGCTCACGCGGTTGAAGGCGGACACCGATGTGTTCACCACCTTCGAGGGTGACAACACGGTGCTGCTGCAACTGGTCGCCAAGGGCCTGCTGACCAGCTACCGCGACCACGTCAGCGACCTCGGCACGTTGGGCACCGCGCGGTTCATGGCCGAACAGGTGGTGGACACCGTGATCGAACGGACCGCGGCCCATTCGGTGATCGAGGCGATCCTGGCCGCCGGACCGGGCCGCACCGACGAACAGGCACTGTTCGACCGCGCCTGGCAGCTGCACGCGTTCGAGGACCGTGAACAGCACGTGCTGGACGGCCTCGCGCGCAGGCTCCGGCGCGCGTCCGGTGCCTCGCCGGATGAGGCGTTCGAGGTGTTCAACAACGCGCAGGACCATGTGCTGCGCGCGGGCAGGGTGCACGTCGACCGGGTGGTGCTGGAGGCGTTCGTGGCCGCGATCGACCGGTGCCGCGACGAGCAGGCCACGTTCCTGCTCGATCGCGTGTGCGACCTGTACGTGTTGAGCACGATCGAACAGGACCTGGCATGGTTCCTCGGCCACGACCGGCTGACCTCCGCGCGCGGCAAGGTCGTGACCAGCGCGGTCAACGAACTGTGCGCTGCGCTGCGCCCGCACGCGGCCACCCTGGTGGACGCGCTGGCGATCCCACCTGAGTTGCTGGAGGCCGTGATGCTCGCGCCCTGATCGAGGTATCCGCGCCGCGTCCTGCGGGTAGGCGAATCCGCAGGAGGTTGATATCGATGACACGCAGCGAAGCCATGCGCGCGACCGCGACCGCGAGTCCGGTACCTGGCGTGGTCGCGGTCGATCCGGATCCGCCCCGGTTCCGGCAAGCCCGCCCGGTCCTGCTCGCCGAAGGAATTCTCCTTGTCGCGCTGGGCATCTGGGCGGTGATCGCCGCCGCTGGCTACCACGGCACCGCACCGGACGGCGCGGCCGTGCTCGGCATGCGGTTCACCATGATCCACGCGCTGGTCATCCTCGGCACCGGGGCGCTGGCGGTCGTCGCGACCGCCGACCGGAGGCTGGGTCTGACGTTCGCGGGTCTGCAAACCGTGGGTTACCTGTTCGTCTTCATCATCTCCGCCGGGAACGTGAACTCCTTCAGCGACGGCGCCGACTCGATCCTGCACGGCGCGCTGTCCGCGCTCGGCCTGGTGCTGGTGATGTGGATGGCGGCGCGGGCCCTCAACGGCGACTCGTTCCGGCGCACTAGCGAAGGGAGGAACCGGTGAAGCGGATCCTGCTGATCGGCGGCGGTTACGTCGGCCTGTACACGGCGCTGCGGCTGGAACGCGAACTGGGCTCGGAAGAGGCCGAGCTGACGCTGGTCGACCCGGAGAACTTCATGGTCTACCGGCCGCTGCTCGCCGAGGTCACCTCGGGCACGCTGGAGCCCCGGCACGCGCTGGTGCCATTGCGTGCCGCGTTGCGCCGCACCCGGCTGATCGCGGGCTCGCTGACCGAGGTCGACACGGACGCGCGCACCGCGACCGTCGAGGTCTATGACGGCGAACGGCAGCGTCTGCCATATGACCACCTGGTGGTCGGTGTGGGCGCCACCGCCCGGCTGCTGCCAGTGCCGGGACTCGCCGAGCACGGCATCGGGTTCAACTCGGTCGCCGAAGCCATGTACCTGCGCGATCATGTGCTGCGCCAACTGGAACTCGCCTCAGCGGCCACCGACCCGGCGGTCCGGGCGCGCGCGTTGACCTTCGTGTTCGTCGGCGGCGGCTACACCGGCGTTGAAGCGCTCGCCGAGGCGCAGGACATGGCCACGAGCGTGCTGCGCGGGTATCCGGGAGTGCGCGCCGAACAGACGCGGTGGGTGCTGGTCGAGGCGATGGACCGGATCCTGGGCACCGTGCCGCCGAGCCTGAGCACGCACGCCCAGCACGAACTGGAACACCGCGGTATCAACGTGCGCCTGAAGACCCGGGTCGACGCGATCGAGGACGGTGTCGCGAAACTGTCGGACGGCACCGAGATCCCCACCGACACCCTCGTGTGGGTGACCGGTACGCGCGCCAACCCGGTCGTCGCCGACGCCGGTCTGCCCACCGACGAGAAGGGCAGGCTCACGGTCGACAACCGGCTGCGCGTCACCGATGTCGAATACGTGTGGTCGGCGGGCGACTGTGCGGCGGTGCCGGACACCGTGAAGGGCGGGTTGTGCCCGCCGAGTGCGCAGTACGCGGTGCGTGAGGCCACCACCATGGCCGACAACATCGTTGCCACGCTGCGTGAAGCACCGACTCACCCGTTCCGGTACCGCAGCCGGGGCGAGTTCGTCACTTTGGGGCGGCACAAGGCAGTCGGTGAGTTGCTCGGCCTCAAGGTGCGTGGCGTGCTCGCGTGGACGGTGCGACGCGCCTACTACCTGAGCCAGATACCCACCTGGAACCGCAGGCTGCGCATTGCCGCCGACTGGCTGATCGGCATGCCGTTCCGGCACGACGTGGTCAGCCTCGGTTCGCGTGAACACCCGCACGCCGCGTTCCACGAAGCAGCGTCACGCTGAGTGTATGACCAGTGCGTTTGTCGGTATCAACAGTCGCGCCTACAGTGGGTTGAGTACGGCACGGTTGATCACGCAGCCGAGATACCCAACTCCGGGGTTGATCACATTGCCAGTTCAGAAAAATCGTCACGACACCGACTACCAGCATCTGCTGCCACTGTTCGGTCGGCTCGCGGACGAGTCGTTGCCTGGCGTCGAACGCCGCCGCATCCGCGACGATCTGGTGTCCGGTCACCTGCCGCTGGCTGAGCACATCGCGTTGAAGTACCAGCGTCGCGGACAGTCCATGGAGGACCTTCGCCAAGTCGCCAGGGTGGGCCTCGTCGCCGCGGTGGACCGGTTCGATCCGCAGCGCGGCAGTGACTTCGTCTCCTTCGCGGTGCCCACCATCATGGGTGAGGTCCGCAGGTACTTCCGGGACGCCACCTGGATGGTCGCGGTTCCCCGCAGGCTCAAGGAACTCAACCGCGCGGTCTTCCGCGCGATCGGTGAGCTCAACACCGAACTCGGCGCTTCGCCACGGCCCCAGCAGATCGCGGACCGGATCGGCGTTTCGCTGGAAGCGGTGTACGAAGGTTTGCGGGCAGGCATGGCGTACCAGGCCGACAGCCTGGACACACCGGGCGCGGCGCAGGACGACTATCCCGTTGGCAAGGTCGAATCGGGCGTCGACAAGATCGACAACCACGAGACGCTGCACACCGCACTGGCCGAACTGCCCGAACGCGAGCAGGACATCGTCAAACTGCGGTTCGAGGACGAGCTGACGCAGAGCCAGATCGCCAGGCGCATGGGCATCTCCCAGGTGCACGTTTCCCGGCTGCTCACGCACAGCGTCGCCCAGCTCCGCGAGGCATTTCTGCCCGACGACGCCTGAGGCCGATCCCGGTATGACGGCGACCCCCGTGGGTAAGCGTGAAGGAGTGCCGTTTCCAACGGGAGGAGCATCATGGCGGACAATGGCTTTCGGCGTGAGCTGGGCCAGCAGTTGCGAGTGGACTCGGTACGAGTCAGCTCGCTGGCCGGATCGGGTCACCCGACGTCATCGATGTCCGGTGCCGATCTGATGGCGGTCCTGCTCGACGGCCACCTTCGTCTCGACTACGAACACCCGCACGACGCGCACAACGATCACCTGATCTTCTCCAAGGGGCACGCGTCGCCGCTGTACTACAGCATGCTCAAGGCGGCGGGTGCGATCACCGAAGCCGAGTTCCGCACCTACCGGCAACACGGCAGCCGCCTGGAGGGCCACCCCACCCCGAGGATCCCGCCCACCGACGTGGCCACCGGCTCACTCGGTCAAGGCCTGCCGGTCGGCGTGGGTATCGCGTTGGCAGGAAAGAACCTGGACCGGTTGCCGTACCGGGTCTGGGTGCTGTGCGGCGATTCCGAAATGGCCGAAGGCTCGATCTGGGAAGCCTTCGAGCACGCCGCGCACTTCGGTCTGGACAACCTGACCGCGATCGTCGACGTGAACCGGTTGGGGCAGACCACCGAAACCATGCTCGGCTGGGATGTGGACACCTATGTGGCGCGCGCTCGCGCGTTCGGCTGGCACGCGATCGCCATCGACGGGCACGATGTCGAGGCGATCGAAGCCGCCTACGCCGAAGCCGAGTCCACCACCGGAAAACCGACCGCGGTGTTCGCGAAAACCAAGAAGGGCAAAGGGGTTCGGGCCGTGGAAGACCAGCCCGGCAAACACGGCAAGCCGCTGGACGATCCCGAGGCCGCCATCGCCGAACTCGGCGGTGAACGCGATCTGACCGTCGCGGTCGCCCACCCGGACACCGCGACCGAGCGCAAATCGTTCCTGGCCACCGCAGCCGTGCTGCCGACCTGGCAGGTGGGCGAGGAAGTCGCCACCCGGCGCGCCTACGGCGACACGCTCGCCGCGCTCGGCGCTACCCGGCCGGATGTGGTCGCGCTGGACGGCGAGGTGTCCAACTCCACCTACAGCGAACTGTTCGCCAAGGCGCACCCGGACCGTTACTTCGAGATGTACATCGCCGAACAGCAGATGGTCGCGGCGGCGGTCGGGTTGCAGGCCAGGGACTGGACGCCGTTCGTTTCCACGTTCGCCGCGTTCTTCTCCCGCGCCTACGACTTCATCAGGATGGCCGCGATCTCGCGCGCGAACCTGCGCCTGGTCGGCTCGCACGCGGGGGTGTCGATCGGCGCCGACGGACCGTCGCAGATGGCGTTGGAGGACATGGCCGCGTTCCGCGCGGTGCACGGCAGCGTGGTGCTGCACCCGTCGGACGCCAACCAGACCGCGCGCCTGGTCGCGGAGATGGCGGACCGGCACGGCATCTCCTACCTGCGCGCGTTGCGCGCCAAGACCGAAGTGCGCACCACGCCCGACGAGGACGTCCGGATCGGCGGCAGCCGCGTCATCCGACTGTCCGAAGCGGACACCATGACGATCGTCGCGTGCGGCATCACCGTCGGCGAAGCCGAAAAGGCATCCGACATCCTCGCCGACGAGGGCGTCCGCGCACGTGTGCTGGACTGTTACTCGATCAAACCGATCGACGCCGAGGCGCTGCGCTCCGCCGCCGACGACACCGGCGCCATCATCACCGTCGAGGACCACTGGCCGGAAGGCGGCCTCGGCGACGCGGTGCGCGCGGCCCTGGCCAGTCACCCCGCGCCGGTGCACAGTCTCGCGGTGCGCGGCATGCCCACATCCGGCACGCCGGAGGAACTCCTGGCCGCAGCCGGTATCGATACGGCCGCGATCGTCAAGGCGGCCCGGGGAGGAGGATGACATGAGCGACACGCCACGCGGCGACGCGGGCACCGTGGTGACCTATTTGGACACCTCCGAGGGGGAACACGGCGAGTTCCGCACCGGTGTCGTGGCCGGCGTCGGAGTGTCCGATCCGGACACCGATGCGATCTGGGTGCCGATCGTGCGACCGGACGCCGAGCTGACGCTGGTCGATCCGACACTGATCATGGACCCGGATTCGCGCGGCGGACCGGAGGACCCGTCTTCCGCGCTGGACGTCCTGGCCGGTGCACTCGGCTCGCTCGCGCTGGAGTTGCACGACCTGGACGAGGACGAACCGCTGGCGCTGCGCGTCGCCAGGAACATGCTGGCCCGGTTCGCCCGCGAGGTCCGGCCGGTGGAGAACGCGCTCGGCATGCTGGTCGACGCCGACCCGACCGGGGGACTCTCGATCGTGTTGACGTGCATCGGTTCGGCAGCGGACGAACTGGAAGATGGCCATGTGACCGGCGGAAAGATGGGCATCCTGGTCGCGAACGCCGCCATGGCCGAACTGATCGAGTGAACCCGCCACGGTGTAGCAGCCGGTTTTGCGGGTACCCACGAACCAGAAGGGCAGGTGGAACACCGTGACCGTGGAGAAATCCCCGTTCACCACGACCGATGCCGGAATCCCGGTGGAGAGCGACGAACACTCGCTGACCGTCGGCCCGGATGGTCCGATCCTGTTGCAGGATCACTATCTGATCGAGCAGATGGCCCAGTTCAACCGGGAACGGGTGCCGGAACGGCAGCCGCATGCCAAGGGCAGCGGCGCGTTCGGCCGGTTCGAGGTGACCGGCGATGTCAGCGCCTACACCAGGGCCGCCGTCTTCCAGCCGAACATCGGCACGGATCTCGTCGCCCGATTCTCCACAGTGGCCGGTGAACGCGGCAGTCCCGACACCTGGCGCGACCCGCGTGGGTTCGCGGTGAAGTTCTACACGTCGCAGGGCAACTACGACATGGTCGGCAACGACACGCCGGTGTTCTTCGTAAAGGACCCGATGAAGTTCCAGCACTTCATCCGGTCACAGAAACGCCGTGCCGACAACAACCTGCGCGACCACGACATGCAGTGGGACTTCTGGACGCTCTCGCCGGAATCGGCGCACCAGGTCACCTGGCTGATGGGCGACCGGGGTATCCCGCGCACCTGGCGGCACATGAACGGGTACAGCTCGCACACCTACATGTGGGTCAACGAGGCCGGTGCCCGGTTCTGGGTGAAGTACCACTTCCACACCGACCAGGGCATCGAATACCTCACCCAGGCCGACGCGGACGCGATGGCGTCGAAGGACACCGACTACCACACCCGCGACCTGTTCGAGTCGATCGAGCGCGGCGACCATCCCAGTTGGACGATGTACGCGCAGATCATGCCGTTCGACGACGCCGAGAACTACCGGTTCAACCCGTTCGACCTGACCAAGGTGTGGCCGCACGGCGACTACCCGCTGGTCGAGGTCGGCAAGATGACGTTGAACCGCAACCCGACCGACCACCACGCCGAGATCGAGCAGGCCGCGTTCGAGCCCAACAACCTGGTGCCCGGCATCGGACCGAGCCCGGACCGGATGCTGCTGGCCAGGCTGTTCTCCTACGCGGACGCGCACCGCTACCGGATCGGCCCGAACTACCGGCAACTGCCGGTCAACGCGCCGATCTCGCCGGTGCACAGCTACAGCAAGGACGGCGCCATGCGCTACACCAAGGTGTCCGATCCGGTCTACGCGCCCAACTCCAAGGGCGGTCCGGCCGCCGACGCCGCCCGCTACGGCGAGCCCGCCGGGTGGCACGCCGACGGCGACCTCGTGCATGCCGCGTACGTCTCGCACGCCGAGGACGACGACTGGGGCCAGCCCGGCACGCTGGTCCGCCAGGTGATGGACGATGCGGCCCGGGACCGACTGGTGGACAACGTGGTCGGCCATCTGCTCAACCGGGTCAGCGTGCCAGTGCTGCAACGCGCCTTCGAGTACTGGCGCAACATCGACAAGGGCATTGGCGACCGTATCGAAGCCGGTGTCCGAGAAGAGGGAGGAAAGAAATAGTGGCTATGGAAGACAAGATCAACAACAAGACCGAGGACCTCGGTGGCAAGGCCAAGGAAGCCGCAGGCAACGTGACCGGCGACGAGAACCTCGCCCAGCAGGGCCGCAACGACCAAGCCAAGGCAAGCGTGAAGAACGCCGTCAACGACGCCAAGGAAGGCGTCAAGGACGCCATGGACAAGGTCAAGAACGCCCTGCGCCGCGACTGAAACGTCAGGGTGCATCGGAGGGAGGACCCGACATCATGACCGCACCCGCGCCGGAACGGCCGATTCCCACCGAGCCGGACGAACCGCTCATGCCGACCCCGGCACCCGCCGTGCCGCCACCGCACGAGCCACCGTCCGCACCGGAACCGATCGACCCGATATCACCGGAGTAGCCAACAATGGACACGACGTTCGAGATCGATCTGAACAAGATCCGGGACGAGGCCAGGAAGTACATGGCCGCAGGCCCGGTGATCGCCGACGACCACGCGTCCCGGCTGCGGCTGATCGAGGTGCTCAACGAGGTCGTGGCCAGTGAGATCGTGTGCTTCCTGCGGTACTCCCAGCACGCCATCACCGCGACCGGCATGGATCGTGCCCAGGTCGCCGCCGAGTTCCGCGAGCATGCCACGCAGGAGATGAACCACGGCATGATGGCCGCGGAACGGATCAGCCAGCTCGGCGGCGAACCGGATTTCGACCCGGGCACGCTGGTCAAGCGCTCGCACACCGAGTACGTGACCGCGCCTGCCACCGACCTGCGCCAGATGCTCACCGAGAACCTGATCGCCGAGCGGATCGCCATCGCCACCTACGGAGAGATCATCCGCTGGATCGGCGACAGCGACCCGACGACGCGCCGGATGATGGAAACCATCCTGGCCGAGGAGGAAGAACACGCCGATGACCTGAACGACCTCCTCGGCAACTGACCCTTCGCAGGGGATGCCGCCCGGTCCCTACAACTCGTCGTGATCCACGTGATCGAGACGGGTGTCGGGGACCGGGCGGCTTGTGCTCACCATGAACGTGTCCACGTCGTTCAAGGTGAAGGTCGGTGAGCCAGCGACCTTGTCCGCGTTGGTGTGGTGGAAGTCGATGTCGGTCACGTCGGTCACCGCGTGCGCGGTCCGGGTGTCCTGCTGATCGAAGCGCACCTCCATCCGGCCTGGTCACATCCAACCCGAAAGGTTGGTCATCGCCGTCTGGTTACCGATCTGCGCCACCATCCACAGCAAGCGAGTCTGCCTGGGCTGCGCGACTTGGCGGCCCGGACTCACCCGGTCGGCTCGACCGCGCGTTGCGCAGGCGGATGCCGCTGAAGCCGAGAGTGCTGGTGATGACGGGTTGCCAGAACGCCGCGAGGTCGGTGAGCACGCGGAGTTGGATGCCTGCGTGTTCGTGCAACGAGAACAGGTCGCCGACGGGTTCGGCGGGGGCGAGCGGCTCGACGGGGTCGGTGGCGACGTGTGCGTTGGGTGGTTCGCCGAACGGGCGGAACAGTTCGGCGGGGAGCCGATAAGCGAACAGGCGCGCCGTGCGCATCGCGTCGAGCCACTCGTATTCGATGGCGTGCACGCGTTCGCCGCTGCCCGCGCCGATGATCCGGTCGCGGTCGGCGTCGGTGGTCGACGGT
>DASXOJ010000231.1:0-23907 GCA_036494465.1 Pseudonocardiaceae bacterium
GGGTCAGCCCGAAACCACCGCTGTTGTCGGCGTCGGTGCCCAGCAGCGGCGGAGGCGTGCCATCCCGCAACGCCTGGACGCTCGCGGCCATGTCCGGCCAGCGGCTCTGTGCGTAGTTGATGATCAGCGCGAGATTGCCGCCGCCGAACGTGACATCCCCGAACATGCGCGGCCGCGCCGCGAGATCACGGTAGAGCCCACTCACCACGTTCGTGACGTCCTGCGCGGTGGTGCCCAGGTGGTACTGCGCGTCGCGCGCCGCGACCCATCCCGCGAAGCGGTCGAACTCCTGCTGACTGGCCGCGACCTCGCCATCGTTCATCGTGCGCAGGCTGAAATCGGGCGGCATCACCGAGTCCAGCAGCATCCTGTCGACGTGGTCGTCGTAGCGGCTGCGGTAGACCGCGCCGAGCGCGGTGCCCCAGGACATGCCGTAGTAGCTGATCTTCTGCTCGCCGAGCGCAAGCCTGATCTGGTCCATGTCCCGCGCGACCACGTCCGTGGACAGGTTCGCGATGAAATCCGGGTCGTACCCGGTGCACCGCGCGTTCTCCCGCGCCGACTTCGCATAGCCCTGCCGGAACTGGACCGCCGCGCTCGCCGTCGGGTCCGGGTCAGGTCCGTCCGCGGGGCTGTCGTCGCACTCCTGGCCGTCGCTGAACGCGACCCCGCGCGGATCGAACCCGATCAGGTCATAGTCCGCGCCGATCGGCGCCACCGGGGTCCGGCTCAGCTGATAGGGCATGTCCAGGCCGGAATTGCCCGGGCCGCCCGGGTTGATCAGCAGCACCCCGCGCCGATCCGAGGCCGAACTCGTCCGGATCCGGCTCACCGCAAGGGAAATCTTCGGCCCGCCCGGATTCGCGTAGTCCTGCGGTACCGGCACCGTCGTGCACTCGGACTTCTCGTCGTCCGGATACCAGCCCTTGATCGTCGTCCGGCACGGCGTCCAGACCAACCCGGCGCTCGACGCGCTCGCGGGCAACGCGGTGATCGCCGCCGCGACCAGCACCGCACTCACACACAGCTTCGTGACAACCCTCATGCCAACCCGGTCGGACGCGGTGCCCGACCGGGTTCTCGTTCAGCGGTGTGACGTGCGCTACAGGCCGAGATCGAGGACCGCGGTGTCGATCAGGTCCACGACCACCTTGGGCTGGGAGGCCATGGACACATGGCTGGCGTCGACCTCCACCGTCTTGCGCGTGCCCATCCGCTCGGCCAGCCAGCGCTGCACCTCCGGCGCGAGCATCCGGTCCTGCGTAGCAACCAGGTACCAGGTCGGCTTGCTCTTCCAGGCAGGCTGGACCGTCACCCCATCGACGTACACCGAGCCGACCGCCGCCTTCTGGGTCACCGCCATGACCAGGGCCTCGTCATCGTCGACGTCCTGGCAGAAGCTCTCCTGGAACTTGTCCTCCTTCAGCCACAGGAAGCCGTCCGAGTCCGGGTAGACGTTCGCGCCGCCCGATGCCTCGCCCCGCTCGCCGATGGTGGCCAGGCTCTCCCCCGTGTCCGGCGCGAACGCGCTGACGAACACCAGACCGACCACGTTGGGCAGGTTGCCTGCCTCGCTGAGCACCGAACCACCGTAGGAGTGACCGACGAGCAGGACCGGGCCGTCCACCTGCTTGATCATCTGCTGGAGCCGGGTGGCGTCGGCAGCGAGGGACGTCAGCGGAAGCTCGACCGCCTTGATCGAGTCGTAACCGCGCTGGTTCAACTCGACGATGACCTTCGCCCAATGGGTGGCATCGCCCCAGAAACCGTGCACGAGTAACACCGTGGGCTTCGCGGACATGAGGATTCCTCCTTGATCGGGGAGCACGCGCTCGCATACTGCACAGGGAGCCTACGAAGACAGTGGAGCAAGAAACCATGCCGGAACAGCCGAACAACTTTGCCGGGACGCCGGAAGCGGTTATCCGTTTCGAATACGGCAAAAACGACGCGCTATCGGATATCTTACAGTCGATTCACCTGCGCGGCGGCGAAGTCGCGCGCTGCGCGGAAGCCGACGGCGACTGCCGGGAATACCCACCCGGAGTTCGTCTGCTGCACATCGTCGAACGCGGCGGTACATGTGTGGAGTTCGCGTCGGGCGAGGAAATCGAATTGGCAGGCAGCGATTTCATATTGGTCGCCAAGGGTGACCGGCACACGGTCCGCGCGATCGGCGACGCGAGCTGGGTGACCGGCGAATTCCTGGTGGATCCGCTGGTCGCGGACCCGCTGCTCGCGGTGCTGCCCGCCGCGGTGGTCATCCGCGCGGGCACCGAGGGTGGCAACTGGCTGCCGATGAGCCTCGACCTGATGCTGACCGAGGTCACCGAGCCGAAACCGGGCTCGCGGGTGATGATCTCGCGACTGCTCGACCTGTTGTTCATCCACGGCCTGCGCGCGTGGGCGGCGAACGGCAGGCAGGCGAACGCGGGCTGGCTGACCGCGGCGATGGACCCCGGACTCGGTCCAGTGCTCACCGCGATCCACCAGGCCCCCGAACGCGACTGGCCGGTCGACGAACTCGCCCGCATCGCCACGCTGTCCCGCTCGGCGTTCGCCGCCCGTTTCGCCGCGCTGGTCGGCGAATCACCGGGCGCTTATGTGCTCCGCCAGCGCCTCGACCGCGCCGCCAACCTGCTGCTGTCCTCCACCGAACCCATCAACCGGATCGCCGCGCGCGTCGGCTACGCCTCCGAAGCCGCGTTCAGCCGCGCGTTCGCCCGCGCCTACGGCGATTCCCCGAGGGCGTGGCGCAGCGCGCGGAGCTAGAGCGTGCCCAGCCGGGCGTCCCGCCACAGGTCGACGTTGGCCTGACCGGTGACCAGGTCGTCGATCTCCGCCAGTTCCTCGGCCGAGAGCTCCAGGTTGTCCAGCGCGGCCACGTTCTGGTCCAGCTGTGCGACCGACGACGCGCCGATCACCAGCGAGGTGACCCGCTCATCCCGCAACGCCCACACCAGCGCGAGCTGCGCCAGCGTCTGCCCGCGACGCTCCGCGATCGCGTTGAGCTTGCGCAACCGGTCCAGCAAATCGTCGGTCAGCCAGTCCGTATCGAACGACTTGTCCTGCGCCGCACGGGAATCCGCCGGGATGCCGTCGAGGTAGCGGCCGGTCAACAGGCCCTGCGCCAGCGCGGTGAACCCGATGACGCCGAACCCCTCGTCGGCTGCGGCGTCGAGCAGTCCGTCGGTCTCGATCCAGCGGTTGAGCATCGAATAGGACGGCTGGTGGATCAGCAGCGGCGTGCCCAGCTCGCGCAGCAGCCGCGCCATGATCCGCGCGTTCTCCGCCGTGTAGGAGGAAATGCCGACGTAGAGCGCCTTGCCCTGGCGCACCGCCGTGTCCAGCGCGGTCGCGGTCTCTTCCAGCGGCGTCGTCGGGTCGTAGCGGTGCGAGTAGAAGATGTCCACCTGGTCCAGACCGAGCCTGCCAAGCGACTGGTCCAGCGACGCCAGCACGTACTTGCGCGACCCGCCGCCCTGACCATACGGCCCTGGCCACATGTCCCAGCCCGCCTTGGTCGAAACGATCAACTCGTCGCGGTAGGGCTTCAGGTCACCGTTGAACAGCCGCCCCGCGTTGATCTCCGCCGAGCCATACGGCGGGCCGTAGTTGTTCGCCAGATCGAAATGGGTGATGCCCGCGTCGAACGCGCGCAACGCGATCGCCCGCTGGGTCTCGAAGGGACGGTCGTCGCCGAAGTTGTGCCACATCCCCAGCGACAACAGCGGCAGGTCGAGCCCGGACCGGCCGCTGCGCCGGTAGCGCATGCCGCCGTCGTACCGAGCCGGATCGGGAAGGTAGGACATCGAGCACTCCTCCGCGTTCGTGAAAACGTTTGCTCACAGCACGCTAGTCGCCCGCGACGCGGCGCAGCAGAGGTGTGATGCGGTAGTCGACGAGTTGGCGCATGGCCAGCGCGGTGTTGGTGCGTTCGATGCCCGGAATGGCCAGAATCTGTCCCGCGATCCGGTAGAGGTCATCCGCGTCCTCGGCGACGACGTGAATCAGCAAGTCGAACGAACCGGAGATGCCGTGCACCTCAAGGACTTCCGGGATCGCGTCGAGCGCGGCGGCGACCTCGGCGAGTTCGCGCTGGGTGACCTGGGCGGTGACGAACGCGGTCAACGGATACCCGAGCGACTCAGGGCTGACTCGGCGCTCGAACGAGCCGAGGGTGCCGTTGTGTTCGAGCCGGGCCAGCCGGCTGTGCGCGGTGTTGCGGGCGATGCCGACCTCGTCGGCCAGTGCCATGGTGGTGGCGCGCGGTTGGCCTGCGAGGTGGAGCAGGATGCGGGCGTCGGTCGCGTCGGCGCGGTCCCCGTTGGGCATTCTGTGCATCCCTTCCCGGCACACCATCGATCCAGATGATGCATTGTGCGCAACCACGTACCATCAACTTGTGCAGACGCCCAGTTTGTGTATCACTTTTGAACCATGATGAACAGCTCGACCACCACACTCCAGCAGACCGGCAACGAGTTCGAGGTGCTGCGGGAGGTCGAGGAACGGGTCCTGTGGCTCTCCACCGCGATCATCCATCACGCGAACCGGGTGCGAGTCAATCCGTCCGGCTTGAAGGTCGGTGGGCACCAGGCGTCGTCCGCCTCGATGGTGTCGGTCATGACCGCGTTGTGGTTTCGGCATCTACGTCCGCAGGACCGGGTTTCGGTCAAGCCGCACGCGTCGCCGGTGCTGCACGCGATCAACTACCTGCTCGGCGAGCTCGACCCCGCCTACCTGACCCGGTTGCGCGATTTCGGCGGTTTGCAGAGCTACCCGAGCCGGATCAAGGACCCCGATCCCGTCGACTATTCGACCGGTTCGGTCGGTATCGGCGCGACCGCACCGATCTGGGGCGCGCTGTCCCGCCGGTACGTAGCCAGTCTCAACAGCACAGCGGGCACCGGCCGCCAGTACTCGCTGGTGGGCGACGCCGAACTGGACGAGGGCGCCGTCTGGGAAGCGGTGCTCGACCCGGCGGTCGGCGAACTCGGCGAGATCGTCTGGCTGGTCGACCTGAACCGGCAGTCGCTGGATCGCGTCGTACCCAACATCGCTGCCGACCGGCTGCGCGGCATGTTCGCTGCGGCGGGCTGGCAGGTGATCACGCTCAAGTACGGGCACCTGTTGCAGGACATCTTCGGCCGGCCCGGTGGCGAAAACCTCCGGCAGCGCATCGACGCGATGACCAATCCCGAGTACCAGCGCCTGTTGCGCTGCGACGCCGCCGAACTGCGCCGCCGCCTGCCCGGCGACGGTCCGGACGCGAGCAGCATCGCCGATCTGGTGTCCGGTTTGGACGATGCGACGCTGGTGGACGCGGTCGCCAACATGGGCGGCCACGACCTGGCCGCGTTGGACCAGGCATTCACCGAGATCGACGACACCCGCCCCACGGTGATCTTCGCCTACACCGTGAAGGGCTACGGCCTGGCCACCAAGGGCCATCCGCAGAACCACTCGGCGCTGCTGTCCGACGAGCAGTTGCACGAGCTCGCCGCGCGCGTCGGCACGAATCCCGATCAACCGTGGCAGAACTTCCCTGCCGACAGCGCCGCGCACGCGCTCTGCGCGGACACCGCGACCCGACTGCGCCGGGAACCCGTCGCCGCCCAGGCGCCACCCGCGATACCGACCGACATCGGCCGCACGCCGACCGGCGTCGCCACCACCCAGGCCGCGCTCGGCAGGGTGCTGCTCGACCTGACCAGGCAGGCGCCGGACGCGGCCCGCCGCGTGGTCACGGTCAGCCCGGACGTGAGCTCATCGACCAACCTGGGCGGCTGGGTGAACAAGGTCGGTGTGTGGTCGGCGGGCGAGCGCCGCGACTGGTTCGCCGACGACGCCGAAACCATCCTGCACTGGCGGGAAAAACCGACCGGGCAGCACATCGAGCTCGGCATCGCCGAGGTCAACATGGTGAGCCTGCTCGGCGAACTCGGCGCGACCTGGAGCCGGTGGGGCGAGCCGCTGTTGCCGATCGGCGTGCTCTACGACCCGTTCGTCGAGCGCGCGCTGGAGCCATGGTCCTACGGGATCTACGCGGGCGGCCAGTCGATCCTGGTCGGCACGCCGTCCGGCGTGTCACTGGCACCGGAGGGCGGCGCGCACCAGTCGATCAAGACGCCGTCGATCGGCCTGGAGCAACCGGGTTGCGTCAGCTACGAACCGGCCTTCGCGATCGACACCGAATGGTCGCTGCTGGCGTGTCTGGCCCAGCTCGGCAAACCCGACGGCAGCTCGGCCTATCTGCGCCTGTCCACCCGTCCGGCCGAACAGGCCCTCGCCGACGTGCCGACCGATCCGGCCGCGCGCGAACGGCGCCGCCGTCAGGTGGTCGCGGGCGCGTACCTGTTGCGCCGCACGGAAAAGCCGCAGGTGACCATCGCGGCGATGGGCGCGGTCGTGCCGGAAGCCCTTGCCGCGGCGGAACGTCTGGCGCAGGTCGGCATCGCGGCCGACGTGGTCTGCGTGACCAGCCCAGACCTGCTCTACCGCGCGGTGCGCGCCCGGCAGGGCCACGACACGGCGGAATCCTGGATCCTCGACCAGGTCTTCCCCGCCGAACGCGCGACGCCGCTGGTCACCGTCCTGGATGGACACCCGCACACGCTCACGTTCCTGGCCACCGTCAACCGGGTTGCCACGACCGCGCTGGGCGTCACCGGGTTCGGTCAGTCCGGCTCGCTGGAGGACGTCTACCGCTACCACCACCTCGACGCGGACAGCATCATCCGCGCGGCGCTGGACCTCACGAGCTGAGCAGCGCGGCGAATTCGTCGAGCTTGCGCAGGGCGTCGTCGGTGCGCAGCGCGGGCAGGTGGAAGTTGATGCCACCCGCGCCCGCTTCCCGATAGGCGGCGACAAGTGCAGGCTCGGGCCGGACCCCGTTGGCGATCACCGGGAGGTCCGATCCGGCCCGCGCCACCTGGGCGGCGACCTGCGCCGGATCTGTTGCGGCACGGGGCATCCAGCCGCCGAAGCGGGTGGCGCGGGCGAGCGCGCGGGTGCTGTCCCCGCCGACGTAGATCGGCGGGTGCGGCTTGCGCACCGGCTTGGGCCAGGAGAAGATCAGGTCGAAATCGACGTAGCTGCCGTGGTATTCGGCCTCGTCGTTGGTCCAGATCTCGATCATCGCGGCCAGCCGCTCGTCCAGCAGCGCTCCCCTGGTGCGCGGGTTGGTGCCGTGGTTGCGCATCTCCTCCTCGACCCAGCCCGCACCGACTCCGAACACCATCCGCCCACCGGACAGGAAGTCCAGGGTGGCGACCGCTTTCGCGGTCTGGATCGGGTCACGCTGCATCGGCAGGCTGGTTCCGGTGCCCAGTAACAGCTTCTCGGTCACCGGGGCGACCACGCCGAGGGCGACGAACGGGTCGAGCACCCGCTGGTAGATCGGCGGCACGCCACCGCCGGTGGCCGCGTATTCGGTGCCGGTGTGCACCGGGATGTGGCTGTGTTCGGCCAGGAACAGCGCGCCGAAACCGCGTTCCTCCAGCGCGGGGCCGAGCGTCGCGGGGTGGATCATCTGGTCGGTCAGGATGGTGTGGATTCCGAACGTCATCATGCACTCACCGTAGAACTCATCAGGCCAGGTTGACAATCCAGGTTGACAACTTTGATTGATTAGCCTAGGCTGACCGCATGGCTCGACGTTCCACAGTGGACGAACTGGCGGCCGAACTGATCAACGGTATCGGCCTGATCGTGCGCAGAATGAAGCAGCTCAAGACACCGGGCGATCTCTCGATGTCCGAACGCGCCACGCTCTCCCGGCTCGAACGGGGCAGCTCGACGACCTCGGCCGACCTCGCCAGGGCCGACCAGATCACCCCACAGGCGATGGGCAACATCCTGGCCGGCCTGGAGAGCAGGGGGCTCATCCAGCGCAGCGCCGATCCGCACGACGGCAGGCGGATCATCGTCTCGCTGACCGAAGCCGGTCACCAGCAGCAGTTGCACAAGCGGGACACGCGCGCCCGGCAGATCGCGGACGCGCTGACCGCCGGATTCACCCCGGCCGAGCTGGACCTGCTGCGCGCGGCGGCTCCGCTGCTGGAACGTCTCGCCGACCACCTGTAAACGCGAAGGACATCATGACTGACACGAAGACCATCGACCCCGCCCGCACCGCGTTGCTGGTGATGGACTACCAGAACGGCATCGTCACGATGGCCGCCGACGCAGGCGCCGAGGACGCGCTCGCCCGCACCATCGAAGCCGCCGACCTGGTGCGCAAGGCAGGCGGCCGAGTCGGCTACGTGCGCGTCGCGTTCACCGACGACGACATCGCCGCGATCCCGGCCAACAGCCACTTCTCCACCATGGTCACCCCGGAACGCCGCGAATTCCTGCACGCGGACTCGCCTGCCACCGCGATCGACGAGCGGATCGCGCCGCAGGACGGCGACATCATCGTGCGCAAGACCCGGGTCGGCGCCTTCTCCACCACCGACCTGCACGAACAGCTGCGCGCCGCGAACGTGGACACCCTGCTGCTGGCCGGTCTGAGCACCAGCGGCGTCGTGCTCTCCACGGTCCGTGACGGCGCCGACCGCGACTACCGGATCATCGTGCTGGCCGACGCGTGCGCCGATCCCACCCCGGGCGTGCACGAGTTCCTCACCGAGAAGGTCTTCCCGCGCCAGACCACCGTGCTCACCACGGCCGAACTGGGCCCGCTGCTCAGCGCCTGAGCTCCGCTGCCCCGAGCCCGGGTGCGTGATCGGAAAGCACCGCAAGGAATTCGGTCACCACCCGGCTCTGGTAGCCACCGGCCCGCCGCACCGCGACGACCGGCACGCGTGCGTCCAGGCCGGTCACGTCGATCACCCGCAGGCTGCCGATCCGCAGTTCCTCCCTGATGTTCGCGATCGGCATCAACGCGACGCCGAGACCGGCCTCGATCAGCCGTTTCTGCGCGGTCAGACTGTCCACAGTGGTGATTGCGGGATCCGGCAACCCGGCCGAAGCCAGTTGCTGTTCGAGCAACCCGCGAAACGAGCCGGCCCGCCCGCGCTCAGCCGGGAATCCCAGCCACTTCTCCGCCCGCAACGGCCGCAGATCCGCCAGTGCGCCCGCGCCGATCGAATGACCGGCGGGCACCACCACGTACAGCTTCTCGTCACCGAGCCGGATCGACTCCAGCTTCGGGTCGAGTTCGTCGTGATAGCGCAACCCGAGATCGGCTTCGCCGCCGCGCACCAGCGCGCTCACCTCGGCGCTGGTCGCGGTGCGCAGGTCCACGGTGACCTCGGTGGAACGCTGGGTGAACGCCCGCAGCGCGTCCACGATGTGCGAATCCGCCAAGGTGCCCACGATCGCCAGGCGCAGCGTTTGCGGCGCGTCCGCCCGGTCGCGCACGGCACGTTCACCGTCCCGGACCGCGGCCAGCGCCGCCCGCGCGTACGGCAACAGCGCGCGGCCCGCGTCGGTCAGCATCACCCGCCTGCCCACCCGCTCGAACAGCGCGGCACCGAGGCTGTCCTCCAGTTCGTGGATGCGCCTGCTGATCGCGGGCTGCGTGCGGTGCAGTCGCCGGGACGCCTCGGTGAACCCGCCGACCTCGGCGATGCACACGAACGTCTCGACCTCGTCCAAGGTCATTCCATAAGTATTCCTGATGGACCATCAGCAGAACTATGCATTTGTGTCATGGATCTGACCTGGGCACACTGAGTCGGTGACCACCGATCAGGCAACCAGAGCCGCCCGCTTCCGTGCCCTGCACGAGCAGGATGAACCTCTTCTGCTGCCGAACCCGTGGGACGCGGGCACCGCGAAGATGCTCACCGGTCTCGGCTTCAAGGCGCTCGCCACCACCAGCCTCGGCGTCGCCATCGTCCAGGGGCGCGTCCGCGCCACCCGTCAGGAGATCCTGGACAACTGCCGCGAGGTCAACGACGCGACACCGCTGCCGGTCAACGCGGACCTGGAGAACGGTTTCGCGCACGAACCGGCCGAAGCCGCGAAGATGATCGAAGCCGCCGCCGAACACGGCGCGGTCGGCGCGTCCATCGAGGACCACACCGGCGACCACGACAACCCGATCTACGAGTTCGGTCTCGCCGTCGACCGGGTACGCGCCGCGGTCGAGACCGCGCATGCGCTGCCCGTCCCCGTGCTGCTCACCGCCCGCGCCGAGAACCTGTTGCACGGCTACGCCGACCTCGCCGAGACGATCCGCCGCCTCCAGGCGTTCGAGGAAGCGGGCGCCGACGTGCTCTACGCGCCCGGCCTGCGCACCCTCGCCGACATGCGCAGCGTCGTCTCCTCGGTGGGCAAGCCGGTCAACGTGGTGATGGGCTTCGCCGACCCGACCATCACGCTCGACCAACTGGCCGAGATCGGTGTGCGCAGGGTCAGCATCGGCGCCGGGCTCGCCCGCATCGCGGTCAAGTCCTTCATGGACAGTGCGCGGCAGATGCGGGCCGGCCAGTTCGGTTTCGTCGCCGACCTGCCGCCGCTCGCGGAGCTGGTCAGGGCGTTCGGCTGACCGGGTAGCGCATGCCCAGGTAGTACAGGCCGCCTGCGACGATCGTGCCGATGATCCAGGAGATGTCCGCGCCGCCGACGTGCGCCACCATCGGTCCGGTGTAGAACGTCGTGCTCATGAACGGGATCTCGATGCCGATCGAGATCAGGTACGGCCCGAGCGCGCGCCAGTTGACGCGCCCGTATTCGCCGTCCGGGTCGAAGATCGCCTTGATGTCGTAGCGCTCCTTGCGGACCGCGTAGAAGTCGACCAGGTTGATCGCGGTCCACGGGATGAGGAAGTAGGCGAGGAACAGGATGAAGTTCTCGTAGTTGGTCAGGAAGTTCCCCTGCCCTGCAATGGCCACCACGGTCGCCACCGCGGCGGACGCCACGATGTAGACCACCCGCGCGCGCTGACCGATGCCGTGCCTGCGCAGCGCGGTCAACGTGGTCGCGGTCGACATGAAGCAGCCGTACAGGTTCAGCACGTTGATCGCGATGATGCCCAGGATGATGATCGCCGCGAACAGCCCCTGGAACCCTGGCGCGAGGTTGGTGACGAACTGAATGGAGCCGCCGTCGAACGCCTTCTCCGCCGAGGCCACCGCGACCGCGCCGAACAGCATCATCCAGACCGTGCCGAGCACCGACCCCGCGTACGTCCACCAGAAGGAGGCCGCGATCGAGGTGTTCGTGGGCAGGTAGCGGGAGTAGTCGGCGACGTAGGGCGCGTAGGTGATCTGCCAGGTCGCGGCGACCGCCACCACCAGCAGAAACACGCCGGGCGACGCGCTGCCCGCGTGCCACAGCGTGCCAAGGTGCGCGGTCTGCAACAGGCGGATGGTCAGGTAGACGAAGCCCAGCGCGCTGAGCAGGCTGATCCACCGGTCCGCGCGGTGGATCAGCCGGTAGCCGAAGACCGCCAGCACCGTGCACACCAGCGCGACGATCACGATCGACAGATCCACGTTCAACCCGGTCGCGCCCGCCAGCGCCTGCCCGCCGAGCACCGCGCTGGTGGCGAAGAAGCCGACGTACATCACGATCACCAGCAGCAGCGGCAGCACCGCGCCGTGGAAACCGAACTGGGCGCGGCTCTGGATCATCTGCGGGATGCCCAGCCTCGGTCCCTGCGCGGAGTGCAACGCCATGAACACCGCGCCGATCACGTTGCCCAGGACCAGCGCGAACACCGCCCACGGCAGCGACAGTCCGAGCAGGACGCCCAGGGCACCGGTGACGATCGTGGTGACCTGCATGTTGGCCGCGAACCAGATCGCGAACAGGCCAGCAGGACGCCCGTGCCGCTCGGTCTCCGGGATGAAATCGATGGAGCGCTGCTCGACCTTGAGCGCGCTGTCGTACTCGGCCATGCGGGTTATTGAATCAAACCGGTCGATAGGCCACGACGACGCAGACATAGGGCATCTCGATCTCGTCGCGACCAGCCAAATCTGGATGGGTCGCCAGCAGCTCCCGCACCGCGTCCAGCGTCGCGTCGCGCTGCTCGGGCGGGCTGACCGCGATCCGGCTGTAGGTACCGATCAACTCCACGAGTTCGCTCGGGCTCAACCGCTGCCGCCACCGCGTCCGCATCAGCTGTCCCGGCGCGAACCCGGCCAACGGCAGCGCCTCCAGATCGATGTGACTGTCCTGACCGGGACGGGTGATCGCGTGCAGGTCGTGGATCCACGGGTGCTGGGTGTCCGGCATGTTCCAGATCAACGCGAGCACACCGTCCCTGGTGAGCACCCGCCGCGCCTCGGGCAGCGCCGCCTCCGGCTCGACCCAGTGCCAGGACTGGCCGTAACAGATCGCGTCGGCACTGTGGTCCTCGACCGGCAGCGCCTCCCCCGTACCCTCCCGCGCGTCGACGCCCGGCAGTGCCTCGGCCAGCGTCGCGCGCATGTCCGGATCCGGCTCCACCGCGACCACGCTGTGACCAGCGCCGATGAGCACGCCGGTCAGTTTCCCGGTGCCCGCCCCCACGTCCACCACGCATTTGCCCGGCTCCGGCAGGAAAGCCTCGATGGCAGCCATCGGATAGTTCGGCCGCAGCCGCTCGTACGACGACGCCTGCCTACCGAATGATCGCGCTTGCTGAGAACGGGTATCCATAACGCCATGATCTCGCACGGTCGCCGGATCAGCTCGTCAATTCCGCCAGCTTCACCACGGTGGTCCAGTTGCGCGCGGTGAAGCTGATCTTCGCGTTGCGCATCACCTTCGCCAACGGCGAGTCGCGCGAGTTGTCGCGGTAGCACAGGTAGATGTGCCTGCGCCCCAACGCCACCTCGTCCCCGGCGTGCACCAGCCCGGCCGTCGCGAACCAGTCCTTCGGCGGCGCAGACTGGAGGAACGCGACATGCAGCAGTTTGGGTTCGTCGGCCTTACCCGGAAACGGGTTGTCCGCGACGACATCCGCGATCTCCTTGCCGGACCACGCGAACACCTCGATGTCCAAACCGAACCGCGCCGCGATCAGCTCGTGCAGCGCGCTCGCCGCGTCGCCCTTCGGGGCGCAGGCAACGACATTTCCGCTCTGCAAATAGGTCTCGACCTCGCCCCAGCCGGGCTCGCCGGACAGCGCGGCCCGCAACTCCGCCATCGGCAGCTTGTTCTTGCCGCCGACATTGACCCCTTTGAGCAACAGAGCCGTTCGCCGCGCCATCCATACCTCCACGGCAGATCATGACCCATCCCCGGGCAGCTGGCCACGACAACCCCACGGTCGAAGCGAGGCAGGTATCCACCTGCCCGACCACCGCACGCCAGCGGAGTGGGTGGAGGACCTCCAGCGCAGGCTGACCGCGATGGGGGCCGGCTGAGCACCGACCCCCATCGACGAGTGATCAGAAGTTCGGCGTGAAGGCCAGCGCCGGGACGAACCGCAGCGCGTTGACCGTGCCGTTGCCGCTGGCGAGGTCGTAGCCCTTGCCAGCGTTGTAGCCGACGACGGTGTGCGTGGTGCCGTCGCTGTTGGTGAACGGACCGAAGGTGTTGTTACCCGAGGTCACGTCGACGATGCCTGCCGCGCTGCCCAGGTGGGCCAGCAGGTACAGGCGGTTGTTGATGTTGCCCAGCGAGTGACCGGCCAGCTGGTCGGCCATGGCGACGATGCCCGCGAACTCCGGCGACGCCTCGCTCGTGCCACCGACGAGGTGGTAGCCGACGTTGTTCGGCTCGAACGAGAAGTACAGGATGACCGCGCCGTCGACCGCCGCGCTCAGCGAGATGTCCGGGGTGCCACGGTGGTTGCCGACGACCTGACGGTCACCGTTCTGGAACGCGGGCCTCGGGAACACGGCGGACACGCCGCCACCGCCAGCGCCGCCACCGACGGAGTCGAGGTCGTTCCAGACCACGTCCGGCGCGAGCCGGTTGCCGCTGGCGTCGAGGTTGAGCATGGTGCCGCCGATCGAGGTGACCAGCGGGTCGGCCGATGGCCAACTGTTGACCGGCATCGTGTAGAGGTCGGAGCCGTTGGCCTGGGCGTCGGTGGCGCCGTCGTCACCGGAGCTGGCGAGCACGGTCACGTTGTGCGCGTCCGCGTTCTTCAGCGCCGAGCGCAGGTTGAGAATTGATTGAGCATTCGGGAAGGTTTGCTCGGTCGCGCCGAAGCTCTGCGAGATCACGTCACCAAGGTGGTGGTTGATCACGTAGTTCTCGGCTTTGACGATTTCCGGGAAGCCCTGGACGCCCTCGGTCTCGGAAACCGGGGTCTCCTCAAGGAGGATCTTGGCGCCGGGGGCGAACACGTGCGTCCACTCGACGTCGAGCGTGGTCTCGTCGGCCCAGCCGGTCATGTCGCTGTTGTTCGGGTCGAACGGGGGCACCGCGCCCGCGTCCTGGCGGATGGTCAGCGACGGCGGGTCCGGCAGACCGAAGGTCTGGTCGAACACGTGCAGGTCGTTGGCAATGGTCGGGGAGCCGAAGGCGTCCACGATGACGATCGTGCGGCCCTTGCCCGTAACGCCGGCGTTGTGCAGGGCATTCAGGTTGTACGCCTGGTCGAGCTGGGCGGGGTTGTAGCAGTGGATGCCCAGGTTCTGCAGGCAGAACGCCGTGGTCGGCGGGGTAGCGAGCGTCTTGCCGTTGATCGGCAGGTTGATGTAGGGGTGCGGCGCCGCCACCGTGCCGGGAGCGGCCGACGCGGCCGTTCCGGCTGCGGTCGCGGCCACCAGGCTGACGGCACCCACGGCCGCGACTGTCGCCGCGGTGAGCCACCGTAATGGACGTTTCGCCATGGCATTCCTCCTCGACACTGGGGAGACCCGCTCGCAGGGCAAGCGCGCCAGGGACGGTTGCCGGCCGCCCCTGGGTAGAGCATCGCCGCAGGCAGTGCCGGTGTTGCAGTCGTCAGGCCCGCCTGGCGTTTCGCATTCACAATTGACAGTCCTGAAGTTCGTCGTTCAACAGAATTGTCACCAATATTCTGTGAACACCTTTTTGACGTGACTGTCCGATGCGTCTTGACCGCGAATGTCGCCGCTAATTAGACTGGCTGCCAAATTAAGTGGTCCCCGATCGGTGAATAGGCACAGCCGCACATCACTCGCACGGAAAGGCACACCATGAAGCACCGCGCCCGTAACGCGGCGAAATTGCTACTCGGCGTGTTCGCCGCGCTCGCGCTGCTGCTCGCACCGGCAGCACAGGCGTCCACGCCATCAGCTCCCGCCGCGCACACCGCGGTCCAGGCCGGTCCCAACGCGGACAACGGCAACCCGACGGCAGCGCAACTGCTCGCCAAGGTGTCCGGCAAGTGCAACCAGGTGTCCAAGGGCGCCTACTCCAACAAGAACGGTGGCAAGGCGCCGATCTGCGCGTCCGGCAACGCCTACTACTGGACCTCCGGCATGGCCATCGACTGCGACGGCCAGACCACCACCCAGTGCAACAAGAACACCGACTGCTGCTACCAGCCCGACACGTCCTTCCACCAGTCCGACGGCAAACCGCTCAGCGCGGCCGTTCTGCCGTACGTGGTGATTCCGCTGCCGGGCAAGATCTGGTCGTACAAGACGGCCGGTCTCAAGGGCGGCGACGTGGTCGTGGTGATCTACAAGGGACAGGTCGAATACGCGGTCTTCGGTGACGAAGGCCCGAACGACAGCATCGGCGAGTCGTCCTACGCCACCGCCAAGGCCCTTGGCATCGACGACAACCCGAAGACCGGCGGCACAGCGGGACCGGTGACCTACATCGTGTTCAAGAACTCGGTGGTGTCACCGATCGAGACCCACTCCAAAGCGGTCAGCTCGGGCCAGAAGCTGGCTCAGGCGTTCGTGAACAGCTGAGCCATCTCCACAGGGGAAGCCGGGTTGGCCGATCGTCACTGATCGGCCAGCCCGGCGAGTTGTGTCTGCGGCCTGGTCCGGGTCGCGATGCCACTCTCCGGTACCACCAGGGCCGCGTCCTGGTCGGGTTCGAGGAAGACCCGGTCGCCGTGCACCAGCCCGACCTTTTCCTGGTATACCCGCACCTTCACTGCTTCGCCGCTGTCCAGCTTGACGTGGTAGTCCCAGCAGTCGCCCTGGTAGATGGTGAAATCGACGGTGCCGAGCCAGTCCCGCTCACCGCGTTGCCGCCGCGACAGCCGGAAACTCTCCGGTCGCATGAACACGCTGACCTGCTCCCCCGCGCTCAACCCGTCGCACGCGCGGCAGCGTAGCGCGCCCGCGGCAACCGAGATGTCCACCAGCCCACCGTCCACTTTGTCCACGGTGCCGGTCATCGTGTTGGACACGCCCAGGAAGCGCGCGGTGAACGCGGCGGTCGGCCAGGTGTAGATCTCCTGTGGCAGGCCCTGCTCGACGATCTGTCCGGTGTTCATCACGATCACCCGGTCCGACACCGCGAGCGCCTCGTCCTGATCGTGCGTGACGAACACGGTGGTGATGCCAAGACGTTGTTGCACGGCGCGGATTTCCTCGCGCATCCGGTCACGCAGGCCCGCGTCGAGGTTGCTCAGCGGCTCGTCGAGCAGCAGCACCTTCGGTTCCCGCACCAGCGCCCTGGCCAGCGCGACCCGCTGCTGTTGACCGCCGGAAAGCATCGGCGCGGGCCGCTGCGCGAAGTCCGCCAGCCCGACGCCGTCCAACGCGGCCAGCGCTCGTTCCTTCGCCTCCGCGCGGGTCGCCCTGGGGCGTTGCGAGCGCAGCGGGAACATCACGTTCTCCAGCACGGTCATGTGCGGCCAGATCGCGTAGGACTGGAACACGATCCCGATCGGCCGCCGGTTCGCACCCAGGAAAACGCCCTGATCCGGTGCCGCGACAACCTGTCCGTCGATGCTGATCTCGCCGTGGTCCGGCCGTTCCAGCCCGGCGATCAGGCGCAGCGTGGTCGTCTTGCCGCACCCGCTCGGCCCCAGCAGGGTGACCAGTTCACCGTCGGCGATGTCCAGATCGATGCCGTCCACCGCGTTGCCGGTCGTGACCCGCGCCGAGTAGCGCTTGACCACTCCACTGAGCTTGATCATCAAGCCTCCTTGACTCCGAACCGGCGACCGATCAGCCGCACCACGCCGACCACGACGCAGAGCAGCAGGACCATGAGAATGCCGAGCGCGGCGACGACCGGATAGTCGCCGCTGGACCACAGGTTGTAGATCTCGACCGACATCACGTCGGTGTTCTGCGAGTACAGGAAGATCGCGGCCGAGATCTCCCGGAACGCGACGATCGTGGTGTACAGGAAGGCCGCGAGCAGCGAGGGCATCAGCAGCGGCAGGTAGATCTTTCCGAACGCGCGCACGAAACCCGCACCGCTGGCGGTGGCCGCCTCTTCCAGCTCATCGCTGATCTGCGCGATACCGGGCCCCAGGTACCGCATGCCATACGGCAATCCGATCGTCACGAAGGCAATGACCAAGATGGTCAACGTCCCGTACAGGTGGAACGGCAACGGCGCGACCAGGTACCAGTACAGCACCCCGACGCCCAGCACGATGCTCGGCACCGCGATCGGCACGGTGGCCAGCCCGTCCAACAGCATCCGGCCGCGAATCCGCGTCTTCACGGTCAGGTACGCGACAACAGCGGTCAACACGGTCACGATCAGCCCGGCCGACAACGCGGTGATCGCGGTGTTGCGCACCGCGCCGAGCAACGCGGGCGAGGAGAACAACGTCCCGTAGTTGCGCAACGAAACGGTCCGCAACGCCTGGAGCGACGGCGGGCTGTAGGTCGGCAGCAGCGACGACCAGAGCAGCATCGCCAATGGCAGCACCACCGTCACGATGAAGAACAAGGCGAACGCGGCGAACCCCGCCCACCGCCACCGGCCCAGATCCGTGACCCGGGGCCGGAAACCCTTCCCCGTCACGGTCTGCGTCGGCGAACGCCGCGTCAGCCGCTGTGACACGATCAGCCCGATCGTGGCCAGCACCAGCACGAACACGCCGATCACCGCGACTGTCCCGTAATCCGACGGGAAGGACTGGATCGCCTCGTACATCCGGCTGACGAACACGAACACGTGGTTCGGCACGCCCAGCAGCTGCGGCACCTCGAACGTCGAGATGGTCTGCACGAACATCAACAATCCGGCCGAGAGAATCGCGGGCCGGATCAGCCGCAACGTGATCGTGCGCAACACCCGCAGCGGGCGCGCGCCCGAGGACAACGCGGCCTCCTCCAACGAGGCATCCATCGAGGTGAACGCGGAAACGCCCATCAGGTAGGCGACCGGGGTCATGTGCGTGGTCTGCACGAAGATCATGCCCAGCAACGAGAAGATGTCGAACACCGGCAGGTGCACCGCGCGCAGCGCGCCGTTGAGCGGTCCGGTCTGCGGCGAGAACAGCAACGCCCACGCCACCGTGTTCAGGATGCCCGGAATGATCAACGGCACCAGTGCGGCGACCCGCGCGAACCCCTTGGCAGGCGTGTTCGTGCGGGTCACCAGCCAGGCCAGCCCGAACCCGATCGCCACCGCCAGCAACGCGGTCGCCACCGCGTACTCGAACGAGTTGGCGACCAGCGCGCCGAACCCGGCCGCGGTGAACGTGTCCACGTAGTGCTGGAAGGTCCAGGTGGTCGGCCCGGTGCCCAGGAAGGTCGACTCGAAGCTGGCCACCAGCATGGTGCCCACCGGCACGATCGCCAGGTAGGCGACGATCACCGCGGCGACCGCCAGGATCACGTAACGCGGTTCGAACCGGCGCTTTCTGACCCGCACATCGACCAGGGGTTCGGTGAGGACTGCCATCAGTCAGCCCCGAGGGCGGACTTCATCTCAGTCGCATACTGGTTGTACTGGCTGGCCGAAATGCTGGCCATGCCCCACGCGGGCGCCCACTTGGCCGGGTCCCACACGCTCGGGTCGTTCTTCACATCGGTGCGCAACGAGGTGTGGTTGGTGGTGTCGATGATCGCCTGCTGGCCCTGCTGCGACACCATCCAGTTCACGAACAGCGCGGCGGCGGCCGGGTGCGGCGCGCTGCGGGCGATGTCGATCGGGGTGAACGAGGTCGGCAGCGGGTTCGGGTTGACGAAGGCGACCTTGCCCGGGTTCTTCTTCTGTTCGCTCGCCGCCTTGTACCCGTACGCGGACGCCGACGCCGCCGGCTCCCCCGCCTCGACCTGGGTCAGTGCCAACGTGTGGCTCTCCACCAGCTTCGGCTGGTTCTGCCCCAACTGCTTGAGCAGCGCCAATGCCTTGTCGTGGCCCATCACGTTGATCAGCCCCTCGTAGAGGTTGACCGCGCTCGGGTCCATCGAGAAATGGCCCTTCCACTGCGGCTGCGCCAACTGTTGCAGTGAGGTCGGCGGTTGCAGCCCCAGCTTGCCCAGCTCGCCAGGGTTGTAGACGATCGCGGTGGTGACCACGTAGACGTTGCCGCAGTAGTCCTTCGGCATGCTCTGCCCGCCCGGCAACGGCTGCTGGTCGGCCGGGCAGTACGGTTGCAGCGCGTTCGCGTTGATCAGCTGGTCGACCTGCGGCGCGTCGCCGGACACCACGTCGGCGTTGAACTCGCCGCCGCGCTGCTCGGTGATCACCCTGGGCGGCAACTGGTCCGCACTCAACCGCAGCGCGTTCACCTTCACCTTCGGGTACACCTTGTTGAACGCGGAGATCATGTTGTTCACGTCGTCCGCTGCGAAGGTGGTGTACCAGTTGACCTGGCCCTCCTGCGCCGCCGTCGACGCCAACTGGTTGGCAGGCAGCTTGGCCACGCTGCTCAACGACGTCCCGGACGAACCATTCGCGCTGCCACCACAGGCGGCGAGCAGCAGACCAGCAGAGGCAAGAGCAGTCACGGCTAAGATTTTCCGGAGCATTGCGTTCCTCCAGCTCCTAGGAAGTGGCTTTGGCGGCGTAATAACGCCAGTTCGCGTCGTCGTTGAAAGCGGAGCCGAGATCGGGCAGTTCGGCGAGGTCCTCGGCCGGGATGTCCTGCGCGGTGCGCCCGGTCCTGGCCACGTCGAGCGTGACCACAGCAAGCATGTTCAGGTTCAACGCGCGCATGACCGCCTCGCGCACGTTGCGCCCGGTCACCGTGATGCCGTGCCCTCGCAACACGCACGCCGGCGCGTCACCCATAGCGGCCAGCATTTCCTTGGCCAGATCAGGACGGCGGATCAGCACCGAACGCGGATAGACCGGAATACCGTTGTGCGCCAACCGCATCGCGGGAATGTTGAACGAACCAAAGATCGGCCGCAGCGGCAGTTCGGCGATGCCGCAGGTGAGTACGGCGGGCGGGTGCGCGTGCACGACAGCGCCGACCTCCGGTCGCGCCCGCAGCACCTCCCCGTGTATCGGCAGTTCGTTCGGCACCGCGAATCCGTCGACGAGTTCGTCGCCCTTGCCATCGAAATCGACAAGGCGGATGTCCGCGTCCTCGGTGAACAGCAGCCCGTGCTCACGCGGACCCCGGCAGCGAATCAGCATCTGATCGTCGCCGACCCGGACCGACACGTGTCCCAGGATCCCGTCGACAAGGCCCTCCACCGCCAGGATCCGGCAGGCCAGCGCGATCTCGGCGCGCAACTCGTCGAGTTCCATGGTCAGTACCTCTGCGGAATGAGGATCGCGCAACACACGATCGACACAATGACCGTCCCGACCAGCAGCAGGAATCCGCTGGTGTACGAGCCAGTCGAGGCAAGCAGCACGCCCATCAAGGCAGGCGCGCCCGCGCCGATGATGTTGGTCAGCGAGGAGAACACGCCGCTGGACGCCTCGACCGAACGGGTCGGCATCAGGCTGTGCAGCAGGCCCCAGTTGGCCACGATGCACCACGCATTGCCTGCCAGGCCAAGGAAGACGAAGAACCCGACCGCGACGATGTTGGCAGGGCCAAGAACCGCGCCCAGAATGCCGATCCCCTCGATCGCGAACCCGACCGCCGCGAAGCCTGCCCGCCGCATCCGCCGGTCCGAGCCGATACCGACGAGCAACATGACCACAATGGACAGTGCGTTGGCGCCGGTGAGGATGATGCCGACCACGCCGAAGTCGAGGTGACGCTGTTCCTTGAGGAAGGTCGGCAGCCAGGTGACCAGGCCGTAGAAGGGGATGTTGCTGCCCAGGTACATCAGCATGGTCAGCCAGTACCGATAGTTGCGGAACGGCGAATCCGGCCCGTTCTTCGGGATCAGCTTCGTCGTCTCGAACCGGTTCTTCTCGATGTGGTCGACCTCGCCGGTGGTGACCGTGTCGGCCTGGCGCGGGTCGTCGTGCACGAACAGCAGGGTCATGCCGAAAGCGAGGACCAGCGCGATACCGGCCTGCACCCAGAACGTGCCCGCCCAGCCCAGCGAGCCCAGGGTGAACGTGGTGAGGAACGAAGCGAAGGTGGAGCCGACGAAGATGCCGGACAACCAGGAAGCGTTGGCGCGGGCGCGTTCCTGGATCGGGAACCAGCGCGCGGTCAGTGTGTGCGCGACCGGGTAGAAGCACGCTTCGCCGATGCCCAGGGCGATGCGCGTGCCGTAGAGCTCAGGAAGGTTGGTGACGAACGGCGTGACCGCCAGCGACAGCACCCAGATCGTGCTGCCGACCAGCATCGCGCGACGCGGGCCCCACGCTTTGACCAGGAATCCCCATCCCAGCAAGGCGACACCGTAGGCGTAGAGGAAGGAACTGGACACCCAGCCGACGGCGGAGGAATGGGACGCGACCCCGAAACGCTCAACGAAAACCGGGCTGGCCACAACGATGCCGACCGAGGTCTTCATCAACTGGGCGACAGCGAAACTGACCAGCAGCGGCATCCCCACATGCAGCCATCGGCGACCGGACGTTCGGGTCACGACCTGCGCGGCAGTCGAGGTCGTATCCATGCAAGCCACTCCCTTGTGGATGGTGCAGTCAGGAAATAAAGATCATGGTGGGAATACGGAAAAAGACGATCATTGGATGACTATTGGTCAGACCATACTGCCATCAAAATTCGAGGTCAAGAGTGGTGGAATCACCAAACAAACACTAAGAATCGGCGCACCAAACGCCGCGGGCCAGCCGGGTGTCACACCCCGGCCAGCCCCCTCGCTCAGCCCAGCTCAGACAGCTGCGACAGCCTCGCCCTTGACCTGTGCGTCGTACTCCGGCGCGTTTTCGAAGAAATGCACCTTGTCATAGCCGAGCTGCTTGAACAGCCGGTTCTGACCGGACAGCAACATCAACGGCGTGCCATCGGCCGCGAAGTGTTGTGCGATCGTGTTCTGCGGAACGTAAAGCGTGTCGCCCTGCTTGAGCTCGTGACGAGTCGGCTCCTTCGCGATGCGCGCGTGGTACTTCTCCGCGATCTCGGCCTCGACCTCCCAGTGCAGGCTGTAGCCGGAACCGGAGACGACGTAGAGGATCTCGTCGGCCATGTGCCAGCGCTTGCCGGAGCGGCTGCCTTCGGGAATCTTCAGCTCGAACGCGTCGACACTGAACGTGCGCACGTCGGTACGGTCCGGGCTGGACAGCACCCGCACGTTTCCGAGCGGCGTGGTCTCCCACTGGGTGTGCTCGGGCTTGACGACCTTCTTGCGGTCCTTGACGCCCGGCGTCCAGATCTGCGACCAGTCCTCGCGCGGACCGTACTTCTCCTCGTTCTCCACCGGGCCACTGCGACCCTGCTGGATGAGACCGAGGAACATCCACGCGCACTTCGCCTTCATGACCAGCGCGGTCGCGGTTTCGTCGTACGGGTTGAAATGCCGGTGCACCGAGTCGGTGTGCACCAGGACCAGGTCGCCGGTGTCCCAGTCGTAACGCTGGTCGTCGTGGATCTCGTAGCCCTTGCCCTCCAGAATGTAGAAGGCGGCCTCGTTCTGGTGACCGTGACCGTGGTTGGAGGACTGCGGCGGCAACTGTACGAAGTGGACCTGAAGGGTCTGGGTGAGGAACGGGTCGTCACCGGGACCGACGCGCCACCAGGTCTTGGACTTGGCCGAGTCGCCGGAGTGCGCGACCTTGGCGTCGTCGACGACCACCGAGTCGTCGCGAACCCGCGGCGCGGCGAGCTGCTGAGCCCGGAACTCACCGAGCCCGTAGGTCTCGGATGTGATGCCGCGCAGGAATACGCGACCACTCTTGCCCATGGAGATCTCCTCTCGTAATTCGGTATTAACGTTAGACCATTAGGCATTCACCGACAAGACCTCAGGCTTGCTACCAGCGAGTTCGTCTGTGATACCCGGTTTGGGCCATTGGACTAACGGGCATACACTTAGCCCTTACGGAGTCGCACGACGTTGGGGGCAACCATGACCGAGCAGGGCATGTTCACCACGGTGAGCGCCAATCGGATGTCCGAGGCGATCGTCACCCAGATCCGGAACCTGATCCGGACCAACCGCCTCGTGCCAGGCGACCGGCTGCCCAGCGAACGCGAACTGTGCGAGCAGTTCGGCGTCAGCAGGGTGACCGTCCGCGAGGCCCTGCGCGTGCTCGAAGCGGGCGGCCTGATCGAGATCCGGGTGGGCGCGCGTGGCGGCGCGTTCGTCACCACCCCCACCTCCGACCAGCTCTCCGCCGGCCTCGCCGACCTGATCAACCTGGCCTCGGTCACCGCCTTCGAGGTCACCGAGGCGCGCATCGTCTTCGAGCTCGGCATCATCCCGATGGTGGTCGAGCGCGCGACCGACGAGGACATCGAAGACCTGCGCGAACTCACCCGCGAACACATCGCGGCGCTCAAGCGCGGCGAGTACACCATGGCGATGTCCGCCCAGTTCCACAACCGCGTCGGCGCATGCACGCACAACGCGGCCATCGAAATGCTGGTGCACTCCTTCCACGGCCCGCTGCTGATGTCCCTGCGCGAGGCGCGGACTGCCGCCCCCGTGATGGGCCAGCGCGGCACCTACGAGCACCGCGACTTCGTCGAAGCCATCGCCGAACGCAACGTCGAGGAGGCGACCGCGATCATGCGCCGCCACATCGAGCGGACCGCGAAGGTGCTCAGCAAGACGAAGGACTGAG
>DASXOJ010000232.1:0-14054 GCA_036494465.1 Pseudonocardiaceae bacterium
GACTTCCTGCTGGTCATCGACGAGTCACACAACACGGTGCCGCAGATCGGCGGCATGTACGAAGGCGACGCGTCACGCAAGCGCACCCTGGTCGACCACGGTTTCCGGCTGCCCAGCGCACTGGACAACCGGCCGCTGACCTGGGAGGAGTTCGGCGACCGGATCGGTCAGACGCTGTATCTGTCCGCGACGCCCGGCCCGTACGAGATGGGCCAGACCGGCGGCGAGTTCGTCGAACAGGTGATCCGGCCGACCGGTCTGCTCGACCCGGAGGTCGTCATCAAGCCGACCGAGGGCCAGATCGACGACCTGGTGCACGAGATCCGGGTCCGCGCCGAGCGCGACGAGCGCGTGCTGGTCACCACGTTGACCAAGAAGATGTCCGAAGACCTGACCGACTACCTGCTGGAGCTCGGCATCCGGGTGCGCTACCTGCACTCCGAGGTGGACACGCTGCGCCGCGTCGAGCTGCTGCGCCAGTTGCGGCTTGGCGAGTTCGACGTGCTGGTCGGCATCAACCTGCTTCGCGAAGGTCTCGACCTGCCCGAGGTCTCTTTGGTGTCCATTTTGGACGCTGACAAGGAAGGCTTCCTCCGCAGCGGCACGGCGCTGATCCAGACCATCGGTCGCGCGGCCCGCAACGTGTCGGGCGAGGTGCACATGTACGCAGACAAGATCACCGACTCCATGCGGCGTGCCATCGACGAGACGAACCGCAGGCGCGAGAAGCAGGAGGCGTACAACAAGGAGAGGGGTCTCGACCCGCAGCCGCTGCGCAAGAAGATTGCGGACATCCTCGACCGCGTCTACGCGGAGGCCGAGGACTCCGATCAGGAGGTCCCGGTCGGCGGCTCCGGTCGCAACGCCTCGCGCGGCAAGCGTGCCAACACCGAACCGGGTCGCGCTGGCCGCAGCTCGGGCGTGCTGGCCGACAAGGACGTCAAGGGCATGGCCCGCGCCGACCTGGCCGACCTCGTGCAGCAGCTCACCGACCAGATGATGAACGCCGCCCGCGAACTCCAGTTCGAGCTCGCCGCGCGGCTGCGCGACGAGATCCACGATCTGAAGAAGGAACTGCGCGGCATGGACGCGGCAGGCGTGAAGTAGCAGGTCTCGTTGGCACGATTACACCATGGTTGATACCATTACACCATGGCCTTGAATATCAAAGACTCCGAGACGGAGCAACTCGCCGCTGAGGTCGCCGCGTTGACCGGAGAGACGAAGACCGGGGCGATTCGTCGTGCGTTGCGCACTGAACGGGACAGGCTCGCCGCTCAGGACCATGTCGAGCGACGTCGAGCCAGGTTTCGTCGGTTCTTGGAAGAGGAGATCTGGCCGTTGATCCCAGAAGATCAGTTGGGGAAGCCGCTGACGAAGGAGCAGGAAGAAGAAATTCTGGGTATTGGACCGGATGGCGCATGATCATTGATACTTCTGCGGTGATTGCAATCGTCAACCGGGAGCCCGGCCACGAGCTACTCGCCGATGCGATGGTTGCGGCCACTGAAGTCAAGATGGGTGCTCCGACTCATGTCGAGGCCGCGATCGTAGCTTTGGCGCGGTGGGGGCACCGGGGTACCACGCTGTTGGAGCGGGTGATCCAAGATCAAAAGATCGAGATCATCTCGTTCACTGATCAGCACGCTTTGGTTGCTGTCGACGCGTTCAATCGATTTGGCAAGGGTCGGCACAAAGCTGGTTTGAACTTGGGTGACTGTCACACCTATGCGACCGCCCATGTGGCCCGAGAGCCGTTGCTGTATGTGGGTAATGACTTTACGCATACGGACCTGAAGCTGGTCGACCTCGGACCGTAGGAATGGGACCGGCAGCGTGACCTGATCGACAAATGCTCGCCCTGCCAGTCGCCGAGCGCGACCAGTTGTCCCTGTCAGCCGCTGATCATGGCTCGGAGTCGGGCCGTGATCGTTCGGGGACGACGCTTGCGTCGGAAGGGGGCCGGCGAACCGGCGGGCGGTTCAGCTGGACCCGGACGCCGCCGAGTCACTGCGGTTGCGATCGCTGCTGGCGATCGTGACGCGTGCGGTAGCCCGGCAACCCGAGGCCGAAGAGGTGCTCGCGGCCTCTGCGCAACGGGGTGAGACGCCGACTGCCGTCGCTCGGCGCGGACAGCGGGTCGCCGCGGAGTACGGCCGGTTGCATGGCTGGGCGATGGATCTGTGCGGCAACGCCGCGGCGGATCACCGAGTTGCTGCACTACCACGCCGAGCTCATCGATGTCGCGCTGAAACTGGCGTTTCCCCGTTACCACAGCCCGAAACTCGACCGCCGACGCCTCGCGCTGACCGGGCTCGGTACACCCGCCGTGGTGCTGCGGGAGGCCGAGTTCGCGCTGCGGTTGTGGATCGAGGAACTACCCGAAGGCTGAGGTCAGCTGGTGATGTCCTTTCGGGCGAACCTGCGGGCCGCGATGGCGAAGAAGATGACGCCGTAGATCAACGCGGACAGCACGCCGCGCACCATGTCGCCCCAGTCGATGTTGGTGCTCAGCAGGTCCGCCCACGAGAACGCGTAGTGCGTTGGCAGGTATTCGCGCAGGCCGCCGAGGGCGGTGATCGAGTCGAGGATCTCGGACAGGATGGCGGCCAGGACCGCGCCGCCGACCGCACCGAGCGGGGCGTTGGTGGAGACGGACAGCAGCAGGGCGAGGCCGGCCACCCAGATCAGGTTGAGCGCCAGGTAGAGCACGCCCAGCGAGATCCGGCCGATGGCGAGGCCGAAGGGGAGTGCTTCGCCGGTCGGGCTGACCATGTCGCCGCTGCCGTAGACGATGATGCCGACGATCAACGAGATCAGCGGCAGGATGATCAGACCGGCGACCGAGAGCAGGCCGGACACGATCGCCTTCTGCCGCAACAGCCTGCCCCGCGGAACGGGGATGGCGAGCAGGTATTTCAGGCTCGACCACGACGCTTCGCTGGCGACGGTGTCGCCGAAGAACAGGGCGATCACCACGATCAGCAGGAAGCTGGCCGACGCGAACAGCGCGAACACGGTGAAGTTGGTGCCGCTGCTGGTGGCCAGGTCGACCAGCTGGCCGGAGTTGCGGTTGCTCGACCCGTTGCCGACCTTGAACGCGATCAGCAGCAGGACCGGCAGGATCGCCAGGAAACCCAGGCTGATCTGGGTGCGCCTGCGCCGGATCTGGCGGCGCAGTTCGACCCGGACGGGCATGGTGCGACCGGGCTGGTAGCCGTTGGCCGCTTCGAGAGTGGTCATCAGTTCTCCCCGCCGCCGACCAGTTGCAGGAACACGTCTTCCAGGCGTCCGCGCGGACCGACCTGGTCGACCGCGACGCCCGCGTTGACGAGCGCGGTCACGGCGTCCGCGCGCGGCGTGCCGTTCAGGTGCGCGTAGACCGCGTCCGGCTTGTCCTCGGCCACGTCGAGCAGTTTGACGCCGTCGAGGTCGCCGAGCACGCGGCGGGCGCCCGCCGCGTCGTCGACGGTGAACGTGGTCTCGCCGTTGCCGGTGACGATGTCGCCGACCTCGCCGGTCGCGACGAGTTTGCCGTGGTGCATGACCACGACGTGCGTGCAGGTCTGCTCGACCTCGGTGAGCAGGTGCGAGGAGACCAGCACGGTGCGCCCGCTCGCGGCGTAGCCGCGCAGCACGTCGCGCATGTCGCGGATCTGGGGCGGGTCGAGCCCGTTGGTGGGTTCGTCGAGCACCAGCAGGTCCGGCAGGCCGAGCATGGACTGCGCGATGGCAAGGCGCTGTCGCATGCCCTGGCTGTAGGTGCCGACCTTCCTGCTGACCGCGTCGCCGAGTCCGGCGATCTCCAGCGCTTCGTCGAACCGGGCTTCCTCGACAGGGCGACCGGTCGCGGCCCAGTACAGGTGCAGGTTGGCGGTGCCGGACAGGTGTGGCAGGAAACCGGAGCCTTCGACGAACGAACCGATCCGGGACAGCACCGGCGCGCCGGGCCGGATCCGTTGGCCGAACACGCGGATCTCGCCGCCGGAGGGTTGCACGAGGCCCATCATCATGCGCAGCGCGGTCGTCTTGCCCGCGCCGTTGGGGCCGAGCAGGCCGACGACCTGACCGTGTTCCACCCGGAAGCTCAGCGCGTCGACCGCCTTGAGCCCGCCAGGGTAGAACTTGCTCAGCTCGGACATGGCCAGCGGCACGTCGGCGAGCGACGCGTCGAAGTCGGCGCCGCGCCTGCGCCGCAGCCACAACACGATCGCGGCGATGATCACCAGCAGCAGCACCACGCCGATGGCGATCAGCTGACCGACCGGGAGCGGGGTGGAGCTGGTGATGCCGGGCACGACCGGAACCGCGAGCGTGTTGCCAGCCAGCGAGATCTGGTAGGCGGCGGGCTGGACCTGGTCCGCGTAGCTGGAGTCCGTTGTGGACACCACGAGTGCCAGGTGGTGGCCCGCCTGCACGGGTTGCACGATGCCGGGCAGGGTGACGGTGACCCGCGCGGGCAACGTGGCGATCCGGATCGGCGCGACGCCCCCGCCGGGCAGGGTGCGGGTGCCGTTCGGGGCAACGTCGTAGAGCTTGGCGAACAGCACCGCGCCACCGGGCGTTCCCGCCACGTTCAGGGTGACCTGCGACGAACCCGCGACCAGTACCTGGTTGTCCAACGGCGCGGTGTTGAACGCGGCGAACTCGCCGGGGATGTCGGTGGTGAGGCGTCCCGCCGCGGGACCGAGGTTGGCGCCGATGCCGGGCAGGCTGCTCATCGCGGTCGGCGAACCGCCCGCCGGGTTGATCACGCCTTGCGGGCGACCGGACAGCGTCAGGTTCTGCCGCTGGGTGCCCGCACCCGTGAGGCCGGGGTAGTCGGTCGCGGTGACGGTGCGGTTCGACGGTTCACCGGACTCGTTCAGGCTGCCCTGCACCGTGTACTCGAAGCTGGCGCCGGGATCGGTGCCCTGGTGCGCGAGCCGGTAGCTGAAGAACTGGCCGATCTGGGCGCGCAGGTCCGCGTCGGGCTGGCCGCCGTCGTGTCCGCCCGCGTACCAGATCACCTTGACCTGCCCGCCCGCCGCGGTGATCTGCCGCGCGTTGGCGTCCGCCTGGTCGAGGCCGAACAAGGTGTCCTGCTGACCCTGCACCAGCAAGGTCGGGATCTTGATGTTGTGGGTGACGCTGACCGGCGAGTCGGCGTGCAGCAGGTCGATGGTCTGCTGGCTCGCGGTGCCGGTGGTGGCGAGTTCCTGGTACGCCTGGCAGACCTGCTGAATGAACCGGCCGCACACGCTCGACCCGCCGCCGAGCCCCTCGGCGAAGAACAGGCTGGCCCACGACTTCTTGAACACGCCGTTCGCCGCGAACGCGCCGGCGGCCGGAGTGCTCGACGTGAGCGCGGTGCCGCTCGCGGCGTTCGGGATCAGCGCCTGGGCGAGGTCGTTGTAGGTGATGACCGGGGCGATCGCGTCCACCCGCTGGTCGCTGCCCGCGAGCATCAGCGAAAGGGCCCCGCCGTACGAGCCGCCGGTGACGCCGACGCGCGGGTCGTCCGGCCCGTCCTTCTGCACGTCGGGGGAGCGACCGAGCCAGTCGATCAGCTGCTTGGCGTCGGACACCTCGTAATCGGGCGAGTTGAGCGCGATCTGCCCGGTGCTGTGACCGAAACCACGCGGCGTGTACGCGAGCACCACGAAACCGCGCTGGGCGAACTCGGTGGCATCCGTGACCAGGGAGTCTTTGGTGTCACCGAACCCGGGGGAGACCAGCACCGCGGGCGCGGGCGTCGTCGCCGGGTAGTAGACCGTCGCGTCGATGGTTGTCCGCTGGTCGTGAGCGGGGCCGTCCAGGACCGGAAGCGCCAGGTTCTGGGTGCGCACGGCGGCGGGCTTGGTGGAGTTGTTGTGCACCGCGACCACGACGCCGATCACGGCGCCGATGAGCACGACTACGCACAGCACTACCAAGCCTCTGGTGAGGCGTGATCGGGGCACGAGGTCGACAGTATGTGATCGATGCTGAGAATCTCTCAGCGGATGGGCCGACCTGCGCGACCGATAGGTGATGAGCAACAATGGCCGAAGCGTGGAGGGGAGTATTCCTTCGCGGCGGTGTCGTCAACACGGAGCGTCCCGATGCTCCCGGTGCCGTCGGTCGGCCCGGTGTCGGCGGAAGAGACCTCCGGACGGTGGCGTGTGCCCAGATCCGGAGGTCGGCTTGATGATGTACGTGCCAGTGTGGGCGTGGTTGGCCACCGTTTTCGGGCTGGTCGCGCTACTCGCGCTGGACCTGGTCATCGTCGATCGCAAACCGCACAAGGTCACCGCCTGGGAAGCCGGCCGCTGGGTGATCCTCTACGTCTCCTGCGCGGTCGTGTTCGGTCTGCTGGTCTGGGGCCTCGCCGGGGGCAAGTTCGCGGGCGAGTTCTTCTCCGGTTACCTCACCGAGTACTCGCTGTCGGTGGACAACCTGTTCGTGTTCCTGGTGATCATGACCGCGTTCAAGGTGCCTGCCATCCACCAGCACCGGGTGCTGCTGATCGGCATCGTGATCGCGCTGGTGCTGCGCAGCGTGCTGATCATGGCCGGCAGCCTGGTGATCTCCAAGTTCTTCGCGATCTTCTACGTGTTCGGCGCGTTCCTGATCTTCACCGCGTATCGGATGGTGCGCAGCTACGGCAAAGCCGAGGATGACACCTACTCGGAGAACGTGGCACTGCGCTGGCTGCGCAAGGTCGTGCCGGTGACCAACGACTACCGCGGTTCGCGCTCGTTCGTGACGGAGGAGGGCAGGCGCTCGGTCACCCCGATGCTGGTGGTGATCATCGCGATCGGCACCACCGACCTGCTCTTCGCGCTCGACTCGATCCCGGCCGTCTTCGGGCTCACTCAGCAACCGTTCCTGGTGTTCGCGGTGAACGCGTTCGCCCTGATGGGACTGCGCCAGCTCTACTTCCTGCTCGGCGGGCTGCTGGACAAACTGGTCTACCTGCCGATCGGGCTGGCCGTGCTGCTGCTGTTCATCGGCGCCAAGCTGATCCTGGAAGTGCTGCACATCGATTCGCTGCCGTTCGTGCCGGGCGCGCAGAAACTGTCCGTTCCGGTGTTCGGAACCGGGGTTTCGCTCGGAGTGGTCGTCGGAGTATTGGCGATCACCGTGCTGGCGAGCCTGTGGAAGACCCGGCGCGAAGCCAGGAAGCAGCAGCTGCGCTGAGCCCTGCTCGGGTAGGGTGACGAAGGTGCGTCCAGAAGATCTTGCGCTCGTTACCGTGCCCGGTGTTCCTGCCCTGCACGACGATCTGTTGCTCGCCGCGCTGAGTTCGCCGGATCCGGTGGCCAATCGCTACATCGGTGCCATCTGGCGGATCGCGCTCGACGGTTCCGGCCGGACCCGGTTCACCCAGGGCGAGCAGGACACCTCGCCGGTGATCTCGCCGGACGGCACGCGCGTCGCGTTCCTGCGCACCGTCGAGGGCAGGCCGCAGCTGTACGTGATGCCCGCGCACGGCGGTGAACCGCGCAAGCTCACCGATCTGCCGCTCGGTGTCGCCGAGCCCGTGTTCGCGCCGGATTCGCGCCACATCGCCTTCGTCGCACGGATTCCCGAGCCCGGTCGCTACGGCGCACCGACCGAACCAGACGGCTCCGCTCCGAAGTCGGATGAAGCTCTGAAGCCGGATGAGGCTCTGAAGCCGGATGAGGAAGGGCCGCGCCTGTTCACCCGGTTCGACTACCGCGCCGACAACATCGGTTTCGTCGTGGACCGGCGCAATCGTCTGTTCGTGGTCGACGCGGACAGCACCGAGGCTCCCACCGAACTGACCGATGGGCGTTGCGAGGTCACCCAGCCGCAGTGGACGCCGGACGGCACGCACATCGTCGTGGCCACGCCGCGCGATCTCGGCGTGCGCGAAACCCACCACAGCGACATCTGCGCGGTTCCGGTGCAGGGCGGCGAACCCGTGCTGCTCGCGCACTGTCCTGGTGGGATCCGCGCGCTGACCGTCACCGGAGACGGCACGGTGTTGTTCGTCAGCGGCGCGTTCGAGCGGTTCCAGGACGAACCGTGCAACGACGGTCTCTGGTCGTTCCCGTTGAGCCTGAACGAAACCGGCGCGCCGCGCAGGCTCACCGACGAAGAAACCGTGGACATCGACGCGGCCGGTCGCCCGCCGGTCGTGCACGAGGGCCGGGTGCTGGTCGGCGTCAGCCATCGCGGCACGATCCGGCTGGTCGCGGTCCCGCTGGACGGCGACGCGGTTCCGCTGGCCGACCTGCCGGTGCTGTCCGATCCGGACTGTGTGGTCAATTCCTTTGCCGCGCACGGTTCCCGCGCGGTCGCCGTGGTGTCCACTGTGGACAACCCTGGCGAGATCGTCCTGCTCGGCTCGGCCACGATCACCGACGTCAACGCGGAGCTCGCGGCGAGCGGGCTGCACCGGCTGGTGGAGATCGACACCACCGCGCCGGACGGCTACCCGGTGCACGGTTTCGTCGTCCTGCCCGACGGTCCCGGTCCGCACCCGGTGCTGCTGCACGTGCACGGTGGCCCGTTCGCGCAACACATCCGCGCGTTCTTCGACGAGGCGCAGGTGTACGCGTCGGCTGGCTACGCGGTCGTGCTCGGCAACCCGCGCGGGTCCGCCGGTTACGGTCAGGCGCACGGCAAAGCGGTCGTGAAAGCCATGGGTACCGTCGATGTCGCCGACGTGCTCGCCCTGCTCGACGCGGTGCTCGAACGGCCCGACTGCGACGAGACGCGGGTCGGCGTGATGGGCGGCTCGTACGGCGGGTGGATGACCGGCTGGCTCGCGTCGCACCACCCGGATCGTTTCGTGGCCGCGTGGTCGGAACGTGCGGTCAACTCCTTCGAGTCGCTCTATGGCACGTCGGACATCGGCTGGTACTTCGTGGAGATGTACCTCGGCACCGACATCGACGAGATCCGCGCGTCCAGCCCGTTGAGCTACGCCGACAGGATCACCAAGCCGTTCATGATCGTGCATTCCGAACAGGACTGGCGCTGCCCACTGGAACAGGCGCAACGGATGTACGTCGCGCTGCGCGCGCAGGGCACCGAGACCCAGTTCCTGCTGTTCCCCGGTGAGGGCCACGAACTGAGCCGCTCCGGCAAGCCAGCGCACCGCGTGCAGCGGTTGCGCGCGGTGCTGGACTGGTGGTCGAAGTGGCTGCCGGTCTGACCGTCTGGCGGATCCGGCGCGCCGAGGTCGCGGACGCCGCCGCGCTCGCGCGGATCAACGTCGCGGGCTGGCGGGCCAGCTACGCGGGAGTGGTGCCCGCCGAGTTCCTGGCCGCGATGGACGCACCGGAACGGCTCGAGCGCTGGCAGCGGGCCATGGGGGAGCCCGAGCCGTTCGCGACGTTCGTCGCGGTCGACGAGCACGACATGATCGGCGCCTACTGTCGGCTGGGTCCGTTGCGCACGGTGGACGACGGGGTGGAACCCGAGGCGGGGGAGCTGCGCGCGATCTACGCCGACCCCGCCCGCCAGGGCACCGGCGCCGGTCGTGCCGTGCACGATGCCGGGGTCGAGTATCTGCGGGAGCAGGGTTACCACTGGGCCGGGCTGTGGGTTTTCACCGCCAATACGAGCGCACGCGCCTGGTACTCGGCACGCGGTTGGGCGCCGGACGGTGCGACCCACGAAGACGAGATCATGGGCACCGTCATTCCCGAAATGCGATATGCGCGCACGTTTCTCTAACGGGTGAAAGCACGGATTTGATCAGGCGGCAGTGCTGGTAGTGGTGCTTACCATCGCTGGGCTCGCGTTCCCATTGGTAGCCGTTCTCCATTAATTGCATTGAGTGCAAGGAGGATTCATGTTCCGCAGATGGGCTTTCGCGCTTCCGTTGTCCGCCGCTGCGGTGGCCGCAGCGGTCGTGGTGCCCTTGGCCGTGTCGTCGGCTGCCGCTGCCGCACCCGCCGACCCCACGCCAGCATGTACGTCCAGCACCGCATCGGTCACCGCGCTGTCCACCGCGTTGACCAATGTCCAGACGGCCCTGGCACCGACTCCGGACCCGACCAAGCTGGCCCCGGTCGCCGGTGACCTGTTCAATGCCGTGATTGCCGCGCAGAAGGACGGTTGTCTGCCCGCGCTGCCATCCTCGGCGGGCACCACGCCACCGACCAGCGCACCGGTACCCACCAGTGCCCCGGTTCCGACCAGCGTGCCCGAACCGTCCAGCCCGCCCGCGCCGACCGACAGCGCGCCCCCGGCCGCGCCACAGGCCACCGCACCCGCGGCGTGCCAGGCGGACGGGCTTTCGTTGCTGTCCTCCGCGCTGAATCTGGTCAGCGCAGCATTGGCCAGCCCGCCGAACCCGACCGCGGTCACCAGCGCGCTGAGCTCGCTGGCCACCTCGGTGACCGGCGTGAACACCGACAGCTGCCTGCCTGCCGCTCTGCCGGTGCCGTCGCTGCCGCCCGCACCGTAAGCGTGACAACGTGAAGCGGGGCCGGTCTGGTGACCGGCCCCGCTCTCGTCAACCCAACAGGGTGTAGTTCAACTCCTCGCAGATCCGCGCCAGCGGCAGGTCCAGACCCGGGTGGTCGAGCTGGACGAGCACGTCCGGGGAAACCGGCATGGCATCGCCTGCTGGCGGATCCCACAGGCACACCGCGGGATTGCCGGAGTCCATCGAGGACCGGTACCACAGGCCGTCCAGGTCCGGGTGCGCCAATCGAATCGCGCGCGCCCATTCCTGGGTGCGGTCCCGGGGTCCGCTGCTGATCTCCTGCGACGCGCCCGCTCGCGTCGGCCACAGCCCGACCAGGTCGAGCAGGCGCAGCGTGCGGGTCGGCCGGAACACCACCAGGAACGGCCGACGCGTCAACCGGTCCACAACGGACGTGTCCTGGAAGACCTCGGCGATGCTGGTCCGCACGGACAGTCCGAAGTAGAGGACGCCGTGCCCCGGTGCATCGGTTGGCCGGCCGCGCGGACCGGGCGGGTGCGGGTCGAACCGCGCGTGCGGCAGCGGTCCGGCCCTGCGGAAGGTGTTCCATTGCTGGGGGTGCCGACCGGCAACCGTGAACACTCGCACCAGGCGCGTGGCCGGGTGCACTGCCACGATGTCCTCTTCAGGGCGCAGCAGGGCCGCGAGTTCTGCGGGGTCCGGCGGCTGGGGAAGCCGTGCCATACGGGTCCAGTCGTCTCCAGGTTCGTCTCTGCTCAGGCCGGAGTGCCCAGCATGGCAGCAAGACGCGCGACGCGCTGGGGATCGCCCCCGGCGGCCAGCCATTCGTACGGGCTTACCGGCCGGGTACCGGCCAGCAGGTCCTCCTGCACAGTGGTCATGAACGCGGCCACCACCAGCGCGGGCTGGTCGCTCGGGATCGCGGCGAGTACCACGTCCAGACCGGGCAGCACGCCCCGCTCGGTGAACTGCCAGGCAGGCAGCCGCCAGCCACCGCGGTCCTTCCAGCCCATCAGGGAGCCGTCCCCGAGGCGGTGCCGGACCCGGCTGGTGTCCACGCCGATGGCCGCGGCGGCCTCGCCGACGGTCAGCGCGGAATCGTGCAGCACGGCCTGTTCGGCGACGGCGCGGGCGCGCCCGTCGGTCTCGTTGTCGCGGCGCGGACGCAGGTCCAGTCCGACGTCGGCGAGGGCCTCCCGCTCACCGGAGGTGAACTGGGTGGCCGGCTCGGTGTTCTGCGGGGTCAGCCTCCGTGCCGCGTCCTCGACGTGCGTGAGGAACTCGTCGGGCGACACCCGCAGGCCCGCCTTGGCCAGAACCTTTTCCAGAGCCACCGTCATACGGATAGAGTAACCCGCGCGTGCGGTTTCGTGCGGAGTTGTGGGGGATTTCACCGAAACCAGTACGGACCGCACACAATCAAACACGCACGGTGCCTGAATTTGGTTAGGCTAGCGTCTCCAACGGCTGGTGACCACCCTATCCGAAGGATGGAAATCAGACCGACCGTGATCGGTCCACCCAATACGGCGCGCGCAGGTCCTTCTTGAGTATTTTGCCCGTCGCGTTGCGCGGCATCTCGGCTATTACCTCGACCGATTTCGGCACCTTGAACGAGGCCAGGTTCTGCTTCGCGAGCGCGATCAGCTCGTCCGGATCGATGGTCGAGCCCGGCACCGGCGTCACGATCGCCTTGCCGACCTCGCCCCACTTCTCGTCCGGCACGCCGATCACCGCGACATCCGCGACGTTCGGGTGTTCGCCGAGCACTCGCTCGATCTCGGCGGGGTAGATGTTCTCCCCGCCGCTGATGATCATGTCCTTCACCCGGTCGGAGATGTAGATGTAGCCGTCCGCGTCGATGTGGCCGAGGTCGCCCGAGTGCAGCCAGCCGTCCACGATGGCGTTCGCGCTCTCCTGTGGCTTGCCCCAGTAACCGGGCATCACCTGCTCGCTGCGCACCATGATCTCGCCGACCTCGCCCGCTGCGAGCGCGTCACCGGTCACCGGGTCGGCGGCGATCATTTCCACACCCCGCAACGGCAACCCGGCCGAGAGCAGCCGGTGCTCGTTCGCCTTGTCGTTGTGCTCGTCCGGACCGAGCATGGTCACCGCGCCGGACGCCTCGGTCATCCCGTACACCTGGAAGAACTTCACCGGGAAGGTCGCGATGCTCTTGCGCAGCAACGGCAACGGCATCGGCGATGCGCCGTAGAGCACGCTCTCGAGGTTGGACCAGTCGCGCTCGGCGATGCCCGGCACCTGGAGCAGGAAGCCGAAGATCGCGGGCACGATGAACGTGTGCGAGACGCGCTGCTCGATCATCTCCTCGACCAGCACGGGCGGGTTCACGTCGCGCACGATCAGTTGCCGGGCGCCGTGGAACAGCGTGGACAGCGCCCAACTCGACCCGCCGACGTGGAACAGCGGCATCGCCACCATGGACACGCTCGACTCGTCGACGCCGACCATGTCCTCCAGGGTCAGCGCATGCGCGTGCATGTTGTGCTGGGTGATCATCGCGCCCTTGGGAAAACCGGTGGTGCCCGAGGTGTAGAGCTGGAGGAACGGCTCGTCCTCGGCCACTGGTTCGGCGCTGAACGGCTCACTGGCTGCTAGCCACGCCTCGTACTCGTCCCGCTCGCCGCCGACCACGATCACCTGGCGCACGGTCGGCAGGTCGGCCCTGATCTGTTCCAGTATCGGCAGGAACTCGTGGCCGACCAGCACAACGTCCGCCTTGGCGTCGTTGATGATGTAGGCGACCTCGGGCGGCGCCAGCCGGAAGTTGACCACCGCGTTCGCGGTGCCGGTCAACGTGCACGCGAAGGAAGTTTCCAGGCAGAACGGGTGGTTCTTGTCGTAGCTGACGATCCGGTCACCCGGCCGCAGGCCGGAGGCCAGCTGAGCTGCCGCGTTGCGCCGGATCCGCTCGCCGAACTCGGTCCAGGTCCATGATCGCGAGCCGACTCGGATGGCTTCCGCGTCCGGTTTGACCGCCCGCCAGTGCTCGACGGTGTCCGCGATGTTCCTGGGTAGCTCGGTCATCGAGAGTCACGGGTGGATACCCCGCCCTTCAGGACGGGGAGGAATCCCGAATTGTCAGAGCGCACGGTTAGCCTCCGGTTGTGAGGTTTCGCTTGTATCCGACGTGCGAGCAGGAAGTGCTGCTCGCGCAGCATTGCGCGCAGGCGCGGTTCGTGTGGAACCTTGCGGTGGAACAACTCGGGTATCGGCATCATCGCCAGGCACTCCCGAACTATGTGGTGCAGAGTCAGCAGTTGACCGAGGCACGGGCCGTGTTTGAGTGGTTGCGGGCGGGTTCGCAGACGGTGCAGCAGCAGGCGTTGCGGGATTTTTTCCAGGCGATGGCGAACTGGTGGGGCGGTACCCATCGGCGGCCTAACTGGCGCAAACGTGGGCGGCGCGAGGGTTTCCGGATCGTCGGCCCGCAAGTCGAGAAGACGTCCACGACTATCGCTGGCCGGTATGACCTGATCCAGATCGAGGACCTGCAGGTGGCGAGCATGGTCCGTTCGGCCCGGGGCACCGTCGATCAACCCGGTCGCAACGTGGCACAGAAGGCTGGCCTGAACCGATCCATTGTGAATGCCGCCTGGACGGCGTTCGCCACTCGCTTGGAGGACAAGGCCGCGGGGCGGGT
>DASXOJ010000233.1:0-30452 GCA_036494465.1 Pseudonocardiaceae bacterium
GCACGAGTCATCCGATCGGACGAACACGGGTCATGATCGAGTGGGCAGTCTCAATGGGGTGACGCGACGCCTGCGTATCAGCGACCTGTCCGATTTCGCCGTGCCCGAGCAGTCCGCGCTCGCGCCGGATGGCCGCCACATCGTCTACGTGCTGCGCACCCAGGACGCCGACGAGGACCGCGCGGTCACCGCGCTCTGGCAGGTCGACACCCAGGGCGGCGAACCCGTCCAGCTGACCAGGGGCGACGCGGACAGCGCGCCCGCCTGGTCACCGGACGGGCGGCACATCGCGTTCCTGCGTGCCCAGGATGGCGCGGCGCAACTGTGGCTGCTGCCCGCCGACGGCGGCGAGCCGGAACAACTGACCACGCTGCCGCTCGGCGCTGGCCGTCCACAGTGGAGTCACGACGGTGGCAGGATCGCGTTCGCGGCACCCGTCGACCTGCACGCCGACCACGGCGAAGACGACAAGGCCAGGGAACGCCGTGCCACCGCGCCGATCGTCACCGAACGCCTGGACTACCAGGCCGACGGCTCCGGCCTGCTCCGCACCATCCGCGCCCACCTGCACGTCCTCGACATCGCCGACAAACAGTGCAGGCAGGTGACCGAAGGCGACTGGCACGCGGCCGAACCCAGCTGGTCACCGGACGGCACCCGGCTCGCGTTCGCGGCGGCGACCGCGCCCGACGCCGATCTCGACTACCGCGCGGGCGTGCACGTCCTGGACGTCACCGATCCGCGCAGCCGCCCCGAACTCGTCGGCTTCGGCACCGGCATCGCCGACCTGGCCACCTGGACCGCCGACGGCGAAACCCTGCTGGTGATCGGCCGCGCGCACGGCTTCAACGAGCAGGCGGGCCTTTACCGGCTGCCGCTCGCGGGAACCGCCGCCGAGCTGACCAACCTCGCGGGACCGTTGGACCGCAACGTACTGCCGGGCGCGCCCGCGTATCCGGGTGGGCGGCCCGAGCTCATCGACGGTGGCACCGCCGTGTTGTTCTGCGTGCGCGAGCGCGGTTGCACGCACCTGTACCGGGTCGGCGTCGACGGTGGCGTACCGGAGTTGGTGCTGGGCGGGGCGGACCGGGTGGTGTCCGGGATATCGGTCAGCGGCTCGCTGGTCGCGGTCGGGCTCGCCACCGCGACCTCGTACGGTGAGATCGTCACCGTCGACCTGGCCACCGGCGCGGAAACCGTGCGCACCGAGCACGGCGCGAACCTGGCCGATGTCGTCTGGTTCGCCCGCGAATCGCGCGAGTTCACGATTTCCGACGGCACCCTGGTGCAGGGCTGGCTGATCCGCGATCCGGATCGCACCGGCCCGCAGCCGCTGTTGCTGGACATCCACGGCGGCCCGCACGGCGCCTGGAACGGTGCCGCCGACCTGATCCACCCCTACCACCAGGAACTCGCCGCGCGCGGCTGGGCGGTGCTGCTGATCAATCCGCGCGCCAGCGACGGCTATGGTGCCGCGTTCTACACCGCGTCGGCCGGATCCTGGGGCACCGGCGACTGCAACGACTTCCTGGAACCGATCGACACACTCGTCGCCGAGGGCATCGCGGATCCGGACCGGCTCGCGGTCACCGGATACAGCTACGGCGGCTTCATGACCTGCTACCTGACCAGCCACGACCAGCGCTTCGCGGCAGCCGTCGCGGGCGGGATCGTGGCCGACCTGAGCAGCTTCAGCGGCACCTCGGACGTGGGCCACCTCCTTGCCGCGCACGAGATCGAGGCGTTCCCCTGGCGCGAACCGGATCGGGTCGCCGCGCACTCGCCGATCACGAAGGTCGCGGACGTGCGCACGCCGACGTTGGTCGTGCACGCCATCGAGGACGCGCGCTGCCCGATCGGCCAGGCGCAGCAGTGGCACACCGCACTGCGCGAACGTGGCGTGCCAACCGAACTCGTGCTCTACCCGGGCGGTTCGCACCTGGTGATCCTGAGCGGTCCGCCATCGCATCGCATCGACTTCAACCAGCGCGTCGTCGACTGGGTCGAGCGCTACGCGAACGGCGCACCCTCCCCAATGGACGAACGCCATTGGCAGCGCCGCCTGGACACGTTGGCCCGGCGGCACAACGTGCCCGGCGCGCAACTCGGCATTCTGCGCGTCGACGGCGAACTGGTCACCGCCGCGCACGGCGTGCTCAACCTCGACACCGGTGTCACCGCGACGACCGACTCGCTGTTTCAGATCGGGTCGATCAGCAAGGTCTGGACGACGACGATGCTCATGCAACTCGTCGACGAGGGCGAACTCGACCTGGACGCGCCCGTCACGGATGTGCTGCCCGAACTACGCCTTGCCGATCCGAAAACCACCGCGTGGCACCTGGTCACGCACACCAGCGGCGTCGACGGCGACGTGTTCACCGACACCGGTCGCGGCGATGACGCCATCGAACGCTACGTCGCGTCGCTCGCCGACGCCGCGCAGAACCACCCGCTCGGCGCCACCTGGTCCTACTGCAACTCCGGTTTCGTCATCGCCGGTCGCATCATCGAGAAGCTGACCGGCCTCACCTGGGACGCGGCCCTGCGCGAGCGCCTGATCACCCCGCTTGGCCTCACCCACACGGTGACCCTGCCCGAGGAGGCCCTGCTGCACCGGGCCGCCGTCGGTCATGTCGGCGACGCCGAACTCACCCGCGCGCCGGTGTGGGGCCTGCCGCGTGGCATGGGCCCGGCCGGGTTGATCACCTCGACAGTTGCCGACGTGCTGGCCTTCGCCCGCATGCACCTGACCGGCGGCCTCGCGCCGGACGGCACCCGCGTGCTCAGCGCGGAATCGAGCGCGGCCATGACCGCCAAGCACGCCGACCTGCCGGACAAGCACACCCTCGGCGATTCCTGGGGTCTGGGCTGGATCCGCTACGACTGGCACGGCGACCGCGCGATCGGCCACGACGGCGGCACCATCGGCCAGTCGGCGTTTCTGCGCATCGTGCCGGGCAAGAACGTCGCGGTCGCGTTGCTCACCAACGGCGGCCACGCCCACGACCTCTACCAGGACCTGTTCGAGGAGATCTTCGCTGAGGTCGCGGACGTCGACGTGCCGCGCCCGCTGGCCCCGCCCGCCGATCCGGTCGACGTGGACCTCACGCCGTGGCTGGGCAGCTACGAACGCGCCTCGACCCGCATGGACGTGCTCGCCGAAGGCCCGACCCTGCGCATCACCACGACCGGCCCGCTCGCCGCGCTGATGCCGGATCCGGTTCAGGAGTTCGCCCTGGTCGCCGTCGAACCCGACCTGTTCGTGGTTCGCCAGCCGGAGACCAAAACCTGGGTGCCGGTGCTGTTCTACACGTTGCCGGACGGCGCGCGGTACGTGCACCACGGCGGCCGGGCAACTCCGAAGGCGGGCTGATGATCGAGGACATCGAAACGCTGGTGACCTGCGAGTCGCCGTCGTCGGACCTGGACGCGGTCGCGGCCAGCGCGGACGTGGTCGCCGCGCTCGGCACGGCGCGCCTTGGCGTCGAACCCGAACGGATTGTGCTGGACGGCCGCACCCACCTCCGCTGGCGGCTGGGCAGTGGACCGCGCCGGGTGCTCGTGCTCGGCCACCACGACACCGTCTGGCCGCACGGCAGTCTGGCCAACCATCCGTTCGACGTGACCGCTGGCGTGCTGCGCGGTCCTGGCTGCTTCGACATGAAAACCGGCGTGGTCATGGCGTTCCACGCGATCGCCGGTCTGTCCGATGTGGACGGAATTACGCTGTTGGTGACCGGCGACGAGGAACTTGGCTCGCCGTCCTCGCGCGAGCTGATCGAGGGCGAGGCGCGCGGCTGCGTGGCCGCCCTCGTGCTGGAGGCGTCGGCGGACGGCGGCGCGCTCAAAATCGCGCGCAAGGGCGTGTCGCGCTACGAGATCACCGCGCACGGTCGGGCCGCGCACGCCGGACTCGAACCGGAGAAGGGCATCAACGCCAGCCTCGAACTCGCCAACCAGCTGCCGATCGTGGCGGCGCTCGCCGACCCCGAAGTCGGCACCACGGTCACGCCGACCCTCCTGCGCGCGGGCACCACGATCAACACCGTGCCCGCCGAAGGCACCTTCGCGGTCGACGTCCGGGTGCGCAGCAGCACCGAACAGGACCGCGTCGACCAGAGCATCCGCGCGCTGACCCCGATCCTGCCCGGCGCACGTATCACCATCGACGGCGGACCGAACCGGGCGCCGCTGGAGGAATCCGCGTCCGCCGCGTTGTTCGCTCGCGCGCGGAAACTCGCCGCCGGCCTGGGCCTGCCGCCGTTGACCGGCGTCGCGGTCGGCGGCGGATCGGACGGCAACTTCACCGCAGGCATCGGCGTGCCCACCCTCGACGGGCTCGGCGCCGTTGGTGGCGGTGCGCATGCCGAGGACGAACACGTGCTCGTCGACGAACTCCCCGGCCGCACCGCCCTGGTCGCCGCGCTGCTCGCCGACCTGCTCGCGGACCGATCGTGACCGCCGCCGAGGACGCCACCCGCGCCGCGCTCGCGTCCGGTGTGGACGTTCGAGAGCTGACGCAGCTCGCCGAGTTCACCAGAGCGGTCGAGCTGTTCGACGAGATCTGGCGGCCGACGATCCAGCCGATCAGCGCCGAACTGCTGCGCGCGTTCAGCAAGGCGGGCAACTACGTGGCAGGCGCCTACGACGACACCGGCCTGGTGGCGGCAAGCGCGGGCTTCTTCTCCGCGCCAGCGGAAGCCACGCTGCACAGCCACATCGCCGGCGTGTCCGGCGCGGGCACCGCCGGTCGGCACATCGGCTACGCGCTCAAACTGCACCAGCGCGCCTGGGCGCTCGATCGCGGTGTCGCGCACATCGACTGGACCTTCGATCCGCTGGTCGCGCGCAACGCCTACTTCAACATCGTCAAGCTCGGCGGCCTGCCCGCCGAATACCTGCCGAACTTCTACGGCGACATGGCCGACGGGATCAACGGCGACGACGACTCGGACCGCCTGCTGCTGCGCTGGGCCCTGACCTCGCCGCGCGCGAACGCCGCCTGCGCAGGCCGGTTCCAGCCCGCGCCGACCGACGGCGTCATCGGCCTCGGGCGCGACGAGTGCGGCGGACCGCTGCTCGGCTCGGCCGATGCGGCCACCGTGCTGGTCGCGGTGCCGGGCGACGTGGAAGCGTTGCGGCTCAAGGATCCCGGCGCGGCGAAGGCATGGCGGATCGCGGTCCGTGAAGTGCTCGGCGGCCTGCTCGCCGGGGGTGCGCGGGTCACCGGGTTCGCCCGAGATGGCTGGTACGTGGTGGAACGAGCGGAGGCGGCATGAAACTGACCGGATTCGAGCTGCGCAGGATCAGCATCCCGCTGGTGTCGCCGTTCCGGACCTCGTTCGGCGTGGAGACCGGTCGGGACGTGCTGCTGGTGCGCGCGGTCACCGCCGACGCCGAGGGCTGGGGCGAATGCGTCGCGCTGAGCGATCCGCTGTACTCGTCGGAATACGTGGACGCGGCAGCGGACGTGCTGCGCCGGTTCCTCATTCCCGCGCTGGCCGCCGCCGACCGGCTCGATGCCGGTCGGGTGGCGCACGTACTGACGCCGTTCAAGGGCCACCGGATGGCCAAGTGCGCGCTGGAGGCCGCGCTGCTCGACGCGGAACTGCGCACCGAAGGCAGGCCGCTCGCCCGCGAACTCGGCGCGGTCCGCGACCGGGTGCCGTGTGGGGTGTCGGTCGGCATCATGGACGCCATCCCGCAACTGCTCGACGCGGTCGCCGGTTACCTGGACGCGGGCTACCTGCGGATCAAGCTCAAGATCGAACCGGGTTGGGACCTCGAACCAGTGCGTGCCGTGCGCGAACGCTTCGGCGACGACCTGCTGCTCCAGGTCGATGCGAACACCGCCTACACCCTGGCCGACGCGCGCAGGCTCGCCGAGCTGGATCCGTTCGGCCTGCTGCTGATCGAACAGCCGCTGGACGAGGACGACGTGCTCGGTCACGCGGACCTCGCCAAGCTCGTGCGCACCCCGATCTGCCTGGACGAGTCGATCACCTCGGCGGCAACCGCCGCGGCCGCCATCCGGCTCGGCGCCTGCCGCATCGTCAACATCAAACCGGGCCGGGTCGGCGGCTACCTGGAAGCCCGGCGCATCCACGACGTGTGCGTCGCCAACGGGATCGGCGTGTGGTGCGGCGGCATGCTGGAAACCGGCATCGGCCGCGCCGCCAACGTCGCGCTGGCCGCGTTGCCCGGCTTCACCCTGCCCGGCGACACGTCCGCGTCCGACCGCTACTTCCACACCGACATCACCGAGCCGTTCGTGCTCGCGGACGGTCACCTTGACGTGCCCACCGGCCCCGGTCTCGGCGTCGTCCCCGTGCCTGACCAGCTGGACGCCGTCACCACGGCGACCGAGTGGATCGCCTGCTAGCTTGATCCAGGTGACCGGGCGACCGCGGGCCAGCCTCGGGCGCGTGCTCGACGACCTGGGCACGACCCTGCTCGAACTCGCGCCCGGCAGCGTCGAACCCGACGAGCGCACCGAGATCGGTGGCATCGTCATCCACGATCCGGTCGACGAACAGCAGCTGCCGCCGCACGCCCTCGTGCTCGGCGTCGGTCTGTCCACACCGGACGAGATAGCGGCCCTGCTGCGCGAGCTGGCCGAGCAACAGGCGAGCGCGCTCATCGTCCGCGCGCCAGTCCCGGACGTGCGCCTGGAAACCGGCGTCGCGCTGCTCGGCCTGACCAGGGGCGCGTCCTGGACGCAGCTGGCGGCGATGCTGCGCGCGATGCTCGACGAAGGCGACGTCGCCGAACCCGAGACCCTCGGCGGACTGCCTGCCGGGGACCTGTTCGCGCTGGCCAACGCGGTCGCCGCGCTCATCGACGCGCCGATCACCATCGAGGACCGCAACTCACGGGTGCTCGCGTTCTCCGGTCGGCAGGACGAAGCCGACCCGAGCCGGATCGAGACCGTCATCGGCAGGCGGGTTCCGGAGAAGTACGCGCGCATCCTCACCGAACTCGGCGTGTTCGGCGAGCTCTACCGCAGCGACCGGCCCATCCACATCGACCCGCTGCCGGACGACGAGTTCGCCATCGCCCGCGTCGCGATCGCGGTCCGCGCGGGTGACGAGATCCTCGGGTCGATCTGGGCAGCGGTTCGCGAGCCGCTCAGCGCCGAACGCACCGACGCGCTGCGCGACGCCGCGAAACTCGTCGCCCTGCACCTGCTGCGCGTCCGCGCGGGCGCCGACGTCGGCAAGCGGCTGCGCGCCGACCTGCTGGCCACCGCCCTGGAAGGCGGCGCCCCCGCGCGCGACGCGCTCGACCGGCTCGGCCTGGTCGGCCAACCGGTCGTCGTGCTCGCGCTGACCGTGCCCGAAACGGCGGACGAGCCACCTGGCGACCTGGTCAGCGCCCGCGAACGCCTCGGCGACGCGCTCGCCATGCACCTGACGGCTGTGCACCCCCGCTCGGCCGCCGCGCTCGTCGGCGACGTCGTCTACGGCCTCGTGCCGCTCAACCGCGAGGACCGCGCGGTGCGGATCGCCACCGAATTCCTGGACCGGGTGGGAGAGCGGCTGCCCGCCGCCATCGCGGTCGGTCCGGTCGCGCACGACGTCAGCGATCTCGCGCGGTCCCGGGCGGTCGTCGACCGGATCGTGCGCGTGCTGCGCGACCGGCGGGTCGCGCGGCTGGCCGACGTGCACGTGGAAACGCTCATGCTCGAACTGCGCGACATCGTCGCCGCGCGCGGCGACCAGCCCACCGGACCGCTGGCGCGCCTGCTCGCCTACGACGCGGACAACAATGCGCACCTGGTCGAGACGCTGCGCGCCTACCTCGACGAGTTCGGCGACGTGACGGCCGCCGCGGCGCGGGTTTTCGTGCACCCCAACACGTTCCGCTACCGGTTGCGCAGGCTGGTCGAGGTCGGCGAGGTCGATCTGCGCGACCCGGAGGCGCGGTTCGCGCTCATGTTGCAGTTGCGCACCGTGTTGGGTTGAACCTGACGCAGCGTCAGGTTCTACGGTCGACGGCATGGGCGATCAACGGTGGAGCATCGGCCAGCTGGCGCGGGCCAGCGGCGTCACGGTGCGCACGCTGCACTACTACGACCAGATCGGCCTCGTCTCGCCCGGCGAGCGAACTGCGGCCGGTCATCGCCGCTACGTCGAAGCGGACGTGCGCAGGCTCTACCGGGTGCGGCCAGCACCTGCACCGCATGCTCGGCGAGGACTACGTCGTCATCGTGACCACGTACAACGGTGGGCGGGCCTTCACCCACCGCCCGATCCCGGACGGGCCACCGGCCACACCACGATCAGCTACGAAGATGTCGCCCCGTTCACCGACCCGAACAGTCTCGACGTGCTACCCGCTGGTCGCGTTCGACGCGGTCATCCACGTCGACAAGGTCGCGCCGTGGACCTCCACACCCGGTTAGGGCCGGGTCGCCAATCTGCCCGTTGTGAGTGTGCCGTCACCGAACGAGCCAGTTAGTCAAGGTTGGGAACTTCTCAGCGAGTGTTGTTGTTGAACGTTCTATGGAACTTGGCATCTACAGCTTCGGTGACCGCTCACCCGACCCGACGACCGGAGCGCAGCTGTCGGTCGCCCAGACGCTGGCCAACACGCTGGAACGCATTAAGCTCGCCGACGAGCTCGGCCTGGGCTTCTACGGGCTCGGCGAACACCATCTGGACAATTTCGCCATCTCCAACCCGGGTACGGTGCTGGCCGCTGCCGCGAGCGTGACCAGGCAGATCACGCTGAGCTCCGCGGTGACCGTGCTGAGCACCGAGGACCCGGTGCGGCTCTACCAGCAGTTCACCACCCTGGACCAGCTCAGCCACGGTCGCGCCGAGTTGCTCGCCGGGCGCGGCTCGTTCACCGAATCGTTTCCGCTGTTCGGCGCCGACTTGGAACAGTACGACGAGCTGTTCGAGGAGAAGCTGGCGCTGCTGCTGCACATCGACCGCAACGACCCGCTGACCTGGTCGGGCAAGTTCCACGCGCCGCTGAACGACGCGCACATCCTGCCTCGGCCCTACCGCGACCAGCTGCGGATCTCGATCGGCACCGGCGGCAACCCGGAGTCGTCGATCCGCGCGGGCCTGCTCGGTCTGCCGGTGGTGTACGCGATCATCGGCGGCCGGCCGGAGCGGTTCGCGCCGCTGGTCGACCTGTATCGCCAGGCGGGCGAGGCGGGCGGCAACACCGCCGCCGATCTGCACGTCACGTTCGGCGGGATCGGGTTGATCGCGCCGAAGTCGCAGGACGCCAAGGAGATCTTCTACCCGTACTGGATGCAGACCATGCGCTACGGCGCGCAGGCGCGCGGCTGGGCGCTGCCGACCCGGGCCGACTACGACGCGGCGACCCAGGACGCGGTGTCGATCTTCGCAGGCAGTCCCGAGGAGATCGCCGAGCGGATCATCACCGTCGGCAAGCTCACCAACGCCGACCGCTACGCCATGCAGATGGACTGGTCCGGGGTGCCGCACGAGCATGTGCTGCGCGCCATCGAACTGCTCGGTACCGAGGTGCTTCCCCTGGTGCGCAAGGAGTTCCCAGCCCAGGGATGACTCAGCACCGAAGGCTGACTCAGCGGCGGCGCGCCGCCGGGTCGGGCGCTGCGGCGATGAGGTCTTCTGGCGCGGTCAGCCGCCACGCCTCGTAGACCAACTCGGCCAGTTCGGCGGCAGTGATCCGGGCCAGGTAGACGACGACCCAGCCGAACCCGCCCGAGGTGAACTGTTCCTCGAAGACGTCCGGCCGCTCCGCCACCAGCGCCTGCTGCTCGACCAGCGTCTGCTTGAGCCCGACCGTGCGGGTGCGCGGCCAGTGGTAACCGAACCGCTTGCCGCGCACGCTGAACGACGAGTAGGTCGACCCCTCCGCGCGCTCCACGTCGACCAGCCCGTCGACCATCTTGAAGAACTGCTTGTCGGCTACCGGCACCGCACCCCCAACATCATGAGGATCGCAGTATATGAGCCGGCCCCGTCAGTTCACTGCGGCGAGCTTGGCCGGGTTCATCAGCCACAGCACCTGATCGATGCCGTGCACCGACGCGTTCACCATGATCGCCCCGAACGCGACGCCCTCGCGCCGCAGCACCATCGCGTGCTCGCCGTTGAACATGGCGGACTCGATCTCGACGCCCTCCCAGAACCGGGGCGCGAACGCGAGCACGACCTTGGTCAGCGCCTGCGCCCCGTAGATCGGCACCCCCGACGCGCCGCGCACCACACCGCCGCCGTCCGCGTAACTCACCACGTCCTCGGCGAACAGCTTCTCCAGCGTGGACAGGTCGCCGACGCGCGCGGCCGCGACGAACGCGGTCAGCAAGCGCTGCTGCTCCGGTGCGCTCACCGGCGCGCTGCGCTCCGCGGCGAGGCGCTTGCGCGCCCTGCTCACGTGTTGCCGCGCGGTCGGCTCGGTGGTCTGCACGATCTCGGCGATCTGCTGGTACGGGTAGTCGAACGCCTCCCGCAGCACGTACGCGGCCCGCTCCACCGGGGTCAGCTTCTCCAGCAGCATCAGCACCGCGATCTCCAGCGCCGCCACCCGCTCCGCGCCCAGCGCCGGGTCGGCCGAGATGTCGATCGGCTCGGGCAGCCACGGACCGGGATACGTTTCGTGTCGCGCGTACGCGGACCGGGTCGCGTTGATCGCCAACCGGGTGGTCGTGGTGGCCAGGTACGCCGCCGGGTTCTGCACGACCGACCGATCGGCGGTCTGCCAGCGAACCCACACCTCCTGCAACAGGTCCTCGGCATCGATCGCGCTGCCCAGCATCCGGTACGCGATGCCGAACAGGCGCGGACGCACCTGCGCGAACACGGCCGTCGCTTCGTCGAGGCCGGGTTCGTCCATGCGCCTGCTTCCCTGGGAACCGAGGACGCGACAATGCCGGGCGCCACGCCGCGCATCCCAGCGTACGGCCGCCCGGCCGCCTTCCCCGTCCCGACCGTATGGCCGGGAATCATCCGTTCGGTTGAACATCCACCCTCAGGCCGGTCGTGGTGCGCGCCGGTCGCGGCGCGCTTCGAGTTCCTCCGCGCTCACCGGCACCAGCATCGGCTCGCCCGGTTTGCCGAACATGGTCACCACGAACTGGGATTCCGCGTCGGTCAGGTTGTTGCCGTCCTGGTAGTGGATGACGTCGCCTCCCGGCTCCCAGAACGTCTCGCCCGCCTTCACAACGCGCTCCGGCTCGCCTTCCAGCTCGAAGACGATCTCGCCCTTGATCACGTAGCCGTAGGCCGGTCCGGGGTGCCGGTGCGGCGGCGCGCCCGGACTGCCGGGCGGCGCGGTGATCAGCACCGTCATGGCTTCGGCGCCCGCCGGGATCGGTGGCTTGCCGGGCACCATCCCGACTTCGTGGAATTCCGGCTCTGGTGCGCCGGCGTACCGGCTCAGCAGATCCTGCGCGTACTGGGTGGTCACTGCTACCTCCGTTCGTACCGTTCACCAGTCATGACCGGACAGCCCCTGAGTTCGTGACAACTTTCGACTGTCACGTTCCAGCGGGCTGTGCTGTCCTGAGGGGGTGCAGCGAATTCTCATCGTCGGCGGCGGCTACGCAGGCTTCTACGCGGCGTGGAAGCTGGAGAAGCGGCTGGGCCGCAACGAGGCCGAACTGACCGTCGTCGATCCCCGCCCATACCTGACCTACCAGCCGTTCCTGCCCGAGGTGCTGGCCGGTTCGGTCGAGGCCCGGCACGCCGCCGTGTCCATGCGCAGGCACCTGCGCCGCACCAGGATCGTCGCCGGCCGGGTCCGGCGCATCGATCATGCTCAGCGTTCGGTCACCGTGCACCCCGTTGACGGACCCGAACTGACTCTGGGCTACGACCTGATCGTGGTCACCGCCGGCGCGGTCACCCGCAAGTTCCCGGTCCCGGGCATCGCCGAGCACGCCATCGGCCTCAAACACGTCGAGGAGGCGGTGGCGATCCGGGACCGCCTGCTCACCGCGTTCGACCGCGCCGCGATGCTGCCGCCTGGCGAAGCCAGGAGCGCCCTGCTCACGGTCACGTTCGTCGGCGGCGGCTTTTCCGGAGTGGAGGGTTTCGCCGAACTGCTGTCGCTGGCCACCGCGCTGCTCAAGCGCTATCCCGAACTCACCCGCGACGACCTGCGCTTCCACCTGGTCGAGGCGACCGGCCGGATCCTGCCCGAGGTGACGCCCGAGTACGGCGAATGGGTGGTGCGGTGGCTGGCGCGGCACGGCGGCCAGGTTCATCTCGACACCACGGTCTTGTCCGCTGTGGACGGACACGTGCAGCTGTCCACCGGCGTCGAGTTCGACTCGCACCTGATCATCTGGACCGCGGGCAACGCGGCAGGTCCGCTGGTGAGCAAGCACACCGACCTGCCGGTCAACGACCGCGGCCTGGTCATGGTCCGACCCGACCTGCGGATCGGCACCGACACCGAACCCGTGCCGGACGCGTGGGCGGCAGGCGACAACGCGGCCGTGCCCGACCTCGCAGGCGAATCCGGCACCTACACCGTGCCGAACGCGCAGAACGCGGTCCGCCAGGGCAAACTCCTGGCCCGCAACATCGCGGCGACCCTGCACGGCCGCACGGCCAAACCGTACGAGCACCACAGCCTCGGCTCGGTCGCCACGCTCGGTATCGGGCACGGCATCTTCCAGTACAAGAAGCTCACCATCACCGGCTTTCCGGCCTGGGTGATGCACCGCGGCTACCACGTGCTCGCCGTCCCCAGCTGGGAACGCAAGGTGCGCGTGTTCGCGATCTGGGCGACCGCCGCGCTGTTCGGCCGCGACATCGTCTCGCTCGCCTCGGTCGAGCACCCACGAGCCGAATTCGTGTCCGGCGGTGAACTGTCACAGACCAAGCCCCTGTCCGGTCATAGCGAGTGAACACCGAACCGGAAGGAATGGCCATGAAGATCGTTGTCATCGGCGGCACGGGGCTGATCGGCTGGAAGGTGGTGTCGCTGCTGTCCGAACACGGCCACGACGCGATCGCCGCCGCGCCGAGCACGGGCGTCAACACCATCACCGGCGAGGGCCTCAAGGACGCCCTGCACGGCGCCGACGCCCTGGTCGACGTGTCCAACTCGCCGTCGTTCGCCGACGACGACGTCATGAAGTTCTTCCTCACCTCGACCGGCAACCTCGTCGAGGCAGGCAAGGACGCGGGCATCTCGCACTACGTCGCGCTGTCCGTGGTCGGCGACGACCGCTCGCCGGAGATCGGCTACTACCGGGCCAAGGTCGCGCAGGAGAATGCGATCAAGGACGCAGGCCTGCCGTACTCGATCGTGCGCGCCACCCAGTTCATGGAGTTCGCCGCGGGCAGCGCGGACACCTCCATGGTCGACGGCGTGGTGCGCCTGCCCGGCGTGCGCGTGCGGCCCATCGCGGCCGCCGAGGTCTCCGCCCAGGTCGCCAGGACCGCGGCGCACGACCCGATCAACGGCATCCGCGAAATCGCCGGCCCCGAAGAGTTCGGCCTGGACGAATGGGTCGCCAAGGTGCTGGCCGCGCGCGGCGACGCCCGCCAGGTCGTCAACGACCCGAAGGCCCCGTTCTTCGGCGCGGTCCCGGCCAGGGACGCCCTGCTGCCCGGTCCGGACGCGGAACTGGCCACGACCACGCTCGCGGAATGGCTGGCCGCGCAACAGCAGCAGTGAGGTTCACGGCGGACAGCCGCAGGATTCGCGGTGCTGGAACGTTGGTGTCAGCACGCGTTGCTGCGGCGGTCCGCCGTACCCGGCGATCCGCTTGATCAACAGTTTCGCGGCCACGTTGCCCATTTCCGGGATCGGCTGCGCGATCGTGGTGAGGCCGGGGTTCATCAGATCGGCCCAGGCGAAGTCGTCGAACGCCGCCACCGCGACATCATCGGGCACCCGCACGCCGCGATCGCGCAAACCGCGCAGCACGCCGATCGTCATCGCGTTGTTCGCCGGGACGAACGCGGTCGGCGGATTCCGGGCGTCCAGCAGGGCGTGCACCGCGTCGCGGGCGGGCTCGGTCCGCGACGACCCCGAGCGGACGAGCCGCCGGTCGTAGGTCAATCCCGCGCGTTCCAGGCCCAACCGGTAACCGGCCAGTCGTTCGGTCGTTGTGGACAGTCCGGCTTTGCCGCTGATGAAACCAATCCGGGTGTGCCCGCCGTCCACCAGGTGTTGCACCAGGCTCGCGGTCGCTTCCACGTTCTCCACGCCCACCTCGTCGAACCGGTGATCGGCGAGCCGGTCGACCAGCACGGTCGGCACGCCGCGATCGGCGAGCAGATCGAGTATTCGTTCCGGATGCGTGGACGCGGGTGCCAGCACCACGCCGTCCACCCGCCGATCGAGCATGATCCGTACCTGTGCGAGTTCGTCGGACGGGCTCTCGTGATTGTCGGTCAACAGAAGCGTGTAACCGTGCCGTCGCGCGGTTTTCTCGATCGACGACACCAGGGGAGCGAAGAACGGGTTGGACAGGAACGACATCACCACGCCGATCAGCATGGTGTTCCTGGTGGCCAGCGCCCGCGCCACGCTGTTGGTCGTGTAACCGGACGCGGCGACCGCGTCCTGCACCCGTTGCCGCAGCTCGGCACTGACCGGCCGGGTGTTGTTCAGGACGTGCGACACCGTCGTGACCGACACGCCCGCGGCGGCCGCGACATCCCGCATCCTGACCACGTTCGAAACCTCGAATTCTGTTGAATAAACAGACATCGGCACCGTCGGTGACATGCGCCGCCATTCTTCATAGCACGCTCGCAACCGGTTGCCAAAGCGGTTGCGAGCGCCTACGGTCCCTGGAAACACCGCACGGACAAGGAGGTCCGCTGATGAGTGGGGTCGGGGATCGGAAAGTCTTACGCCGCTTGACATTTTCCGCGATCGCGGTGGCCATGGTCGCGGTCGGCGCCTGTAGCGGCGGCGGTTCCGGCGGCTCGGGGAGTGGCACCAAGGTCGCGTTGATCCTCAAGGAGTTCACCAACCCGTACTGGATCTCCATGGAGAACAGCGCGAAGACCGAAGCCAACAAGCTCGGCGTCGATCTCCAGGTGACAGCGGGCAATTCCGACGACGACACCTCATCGCAGATCAACCAGATCGACCAGGCGATCGCGGCTGGCGACAAGGGCATCATCATCGCGCTCAACGGCGACGCCGTGAACAGCGCGCTGCAACAAGCCAAGTCCGAAGGACTCGTGGTAGTCGCGCTGGACACGCCACCGATCCCGGCCAGCGCCGCCGATGTCACCTACGCCACCGACAACACCCAGGCCGGTACCTTGGACGGCAAGTGGATGGCGGCGAAACTCGGCGGCCGCAACGCGGACATCGCGATGCTCGACGACCTCGCCAACCAGGTGATCACCGTCGACGTCGACCGCGATCACGGATTCCTCACTGGCATGGGCATTCCGGTCGGCAACCAGAACCTCAACGGGCAGGAACCCAAGAGCGGCCACTACACCGGCGGCAAGGGCGGCAGCTACTCCATCGCCTGCCAGCTCGCCACCAACGGCGCGCAGACCGGTGGCCAGTCGGCGATGGAAACCTGTCTGTCCAAGGACTCGAACATCAACGTCGTCTACGCGATCAACGAACCCGCCGCCGAGGGCGCGGCACACGCACTGAGCGCGGCGGGTAAGACCGGTGTCACCGTGGTCGCGATCGACGGCGGGTGCAGCAACCTCCCATTCGTCGCGAATGGACAGATAGGCGCCACGGCGGGCCAGTTCCCCGGCAAGATGGCGGTCGAGGGCGTGGACGCGATCGCGAACTTCGCCAAGTCCGGCAAGAAGCCCACCAACCAGGCCGGGCAGGACTTCTTCAACACCGGCACCCAGCTCTACACCGACAGCCCGCAGGCAGGCGTCACCAGCATCACCAGCGCGGCTGCCAAGAAGCAGTGCTGGGGCTGAGAGCACGTGACGACCACTGAACCCATCCAGGCGGATCCGGCGGCGCGCAGACGCGGTAGCCCGGTCCAGGCCCTGCTGCACTCGCACCCGTCGCTGGGACCGCTGGCGGTGCTGATCGTCGCGGCGATCATCTTCGACCTGATCAACAACCGTTTTCTCAACCCCACCAACCTCTCGATCATGCTGCAACAGGTCGCGGTCGTCGGCCTGCTCGCCCTCGGCCAGACCGTGATCATCCTGACCGCGGGCATCGACCTCTCGGTCGGCGCAGCCATGATCCTGGTGCAGATGCTGATGGCCGAACTCGCCATCGCGGACGGTTTCCCCACGCTGCTCGCGCTGCTCGTCGGGTTGCTGGCGGCGTTGGTCACCGGGCTGATCAACGGGCTGCTGGTGACCCGGTTCCGGGTGCCCCCGTTCATCGGCACGCTCGGCACCCTCGGGGTGTTCACCGCGATCGGGCTCAAGTACGCGAACGGGCAGACAGTCACGCCGCCCGCGGGCAACCTGCTGCTGTGGACCGGGCAGCCGATCCAGTTCGGCACCTTCCACATCACCGTCGGCGTGCTGGTGATGATCGTGCTCTACCTGGTGGTCGGCTACGCGCTCGGTCGAACGGCGTGGGGCAGGCACGTCTACGCGGTCGGCGACGACGCCGAAGCCGCCCGGCTGGCCGGTATCCGCACCGGGCGGCTGCTGCTGTCGGTCTACCTGGTCGCCGGGCTGGTGTACGGCATCGCGGCGTGGGTGCAGATCGGGCGGGTCGGCGACGCCAGCACGGACATCTCCTCGACGCTGAACCTGGACAGCATCACCGCAGTCGTGATCGGCGGGGTCAGTCTGTTCGGTGGGCGCGGGCTGGTGCTGGGCACGTTGTTCGGCGCGTTGATCGTGCAGGTGTTCCAGAACGGGCTCGCGCTGGCTGGCGTGCAGGAGCTCTACCAGCAGCTCGCGGAAGGTCTGCTGGTGATCGCCGCGGTCAGCCTGGACCGCTGGATCCGGAAGGTGCGCACATGAGCGGCGGGCCGGTACTCGCGGCGACCGGGCTGACCAAGTCCTACGGTCGGGTGGAGGCGTTGCGCGGCACCGATTTCGAGCTGCTGCCTGGCGAAGTCCTGGCGGTGATCGGCGACAACGGTGCGGGCAAGTCGACGCTGATCAAGTGCCTGTCCGGTGCCACCACCGCCGATGCGGGCACCCTGCTGCTCGACGGCCAACCCGTGCACTTCCGCGACCCGCAACAGGCCCAGAACGCGGGCATCGAAACCGTCTACCAGACCCTCGCGGTCACGCCCGCCCTGGACATCGCCAGCAACCTCTACCTCGGCCGGGAACTGCGCAAGAAAGGCCCGCTCGGTTCGATATTTCGACTCCTCGACACGGCCGGGATGCGCCGGGAAGCGGAAGAGGCGGTGAAACGCCTCGGCATCGCGACCTTGCAGGACATCACCCAGACGGTGGAAACCCTCTCCGGCGGTCAACGCCAGGCCGTGGCCGTCGCGCGAGCTGCGGCGTTCGGCAGCAAGGTCGTCATCCTTGACGAGCCGACGGCGGCGCTCGGCGTCCGGGAATCCGGTCAGGTCGCCGACCTGGTCAAACAGCTGCGCGAGCGGGGTCTGCCGATCGTGCTGATCAGCCACGACATGCCGCTGGTGTTCGAACTCGCCGACCGCATCCACGTCCAGCGCCTCGGCCGTCGCGCCGCGGTGATCACGCCGGGCACGCACTCGATGGAGGACGCCGTCGCGATCATGACTGGGGCTCGCGCGGCCTGATACGCAGCAGGTAGTCGGTCATCACCATGGCTTCGGCTGCCGCCCGCAACCGGCTCGGTTCGGGCGGTGCCGAGGTGTTTCGCGCCCGGACGCGTCGCTCGGCCCGGTCGAACCACCGCTCGAGGGCGGCGCGCATGCCGTCGTCGATGGCGTTGTCCCGGTGGTCGTCTACGGTCTGCTGCCGGTGCGCCTGTTCCCAGAGAGCGCGCACTTCAGGGACATCGTGGTCGTCGAGCCCGGTGCGGTAGCGATCCCAGGGTTCGACCCGCCTCGTGTCGACGGGCTGCCCGCTGAGCATGGCGAACCGGGCGTGAAACAGCTGTCGTGCGTCCATGGCGAACCTCTCGTTGTCGAGGGGAGTTGCCGGAGAGGGCCGTCCCGCGCCAGTCCGGCCCTCTCCGACGGACATCGGCCGGTCAGCGCGTCCCGAACTCGCGCTCGACCGGCCTGGCCACGCCCGCGCACGGCAGGCGCCGAGTATTACTCCCATGGCGAGGAGTGATAGACATGTTCTCCTTGGCTTTCCGTTCTGGCCTGCATTTATCGGCCGGGGACCCATCTTTTCGAACGCATTCTTTCTACGCCCAAACTCACCCTGCTGCAAACCCCGGAAATGTGGCGAGGTAAAAGCGGTGAATGGACGCATATGGCCGATGAGCGGTCGAACATTGCGGTTTTCCGATCGGTCGAACAGATAGCCGCGCGCACATTGTGTGAGCAACCTCTCGCCAATATATCACCCGATCGAGTGGTTTAGCTCAAGTCGATTATCGGACATGAGCGGACATTGCGCTCGATCGCCGGTTGTCCTACCTCGATCGAGTGAACATGGGTGCCACGTTCCGTAGTGGCGCTCAGAAAGCTGGTCGCGCCGTCCTGGGTGCAGGTTGGCAGTCGATGAGAGCGCCGAATAAAAGTCATATCCTCTGTTCCTGAATGGAATATTACGTGGATCTTGATTTAGTCCGAAGACGGCGCAGAGCATGAGAATATTACGGGAATGTGGTCAGGGCTCGTTCGGTGATTCGCCCAGGTCGACGTGGACGGTGCTCACGATCTGCTGGCTGGTGGTTGCGCTGGGGAGCTAATTATGTATGATTATTACTCAGAATAGTCGCGTCGTCGGAGGTGGTAGCGGTGGTCCCAGAATCCGAAGACCAGCAGATCCTCGCGTGGCGCCGGTCCAGCCGGTGCAGCCCGGCGGGTGACAATTGCGTCGAAGTTCGACATCGCGCCGAATTCGTCGACATCCGGGACAGCAAGGCCGGCTTCCTTTCGATCACCGTCGGCGCCGCTGCCTGGCGAAACTTCGTTGCCGAGTTGCCGTAGTTCGCGGCACTCACCTGTCGGTCCGATGTTCTACAGTCGCGGACATGGCAACATCGGCGGCGGAGAGCACGGTCACCTCAGCGCGCAAGCAGGCCGGCAACCTGATCCGGCAGGCGCGGGTGGACGCGAACCTCACCCAGGTGGTGTTGGCCAAGGAGCTCGCCTGTAGCCAGCCGAAGATCAACAAGATCGAGACCGGCAAGAGCCGCATCAATCAGTCGGACCTGGAGAAGGTCATCGCGGTGTGCCAGATCGACGAGCGGACCGCGCGCGAGCTGCGGGACCTCGTCACCAACGACCTCCAGGGCAAGATGCGCAGCGGCCAGCGCCCGCTGCGCACCGACGCCGGTTCGCTGGAGCTGGTCCCGGAGTACTTCCGCGAGTTCACCGACCTGGAGCCGACCGCGTGGAAGGTCCGGGCCTGGCACGGCGAGCGGCTGCCGGGCCTGCTCCAGTCCGAGCAATACATGCTGAACCTGTTCAAGTCGAACAACCGGTCCGATACCGTCACCCAGCTGATGATCAACCGGAACAAGCGCAAGAAGGTGCTGCGCCAGGAATCGCCGCCGCTGTTCCACTACCTGCTCGGCGAGGGCGCGCTGCGCCGGATGCCGGGTGGCCAGGATTCACTGATCCTGCTCGACCAGGTCGAGTACCTGATCCGGTTGATGGAGACGTTCGAGGACCAGTTGGCGATCTCGCTGGTGCCCTTCGACGCGCGGCTGGCCTACGTGCCCAACGACTTCACCATCATGGAATTCGTCGATGGCACAACGAACTTCGTCTACGTGGAATACCCGGGCGGCGGCCAGCACCTGGAGGATCCGGGGATCTACCGGGCCTGCGACCGTCAACTCGACGAACTGCGCGGCGCCGCGTTGCAGCGGCAGGACACCAAGGCGTGGTTCCTCGAACTCGCGGAGCGGTGCCGCAGACATCGGAAGTCGGACGGCGGTGCGGGTGTCGCCGATCTGTTCAGATGAATAGACTGCACCCTATGGTTTTGTTTTGTAGCGTCGGGTGAGGAGAAAGGACCCGTTGTGGCCCGTTATCCCGGCAAGTCCAACCTGCCAGGCGACATCGACCTCCGCACCCCCAGCATCGCGCGGGTCTACGACTACTTCCTCGGTGGCACCGAGAACTGGGCGGTCGACCGCGAATTCGGCAACGCGTTGCTGGAGCGTTTTCCGCTGCTGGGGAATGTGGCTCGGGCCAATCGTCAGTTCCTGAACCGGGTCGTTCAACATCTGGCGAAGCTGGGCGTCCGGCAGTTCGTGGACATCGGCGCTGGTGTGCCGACGATGGGCAGCACCCACCAGACCGCGGACACCGTCGACCCGACCTGTCACGTCGTCTACATCGACAACGACCCGGTCGCCATCGGCCACTCCCAGGCACTGCTGCACGAACACGGCGACCCGGCGCGGCACGCGACTCTGCCCGGCGACCTGCGCGACCCCGAACAGCTCTGGCGCGACGTGCGCAAGACCGGGCTGATCGACCAGACCCAGCCGGTCGCGCTGCTGATCATCGCGGTGCTGCACGTCCAGCAGACCGACGAGCGCGGTGTGGACATCGCCGCGGAGGTGCTCGCGCGCTACCGCGACCTGCTGCCCAGCGGCTCGTACCTGGCGATCTCGCAGGTCACCAACGAGGGCGTGTCCGAGGATTTCTCCACAACGCTCACCGACATCAAAGCCATGTACGACCAGCGCAGCAGCCCGGTCGTCTGGCGCAGCCAGGCCGACATCAAGGCGTTCTTCGGCGACTTCGAGCTGATCGACCCCGGCCTGACCTGGACACCGTTGTGGCATCCCGAATATCCCACTCCTGGTGCGGCACCGGTCGCGTTCGGCCAACCCAACGAGTCGGTGATCTGGGCGGGCGTCGGCCGCAAACCGTAGCGGTCAGTTCGGGCACTTCGGCGTGCGAGCCCTGTTCGACGATCCGGCCCGCGCGCAGCACGACGATCCGGTCCAGGGCTGGACTGACTACGGTGCGGTGAAGAAGCTGGTCAGCGCCGCGCTGACCGCAGCGGGTTGTTCCTCGGCGAGGTAGTGCCCGCTGTCGTTGATCTGTACCGGTTGGACATTGCTCGCGCGGTCCTTCAATGACTGGACCATTGACAGGTTGCCCTGCGCGTACATGGCCTGCACTGGCAGAGTCAACTCCGGGTACGCCTGTCCGTCGACGATGTCCTGGCCGAAGCTCTGGTACCAGCCGTTGCCCGCCCGGATCGCGTCGGCGCTGGCGTACGCGTTGGCGTAGACCGCACGTGCGTGATCGTCGATGGCGGCCTGGTCGAGCAGGATCGCCTGGCAGAGGTTGTCGGTGAGGTAGCGGAACCGGCCGGTGAGCAGTTGTTCCGGGAGGACCTGTACCTGGTTGAACGCGAACCACCAGAGGAAGAACGGGGTGGTGTCGGGCTGGGGCAGCAGGGTGAGCTGGTAGAGGCCCGGATCCGGGTGCGCGACGTCCAACATGGACAGTCGGCGGATGGCGTCGGGGTGGTTGGCTGCGAAGCTGAACGCCACCATCGAACCGATGTCGTGTCCGGCGATGTCCACCCGGTCGTAGCCCAGTTGGCGCACCAACTGGTAGACGTCATCGGCCATGGTCTTCTTGTCGTAGCCACCAGCCGGTTTGCCGGAGGAGTTCATGCCGCGCAGGTCGACCGCGATCACCCGGAATTGCCGGGCCAGCACAGGCATGATCTTGCGGAACTGCCACCAGGTCTGCGGCCAGCCCGGCAGCAGCACCAGTGGTGCGCCCTGGCCGCCGGTCACGTAGTGCAGCGTCGTGCCGTTGACGGCGGCATAGCCGTTGCGGAAGTCGCCGGGTAACAGCTTGACGAGCGCCGCGTCGGACAACGCGTCATCCGGCCGCGGTGGGGCCTGCCCCGCGGCACCGGCCGGAGTGGGTGCGGCGGCGCCGATCAGCGCGGCACCTCCCGCTGCGCCGAACCGCAGGGCGGCGCGCCTGTTCATAGTCAATTGAACCCCCATGGATAGAATGATCGTTCTTGAATACGTGCTCAGTCGAGCACGCGCAACGCCTGCTCGATCGCGTCGGCCAGTCGGGTCCGGTCCGGCAGCTTCGCCAGCACCTTGACGCCCTGCAGGAAGGTGACCAGGAACCGGGCCAGCGCGCGCGGATCCGCGTTGGCGGCCAGCTCGCCCTCAGCACCCGCCCGCAACAGTGCGATCGTGAGGTCGCGCTCCATCTGGTCGTAGGCCGCCGTCACCCGCCGCGTGCACGATTCGTCGGTGGGCACCAGCTCGACCGTGGTATTGGTGACCAGGCAACCGTTGCGTTCGGCTGCCTGCGCGTAGTTCTCGGCCAGCGCGCGGAATCCCCTGCGCAGCGCGGGCAGTACCGGCCCTGGCTCGGCGAGCCAGCTGAGCGTGCCGTCCGCGCCCTGTGCGGTATAGCGGTCGAGCGCGCGCAGGTAGAGGTCGTGCTTGGTGCCGAAGGTGCTGTAGAGGCTGGCTCGCGCGACGCCGAGGTGGTCGACCAGGTCCTGCACGGAGGTGGCTTCGTAACCCTTGCGCCAGAACAGTTCCATGGCGGCCGTCAGTGCCGCGTCCGGGTCGAAGTCCTTGGTCCTGCTCACCGGACCGAGCATAAGCGATTCGAGAACGGTCAGTCAATAATCAAATCCAGCGCGGAACGGACTGGTCCGGACGCTCGGTTGATTTCCGCTTGCCGCCCTGCCTGAGTTCGTTCCCCGCACAGATGCTTCGGCTGGACATGAGAGTTGGCCCGTCTGGCAGGCTGGGCGGCATGAGTACGTGGACGGCTGCGGATATTCCGGACCAGGCCGGACGAACCGCGGTCGTCACGGGCGGCAACAGCGGGCTCGGTTACGAGACCTGCCGGGCACTGGCGATGCGTGGCGCGAACGTGATCATGGCGGTGCGCGACGAGAATCGCGGGCGCGCGGCCGCTGATCGGCTGCGTTCCGGGACGGGTCGGGAGGTGCAGGTCGCTCGGCTGGATCTTGCCGACCTCGAGTCGGTGCGGGCGTTCGCCACGGGACTCATCGAACGCGGCGCGCCGATCCACCTGCTGGTCAACAATGCGGGGATCGGGATGGCGCCGCGCTCGGTGACCGCGCAGGGCTTCGAGTCGCAGTTCGGCGTCAACCACCTCGGTCACTTCGCGTTGACCGGGTTGTTGTTGCCGTTGCTGCACCGGGGAACCGATGTTCGGGTGGTCACGGTCAGCTCCGAGGCGTACCGCGAGGGCGCCATCGACTTCGACGATCTGCACGGCGAGCGGTCCTACCGGCCGTTGCGGGGCTACCGGCAGTCCAAGTTCGCCAACGTGCTGTTCGGACTGGAACTGGACCGGCGGTTGCGCGCGAGCGGCGTGCTTGTGCTGAGTGTGTTGGCCCATCCCGGCCTTGCCAAGACCAATCTGCCGTCCTCAGGCGCCAAAGGACCGGTCAACCTGATCTTGCGCGTCGGCAACGCGGTGGTGGCGCAGTCGGCGGAGCGGGGCGCGTGGAGTCAGCTGCGGGCGGCGACCGCGCCGGACGTCGACGGCGGCCAGTTCTTCGGGCCGGGCGGACTGGCCGGGATGTGGGGACCACCGGTCGTGCTCCAGCCGGGCCCGAAAGCCGCCGACCCGGACACCGCCGCACGATTGTGGGCGGTGTCCACGGATCTCACCGGCGTTGCGTATCAGGGGATGTAGTACATCGGGTTGGGCAGCTTGACCTGGTGACCGGCGTTGCCGCCGAGCAGGTCGCTGTACTGGTCGCCGAAGTCGGCGACGATGTCGTAACCCTGACTGGCGAGGTACGCGCGGGTGCCGGACTTGTATTCGATCGTGGTGCAACTCGGCGCCTTGGCGCAGTGCAAATAGGACGGTGGGGTGGACGGCTTGAGGAACAGGTTGCTCGCCGCCGGTGCGGCGTAGCCCGCTGTGGTCAGGTCCTTGACGGTCGCCGCGGTCTGCGACTGGGGCCTGCCGGTGATGAAGAAGACCGAGTAGCCGTGCTGGGCGGCGAAGTTCACCAGTTGCGGCATGCCGAACACGGCCGGGAACGCGGCGTTGTCGATCCACACCTCGTTGGTGGCCGGGTTGTAGCCGAACTGCGACGCCAGGGTGTAGTCGTAGGTGTTGAGCAGGGTGTCGTCGATGTCGAACACGACGGCGGGTTTGCCGCGACCGTGATAGCCGCGGGTGGCGTTGGCCAGGTAGCCCTGCGCGTCATCGGCGATCTGCTTCATCTGCTTGGCGTAGTTGCTGTCCGCCGCCGGAATGGTCACCGTGCCGACGACCGGATAGGTGGCGCTCGCCGAGCCGTAGTAGTGCCCGATCTGGTCTTCGAGCACGTTGACGTTCATCTCGGTGTTGCCGTTGACGGGGGTTGCGGCGTCCTCGGCGTGCACGCGGGCGGCCTGCTGGTCGATTGAGGACGGCTGACCGTGGTCGCTCTGTGCATTCGCGACGGTCAGCGAACCGAACAGCAGACCGGCTGCCGCGATCGCCGCGCCACCGATCAACGGCAGGTTCTTTCGCAACCGGCTACCCATGAGATGTCTCCTCGTGCTCAGTTGACCAGCCAGGAACTCTGACACGGACGGCCAAGGGCTGGCAAGAGCGAGGAGGTGAATCAGGAGGTTTCGCGGGTTTCCTTGAGCCGCGCGGTTTCCTTGCGGAAGTCGGCCTGGACTTCGCGTTCCCGTTGCAGCCAATCGGGATTCTCGGCCTTGATCTCGTCGATCTGCGCGGTGGTCAGGGCTTCGGTGATGCCCGCACGGCCGAGGCCGCCGATGGAGACGCCGAGTTTGGCTGCCACGACCGGGCGCGGGTGCGGGCCGTTGCGGCGCAGTTCGCGCAGCCATTCCGGTGCGTCGGACTGGAGGGCGTTGAGTTCGTCGCGGGAGACCACGCCCTGCTGGAACTCGTCGGGGGTGGCTTCGAGATACACACCCAGCTTCTTGGCGGCGGTCGCCGGCTTCATCGTCTGGGTGGTCTTGTGCGACGTCATATCCCCATGGTAACGGCCTGTCATGGCGCCCGATAACCTGGCGTGGTGACCGCTCCCTCGTTCAAACTCGGCTACGTCCCGGGCGTCACCCCGTCGAAGTGGCAGCGGACCTGGTCGGAGCGGCTGCCGGACGTGCCGCTCGACCTGGTCCAGGCGCTCGACGGACAGGCTGCCGACCTGGTCAGGGACGGCAGGGTGGATGCGGTCCTGATGCGACTGCCCATCGCGGACCGGACCGATCTGCACGCGATCCCGCTCTATACCGAGACGACCGTGGTCGTGGCGCCCAAGGAGCACTGGATCGCCGCCGCAGAGGAGGTGACCGTCGCCGAACTGGCCGATGAGGTGGTGCTGCACCCGCTCGACGACGTACTGGACTGGTCCGGCCCGCCTGGCCGACCGGCCGACGAGCGACCGGGCTCGACCACGCACGCGCTGGGCATGGTGGCCGCCGAGGCGGGGGTCGTGTTGCTGCCGCAGTCGGTGGCGCGGCTGCACCACCGCAAGGATCTGACCTATCGACCGGTGACGGATGCGACCCAGTCGAGCGTCGCGCTGGTGTGGTCGTCGGTCGACGAGACCAGCGAGCTGATGGAGCAGATGATCGGCATCGTGCGCGGCCGGACGGTGAACAGTTCGCGTGGCCGCGCGGAGACACCGGCACCGGCGAAGACGCCTGCTCCCGCGAAGCGACCGGCGACGCCGCGCAAACCGGGGCAGGCGCGCCAGCGCACACCCAAACGAGGCAAGCCGCGCGGTCGCTGACCCTTGCGCGGCCTGCGGGTGAGCGTCAAAGAATCGCGAACGCACCTGCGCCGAGCAGGCAGAGCACCGCGTTGACCCCGATCGCCGAATGCACGCCGGCGAGCAGGCCCTCGGCCGACCGCATGGTGACGATCGCGCTCATGATCGGGATGCCCAGGGTGATGCCGACCTGCTGGCTCATCGTGGTCAGTCCGGCCGCCAGGCCCTGTTCGGCATTGGGCAGGCCGGCGGTCGCGGTCACCATGAAGCCGACGATGACGACCAGGTTCGCCACCCCGCCCGCGAACGTGGCGACCAGCAACGGCCAGATCCAGACGCCGGATGGCCCGATGAGTACGAGCGCGCCGGTGGCGAGCGCCTGCACGAGGAACCCTGCGCCGATCGCGCGCCGGTTGCCGATCAGGGCGATCAGCTTCGGCCCGGCGACCCCGCCCAGTACGGTGCCGATGCCCAGCACCGCGAAGGACAACCCGGCTTGCAGCGGCGAATAGCCGAGGACTTTCTGCAGATACCAGGTGAGCAGGAAGACCAGGGACGTCTCGGTCAGGAAGGCGAGCAGACCGACCAGGTTGCCCCAGCCGACCGTGCGCCGGGCCAGGATCGCGACCGGCACCAGCGGCGCGGCAACCCTGCGTTCGATCAAGGCGAACCCGCCGAGCAGCACCACGCCGACCAGCAACGCGATCAGCGTCCCGGTGGTGATCGCGTAGATCAGCGCGAGCAGACCCAAGGTGACGGTGAGGGCGCCGGGCAGATCGAGCCGGGGTCGTTGCGCCGGGCGGCTCTCGGGCAGCAGCAGGGGTGCGGCGAGCACCGCGAGCACCGCGACCGGCACGTTGATCAGGAACGCCCAGCGCCAGCTGAGCAGATCGGTGAGCAGACCGCCGAGAATGGCCCCGGTGGTGAACCCGCCTGCCATCAGCGCACCGTTGAGGCCCAGCGCCCGTTCCCTCGCGTTGCCCTCCGGAAAAGTGGTGGTGAGCAGCGACAACGCGGCGGGCGTTACGGCCGCGGTCGCCAGGCCCTGCGCGCCGCGCGCGACGAGCAGCACCGCGGGGGAGCCGGCCAGTCCGCCGAGCAGCGACGCGGCCCCGAGCACCGCCATGCCGACCATGAACAGCCGTCGCCGACCGAACAGGTCCGCGACCCGGCCGAACAACAAGGTGAATCCGGCGGCGCACAGCGCGAACGCGGTCGCCACCCACTGCACATCCGCGAGCGGGAAGCCGACGTCCGTGCCGATGGTGGGCAGGGCGACGTTGAGCACGGAGAAGTCGACGGCGAGCGTGAAACTCGCGGTGATGAGCAGGACGAGGGCGAACCGCTGTCGCCGGGTGAAGGTCATGTCGATCAGGCTCGAACGGACCGCGCGACGCAGCCAGCACCCGCGCTGGGGTAGGCAGCGGATGCCTGGCACTCGCATGGTGCGGCACGGTGGCGGGAAACCGGGCACGATGGCGGCATGGCTGACACGGCGCTCGGCGAGTTCCTGCGCGGCAGGCGGAGCAGGCTGCGACCGGAGGACGTCGGCGTCGTTTCCTACGGCATGCGGCGGGTGCCCGGGTTGCGCCGTGAGGAACTCGCCCAGCTGGCCGGTGTCAGCGCCACCTATTACACGCGTCTGGAACAGGGCCAGAGCGGCAGCGCGTCGCCGGCGATCATCGACGCGCTGGCCGGTGCGCTGAGCCTGGACGACGACGAACGGGCCCACCTGCACGACCTGGCCCGCCCCGCGCGCCGCAAACCGCGCCGTGCGCCCCGGCCCGCGTGCGCGCACCCGGGCACCCGTCAGCTCGTGGACGCGATCACCGATGTGCCGGCCGTCGTGCTCGGGGTGCGCACCGAGGTGCTGGCCTGGAACCGGCTCGGTCACCAGTTGCTGGCCGGTCACCTCGACGTGGACGCGCCGAACCGGCCAGCCGATCGGCCCAACCTGACCAGGATGCTGTTCCTCGACCCGCACCACCGCGATCTCTATCCCTGCTGGCCGGACGAAGCCGCCCGGGCGGTCGCGTCGCTGCGCGTGGTCGCCGGTCGCCGGGCCGACGACCGGGAGCTGGCCGAACTGATCGGTGAGCTGACCATGAACAGCCCGGAGTTCGCCTCGTTGTGGGCCAGGCACCCGGTGGCCACCTGCGTGTCCGGCACCAAGTACTTCCGGCACCCTGAGGTCGGCGAGTTCGCGGTGCAGTTCGAGGTGCTGCTGGTCGCCGACGACAGCGGGCAGCGCATGCTGATGTACAGCGCCGCGCCCGGCTCGGCCGCCGAAGCGGCGCTGGATCTGTTGCGCCGCAGCGGTTCCTGACGTGCGCACCGTCTACGTGGTCACCCATCCGGAGGCGACGCACCACGTCGAGCAGATCGTCGGCGGCTGGTACGACTCCGACCTGACACCGGCGGGCGTGCGCGCCACGACCGCGATCGCCGCCGCGCTGCGCCCCGGGATCCCGGACGGCGCCGAGGTGGAGATCTTCAGCTCCGACCTCACCCGCACCCGCCGTACCGCCGCCGAGGTGGCGCGCGTCTTCGGCGTCGACCCGGTACTGGACCGACGCCTGCGCGAGCGCTCGTTCGGTGAAGCGGAGGGAAAACCGAGGGCCTGGCTGGACGGGCGGTTCCTCGCACCACCCGCGACCGGGGAGCGGCGGCTGGACCACGTCTCATCGCCGGGCGCCGAGCCGATCCGGTCGGTCGCGGCCCGGGCCTACGCGGCCATGGTGGAGATCCTGGCGCATCCGTGCGAGTGGCAGATCATCGTCACGCACGGCGGCACGTTGACGTACCTGGTGGCGTGCTGGATCGGGATGCCGGTCGAATCGGTCGGTCAGGTGGCTTTCCGGTCGGTCTCGGGTGGCATCACCACGTTGCGTGAGGATGATCGGTTCCACAGTCGCGAAGTGGTCGCGCAGGGCGACATCCGGCACCTGAAACCGTGAGTTCACAGTCAAAAACGACTTCGTAAAGTGTCCTGCCAATGCGTCTTGACGGTGTGTGACGCGCTGGGTACAGTCCCACGAAGGCGAATAAGTAAGACTGCTTAACATATCCCGCCGTGGGATGTGGGGCGCGGTACCGCGAACGGCAGGGCCGGCAAGCCCTGTTGCGGTGGCGCGCGCGTCCACTCGTTGCGGATCCTTTGTGGACGGTAAGGGTATTCGCCCGACGAATGTGGTTCTGCCCGCTCAACGGACGCAACAGGAAGGGTACGCCAATATGATCAAACGGCGGGTACGCGCCCGATCTCTCGCGACAGCGTGTATCGCTCTGTTGTCTGTCGTGGTCGCGCTTCTGGTCGGCGGCAACACCGCTTCGGCCACGCCGGGCGCCTCGGCCGCGACGCAGCAGGCATTCATCACGATGTACGGCTGGTACGACAACACCCCGCCGAGTGCCAGCATCTCCTACCCGACGCTGCACAACTCCGCGGGCGGGACCGGCACCTTCGCCGACCCGATCACCTATGCCAGCGACAAGGCGGAGACCGCCCCCGGCACCAAGATCTACGTGCCCAGGGTGCAGAAGTACTTCATCATGGAGGACGACTGCGAGGAGTGCGACGCCGACTGGAAGGGCCACGGCCCCGACGGTGGCCCGAACATGTGGCACTTCGACCTGTGGCTGGGCGGCAAGGGCGGCAACGCGATCAGTGCCATCGAGTGCGAAGACGCGCTGACCAACTACAACCCGGACAACACCCCCAAGCTCGAATCGGTGCTCGTCAACCCGCCGAGCAGTGAGAAGGTGTCATCCGGTCCATTGTTCAACACCAGTACAGGTGCCTGTATCGGCGGAGCACGACCGATCATCACCGTCGGGCAGTTCAAGAACAAGTCGACCGGGACGTGTCTGAACGTTCCGGGCGGCACGGCGAAGTCCGGCACCGTTCTCGGCATGGCCGCGTGCGACAACTCGGCAGGCCAGCAGTTGGTCTTCGACGGCACGTTCTTCAGCACGGGCAAGGTGGCGAACCAGTCCGGAACGTTCTGTGCCGCTTCCTCGGGCGGCAACATCACGTTCAAATCGTGCAACGGTGGACCGGCCCAGCAGTGGTCGGCCAACACCAACAACACGATTTCCGACATCCAGACCGGCAAAAAGTGCTTCCGCGCCAGCGGAACCAAGGTGACGGCGGCAAGTTGCTCCGGCACCACGGCACAGTGGTCGTTCCCCACGACCGTCTACACCGGCCCGGGTGCCTGACCGGACGAACATGAACCCGGCCCCCCGCGCGGTTTCTCGCCGCGCGGGGGCTTGGTCCGTCACGGCGCGGGAACCAGTGCCTTCTTGGTCAGGTGCACCACGCCGACGCCGTTCTCCGACAGGTTCTCGACGAGCTCGTAACCGGCCCGCTGGTACAGCGCGATGTTGCGATCGCTGTGCGCGCCGGTGAACAGCGAGAACTCGTCGATGTCATGCGGCGCCTGGCTTTCCGCGTAGCCCAGCAGCCACCGCCCGACGCCGTGCCCGGCCAGATCCGGCGCGACCATCAGCCGCCCGATGTCCCAGACCGACCCCTCCGCGCGCGCCCGCACCGCGCCCACCAGCCTGCCGTGGCGGCGAACCACCCACACCTGCCAGGTGCTCGTCCATTCGGCGAGGTCCTCGGCGGTTTCCCGCAGCGGCGGGATGTCCAGGGTCTCGTTGGCGAAGGCTTCCTGCACCCAGCAGGCCCGTTGCAACACCAGCAGTTCGGCCAGATCG
>DASXOJ010000234.1:0-58250 GCA_036494465.1 Pseudonocardiaceae bacterium
GCACTCGATGCACTTCCGGAACTCCTGCGACCGCTCGACGTCGACCTGCTGCATCCGGTATTCGCCCGGCTCCAGGTCGGCGGGCGGCTGGAACGAGGGGATCTCCCTGGCCTTGACGTAGTTGAACGACACGTCGGTGACCAGGTCGCGGATCACCGGGAACGTCCGCATGGGCGTGACGGTGATCGTCTCGTCCTCGGTGAACGTCGACATGCGCGTCATGCACATCAGCCGGGGGCGACCGTTGACCTCCGCGGAGCACGAGCCGCACTTGCCCGCCTTGCAGTTCCACCGCACCGCCAGATCGGGCGTCTGGGTGGCCTGCAACCGGTGGATGATGTCCAGGACGACCTCGCCCTCGTTGACCTCCACCGTGTAGTCCTGGAGATCACCCTTGTCGGAGTCGCCGCGCCAGACCCGGAAATGACCCTGGTACGCCATCAGCCCTTGCCTCCCTCGTGCCCGGTCAGCTCGCCGGGAGTGAAGTACTTCGCCAGCTCGTCGTACTCGAACAGGTCGAGCAGGTCCTGACGCATCGGCACCTGGTCCTCGTGGAACAGCCGGACGCCCTCACCCTCGGCCTCACACACCAGCAACTGCTTGCGCCAGTCGTGCTGCATCGTCGGGTGGTCCTCGCGGGTGTGACCGCCCCGGCTCTCGGTGCGCTCCAGGGCCGCCTTCGCCACGCACTCGCTCACCAGCAGCATGTTGCGCAGGTCCAGCGCGAGGTGCCAGCCGGGGTTGAACTGCCGGTGGCCCTCGACGACGACCTTCCTGGCCCGCGTCTTCAGCTCGTCCAGCCGCGCGATCGCCTCGGCGACCTCGCCCTCCCGCCGGATGATGCCGACCAGGTCGTTCATCATCTGCTGCAGGTCGGAGTGCACGGTGTACGGGTTCTCCAGCGCGTCGCCCTCTTCGGTGACGCCGTCGAACGGCGTGACGGCCTTGTGCGCGGCCTGGTCGACGTCGGCGTCGGTGATCGTCGGCCGGGACGCCAGGCCCTTGATGTACTCGACCGCGCCGGCACCGGCCCGCCTGCCGAACACCAGCAGGTCGGACAGCGAGTTGCCGCCCAGCCGGTTGGAGCCGTGCATGCCGCCCGCCACCTCACCGGCCGCGAACAGGCCAGGCACGTTCACCGCGGCAGCGGTGTCCGGCTCGACCTCGACGCCACCCATCACGTAGTGGCAGGTCGGCCCGACCTCCATCGGCTCGGCCGTGATGTCGACGTCGGCCAGTTCCTTGAACTGGTGGTACATCGAGGGCAGCCGGCGCTGGATCTCCTCGGCCGACATGCGGCTGGCGATGTCCAGGAACACGCCGCCGTGCGGGGATCCCCGGCCTGCCTTGACCTCCGAGTTGATCGCCCGCGCCACCTCGTCGCGGGGCAGCAGGTCGGGCGTGCGGCGGTTGTTGTCCGGGTCGGTGTACCAGGCGTCGGCCTCTTCCTCGGTCTCCGCGTACTGGCCCTTGAAGACCTCGGGGATGTAGTCGAACATGAACCGGTTGCCCTCGGAGTTGCGCAGCACACCACCGTCGCCGCGCACGCCCTCGGTGACCAGGATGCCCTTCACCGACGGCGGCCAGACCATGCCGGTCGGGTGGAACTGGACGAACTCCATGTTGATCAGCCGGGCTCCGGCGCGCAGCGCGAGCGCGTGCCCGTCGCCGGTGTACTCCCAGGAGTTCGAGGTGACCTTGAACGACTTGCCGATGCCGCCGGTGGCGAGCACGACCGCGGGCGCCTCGAACAGCACGAAGCGGCCGGTCTCCCGCCAGTACGCGAACGCGCCGGCGACCCGGTTCTCCTCGTCCTGCAACAGTTCGGTGACCGTGCACTCGGCGTAGACCTTGAGGCCGGCCTCGTAGTCGCCGGTCGCCTTGTGGTCGTCCTGTTGCAGCGACACGATCTTCTGCTGCATGGTGCGGATCAGTTCCAGCCCGGTCCGGTCACCGACGTGCGCCAGGCGCGGGTAGGTGTGGCCGCCGAAGTTGCGCTGGCTGATCCGGCCGTCCTTGGTGCGGTCGAACAGTGCGCCGTAGGTCTCCAGCTCCCAGACCCGGTCCGGGGCCTCCGTGGCGTGCAGTTCGGCCATCCGCCAGTTGTTCAGGAACTTGCCGCCGCGCATGGTGTCGCGGAAGTGCACCTGCCAGTTGTCGTTGGAGTTGGCGTTGCCCATGGACGCGGCGCAGCCACCCTCCGCCATCACCGTGTGCGCCTTGCCGAACAGCGACTTGCAGATCACCGCGACGCGCAGACCCTGTTGCCGCGCTTCGATAGCGGCCCGCAGGCCGGCCCCGCCCGCACCGATCACCAGCACGTCGTAGCTGTGCCGCTCAACCTCAGTCATCGTCAGTCTCTCGCTCGTGTCTTAGAAGAACCGCAGGTCGGTGATGATGTTCGCGGCGACCAGCCGGATGTAGAGATCCGTGACGCCGATCCATGCCAGGGACGCCCAGGCCAGCTGCATGTGCTTGGCGTTGAGCTTGGACACGAAGGTCCACGCCTTGTAGCGCAGCGGGTGCTTGGAGAAGTGCTTGAGGCGTCCGCCGGTGATGTGCCGGCAGGAGTGGCAGGACAGCGTGTAGGTCCAGATCAGCGCGATGTTGACCAGCAGCACCAGCGTGCCGAGGCCCATGTGGCCCCAGTTGCCGTCGTGGTCGCGGAAGGAGTCGATGAAGTCCCAGGTGAGGATGACCGCGAAGACCACCGCGATGTACCAGAAGTAGCGGTGGAGGTTCTGCATGATCAGCGGGAAACGACGCTCACCGGTGTACTTCTTGTGCGGTTCCGGCACCGCGCAGGCGGGCGGCGACGCCCAGAACGAGCGGTAGTAGGCCTTCCGGTAGTAATAGCAGGTGACCCGGAAGCCCATCGGGAACACGATGATGATCAGGGCCGGGGTGACCGGCGCGATGTTTCCGAACCACCCCCAGCCGCTGCCCGGGGCACAGTTGCCGGTGAGACAAGGCGAGTACATCGGGGAGATGTAGGGCTGCCAGTAGTAATCCTTGTTCACGAAGATCGCCCAGGTCAGGTAGACGACCATGACCAGGAGGAAGGCAAACGTGGCCGCGGGGGATGCCCACCAGCGATCGGTTCGCAGCGTACGAGCCTCGATCTGGGCGCGCCCGGGAGCGCTGACGCCAGTGGACATTTTCTCCTCGTTCTACGCCCCGGTACGCGGGGCGTCTTTGCCCGTCAGTGCCGGTGCCGGCCAACACCTCCCACGCCCTCGTCATCCGCGTCGAGCCACAGATTCCGGTCGTACGGTGTGTCTGGCACCACAACGACGTCGGGTTTACCACCCTCACCCACCCGTGGTTTCGGCGGGGTCGGCGCATCCGCGAGGTCGACTGCATCGATTTCGAGCCGTTCCACGTCGTTGGCCAGCCGACGCACACCGGGGGTGTCACCGAAGTCCGAACGCAATGCGTCGACACAGTGCCTCAACTGGCCAATCGACCTGCGCAGCTCGGCCAATTCGGTCGTTGTCCTCGTCGCCATGTCCCTGTCCACTCCCCTGCTCGTCGAACTCCGGCGAGCCACACCGCTCACCTGCTCCTGACGCGAGAGTGCCTTGCTGAAGCCCTTGTGACAAGTCACACACGCGATCTGGAACACGTTCGAGCTGATCAGGGCACCAAAGCGAGGGCTTCGGCGATCGAGTCGACGACCGGAACACCCCGGCTCGCGAGCGTGCCGCGGTTCGTCATGCCGGTGGTCACCAACACGCACTGCGCGCCCACGTGTGCCGCCGCATCCGCGTCGTCGGTGACGTCGCCGATCACCAGCACCTCGGACCCGCTCAGCCCCTGCGCCGCCAGGTGCTCGGCGAGATGCTCCGTCTTCGAGCCGCCGCCCGTGGCCGCGCGCAGCCCGTCGATCCGGGTGAACAGGTCAGTCAGCGCATACTCGGCCACCAGCGGCCCGAGCTGGTCGTGGAACCACATGGACAGCAGCGACTGGGCGCGCCCGCGCTCCCGCCAGCGGCGCAGCTCGTCCGGCACCCCGGTCGCGAGCCGGCACGTGTCGAGCAGGCCGTGATACTCGTCGTGGTAGAGCCGATCGATCAACGTCCAATCCTCGGCGGAGACCGGCTTGCCGAGCAGATCCGTGTAGCAGTCGGTCAGTGGACGGCGGTAGACCGAGCGCCAGTAGTCCAGCTCGATCGGTGCCCTGCCGAACGCGGCGCACACCCGGTTCACCGCGCGCATCACCGCGTCGTTGTCGTCCAGGATCGTGCCGTTCCAGTCCCAGACGATGTGTTTGACCTCCCGCATCCCTTCACCCTAAACGGCGAAGGGATGCGGGTTCGCGGGATTTTTCAGGCCGGATACGGGAACGCTTTCGCGCAGTTCGGCGAGGTGGCATGCGCCGGGTCGAGCGCGTTCATGGCTTCGGAGATGGTGACCTGGTCGTAGGCGAGGTCCGCGTGATCGACCGTGTCGTTCCAGCAGGCGCTCTGCACGTACTCGTTGTGCACACCGGACTCGTTGATGAACGACGAGCCGACCGGCGTCACCACGGTCTCGTTGAGCGTCTCGATGACCGTGTAGCTGATGGCCGGGTTCGCGATCGAACCGGAGTCCAACGACGCCAGGAAGGCCGAACCGGACTCCTGGTCGACGCAGGCCTGGCACAGCGAACCCAGGAACTTGTTGGCGCCGGGGAAGAACGCGGCCAACGCGGTCAGACCGTCCAGAGTGGTGCCGTGCGTGGTCGGCGAGAGTCCGACGTAGGCGTGCACGTTCGGCGCGCCGTCGAGGACCTTGATGTAGTACTCGCCGAGCATCGCGCCCTGCGAGTGGCCGAGCAGGTCGACCTGGCTCACCCCGGTCGCCTGCTTGACCTTGGTGACCAGCGCGGCGACCTGCTGCGCGGACGCGGCGGACGAGCCGATGGCCTGGATCAGCGACCCTTGGGTGCCGCCGTAGTTGAGGCTGAACACGCAATATCCGGCATTGGCCAGAATGGGCGCCAACGCCCCGAAATCGTCCTCCATCACCGAGAAAGTTCCCGGAATGAGCACAACGGGATAGGGATGTTGAGTAGTGGGCTTGCAGGAGAAGTTGTTCGTGCCGGGTGGTGGGGCGTCGGGATTGCTCGCGGCAGCTGCGGCACCCGCCACGATGTTGGGTTGGACCGGGTACGTCGCGGCGGCAGCCGGCTGGGCCAGCCCACCGATCAGCAGCGCCACCGCTGCCGTCAGTACGCCGCCAGCCAGGGAAAACCGTCGAATGCGCAAAACAGCCTCCTCGTCGTTGAGGTGACGCGCGCGCAAGTTACCAGCGCGTATACCAGAGAGTAAGTTTCTGGCCAGTAACCGTCAAGGAATCACAGATTCACAATAAAAAGATTGTCCGTATTTCGTCGAATAATGGATTCAGCGCGCCGGCTGCTGGGCCAGAAAACGCTGCGCCGCCGCCTGGCCACTGTCGAACAAGGTTTGTTCCTGCGCTGCCGTCAGGTCGAAGTCGAGCGTGGAGATCCCGGTGGTGTCCACCATGATCGTCCGCTGGTTCACGCCCTCGTCGGACAAACAGTACTGATTCCAGTCGTCCATCAGGGTTTTCAGCGACTCGATCGCGATACCGATCCCGGTCCGCACCGGACGATCGTTCGGCACCGGGTCAGCGGACAGCTTGATCCCCCACGTCGGCCAGCGCTCCGGCTGACCGTCCGTCCGGTCGAAGACGGTGATCGGGAAGTTCGACAACAACCCGCCGTCCACCCACGTCACCGCGCCACCCGTGCTCGGCTTGAACTGGACCGGGCGGAAGAAGAACGGGAAGGACATCGACGCCCGCACCGCGTCCACGATCAACTGATCTTCCGCCACCGCACCATAATGCTGGTAATCCCACGGCAACCGAACCAGACAATGCCGGGAAAGATCGCTGGTGTGCACCACCAGCGCATAACGCTGATAATCCGCGAGCGACGTGCCCGGATCGTCCAACCGCAGATCCCGGAACCGGGTGACACCGGTCGATTCCAGCAACGGGCCAAGCCAGTCATAGAGGTAACTGCCGGTGTGCATGCCGTCATGGAACGCCAACTGTTCCGCGTCGCCGAACGGGCCGGTGACGCGCTGGGCGAACCTGCCGTCCTTGAACTTGTGGTACTCGCACGAGGTCATCACCTCGCGCAGCTCGTTCAGGTCCTTGCCAGCACGCTGATAGGTGGCGACCAGCGCCGCGACGATCGCGCCCGCGCTGGTGCCCGCGATCCGTTCGAACCGGTAACCCGCATCGTGCAGCGTCAGCACCGCGCCAAGCAGACCGATGCCTTTGACGCCACCGCCTTCGAGCACGAGATCGACACTGTTCCCCGTGGCCATGCGGTCAATTGTGAACCGAATATCCGCCGGCGCGCATCAGCTGTTCCGGCGAAAGGACCGTCAGTCCGACGGAGTGTCCAGCAAATCGGTTTCCGAGCCGAAATCACGCAGTTCGGATTTCACCACCCGATAGGCCAAGCCCTCGCTGTAACCCTTGCGCGCGAGCATGCCGACCAGGCGTCGGACCGTGGCCGTCTCGTCGGTAGGCATGGTGCCGCGCAGTCGCTTGCGGACCAGGTCACGCGCCCTGGACTCCTCGGCGTCCGCGTCGACCGCGGACACCGCCTCGGCGACCACCTCGTCGGCGACGCCCTTGCGGCGCAGTTCCATCGACAGCGCCCTGCGCGCCAAGCCGTTGTAGTTGTGCCGGGACCGCACCCAGACCTCGGCGACCGCCGCGTCGTCGATCAGGCCGACCTTGTCCAGCCGGTTCAGCACCTGCTCGGCCACGTCCTCCTCGTACCCGCGACCGAGCATCTTCTTGTGCAGCTCGGCCCTGGTCATCGGACGCGCGGCGAGCAGGTTCAGGCAGTAGTCACGCGCGGCCGAGACCGGATCGGCCGGCGTGCGCTTCTTCTGGCGTTCCGGCTTGCTCTCCGGGTCCGCCGGGGATTCCGTGATGCGGGCGGACCGGGTGCCGCCGCGGGATTTACCGGGACTGATCAGGCTGATCGGTTCAGGGCCCGAACTCTCCCGGTTCCCGCGACGGCTCCGGTACGGCAATGCCATCGGCTCAGAATTCCACCGGCGCGGCGACCGGGGCTTCCGCGTCCATCTTCGGGCCGATGTCGAGCTTTTCCTTGATCCGCTTCTCGATCTCGTTGGCCACGTCCGGGTTCTCCTTGAGGAACTGGCGGGCCTTCTCCTTGCCCTGGCCCAGCTGGTCGCCCTCGTAGGTGTACCAAGCGCCGGACTTGCGCACGATGCCCTGGTCGACGCCCATGTCGATGAGCGAGCCCTCGCGGCTGATGCCCTGGCCGTAGAGGATGTCGAACTCGGCCTGCTTGAACGGCGGGGCGACCTTGTTCTTCACGACCTTGACCCGGGTGCGGTTACCCACGGCCTCGCCCGCGTCCTTCATGGTCTCGATGCGGCGCACGTCCAGCCGGACCGATGCGTAGAACTTCAGTGCCTTACCACCGGTGGTGGTCTCCGGAGACCCGAACATCACGCCGATCTTCTCGCGGAGCTGGTTGATGAAGATCGCGGTGGTGCCGGAGTTGCTCAGCGCACCGGTGATCTTCCGCAGCGCCTGGCTCATCAACCGGGCCTGGAGGCCGACGTGGTTGTCGCCCATCTCGCCCTCGATCTCGGCACGGGGCACGAGCGCGGCCACCGAGTCGACGACCAGGACGTCCAGCGCGCCGGAGCGGATCAGCATGTCCGCGATCTCCAGCGCCTGCTCACCGGTGTCCGGCTGGGACACCAGCAGCGCGTCGGTGTCCACACCGAGCGCCTTGGCGTACTCCGGGTCGAGCGCGTGTTCCGCGTCGATGAACGCGGCGATACCGCCCGCACGCTGTGCGTTGGCCACCGCGTGCAGCGCGACCGTGGTCTTACCACTACTTTCCGGACCGTAGATCTCGATGACCCGGCCGCGCGGATAGCCACCGATACCGAGCGCGACGTCCAGCGCGATGGAACCGGTCGGGATGAACGCGATCGGCGGACGGTCCTCCTCGCCGAGACGCATCACCGATCCCTTGCCGAACTGCTTGTCGATCTGGGCAAGGGCGAGCTCGAGCGCCTTGTCCCGGTCCGGTGCCTGTGCCATCGGAACTTCCACCTCGTTGCATCGTGTCGTCGGGTTGACCTGGCTGACGCTACGGGTGAGGGCCGACGATTTCAGACCGGCTCGAAGATCTGTGGATCGTTGACCTCACTGTGCACAACAGGCTAGCCCGAACAGGTGTTCGATCAAAAACTGACACGCCCATCGGCTAAGATCGACTATTTTGCCCTGGTCAGCGCCGCGCCTCGGGCACATCGAACTCCTCGCACACGGCCTGCCAGATCATTCTCGGGTCGATCCCCTGATCGATCGCGCCGTCGACGGTGACGCCGCCAAGCGCGGTGAACACGTGGTCGGCGCTGATCGTCGCAGCGCGCATCTCGCCGAACTCGTCGTCCATCATTCTGCGGAACACGGTGATACGCATCGGGGCCGAGCTTACTTAGGTGCCCGGTTGGACGTCTCGCTGGAAGTCGTCGGCGACCTGGTCGGGGGTGAGATCACTGGTGCCCTTGATGGTCAGGATGCCGATGGTGTCGGAATTGTCCACCGAGAAGACCAGCACGCCGTCCTGACCGACCACGCTGGCCTGGTACTGGCCGCTGAGGCTGTTGCCGCCCCAGGAGGCTTTGACCAGCGAGCGCGGCTGCGGCGGCAGCATCGCCTCCATGACCGACTGGGCCGACACGCTCTGCCCACCCTCCCGGTAGACGATCCGGTAGTCGCCCGTCGTGCAGGTGACCACGGTCGAACCGGTGGTGTCGACGCCGATGTCCGAGCCGCCGGTGCCGGGCGCGCACTGCGCGTGTTGCGGCACGGCGCCCGCCAGCTGGCGCAGGCACGGCGTGAAGCCCTGCGCGTCCGCGCTGCCACTGCCCTGACAGGCGTTCGCGGCCTGGCTCGACCCGCCGAACAGGAAGATCCCGCCGACCACCCCGCCCGCGACCACGAGCGCGGCGACCACGCCGATGATGATCGGCACCCGCTTGCTCTTCTTCGGCGCGGGCGCCGGTTGCTGCTGTTGATAGCCGGGGAAACCGCCGCTGGGCGGGTAGTTGCCGTAGCCGACGAGGTTGTGCTGGCCGCTCTGCGACGGGCCCGGCTGCGCGAAGGCCCCGGAAAACGGACCGGGAACCGGCTGCGAAACCGACGGCGGCATGGCGACCGGCTGCGAACCGGAGACCGGCATCGACACCGGCTGCGAAACCGACGGCGGCATCGGCTGGGAACCGGAGACCGGCACGGACACCGGCTGCGAGATCGAGGGTGGCATCGGCTGCGACACCGGGTACGAGCCGGACGGGGGCATCGAGACCGGCTGGGAAACCGACGGGGGCGGGGCGACCGGGGTGAACGCCGGGCGGGTGCGACCGATCGGGATCGGGTCGGGCTGGAAGTCTCCCGGTGTGGCAGTGGTGTCCGCCGCCGCTTCCAGCGCGCCGAATGCGACCGCGGTTTCCGGGACGGGGTCGCTGATCGGGCGCAGTTCGAGATGCTCACCGATGAACGTGGCGACCAGCGGCATCCGGCTCGACCCGCCGACCAGGTAGGCGCCGAGCAGGTTGGCCGGGACGAGTCCGGCCTGGGTGATGGTGCGGCCGAGCAGTTCGGCGCCGCGCACCAGGTTGGGCCGGATCAGCGCATCGAGTTCGGTGCGGGTGACGTCCACGTTGTCGAAGGGCCGCGGCATCGGCACGGTGGCCAACTGCTGGGTGGCCAGCTTTTCCTTGGTCGCCTGCACTGCGTCGCGCAGTTCGCGCTGGGCGATGCGGTCCTCGACGGATTCGGGGCGCAGCAGGCGCTGCCACTGACCGGGATCGCGGTGCGAGACGGCGCGGCCGACGTACTCCAGCAGCGCCTGGTCGACGGCGAGCCCGGCGACATCGGTCAACCCGTTCTCGGCAAGGACAACGGTGCCCTTGTCGGTGGCGCCGAGCACCGCGCAGGTGAAGGTGGCGGCGCCGAGGTTGTACACGGCGACGGCCTCGCCGGGACGCAGATGTTCACCGGATAAGGTGAAATGTGCCGCTGCCGCAACGGATTCCGGGATCAGCACGGGTTCGCTGGTCAACCCGGACAGTCGCGCGGCCGCGACCAGCACGGTGCAGCGCGCGGCGTCCCACTCGTCGGGGTGGGTGAGCCGCAGTTCGTCCGGGGGCAGGCCGTCGAGCAGTTGGACGGCCTCGGCGATGACCCGGTGCAGCACGGCGCCGAGCAGGGTGGTGACCGAGATGACCGCGTCGCCGAGCAGCACGGTGCCTTCGTCGACGCGGCGCCTTGGCTGCGGTTCGAACCGGGACGGATCGGTGCGGGCGCGTTCCTGGGCCGCGCGCCCGACGAGCAGCCGGCCGTTGGCTTCGTCGGCGAACACGGCCGATGGCAGGGCCGGGGCTCCGTCGAACTCGATGAGCCGGGGCGGTTGGCCGTCGATCCGCAGCACCGCGACGGTGTTGGCCGTGCCGAGATCCACCGAGAGCACGTTCACCGTGGCTGTTCCTCCGATAGTCCGCCCGTTGCCAGCCGAGATCCTCGCACGTCCACCGACAGCGCCTGGGACTATCCGACATTTTGCCTGGTCGGGCCCTGATAGCGGGAACTGTCGGGGTCAGCGGGCACCATGGTGGGGTGGCGAAGGACGTGTTGGACCGTTTCTCCCCGGCGACCAGTCAGTGGTTCCGGGGAGCGTTCGCCGCGCCCACCGACGCTCAGCGCGGCGCCTGGGAGGCCATTTCCGCTGGCGAGCATGCCTTGGTCGTGGCGCCGACCGGGTCGGGCAAGACGCTGGCCGCGTTCCTCTGGGCGCTGGACCGCCTGGCCACCGAAGAACCACCCGCCGATCCGCTGCGCCGCTGCCGGGTGCTCTACATCTCGCCGCTGAAGGCGCTCGCGGTCGACGTCGAACGCAACCTGCGCGCGCCGCAGGCGGGTATCCGCCAGGCCGCGATGCGGTTGGGCGAACCGGAACCGAAGATCACCGTGGGCATGCGCACCGGCGACACCCCGGCCAGTGAGCGGCGCGCGTTCCTGCGCGCCCCGCAGGACGTGCTGGTGACCACGCCGGAGTCGCTGTTCCTGCTGCTCACCTCGTCGGCGGGCGAGTCGCTGCGCGGTGTGGAAACGGTGATCCTGGATGAGGTGCACGCGGTCGCTGGCACGAAGCGCGGCGCGCATCTCGCGCTGTCTCTGGAGCGGCTGGACACGTTGCTGGACAAGCCCGCGCAGCGGATCGGCCTCTCCGCGACGGTGCGGCCGATCGAGGAGGTCAGTGCGTTCCTGGCCGGTGGCCGTCCGGTCAGGATCGTGGCACCCAAGAACACCAAGGCGGTGCGGGTACGGGTCGAAGTGCCCGTGCCGGACCTGGCCGAACTGGACGCGCCCGCGCCGCGCGACGCCGGGCAGGACGAACTGACCACTCTCCCGGTGCAGGGCGGCATCGGCACGCTGGAGGAGATCGCCGGACCGGGTGCGACCGGGACGCGCAGGCCGTCGATCTGGCCCGCGGTCGAGCGGCGGATTCTGGATCTGGTGACCGCGCACCGGTCGACGATCGTGTTCGCGAATTCGCGACGGCTGGCCGAACGACTGACCGCGCGGCTCAACGATCTGCACGCCGAAGATCTCGCTGGCGTCCCTTCTCTTGACGAGTTCCCGGCGCAAGCCGTTGGTGCGTCCGGGATTTCGATGGGCGCGGACGCGGTGATCGCCAAGGCGCACCACGGATCCATGTCCCGCGAACAGCGGACCGGCGTCGAAGAGGCGCTGAAGTCCGGGCAGTTGCCGTGTGTGGTGGCGACCTCGTCGCTGGAGCTCGGCATCGACATGGGCGCGGTCGACCTGGTGATCCAGGTAGAGGCGCCGCCGACCGTCGCATCGGGACTGCAACGGGTCGGTCGCGCCGGTCACCAGGTGGGCGCGACCTCTTATGGCGTGGTGTTCCCGAAGTTCCGGGGCGACCTGGTGTCGTGCGCGGTGGTGGCGGAGCGCATGGCGAGCGGGGCGATCGAGTCCATGCGCTATCCGCGCAACCCGCTGGACGTGCTGGCGCAGCACATCGTGGCGATGACCGCGGTGAAACCCTGGACGGTGACCGAACTGGCCGGGCTGGTGCGCAGGGCCGCGCCGTTCGCGGGGCTGCCGGATTCCGCGCTGTACGCGGTGCTGGACATGTTGGCAGGCCGGTATCCGAGCGCGGAGTTCGCCGAACTGCGGCCGAGGATCACCTGGGACCGGGTGAACGGCGAGTTGAAGGGCAGGCCGGGCGCGCAGCGGCTCGCGGTCACCTCGGGCGGCACCATTCCGGACCGTGGCCTGTTCACGGTGACCACGCCGCCGGACGAACGCGGGCACGGTTCCCGGGTCGGCGAACTGGACGAGGAAATGGTGTACGAGTCGCGGGTGGGCGACGTGTTCCTGCTGGGCACCTCGTCATGGAAGGTCGAGGACATCACCCACGACCGGGTGATCGTCACGCCCGCGCCCGGTCAGGCGGCACGGATGCCGTTCTGGCACGGTGACGCGCCGGGGCGCCCGCTGGAACTCGGCCGGGCACAAGGGAAATTCGTCCGCGAGATCTCGTCGGCGGGTGAGAAGGACGCGCGGGCGCGGGCGAACGCGGCCGGGCTGGACGAGTGGGCGACCGACAACCTGCTCGCCTATCTCGCCGAGCAGAAATCCGCGACCAAGCATGTGCCGGACGACAAAACCATTGTGGTGGAACGATTCCGGGACGAGCTCGGCGACTGGCGGATCGTCGTGCACTCGCCGTTCGGCGCGCAGGTCAACGGGCCGTGGGCGTTGGTGGCGGCGGCGCGGATGGCGGAGCGGCGCGGGGTGGCGCCGCAGGTCATGCATTCCGACGACGGCATCGTGCTGCGGTTGCCGGACGCGCTGGACGAGGACGGCGAGGAACTGCCACCGGCGGCGGAGGATCTGCTGATCGACCCGGAGGAGGTCGAGCAGCTGGTGGTCGCCGAGGTGGGTGGGTCGGCGTTGTTCGCGGCCCGGTTCCGGGAGTGCGCGGCGCGGTCGCTGCTGCTCCCCCGGCGCGACCCGAACCGGCGCACCCCGCTGTGGCAGCAGCGGCAGCGTTCCGCGCAACTGCTCAGCGTCGCCTCCCAGTACGACCAGTTCCCTGTGGTGCTGGAAGCCATGCGGGAATGCCTCCAGGACGTCTACGACGTGCCCGGTCTGCGCGAGCTCATGTCCGACATTCGTGGCCGCAAGGTGCGCGTGGTCGAGGTGGCCACGCCGTCGCCGTCGCCGTTCGCGCGCAGCCTGTTGTTCGGCTACGTCGGCATGTTCCTATACGAGATGGACGCGCCACTCGCGGAACGGCGCGCTGCCGCGCTGTCACTGGACACCGCGCTGCTGGCCGAACTGCTCGGGTCCGAGGCGATCCGCGAACTGCTCGACCCGGACGTGCTCGACCAGATCGAGGCCGATCTGCAACGGCTTTCCCCGGATCGGCGCGCCCGGGACATGGAGGGCGTCGCGGATCTGTTGCGATTGCTCGGTGATCTGAGCGAAGCCGAGGCCATCGCGCGCGGCGCGAAACCGGAATGGCTGGCCGAACTGGTCGCGACCCGGCGGGCCATTCAGGTGCGGATCGCCGGTGCGGACCGGTGGCTCGCGATCGAGGACGCCGGCCGGGTGCGGGACGCGTTGGGCGTCGCACTGCCGGTCGGGGTGCCGGAGGCGTTCACCGAACTGGTCGCGGATCCGTTGGCGGACCTGCTGGTTCGATATGCGCGGAGCCGGGGACCGTTCGCGCCCGCGGAGGCGGCGGCGCGGTTCGGGTTGGGCATCTCGGTGGTGACCGGGGTGCTGGAACGGTTGGCGGGCACCGGTCGGCTGGTGCGCGGCGAACTGCGCCCGGTGCGCGCTGTGTCGATACTCAGCGGGGGCGAACATCGGCCAAGCGGCATGGAGTACTGCGACGCGGACGTGCTGCGCAGGCTGCGCCGGGCGTCGCTGGCCCGGTTGCGGGCCGAGGTCGAACCGGTCGAACAGGCGGCGCTGGGCCGGTTCCTGCCGACGTGGCACGGGATCAAGCCGTCGGCGGAGGGCCGGTTGCTGCGCGCGACGTCCAGCGTCGAGGACGTGCTGAACGTGATCGAGCAACTGGCGGGCGCGCCGCTGCCTGCCAGCGCGGTCGAGTCGCTGATCCTGCCAGCGCGGCTGCCCGGCTACTCGCCCGCGCTGCTGGACGAATTGACCGCGAGCGGCGAGGTGAGCTGGACCGGGTGCGGCGCGCTGGCCGGCGGGGACGGCTGGATGGTGTTCGCGCCCAGCGACGTCGCCGGGTTGCTGCTGCCCGATGTCGAGGACGCGCCGGACAGTCCGCTGCACAGGGCGATTCTGTCCGTGTTGGACGGTGGCGCGCTGTTCTTCCGGCAACTCGGCGAACGAGTGGGCCTGCGGCTGGTCGACGAGGGTGAGGCCGTGCCGGACGACGCGGCGATGGTCGCGGCGATCTGGGACCTGGTGTGGGCCGGTGCGGTCACCAACGACACATTGGCGCCGTTGCGTTCGGTGCTCTCCGGCGGCGGCGCGCACAAACCGAGACGATCCGCGCCACGTGGGCGGTATGCGCGGCTGCGCACCGCCCGCCCGGCCATGCCGAGCAGACTCGGTCCGCCGACAGTGGCAGGCCGCTGGTCGCTGGCGATCGACCGGGTCGACGACCCGACCCGGCGGGCCCATGCCCGAGCCGAGGCGTTCCTGGAGCGGCACGGCGTGCTGACCAGGGGCGCGATGGACACCGAGCGGGTCACCGGTGGGTTCAGCGGGATCTACAAGGTGCTGCGGGCCATGGAGGAATCCGGCCAGGTGGTGCGCGGCTACGTGGTCGAAGGATTGGGGGCGGCGCAGTTCGCGGCGCGCGGCGCGGTCGACCAGCTACGCGCACTGTCCCAACCGGACGGACCAGTGCCCGGCCAGGCGCCGGGTGTCGCGGTGCTGGCGGCGGCCGATCCGGCGCAGCCGTACGGGGCGGCGCTGGCGTGGCCCCCGGTGGTCGGCGAGAACAAGCACCGGCCTGGGCGCAAGGCGGGGGCGCTGGCGGTGCTGGTCGACGGGGTGCCGGTGCTGTACGTGGAACGCGGCGGCAAGTCGCTGCTGTCCTTCACCGAGGCGGACGAACCGTTGCACGCCGCCGCGCAAGCGCTTGCGCGGGCGGTGCACGACGGTTGGCTCGGTGAATTGGCGGTGCAGCGCGCGGACGGAGCGGCGGCGCTGACCTCGCGTCTCGCGGATGTGCTGCGCGAAGCGGGCTTCCGCGCGACCCCGAAGGGCCTGCGCCTACGCGCCTGACGCGCGAATCATCAAACCTGCGGGCTGCGCGGCTTGACACGCTACTCGCCAAACCTGCGGGCTGCGCGGCGTGACACGCTACTCGCCAGACCTGCGGCTGCGCGGCTTGACGCGCGACTCGCCAACGCCTGCGGGAATGGCCCCGCCGGAACCGGTGTGCGCTGGCGCTAGCCGCAGATGGTCGACTGCGGGGTGTCCGTGCCGGGAACCGGCGAGTAGTGCTCGGTCTTGCCATTGCTGTAGGTGAAAACGACATCGCTCCAGAACTCGCCGCAGGACAGCTTCACCGGCTTGTCGAACCGGACCTTGGCGTCGAGCACCCGGGATTTGCCGGTGGCGCAGTCGGGTGTGCAGTCGTTCTGGGCCACTTGGCCAGTACCTTGCGCGTAGCTGCTGTTCCACGTGGTCCAGTGCGCTTCGCTCAGTTCGAACGTGCTGTCGCAGGAGAAAATGATACTGCGCGGTTCGATCACGGATTTGCTGTCTTTCTGGTCGCCACACAACGGGTAATAGATGTGCGCGGGCGCCGACTGGATCGACTTGTCTGCGGTGGCGGGCGCGGGCTTGGCAGGCGTGGTGGTCTGCTGAATCGGCGCCGCCGGGGCGGAGGTAGCCACCGGCAAAGCAGGCCCGTTACCAGCACTGTTCGCGTTCGGCGAGCACGCCGAGATCGCGACGACACCGGCGAGCCCACCGATGGCAAGTGCCGCGCGCAGGACAGACTTCTGCTTCATGTCGAACTCCCCTGAATTTCGCAACATGATTTGTTGCCCTCTTACTTCCCAGGACGCCCGGCCCCGGTTGGGGTTCATCGCGGATTCGACATTAATTTCCGGTCACGATCCCGTTGGCGGCTCAACCAGTGGGCCGGTGGCGTAGAAGGTCTCGCAGGTGGAGCCGACCAGATCGGTGTCGACCTCCAGCGCCGTCTTGCCGTCCAGGCTGGGCAGGATCGACGGGCTGAAGTTCTTGCAACCGGTGTTGTCCACGCCGGAAACCTGGATCGGCGCCGGGATCTCGTACCAGGGACCGGCACCGAGGTGGTCGTTGGCGAGGATGGTGCCGCCGTTGCCTGCCGCGATGCTGCCGTCGTTGTTGACCAGCATCTCGTTGATCATCAGGATCGTCCCTTGTGGACCTGGACCGGCACTCCACGCGACCGTTGGCGTGTGCCGGGCGTATTTGCCGTCCGCGGTGCGGATAACGGTGCCGAGGTTGAGCGAGTCGCCGTAGTCCCAGCCATCGGGCGAGGTCCGGTAATAGATGCTGCACAGGTGCACTTTGTCGTTGTTGCACACCTCGTACACCATGAAATACGTGCCGTTGGGCAGCCGGATCTCGTTCGCCATGCCGGGGCGCACGCTCCACGCGTCGCTGACCACGGTTTCGCGGTAGTCCATCCAGTGCACGCCGTCGGCCGAGCGGATCTGGACGAGTTTCTGGTCGTGGTTGGCCTTGTCGGTCTCGTCCGAGTAGAACGCGACCAGCGAGCCGTCCGCCGCGACCGACAGGCTCGGCTCCCAGGTGTTGTACTGGCTGGTGGCGACGGCGAAGTCGGACATGAACTGCCAGGTCTTGCCCTGGTCCTCACTGGCCCACAACCGCTGGCGGGTGGTGTGCTGGGTGATCGCGCCGGTGTAGCCGACGGTGTCCGCCCATAGCACGGTGCCGGCCGGCATGGTGCCCACTGTGGACGGTAGCTGGTAGAGGGTCGAGCAGCAGATGCCGTTGCCGTTGTTGGCGTACGGGTCCTTGATGGTGGCGACCTGGTTCCACGTCGACCCGTTGTCGGTGCTGGCGGAGATGATGCCTTCGCCCTGACCGTTCACGTTGGTGGTCAGGCTGGCCAGCATCGAGCCGTTCGCCAGCCGGATCACCCTCGGGTATCCGCTGCCGCCGCTGTAGAGCGTGTGCCGCACGGCCGGCGAGGCCGCGATGAGCAGCAAAGCCGGCAACAGGATGCCCAGGAACCTCACACCGCGTCGCGTCACGGTGGGACGCTAAGTCCACCTCGGACGTTCGACAACTCCAACCGCGCTGCACCAACCGGTCGTGTCACAGCTTGCGCAGTCGCACCCGCTCGACGGCGTGATCAGGGCCTTTCTGGAGCACGAGTCCGGCGCGGGCCCTGGTCGGGCGGATGTTCTCCAGCAGGTTGGGCTCGTTGATGTCGCGCCAGAGTTGCTCGGCGCGGGTGACCGCCTGCTCGTCGTTGAGCTCGGAATACCGGTGGAAATAGGAATTCGGGTCAGTAAAGGTCGTACTGCGCAAAGTGAGGAACCGGGACACGTACCAGCGCCGGATGTCCTCGACGTGGGCGTCCACGTAGATCGAGAAGTCGAACAGGTCCGAGACGGCCAGCCGGGGGCCCGGCTGCAACACGTTCAGGCCCTCGAGAATAAGAATGTCCGGTTTGCGGACGACGGTGGACTGGTCGGGCAGGATGTCGTAGCTCAGGTGCGAGTAGACCGGCGCGTGCGCCTCGGCGACGCCCGCTTTCACGTCCGCGACGAACCGCAGCAGCGCACGCCGGTCGTAGCTCTCCGGGAAACCCTTGCGGTTCATCAGGTCCCGGCGTTCCAGTTCGGCCTGCGGGAACAGGAAGCCGTCGGTGGTGACCAGGTCGACGCGCGGATGGTTGGGCCAGCGGGACAGCAGGGTGCGCAGCACGCGCGCGGTGGTGGACTTGCCGACCGCGACGCTGCCCGCGACGCCGATCACGAACGGCACCGCCTCGGCACGTTCACCTAAGAACGTGGTGGTGGCCGCGTGCAACTGCTGCCAGGCGGCGACGCGCAGGTTGATCAGCCGCGAGAGCGGCAGGTAGATGTCGGCGACCTCGTCCAGGGAGATCGGCTCGCCGAGGCCGCGCAACTGGTCCAGTTCGGCATCGGTCAGCGGCAGCGGGGTCGCCGCCCGCAGCTCGCGCCAATGCTCGCGGTCCAGTTCCACATAGGGCGTCAGGTCGCGGACACGTCGCACCCGATCCAGTGTCGACCGTGACGGCCACCACAGCAGCGCCGGGTTAGTTCGGTTGCAGATATGCCAGCACGGCGAGGACTCTGCGGTGACCCGAATCGCTGGGCGGCAGGTCGAGTTTGCGGAAGATGTTGCCGACGTGCTTGGTGACCGCGCGCTCGGTCACCACCAAAAGACGCGCGATGGTGGCGTTGTCGTGGCCCTGTGCCATCAACGCGAGCACTTCGCGTTCGCGCGCGGTCAGCGCGTCGAGCGGGTCGCCCCGGCTCATCAGCTGGGTGACCACCTCGGGGTCGAGCGCGGTGCCACCGGCGGCGACCCGGTCCAGCGCGTCCAGGAACTCCTCGACCCGGCCGATCCGGTCCTTGAGCAGGTAGCCGATCCCGCGCGCGCCGCCCGCGAGCAGTTCGGTGGCATACGCCTGCTCGACGTACTGAGACAGCACCAGCACCGGCAGGCCGGGCAGTTGCGCGCGGGCTTCGATGGCGGCGCGCAGCCCCTCGTCGCGGAAGCCGGGCGGGAGGCGCACGTCGATCACGGCGATGTCGGGCTGGTGTTTGAGCAGCGCGGGCAGGATCTCCGGACCGCTGGCCGCGATCCCGACCACCTCGTGCCCCGCTGTCGTGGCGAGCAGCACGATGCCCTCGCGGAGCAGGGTGTTGTCCTCCGCGATCACGATCCGCACGGCAGCTCCACCTCGATCGTCGTGCCTGCACCGGCCGGACTGGCGATGCTGGTGCGGCCGTCGAGCGCCGCGACCCTGCGCTGGATGCCGACCAGACCACTGCCCGCGGCCGGGTCCGCGCCGCCGTCGCCATTGTCCCGCACCATGATCCGCAGCGTCGTGCCGTCTCTGGCGATGGTCAGGTCGACGTGGTCGGCGCTGCTGTGCTTGCTCACGTTGGTCAGCGACTCGGCGACCACGAAATACGCCGCCGCCTCGACCGCTGCCGGTGCGCGGGGCAGGTCGGCGGGCATGTGTACGGCGACCGCGACGCGTTGCCCACCGGCCAGCGCGTGCACGGCGCCGCCGAGACCTCGGTCGGACAGGATCGGCGGGTAGATGCCCCTGATCACGCCGCGCAACTGGCCCAGGGTGTCCTCGATGCCGCCGCGCGCGTCCTGCAACAGGCGCAGCGCGGTGTCGGGTTCGCCGGTGAAGGCCCGCTCTGCCAGACCGAGCCGGACCGCGATCGCGACCAGGTGCGCCTGGACGCCGTCGTGCAGGTCGCGTTCGATCCGGCGCAGTTCCGCGCCGTGCGCCTCCAGCGCCTCGGTGCGCGTCTCGGTCAGTTGCTCGACGCGTTCGGTCAGTTCGGCGCGGTCCGGGCCGAGCAGGTTCTCGGCCAGCGACAGCTGGAATCGCGCGAACAAGGGCACCAGCCACAGCAGGGCGGCCACGGCCAGTGCCGACTGGCCGAACGGGAGGGTCAGCGCCTGCGTCCATGTGGTGATCGGGACGAACGCGGAGACCGTGCCGCGCGGGAACAGCCACCACCACACGGGCATGGTCACCTCGATCACCAGCGCGGGCCACAGCGCGATGGCGAAGAAGCCGAACAGCAGGCCGAGGCAGCCGTGCACGGTCTGCCAGATCAGGTCGCGCCATGTCGACGGGTCGCGCAGCATGATCACCAGGCGTTCGCGCCACCCGCCCCGCACCGGCCGGTAGGGCGCGGGGATCAGGTGACCGAGCGCGGCGGCGGCACGGTTTCGTTCCGACCGGGTGAGTACGCGCTGCACCCGCAATGCCTCAGGCAACGTGGGCAGGCCGACGATCAGCAGGCACATCGCCGCGACGAGCAGCAGCACCGGCAGGCCGAGCAGGGCCGGCACGGCGCTGCCCATGCCGGTGGCCAGGATTCGGGTGGCGCGCAGACTGCGCGTGATCGCTGCTCTCATGATGCCTCTGGCCTGGAGAGTAGCGGGTTTGTCTGCTGGGCGCGGTGTAGCTGGGTACACCATCGGTCCGCCTGCGTGCACGACTGTTTTTCCCCGCGCGCGACCTTAGTTTCGGCTTCGTGCAAGCAACTGGGACGAGAACAGGCACCGCGATCCGGCTGGAGTCGGTGCGCAAGGTGTACGACGGCGGGGTCGTCGCGCTGGACGAGGTGTCGATCGCGCTGCCGCATGGCGGGTTCACCGCGGTGATGGGCCCATCGGGTTCGGGCAAGAGCACGTTCCTGCACTGCGCGGCGGGTCTGGACCGGCCGACGTCGGGCCGGATCTGGCTGGGCGAGACCGAGTTGAGCGGGCTGAAGGAGGCCCGGCTGACCGAGTTGCGCCGTTCCCGGCTCGGGTTCGTCTTCCAGGCGTACAACCTGATCGGGTCGCTGACCGTCGAGCAGAACATCGGTCTGCCGATCCGGTTGGCGGGGCACGGCGCCGATCCGGCCCTCGTGCGCGAACTGACCAGGGCGGTCGGGCTGGACGTGCCGCTGGATCGGTTGCCGAGCAAGCTTTCCGGTGGCCAGCAGCAGCGGGTCGCGATCGCGCGGGCGCTGGTCACCCGGCCGGACGTGGTGTTCCTGGACGAGCCGACCGGCGCGCTGGACACCAGGACGGCGCGGCAGGTGCTGACCACGTTGCGCACCGCCGTCGACCGGCTCGGCCAGACCGCGGTGATGGTCACCCACGACCCGGTCGCCGCGTCCTTCGCCGACCGGGTGCTGTTTCTGGCGGATGGGCGACTGGCCGGGGAACTCGTCGGCGGGAATCCGGAGCAGATCGCGCAGCGCATGACCCGGCTCGGGAAGTGGTGAGCGCGATGTTGAGCTTGGCGTTGCGGACGGTCAAGGGGCGCCGCGGCGGGTTCGTGGCCGCGTTCATCGCGATCCTGCTGGGGTGTGCGGTGATCACCGCGTGCGGGGTGCTGGTCGATTCGGGGCTGCGGGCCGGGATCGCGCCGGAACGGTACGCGGGCGCGGCCGTCGTGGTCGGCGCGAACCAGGAACTGCCGGTGCACGACGAGATGGCGCAGCCGTTCACCGAGCGGGTGCCACTGCCAGAGTCCGATGTGGACGCTGTGGCACACGTTCCTGGCGTGCGCAGGGCGATCGGTGACGTGAGCGTCGCGGTGGCGGTCGCCGGGACGTCGCTGCCGGTCTACGCGCACTCGTGGTCGAGTGTCGCGCTGGGACCGTTGCCGTTGGTCGCGGGGCGTGCGCCGATGGCGGCGGACGAAGTGGTGGTCGCGGCGAATCTGGGTGCCGGGGTGGGGCGGGACATCGAGTTGGACGTGGGCGCGGTGCCCTCCCGGTATCACGTGGTCGGGGTGGTTTCCGGGGATTTCGCGCGGCAGTCGGCGGTGTTCCTGACCGATGCGGCAGCCGAGTCGCTCGCCGGTCGGCCGGGTGCGGTGGACACGATCGGCGTGCTCGCCTCGCCCGGTGTCGACGCCGATGATCTCGCGGCCCGGATCTCGGCCGCGCTGCCGAAAGTCGTCACCTATACCGGCAATGCGCGCGCGGACGCGGAGTTCCTGGACATCGGGCAGGCGCGGTCGTTCCTGATCACGCTGGCGGGCGCGTTCGGCGGCAGCATGGTGATGCTCGTGCTGCTGGTGGTGGCCAGCACGCTCGGCTTGACCATGACCCAGCGCAGGCGCGAGTTCGCACTGCTGCGCGCCATCGCCGCGACACCGAAACAGATCCACCGGCTGATCGGCGCGGAAACGTTGCTGGTCGGCGTGATCGGCGCGGTGCTGGGCACGATTCCGGGTTATGTGCTGAGTTTCCTGTTGCGGGACGCGTTCGCCGCGGTCGGCGCGATGCCCTCGGACTTCCAGTTCGTGCTCGATCCGGTGCCCGGGTTGGGCGCGCTCGTGCTGGTCGTTGGTGCGGCGCGGTTGGCGGGTTACCTGGCCGGGCGGCGGGTGGCGCGGATCAGCCCGGTCGACGCGCTCGGCGAGGCCGCCGCCGAGCCGAAACGGTTGGGGCGCACCCGGGTCATCATCGGCTGCGTGCTGATTCCGGTCGCGATCGGCGCCGCCGTCGTGGTGCCGTTGACGGTGCCGGGCGAGAACGCGGTCGCCGGCGCGGGCGGATCGGCGCTCCTGCTGGTGGTCGCGCTGGCGCTGCTCGGACCTGCGCTTGTGCAGGTGGCAGCCCGGATCTCCGAGCGGATGTCGGTCAGCGTCGGCGGTTATCTGGCAGGCGCGAACACGCTGGCCAACGCGCGCCGGTTGAGCGCGGCGACCACGCCGCTGATCCTCGGCGTGACCATGGCCTCGGTGCAGATCTTCTCCGCGACCACGATGCTCGCCGCAGGCCAGCATCAGGCGGACACCGGCACCGTCGCCAACTACGTGCTCACCGCCCGCGCCGGCGGCCTGTCGCCGCGCATCGCCGACGCGGTCGGGCAGATCCCCGGCACGACGGTGGACGCGGTGGCGCGGACGACCGTGCTGCTGAGCTTCACCCAGGGCGGAGATCCGCAGGTCGAACCGTTTGCCGCGCAGGGTGTGACCGGGCGCGGGCTGGCGTCGGTGGCGAATCTCGACGTGCGGTCGGGCGATCTCGACGCGCTCACCGGCAACACGGTCGCGTTGAGCAGCATGGCGGCGGGCACCGCGGGCGTCGGCCTCGGCGACACCGTGACCATGCACCTCGGCGACGGCACGCTGGCGCACCCCAAGGTCGTCGCGATCTACGGCAACGGGCTCGGCTTCGGCGACGTGACCCTCCCGCACGACGTCGTCATCGCGCACACCACCAACCAGGTGGACAGCGCGGTGCTGATCAGCACCGGACCTGCCGTCACGCCGATCACGCTGCGCGCGGCGCTGGCCGGGTATCCGAGCGTGGCGATCGCGGACCGGGCGGCGTTCACCGCGGCGCAGAACACCAGCCAGAGCAACCAGTCCTCGGTCAACCTGATCCTGGACACCGTCATCCTCGCCTACCTCGCCATCGCCGTTGCGAACACGCTGGTCGCGGCAACAGCGGCACGGAGCAGGGAATTCGCGTTGCTGCAACTGGTCGGGACGACACGCAGGCAGGTGCGGACGATGATGCGCGGCGAAGCCAGGATCGTCATCGCGCTCGCGATCGTGTTCGGTTCGCTCGCCGCGCTGCCGCCGTTGGTCGGCATCAGCATCGGCCTCACCGGAACCGTGCTGCCGAGCATTCCGCCGCTCGCCTACCTTGGCGTGATCGGCGCGGCGACAGTGCTCGCCTGGTGCTCGATCACCGTCGCCACCCGATCCGCGTTGCGCGGCAAGCCGATCGAGGCGATCAGCGCGTCGCGAGCCTGAGCAGCACCCAGAGCTGACCGGACGCGTCATCGTCCCCACGCGCCCGCGCCTGCTGCACCCCACGCCGGCCCCACAGCCACAGGTACATCAGGTTGGGGTCGGCGTGGACCTCGCCGCTGTTCGGGTCGCCGTCGCGCCAACCGGTTCGGTCCGGAGTGGACCAGAGCCGGTACACCGAGTTGCCGATGTCACGGGGACCGGTGATGGTCAACCACTCCCGGCCGCCGCTGCGCACCGTGCACGAGCGGGCTTTCGGCCCGGACACGCGCAACATGGTGAGCCGATAGGCGAACCAGACGTGCAGCACCTCGTCGATCCCGTCGACCGCGATGTCCGCAGGCACCTCCGCGATCGTGCGCTCATAGGCGGCCTGGATGTCGACGCGGTGCACGGTGACCTCGTGGGTCATCCTGCGCAACCAGAATCCGTAGTTCTGCTCCGGCTCGTACCAGCCCGGACACGGATCGCCGGGTTCGTGTTCGGCCAGTTCACGCATGAGCGGGGCGGTGCCGGTGCGGACGTAGTCCGCCAGCGCCTGGCTGGGCGGCGGGTCACGCCGCCAGTCCCTCGGCCTGCGCCCCTCCCGCAACCACTGCAGGACCATCCGGGAATCGCTGCCCACGTGCCGGGCGGCCTCCCGCACCGTGAGGCCGGGACAGCCGGGCACCTCGCTCTCCAGCCGGCCGTTGTCGATCGAGCGGGCCAGCAGTTCGGCTTCGATGGCGAAGCGCTCCAGCAACCTGCCGTACGCCACCAGCGCCGTCATGTAGCTGCCCGTGTTCGCCCGATCGGGCCACGACCGGCCACCTCGTCACCGACCAGGTCGGCGAAGGTCGCGGCGGCGCGCACCAGGTCGTCGGCGTCGCGCTGGGTCACACCACGGGTGACCCCGGACAGGATCGCGGCACGCCGGGAAGAACTGGCCGCGAAGAAGTCCGCCCACTCGCCCATTTCCGGCGCGAGCTTGGCGAGCAACACCCAGGCGCTGGCCGGGCGCGCGCGACCGCGGTGCGGACGACCGCGCAACGCGAGCATGGCCGCTGCCGCGCGCAACGCGGCCAGGTAGCCGGTCGCGTACCGGGCAGCGGCCGAGGTCTCCTGCTGAGCCTCGGCGATACCGGCCCTGGCCTCGCGCAACAGCGCCGCCGCCGAACGGGGCGGCGTGGAGCTGCGCGGACCGGGGTAGCTGCCACCGTGGTGCTGAACCGGGGCGGAGTAGTCGTTGTCTTCCATAGGGCTTGAGTCATGAGGGAAGGCGATAAGGGCGGACATTCGTGGCCTCCTTACGTCGGAAACGTCGGTGCTGCGACGAGTCCGCCGGGGGGAGCCAGCGGGTCCGGTGGTGAGGCGCTTCCCCCGCCCCACCACCGGACAGTGCTCGAACATGTGTTCGAACAAAATCAGGATAGCTCACCCCACCGACAGCGCTCAACTGGCGTTACGCCGATGTGCCCCATGCGGCACAATGGATCCCCGCCCGGGTTTCGCGGCGCGGCATGATCTGATGGTGCGGTGCGACCTCCTCGCACACCCGAGTCGATCTTCGGGAGAAGGCTTGAACACGCTCGATCACGCTGGTGTCCGCAAGGTCGTCGCCGCCCTCGCCGAGGCAGGGCTGACCGCGTCGGCGGACGGGGTACGAGTGCTCGACGACGAGGTGCGCACCGCGGCGCTGGCCGCGCGGGCCCTCGGCATCGAGGTCGGCGCGATCGCCAACAGCCTGGTTTTCCAGGCGGTGCACGCGGACGGCTCGGTCACGCCGCTGCTCGCGATGACCTCCGGCGCGCACAGAGCCGACCCGAAGATCCTGGCCGCGCTGGCCGGCGCCGAGCGGATCGACCGGGCCGACGCCGAGTTCGTGCGCGCCAACACCGGCCAGGCCATCGGCGGCGTCGCGCCGGTCGGGCACCCCGGCCGGATCACCACCCTGGTCGACACCCACCTGACCCGCTACCCGATGCTGTGGGCGGCAGCCGGGCACCCCAAGACGGTGTTCCCGATCACATACGACGAGTTGGTCCGGTTGACCGACGCAACCGCGGCAGACCTGGCCGGCGAGGAGACCACGGCATGACATCGGCTCCGCCGGTCCCCGACTACCGGCTGGTCACCCTCACCGTCGCCCAACTGCGCGCACGGCTGACCGAGGCGCTGGACATCTACGTCACCGCGATGCGCTACCCCAAGAGCACCACCGAACAGCGCGCGCCCATGTGGCTCACGCACATGCTGCGCGACGGCTGGCGCTGCGTCGCCGCCATCGACGCCAACGACCGGCTGCTCGGCATCAGCTACGGCTACCGGGGCTCGCCCGGCCAGTGGTGGCACGAACAGGTGCGGCGCGGACTGCTGATCACCGCGGGCACGGCCGCGGTCGAGACCTGGACCAGGAACTACTTCGAGCTCACCGAACTGCACGTGCGACCCGACGCGCAGGGGCACGGCATCGGCGAGGGCCTGCTGCGGCTGTTGCTGGAAGGCGTGCCGGACAAGGCGACGCTGCTGTCCACTCCGGAGGGTCCGACCCGCGCGTGGGCGCTCTACCGCAGGGTCGGTTTCGTCGACGTGCTGCGCGACTTCCTGTTCGCGGGGGACCCGCGCCCGTTCGCCATCCTCGGCCGCGCCCTGCCGCTCGACCCGCCACCGGTGCGGCCCGCGCCGAACGCGGGCCGCTGACGCCCTCGTTGAATCTCAGCTGTCAGATCTCGATCAGGCGTTCCCGCAGGGTGTCCAGCCCCATCGAGCCCATTTCCAGCGCCTGCTGGTGGAACGCCTTCAGATCGAACTTCGCGCCCTTGCGCTGTTTCGCCTCATCCCGCGCGGTCAGCCAGAGCCGTTCGCCGAGCTTGTAGGACGGCGCCTGCCCCGGCCAGCCAAGGTAGCGGTCGATCTCGTCGTGCACGTGGTGCGGGTCGGTGATCGTCCTGGTCAGCATGAACTCCAGGCCAAGCTCCGGCGTCCAGCGCTCGCCGGGGTGGAAACCCGAACCCGCCGGGATCTCCAGCTCCAGGTGCATGCCGATGTCCACGATCACCCGCGCCGCACGGAACAGGTGCGCGTCCAGCATGCCCATCAGGTCGCCGTCGTCGCCGAGATAGCCGAGCTCGCGCATCAGCCGTTCCGCGTAGAGCGCCCAGCCCTCGCAGTAGCCGGACGTGCCGCTCATCAGCCGCTGGAACCGGTTGAGTGTGTCCGCCTGGTACACAGCCGTCGCGATCTGCAGGTGATGGCCGGGCACCCCCTCGTGGTAGACCGTGCTCGTCTCCCGCCAGGTCGAATACTCGGTGCGGTCGGCAGGCACCGACCACCACATCCGGCCAGGGCGGCTGAAATCGTCGGTCGGACCGGTGTAGTAGGCGCCCACCCCGCCACCCGGCGGCGCGATCTTGCACTCCAACTGCATCAGCGGATCCGGGATGTCGAAATGCACGCCGCGCAGATCGGCGAGCGCCTGATCAGACAGCCGCTGCATCCACGCCTGGAGCCCGTCGTTGCCCTGCACCCGGTACTGCGGGTCGGCATCCAGCACGGCAGCGGCCTCGGCGAGCGTCGCGCCCGACTTGATTCGATCGGCGACCTGCTTCATCTCCGCCTCGATGCGGAAGAACTCCTCCCAACCCCACTGGTACGCCTCGTTCAGATCGAGCGCCGCGCCAGTGAAGAACCGGGACCACAGCCGGTACACGTCCGCGCCGACCGCGTCCTTCTCCCGCGCCTTCGGCGCGAGCTCCGTGCGCAGGAAATGCGCCAGATCGGCGTAGGCACTCGCCGCCGCGCTCGCTCCGGTGCGCAGATCCGTGCGCAGCGCGTTGTCCACGCCCTCGACGTCCTTCGCGCCCTCGACCAGATCGGCGAAGAACGAACCGCCGCCGCGCTGACCAGCCCACGTCTCGCACTGGTCGGCCGTCTTCGTCACCTGGCGCAGCGCCGACACCTGGCCCCTCGCCGCGCTCGCCGCCAGGCTCGCGCGCAGGTTCGCCAGCGCGTCCGGCACCTTGACCAGGCGCTTCGCGATCAACTCCCAGTCAGCGGCGGTGTCCGTGCCCATCAGGTCGAACACCATCCTGACCTGCTGCGGCGGTGACTCGATCACGTTCAAGTCGGCCTGGAACAGCCCCGCCTCGTGCAGTTCGAGGTAGATCCCGCTGCGTTCCGCGAACACCGCCTTCGCCGCGCGCTCCGCGTCCGTCGACGCCTCCGCCGCCTCGATGTCACGCAGCGCAGTCGCGGTCAGCTCCGCACGCGCCCGATGGCCCTCCGGGGAATAGTCGGTCAACGCCTCGTCATGGTCGGTAATGCCGAGAAACGTGGCGTCGATCGGGTTCAACCGCGCGTAATCGGCGACATAACGATCACTGGTCGCGTCGATCCTGGAGGGCGTTTTTGGCATGTTCGCACGCTACCGTGACGCACAGACCAGGCGGAGAGGTTTCCCGCCCCGTCCCCCACCGCCGTCCGGTATGGACATGCGGCTGGACACGTCCGGAACGGCTGTGAAGGATGATCACGTGCAGGAGGCGAAACCGCGCGGTGTCGCGCGTCGGGTCGTGCTCGGCCTGAGCGTGCTGACCGCGGGCTTACTGGCGACTGGATGTGTGCGGATTCAGGTCGGGCTCTCGGTGTCCCCGACCGACCTGATCTCCGGGGACGTGGTCGCGTCCGCGCTGCCCAACCCCAACAGTGCGACCGGCCCCAAGCTGGTCGTGCCCGCGGACATGGCCGACCAGGTCAGCGCCAAGCCGTACAGCTCCGGTGGCTACCTCGGCACCGAACTGACCTTCAACAACCTCAGCTTCAGCCAGCTCGCCGAGCTGATCAGCGGCGGCACCGACCAGAAGAGCCACTTCCAGCTCAACTTCCAGCGCTCCCAGGACCTGGTGAACTTCGGCGGCTCCGCCGACCTGAGCCAGCTGACCTCGGACGCGCAGGTGCAGCTCAAGGTCACCTTCCCCGGCACGGTGCTCAGCACCAACGGCAGCAACAACGCGAACACCGTCACCTGGGCCCTGCCGCCCGGCCAGGTGACCACGTTCAACGCGACCGCGCAGTACGCCAACGGCGGGTTCATCCGCCCCTGGTCGTACTGGGCCGGGGCACTCGGCGGCGCGGGCGCGCTGATCGCGGTGCTCATCGCACTGCTCGCGTTGTGGGCGCGCAAGCGGCACATCCGCAAAGAGGCACAGCAAGACTTCTGACGCAGCCGCACAATCCCGAGGATTGTTGTCGCGACTACATTCGTTATATTGTAGTCGCGACAACAATCACGGGAGGCGACGATGTACCGAATCGGCGCGCAACGCACCATCAACGGCGACCCGATCGCGATCTGGCGACTCGTCACCGACGTCGGCAACTGGCCAAGCTGGGACCCGCACGAAGAAGCGGCGCGCCTGGACGGCGAATTCGTCGTCAGCGGCAGCGGCTGGTCCAAGCCACGCGGCGGCCCGGCGACGACGTGGACCATCACCGAGGTCGTCGAGCAGCGCAGCTGGGCCAGCGAGTGCGCGCTACCAGGCGGAAAACTCAGCGGCCGCACCGAATTCGCCGACCTCGGCGACGGCACGGTCCGCTGCACGAAGACCGTCGACGTCCACGGACCACTGGTGCCGCTGTTCCGGCTCTGGTTCGGTAAACGAATCCGCGCCGACCTCGACCACACGTTCGCCGCACTGCAAGCCCAAGTCGACAAGGTCGAGGCATGACTGACGAAGGACCACTGGCCTCACCCGGGTTCTGGCTGCACCACGCCGCCCTCGCCTGGCGCGCCGAACTCGACACGCGGCTGCGCCCGCTCGGGCTGACCCCCACCCAGTTCATGCTGCTCGGCTCGGCCGGTTGGCTTGGCCAGCAGGCCGTCGCGCCAACCCAGCAAGAAGTCGCCGAACACGCGGGCGCGGACCGGATGATGACCTCCAAGGTCCTGCGCGACCTCGACGAACGCGGCCTGCTCACCCGCCAGGCCGACCCGGACGACGGCCGGGTGCTGCGCGTGCAGCTCACCCCGGCCGGACGCGACCTGACCAAGAAGGCAATCGCGGTGGCGACCGAACTCGACAAGATCTTCTTCGGCGCCAACCCGACCAGCCTGCGCGCCACCCTCCGCCGCATAGCCCAGCACCGCCTCATCTGACCCCTGCCCCAGCGAGTCGGCAGTTACAATTGCAAACAACCAACGAGTTGGTTGTTTGCAGTGGCACACGGTTACCGAGGGGCACTTCGGGGCGAACCGGGGCTTCGCTAGACCGAGGCTCCGGCGGGGAGGAAGCCCAGGCGGCTGATCACCTCGGTGGTCGCCTGGGCTCGGTTGAACGTGATGAAGTGCAGATCGGGCACGCCTTCGGCGAGCAGGCGTTCGCAGAGTTCGGTGGCGATGCCGATGCCTTCGGCGCGGAAGGCTTTGGGGTCGCCTGCGAGGGGGGTGAGGCGGTCGACCAGCGAGCTGGGCGGGGTGGCGGCGGAGAGTTCGATGGTTTTGGCCATGGTGCGCGGGGTGGTCATCGCCATGACGCTCGGGATGAGCGGCGCGTCGCAGCCGAGTGCGGTGACGCGGTCGCGCATGCGCAGGAAGTCGTCTGGGTCGAGGAACAGTTGGGCGATGGCGAAGTCGGCGCCTGCCCGCAGTTTGCTGACCAGGTGGCGGGTGTCGGTGTCGAGGTCGGCCGATCGGGGGTGGCCGGAGGGGAAACAGGCGACGCCGACGCAGAAGTCGCCGAGTTCGTCGACGAGGCGGACCAGGTCCTCCGCGTAGGTGAAGCCGTCGGGGCGCGGGAGCCATTCGCCGTTGGGGTCGCCGGGCGGGTCGCCGCGGACGACGAGGACGTTGCGCACGCCGATGTCGGCGTACCAGCCGATCACGTTGCGTAGTTCCGCGACCGAGTGGTCGACGGCGGTCAGATGCGCCATGGGTACGAGCGTGGTTTCCTTGGCGACGCGGCCGGTGGTGCGCACGGTGCGGTCTCGGCTGGATCCGCCTGCACCGTAGGTGACCGACACGAACGCCGGTTGCAGCTGTTCGAATTTGCGGATCGAGCGCCACAACAGGGCCTCGTCCTGGGCGTCCCTCGGTGGCATGAACTCGACCGAGAACACAGGACGATCCGAGCGCAACCGTTGAACCACCGACGTCATGCGCCCAGCGTAATCAGGCGCGCCGGCATCCGATAACGACATCGCTCGGTGCCCGAGGTATGGGATGCGGCCGTTCGGCGGGTCGGCCGGGCTGCCATGATGCTGCTTATGGGTGTCCCTGCTGCCGTCGACCTGGATCCGGCTGGACACGTTCAGCGAGTGCTCACCGACTACTTCGACGGCAGGCAGGCGCGGGCCGCCGAGATCGGGGCGGATTTCGCGTCGGCGGTCGACGTGTTGCGCGAGTTCGTGCTCGGGGGTGGCAAGCGCATCCGGCCGACGTTCGCGTGGTGGGGTTGGCGGGGCGCGGGTGGCGCGGCGGACGGGCCTGCCGGCGAGGCGGCGTTGCGGGCGCTGAGTTCGCTGGAGCTGTTGCAGGCGAGCGCGTTGATCCACGACGACCTGATGGACTCGTCGTCGGTGCGCCGGGGTTCGCCGACGGTGCATGTGCGGTTCGCGGCGCAGCACGCGGAGCAGGGGTGGCACGGCACGCCGGAGCAGTTCGGGCTGGCCGCCGCTGTGCTGCTCGGCGATGTGGCGCTGGCGTGGACGGACGACATGTTCTACACGTCCGGTGTCGGCGTTGACGCGATCGCGCGCGCGAGCGAACCGTGGTTGGGTATGCGGACCGAGGTGCTGGCGGGGCAGCTGATCGATGTGCGGACGCAGGCGAGCGGCGACGAGAGCGTCGAGGCGGCGTTGCGGATCGATCGGTTCAAGACCGCCGCTTACACGGTCGAGCGACCGCTGCATCTGGGGGCGGCGCTGGCTGGCGCGAGCGAGGAGCTGGTTGCGGCCTACCGGGGGTTCGGAGCGGAGATCGGGGTGGCGTTCCAGTTGCGGGACGACCTGCTCGGCGTGTTCGGCGATCCGGCGGTGACCGGTAAACCGGCGGGTGACGATCTGCGCGAGGGCAAGCGGACGCTGTTGGTCGCGTTGGGCCTTGCCAACGCGGAGGCGGCCGGGCGCTACGGCGACGCCGCGTTGTTGCGTGCGTGTCTTGGCCGGGACGGGCTGGACGTGGCGGATGTGGACAAGGTCCGGGACATGCTGGTGTCCGTCGGTGCGGTGGACGCGGTGGAGCGGCGGATCGACGAGCTGACTACCTCTGCCCTGGCGACGTTGCGCGCCGCGCCGTTGCCGGGGTTCGTGTTGGCGGCGCTGACCGAGTTGGCGTTCGCGGCGACCGCGCGCAATCGTTGATCTTCCCCACAGCCGGAAACACGTAGCGAATCGGTCGTTTGTTGCGACATCTCGGGTACGGGGTCCGCTCGCGCGGGCCAGGGGGTGTCGGGAAGGCATGATGATCCAAGTCAGGTTGCGGTCGCTGCTGCCCTCGGTCGCGTTGGCCGGGGCGGTGTTGGCGTGCGCGGGTTGTGCCGCGTCGATCACGGGTTCGCCGCGCGCGGTGCCGGTTCCGGTGGAGTCCGCGTCGGATGTGGCGCGGCAGGCGATTCTCAACGTGTCCGAGGCGAGCGTGCTGCATCTGCACGGCACGCTCACCACCAAGGGCAACGACCAGTTGACGATCGATTTCCTGACCACGTCCTCGGGCGAGCTGACCGGCACAGTGACGCTGGATGGCCAGCAGGCGCAGGTGGCGGATCTGGGCGGTCGGCTGTATGTCAACGCGGGCCAGGCGTTCTGGACGTCGATCGCGGATCTTCCGTCCGGTTCGGACAGTGCGGCGGCGGGCAACTGGGTGACGGTGCCGACCGATCTGCTCGGGGTTGATCCGCGCAGCGAGTTGACGCCCGCGGCGATCGGCAACGCGCTGACGTCGACGTTCGGCAAGACTGACAACCGCACGTTCACAAGTTTGGGCGCGACTGACCACAACGGCACGAGTGTCGTGCAGTTCAACGCCAACCAGGACAGCACCGGCGCGATGCTGGTGGCCGCGGCCGTGCCGCACGGTGTTGTGCACGCGGAGTTCGAGGTCGGGGGCGGCAATGCGCTGGTGATCGACATCAGCGACGCGTCCGCGACCGCCGCGAGTGTGTACCAGACGTTGTCGCAGCAGGCCGGCGCGTTGCAGACCGCGATCGACCCGAACCTGGACATCGAGCAGGGCAACCAGACCTGGGGCGCGTGCGGGGCGAGCAGTTGTGCGGTGAACGTGACGTTCACGAATTCCTCAGCCGTGAGCACCAAGGTGCTGGTGATGGGCAACTGGACCGGGGACAACAATCCGGTGGGCAGTTGTCAGGCGATTTCCGACCCGGTCGCGGCGGGTGCGGGCGGTTCGGCGACGTGCACGGTGAACACGCCGCAGTGGGCGGCGTTCTACCACCGCGCGCGGACGGTGCCGGGCAGCCACCCCTACGAGCTGCGCTGGGCGGCGTTCGCGCTGGCCGAGCCGCCGAACCAGCAGGCCATCGACACCGAGCAGACCGAGGCGGCCAATCCGGCGAAGCCTGCGGTGCCGACCGGGGAAACCAGCACGGCCAGCGGCGGCGAGTTCGTCTACCGGATCGACTACCAGGACACCTCGGCCCGGACTCAGGTGTGGAAGTACGGCGTGACCAATGTGGGTGCCTGGCAGAGCTACGCCGCCCCGCAGGTGACCGACTGTTTCGCCGAGCGCAGGACGTCGTGCGCGGTGACCCTGGTCGGCCGGGCGCAGAACCTGGTGTCCGCGCAGGCGTCGGTCGCGCAGCTGGTGAGCAGCGCCACCGAGGCCGCAGGGAAGCACTGCCCGCCGGGGCAATGGGCTTTCTGCTCCTGATGTCGATTTCCGCCACGGGTGTTGGTGGCGAAGTCGGAATTCGATCAGCTGTGTGTCGCTGACCGACCGTCGACCCGTTCGCTGGCCCAGGCTTGCCGGGTAAGGGAAAGCGATTGGGGAGGACGTTGATGATGAACGTCAGCGACGCTGCGGTGATCGACACTGAAGTCATCGTGATCGGGGCTGGGCCGACCGGATTGGTGATGGCCACCGAACTGGAGGCGGCCGGGGTCAGCACGGTGGTCGTCGACCGTGTCGAGATGGGGTCGAAGGCGCCTCGGGCGGGCGCGGTGCAGCCGCGCACCAGCGAGGTGTTCGAGATGCGCGGTCTGCTGGAACCGATGCGCGCGGGCCGGCCGACCTGGGACGTCGACTGGGGGCATTTCGCCGGGCTGCGCATCGACTATTCGGTGCTGGGCGAGCGCGGTCCGTTGATGCACCTGGCGCAGAAAGACATTGAGGATTTCCTTGAGCGGCGGCTGGGTGAGCTCGGGGTTCCGGTATTGCGCAGGCACGAACTGGCCGGGATCGAGCAGGACGAGCGCGGGGTGACCGCGACGATCGCCGGGCCGGGCGGGGAAACGTCGACGGTCACCGGGCGGTACCTGGTGGCGGCGGATGGCGGGCATTCGACCGCGCGCAAACTGCTCGGCGTCGGTTTCCCGGGGCGCGAGGGCACCGAAACCGCGATCGTCGCGGACATCCGGGTGCGCAACACGACGGCGCAGGCGCTGGTCGACCCGGGCGCGCGGCTGGGTGTGCCGACGGCCGGGCCGGACGGTTCCTGGGCGATGGTGTTCGCACTGAACGGTGACTGGCGGCGGTTTTTCAGCTGCGTGGCCGGGGCGCCGGGGCGGAAGGTGCCGGTGACCGATGCGGAGGTCGTGGACGCCCTGCACACGGTGTTCGGGCCCGAGGTGGAGTTGGTGGAGACCAAGAACCTGGCCCGGGTCGACGACGCCGCGCGGCAGGTGCCGGACTACCGGGCCGGGCGGGTGTTCTTCGCTGGGGACGCGGCGCACATCCACCTGCCCTTTGGCGGTCAGGGGCTGAATCTGGGCGTGCAGGACGCGGTCAACCTGGCGTGGAAGCTGATCGCGACGCTGCGCGGGCACGCGCCGGAGGGGTTGCTGGACACCTATCACGCGGAGCGGTATCCGATCGCCGAGACGGTGCTGGCGAACGCGCGGTCGCAGGGATTGCTGGCGAATTTCGGCGCGCTGAACAACGCCGATGTGCCGCAGTTGCGGGCGTTGTTCGACCGGCTGGTCGAACTGCCCGAGGTGAACCGCTTCATCACCGGCATGCTGTCCGGTGTGGACATTCGGTACCCCATGTCCGGCGTCGCGCATCCGTTGGTGGGCAAGCGGTTCTACCCGATCAGGCTCTCGCCAGAGCGCGGCGTGCTGATCGACCCGACCGGCGCCTTCGCGGAAGTGGCTGGGAACTGGGCGGAGGCGGTTGAGCACCGGCCCGGCGATCGGGCGGCGTTGGTGCGACCGGACGGCTACGTGGTCTGGGCGAGTGACGAACCCGGCGACGACAACGGTCTGACCGAGGCGCTGACGCGGTGGTTCGGCTCAGGTATGGCCACTGTCACAGCGGAAAGCCCGGTCACGGTTGGGACAGTCGCGACGAGCCGCTGAGCTGGGCGGGTAAATCGCGGGCGAACTCGCAGCGGTCGAATTTGGTTACGGCAAGGTCACGGCAGCCGACCTGAGCCGGAGCCGATCCGGCCGCTGTGCCATGCTGTCGCCCAAATGACCGCACCTGTCTCCATCCCAGGTACGAGCGTGTCCAGCGATCGGTTGGACCTCGGCTCGTTGCCGGTTCGCACCATCCTGCGTGGACTGTCCGGGGTGGTCATGGTGGCGGTCGGCGGTGTCGGCGCGGCCGCGCTGCCCATGCCGGACAAGGTCCTGGACGGCACCGTGTTCAGCTGGGTCCGGTACGGGCACGGCAAGGAACTGGCCACCGCGCTGCTCTACGCGGGCCTGCTCATGCTGGTGTGGGCGTGGATCGAGCTCGGTCGCAACGTGCGCGCCGGCCGGGTCGGCAGGCGCGGCGTGCTGGTCGCGATCGCGGCCTGGACGGTGCCGCTGCTGTTCGCGCCCGCGCTGTTCAGCCGCGACCTCTACCTCTACCTCGCCCAGGGTGATCTGGGCCTGCGCGGTTTCAACCCGTACACCAACGGTGTCTCCGTGCTCAACGACACGCTCTCGCACAACGTCGACGCGATCTGGCAGAACACACCCGCCCCGTACGGCCCGCTGTTCGTGCTGCTCACCAAGGGCGTCGTGCTGTTCACCGGCCAGCACGTGGAGATCGGCATCGTGCTGCTGCGCTGCCTGTTCTGCGCCGGCCTCGTGCTGCTCTGCTGGGCGTTGCCGCGACTGGCCAAGGCGCTCGGCGGCGATCCGGTGGTGGCGCTGTGGTTCGGCGCTGCCAACCCACTGGTGCTCGCCTACCTGGTCGGCGGCGGCCACAACGACCTGCTGATGGCCGGGTTGCTCGCGGCGGGCGCGGTGTTCGTCATCGAAGGCCGCCACATGCTCGGTATCGCGCTGGTGACCTGCGGTTTCTCGGTGAAAGCGACGGCCGCTATCCTGCTGCCGTTCCTGGTCTGGATGTGGGCGGCCCGGATGACCGGTTCGCCCGCACGTCGCTTCGCCAAGGCGACCGGCGCGAGTCTCGCGGTGTTCGTGCCGATCTTCGTGGCGGCGACCTTCATCGCGCAGGTCGACCTGGGCTGGGTCAAGGCGTTGAACGTGACGAACCTGGTGGTCACCTGGATGTCGCTGCCGACGGCGGCGGCGCAGCTGGCCAACGGGATCGCGGGCATCTTCACCGCGACCGATCCGTCCCAGTTCCTGTCCGTAGCGCGGATGATCGGCTGGCTGGTGCTCGCGGTGCTGGTCGCGCGGCAGTGGTGGCTGGCCCGCTCCGGCGACGTGCCCACGGTGCTGCGCCGCGCGTCGTTCGCGCTGCTCACGGTCGTGTTGCTCTCGCCGGCCACGTTGCCGTGGTACTTCACCTGGCCGCTGGTGATGGCCGCGGGCTTCGCCTGGTCCGGTACCGGCCTGGCGATCGGCTGCGGGGTGTCGGTGTGGATCATGCTCTCCACGTACCCGGCAGGCTCCGGCGGCCTCTACAACTTCCCCTACCTGGCCCTCATCGCGGCGGTCGGCGTGATCGCCGGACTCTCGCTGCTGCGGCCGGATCCGCTGCGGCTGTCCGGAAAACTGACCCAGTCGGGCAGGTTTTCCAGGCTGGCAGGGTCGAGTCTCCGGGTGCCGCTGGTGGACAGCAGGACACCCGGAGACTGAAAACGGGCAGGAACTGACGCAGTCTGGGTTTTAGAAAGCGAGCGCCTGAGCGCGTCGCTTCACTTCCCGGCCTCGGTTGCCGCGCAACGCCTCGATGGGCGAACCAGGCAGCGTTTCGTCCGCTTCGAACAGCCAGCGCAGCATCTCTTCTTGGGAGAAGCCCGAGTCGCCGAGCACCGTCAACGTACCGGGGAGGCCCTTGACCACCCCCTCACCGTTGAGAAACAGCGCGGGAACAACCATGACACCGTCGCGGCGGAAGGCGACGAGGTGACCGTCGCGCACCATCTGGTGCACTCTTGTGACCGGCTGACCGACCGACTGAGCGACTTCGGGCAGGGTCAACACTTCGAACGACCGGTCGAGGACATCCTCGGCGGTAGGTATCGCACTCACGCGCCCCACCATGCCACACCGGCGCGCCGCGCGCCCTGCGCCAGTCGAGCGATGTTTCGTCCGTACGATCGACTCTTGTGGAGGCCAACGACACGGCGAAACGCACCGAGGCCACCGGCGACAACGTGCTCGGTGCGGTGCTGGAACGACGCTACCGAGTGGATGCGCCGTTGGCTCGTGGCGGCATGTCCAGCGTTTACCAAGGCGTTGACCTGCGGTTGGACCGCCCGGTCGCGATCAAGGTGATGGAGGCGCGGTTCGCGGCGGACCGTTCGTTCATCGACCGCTTCGAACTGGAGGCGCGCGCCGCCGCCCGGCTGCATCACCCGAATGTCGTAGCGGTGCACGATCAGGGCGTCGACAACGACCAGATCTACCTGGTCATGGAGCTTGTCGACGGCGGGACCTTACGCGACTTGCTGCGCGCGCAGGGTGCGCTGTCCGTGCCACTGGCGTTCAGCATCCTCGACCCGATGCTCAACGCGCTCGCCGCCGCGCACCGCGCCGGCCTGGTGCACCGCGACGTGAAACCGGAGAACGTGCTGATCGGGCAGGGTGGCACGGTCAAGGTCGGCGACTTCGGTCTGGTGCGGGCGATCGCCAACGCGGGCACCACCAGCGCGGACCTGATCCTGGGCACGGTCGCCTACCTCTCCCCCGAACAGGTCGCGACCGGCACCGCCGATCCGCGCAGCGACGTGTACTCGGCGGGTGTCGTGCTCTACGAGATGTTGACCGGGGTGCCGCCGTATTCGGCGGACACCCCGCTGTCCATCGCCTACCGGCACGTCAACGACGACATGCCGCCGCCGAGCGAGGCCCTGCCGGGGCTACCGCCCGCCGTGGACGACCTGGTGTTGCGCGCGACCCGGCGCGACCCGGCGCTGCGCCCCGCCGACGCGGAGGCGTTCCTGGCCGAACTCGCCAAGACCCGGGCGTCGCTGGGCATCGGACCGGTGCCGGTCCCGGTGCCGCGGGTGGCGCGACCCGAACCGGTCGCCTTCGCGCCGACCACGACCGTGGCCAGGGAAGATCCGAACGAGACCCAGGTCTACTGGGACCCGGAGACGGTGCGCGCGCGGCCGGTGGCCGGCCCGAGCCCGGTCGGTCCGAGCGGCACGCGCGCGCTCTCCCGCGGCGAGTACCAGCAGATGGCCGGCCAGTACGGGCCGCCCCAGGTCGCCGAGCAGCCGCTGCCGCAGCAGCCGATGAACGGCTACGAGACGCAGCGCACCCGCAGCAGACGGGTGTTCGCGATCTGGATCTCGGTGATCCTGTTGCTCGCGGTGCTCATCGGGGTGGGCGCCTGGTGGCTGGGTAGCGGGCGCTGGACGGCGATCCCGCAGGTCAGTGGGTTGAGTCCGACGGTAGCCGAGCACCAGATCACCACCGCCGACCTGAGTGTCGTGGTCAAGCAGACGCACGACAACGTCGTCCCGGCGGGGCAGGTGATCGACACGGACCCGGTCGAGGGGTCCAGGGCATTACGCGGCGCCAGCGTCACGTTGCTGGTCTCCGAGGGGAGACCGATCGTTCCGAACGTGACGGCGGGCGCCAACGTTGACGCGGTCGAGCAGGCCATCAAGGCCGACCAGCTCAGCCCGCACCTCGACCCGAACCAGAACCAGTTCAGCGATGTCGTGCCCGCGGGCGCCGTGATGGGCCTGAGCCCGCCGCCCGGCAGCCAGGTCGCGGTGAACACGCAGATCACCATCGTGGTGAGCAAGGGCTCCGCGCCCAAGCCGATCCCGAACGTGGTCGGCCAACCGCACGACCAGGCGTTCGCCGCGCTCACCGCGGCCGGTTTCCAGCCCTACGACCTGCCCAAGCAGTTCTCCGGCCAGGTCCAGGGCGGCCTGGTGGTGTCAACGAACCCGCAGGGCGGCACCGTGATCCAGCCGGGCGGCGACAAGCGGGTCGGTGTGGTGGTGTCCAACTCGGTGCAGGTGCCGTCGATGACCGGTGAGCAGGCGAGCCAGGCGGTGCAGCAGTTGCAGCAGTTGGGTTTGCAGGCGCAGGTCCAGTCGCTGATGGGCAACGGAAACCAGAACGGCACGGTGTTTCAGCAGTCGGTACCGGCGAACACGCTGGTGCAGCCGGGCACCCAGATCACGATCGCGGTGTTTCCGTAACCGCATCGGGCTTGTGCTGCGCCGTTTTGCGGCGGCGCAGCGTGACCTCGGGCAGCTGGATGGCGAGCACGAAGCCGATCACCGCGACCACGATGCCGCCGAGGAACACGTCGTGCAGCGCATTGGCGAAGCCGCCGAGGAACTCGGTGCGCAACGCGGCGGGCAGCGCGTCGATCTGCGCGCGGCTGATGTTGATCCCGCTGCGCGAGAACTCGTCGACAACGCCTGCGGGCAACTGTTGTCGCAACGACAAGTTCAGCTTCGCGGCGAAGATCGCACCGAACACGGCGACGCCGAACGAGGAACCGACGGTGCGGCCGAACGTGTTGACCGACGTGGCAACGCCGATGTCCTTGGCTTCGACCGCGTTCTGGGTGGCCAGCACCATGACCGGGTTGATCATGCCGAGTGCGACGCCGACCACCGCGAGGGCGAGGAACTGGAAGCCGTAGGCGGTGTTCAGGCCGAGTTGGGCCAGCAGCACGGTGCCGACGACGAGCAGGGTGGCGCCGATCCTGGGGAAGATCCTGTACCGGCCGATCCTGGCGATGGTCTGGCCGCACGCCACCGAGGTGACCATCATGGCCAGCATCAACGGCGCGAGCCGCAGCCCGGACATGGTCGGCGAGACGCCGTCGACGATCTGTTGGTACAGCGGCATAAAAGTCGAGATGCCGAGCATGCCGAAGCCGACCACGAAGATCAGCGGACCGCTGATGCGGATGACCTTGTTGCGGAACAGCCGCAACGGGAACAGCGGTTCGGGCGCGCGGCGCTCCACGAACACGAACGCGACCAGCGTGCCGATCGCGAGCACGATCAGCAGCACCGACTGCGGGGACAGCCAGTCGAAGCTCTCGCCGCCGGAGGAGGTCAGCAGGATCAGCGCGGCGACACCGACGGTGAGCAGCGCGGCGCCGGACCAGTCGACCTTCGGTTTCGGGCCGGTGCGCGGCGGCAGTTTGAGCACGAATGCGATGACCACCAGGGCGACCGCGCCGATCGGCAGGTTGACGTAGAACACCCAGCGCCAGCTGAGGTCCTGGGTGAGCACGCCGCCGATGAGCGGGCCCGCGACCGTGGCGAAGGCGAACACGGACTGCATGAAACCCTGGTAGCGACCGCGATCGGCGGGCGCGACCAGGTCACCGATGACCGCCTGCGAGTTGACCATCAGCCCGCCCGCGCCGACGCCCTGGATGCCGCGGAAGATCACCAGTTCGGTCATGTTCTGCGCCATGCCGCACAGCGCGGAGCCGATCAGGAACAGCACGATCGCGAACTGGAACAGGCGTTTGCGCCCGAACTGGTCGCCGAGCTTGCCGTAGATCGGCGTGGAGACGCACGAGGTGAGCAGGTAGGCGGTGGCGACCCAGGAGATGTGGGTGAGGCCGCCGAGGTCGGTGACGATGGTGGGCAGCGAGGTCGCCACGATGGTCTGGTCGAGCGCGGCCAGCATCATCGCCAGCATCAGGCCCGGGAACACGATCAGAATCCGGCGATCGAGCTTGGTCCGCGTCTCCCCCAGCTCCCCCGTTCTCACCAACGGAATCCTCCTCGTCTACCTGCACACAGTTAGCCCGGCTAACTAACTTAGCAGACGATTCTGTTGGTTCACTCGAAAAAGGACGCGGCAGCCAGGTGGCCGCCGCGTCCTTTTTCGATGAATCCGATCAGGCGCGGAGCATCTCCGCGACCAGGAACGCCAGCTCCAGCGACTGCTGCGTGTTCAGTCGAGGGTCGCACGCGGTCTCGTAGCGACCGGCCAGATCGCTGTCCGAGATGTCCTGCGCGCCGCCGAGACACTCGGTGACGTCCTCGCCGGTCAGCTCGATGTGGATGCCGCCCGGGTGCGTGCCCAGCCTGCGGTGCACCTCGAAGAAGCCCTGCACCTCGTCCACGATCCGGTCGAAGTGCCGCGTCTTGTAGCCGGTCGACGACTCGTGCGTGTTGCCGTGCATCGGGTCGCACTGCCAGATGACCTGCTGGCCCGACGCGGTGACCTTCTCCACGATCGGCGGCAGCGTCTCGCGCACCTTGCCGTTGCCCATCCGGCTGACCAGCGTCAACCGGCCAGGCACGTTGCGCGGGTTGAGCCGTTGCACGTACTCGACCGCCTGCTCCGGGCTGGTCGTCGGGCCGATCTTCAGACCGATCGGGTTGCTCAGCAGCTCCGCGAACGCGATGTGCGCGCCGTCGAGCTTGCGGGTCCGCTCGCCGATCCACAGGAAGTGACCGGACAGGTCGTACAGGCGGGCCTGCTCCTCGCGGTTGTCCATGCGCAGCAGGGCGCGTTCGTAGTCCAGCAGCAGCGCCTCGTGACTGGAGAAGATCTCCGTGGTGTTCAGGCTGTGATCCTGCACGCCACACGCGGACATGAAGCGCAGCGCGCGATCGATCTCGGCCGCGATCACGTCGTAGCGCTCACCGGCGGGCGAGTTCAGCACGAAGTCCTTGTTCCAGTCGTGCACCCGGTGCAGGTCGGCCATGCCCGCACTGGTCAGCGCACGCAACAGGTTCATGGTCGCGCTGGCGTTCGCGTAGGCGCGGACCATCCGCGACGGGTCGGGCACGCGCGCCTGCGGGGTCGCGGTGAGCGAGTTGATGATGTCGCCGCGGTAGGACTGCAACCCGAGCGAGTCGATGTCCGACGAGCGCGGCTTGGCATACTGCCCGGCGATCCGGCCGACCTTCACCACCGGCATGCTCGCGCCATAGGTGAGCACCACGGCCATCTGCAGCAGCGTGCGCACGTTGCCGCGGATGTGCGGTTCGGTGTTGTCGGCAAAGGTCTCGGCACAGTCGCCGCCCTGCAGCAGAAACGCCTCACCCTTGGCGACCGCGGCCAGCTGCTCCTGCAGCCGGTCGATCTCGGTCGGCACCGTGATCGGCGGCACGCTCTCCAGCACGGTACGGATCCGGCGCACGTGCTCGGCGTCGGGCCACGCCGGCTGTTGCGCAGCGGGCCTGGCCAGCGCGTCGTCGAGGCGGCCACGCAGCTCGGCGGGCAGCGGCGGCAGTTCGGGCAGTTCGTCGACCGGGACGTCCACAGTCCAGTTCACGGCTACCAGGATATTCGGCCCCCGCAACATCCCCGCCAACGGGAGGTATCTCTCAGCGGGCGAGCATGAACTTGTCGGCCAGATAGCCCCGGACCGTGGTGAGCGCGGCGCGGCCGTCGCCGGAGTCGACGACCAGGCGAGGGCCGTGTTTGTCCTCGTCCCACGGCTCGTATTCGCGCGCCTGCACCTGCGCCCAGGTGGGCACGTGCCCTGCGACCAGGTCGCCTTCGCGCCGTTCGACCCGGCGCCGGTGTTCCTCCTTGTCGGCCAGCACCACCTCGACCGTGCTCAGCAGCACCTTCTGGGTCGCGGCCAGCTCGACCCAGATGTCGCGCGCCTCGGTGACCGAGTTCACCGCGTCGATGAGCACGTCGTTGCCGATGGCGAGATTGCTGGCCGCGATGTCGCGCATGACCAGGTAGCCGACCTCGTTGAGCGGGTGCTGGGCGATGCCGCTGCGCACGATGGCCGCCTCGATCGCGTCGACGCGCAGCAGGGCGGCGGGCAGCTCGGCGGCGATCCGCCTGGCCAGCGTGGTTTTACCGGTGCCGGGCAGGCCGGCGAACACGATCAACATGGCTGGCATTTTCCCCCGCCCCACCGACGGAAAACGCGGCGGACCGCGCAGCCACGACCGCGGCTGCCAGGCCACCGGCGGCTGTGGTGGCGATCGCCGCGATCAAGATCCCCCGATCGAGGTAAACCCCGCCGAGCCAGGCACCGCCCGCGATGCCGATCTGGAACGCGACGATGTAGACGGCGGACGCGAGATCACGTTGCCCCGGCGCGACGCGCAGCACGGCGGCCTGCAAGATCACCGCCAGCCCGCCCGCCGGTATCGACCAGAGCACGATCGCGCCACCCGCCAGCCAACCGGACACCGGGCCGACGACCAGCAGCACCACGAAGCACACGGCGATGCCACCGGTGACCAGCAACGCGGTGCCGCGCGGGTGCGCGTCGACAGTCCGGCCGATCGCGATCAACCCGATCAGCCCGGCCGCGCCGTAGGCGAGCAGCAGAGTGGACGTCGCGGAACCGGTGAGGTGCACGTAGTTCGCGATGATCACGGTGATGTAGGTGTAGGCGGTGAAGTGCCCGAGCACCAGCACCAGCGTGACGACGTTGACGGGCAGGAGCGCGCGGTTGGTCACCGCGCGGCGGATCGCGGACCGACCCGGTTGGTGGGCTTCGTGTTCGGGCGGCATCGGGTCGAGCGTCACCCGGATCGCGACGGCGGCGAGCGCCGCGACACCGGCGAGCGCGAACACGGCCGGGCGCCAGCCAATCGTCGCGCCGAGCCACGACGTGAGCGGCAGCCCGGCCAGGAACGCGAGCGAGTTGCCCGCGAAGACGACCGCGGTGGCCCGGCCGGAGCGCTCCGGTCCGAGCAGACGCGCGGCCATCGCCGCGACGACCGACCAGAACACGCCGTGCCCGATCGCGGCGATCACGCGGGCGATGATGGCGACGGTGTAGTTCGGCGCGAGCGCGAACAGGACATTCGACGCGACGATCGTGGCGACGGTGATCAGCGCGGTGGTCCGGCGATCCCAGCGAGCGGTCAACGCGACGAGTGGCACGACTGTAGTCGCGACAACAATCGCATACCCCGTCACGAGCAAGCCGATCGCGGCATCGGAGACGCGCAGGCCGGTCGCGAGCTGCGGCAACATCGCGACCGGGAGATTCTCCGAGGTCACCGAGATGAAACAGGCCGCGCTGAGCGCCGTGAGCGCCACGCCGGTTCTACCGCGCATTGTGTAACGATACACAGATAGACTGCCGCCATGTCCAGCCCCGATTCGGCCCGCGCAACCAGCCCGGGGCAGCCAGCGCAGCCCAACTCGGCCCGCGCCACCAGCGCAGCCCGGCCCCGCCTGGCCCGCGACACCAGTCCTGCACGGCCTCCCCGGCCTGCGGCACCAGCGCAGCCCAGCGCAGCCTGGCCCGCGACACCAGCACTGCTCGTGGCCAGGCTGGAGCGACTCGCGTGACCGGGCCCGGCGGCGGGTCGGCTCGGGTCACCATGGCTGAGGTGGCGCGCAGGTCCGGGGTGTCGCCGATGACGGTGTCGTACTGCTACAGCCAGCCGGACCGGGTCGCCACCGACACCCTGCGCAAGGTCCTGGACGTCGCCGGGGCGCTCGGCTACCAGGGCCCCGACCCCACCGCGCGCTCCCTGCGGCGCCGCCACAACGGCGCGATCGGTGTCGTGCTCGGCGAGCACCTCGCTTACGCCTTCGAGGATCCGCAGGCGCGCCGGTTCCTGGCCGGTGTCTCGGAGGTCTGCCGGGAGCGCGGGATCGGCTTGAACCTGATCCCGACCACCGGCGAGGAGGGCGACGTCGAGCGGGTGCGCTCCGCGTCGGTCGACGGCTACATCGTCTGGACCACGGTCGACGACGACCCGGTGCTGACCGTCCTCAGTGGACAGGACAAGCCGGTTGCCGTGCACGGCGGTCCTGCCGTGCCGGGTACCGCGATGGTGGCCATCGACAATCGCGCGTCCGCTCGCGCGCTCGCCGCGCAGGTCTTCGCGGGTCGCGCGCGGCCTGCCGTGCTCAGTTTTCCGTTCGGCCGCGATCGTGAGCCACGGCTGGAAACCGGGCCCGATCCGGCACAGATCGCTTATCCGGTCACGCGGGAACGCCTGCTCGGGGTGTACGACCACTGCCGCGACCCGCGCCGGCTCCCGGTTGCCCTGGTCGCCCGCAACGACCGCGCGGACGCGGCGGCGATGGCGGATCTGCTGCTCGACGTGTCGGACGCGGTGGTCGCGATGAGCGATCAGCTGGCGCTCGCCGTGCTCGACGCTGCGGGGCGGCGAGGGCTGCGAGTGCCTGCGGATCTCGCGGTCGGGGGCTGGGACGACGGGCCGGACGCCGAGCAGGCGCGGCTCACCACCGTCACCCAGTCGCTGTTCGACCAGGGGCGCGACTGCGCGTTGATCGCGCTCGGCGATCGCGGGCCGAGTGCCCCGGCGCCCTGGCAGGTGACGGTTCGCGCCAGCACAGGGATGAGGCAGGATGCCTGATATGAGCACTCGACTGGATGACGAGACCGCGAACGCTCTTCTGGAAACCGCCGTCGCGAACGTGCAGCGGGACTATCCGGTGCACTGGACGCAACTGCTGACCTCCGTCGACGACCTGCGCCCGCACCGCGCCGTGCACCCCGTGTTCGCTGGTTCCTACGACTGGCATTCGTGCGTGCACCAGACCTGGCTCATCGTGCGCCTGCTCCGGTTACGCCCGGACCTGCCCGCCGCGCCGGACGCGCGCGCCGCGCTGGAGCAGTTGATCACCGAGGACGGGTGCGCCGCCGAGGCGGAGTTCTTTGCCAGCGAACACAATCAGCGCTGGGAACGGCCCTACGGCTGGGCGTGGTTGTTCATGCTGGTCGCGGAGCTGCCAGCCGGGGAGTTCGCCGCACGGCTCAAGCCGCTCGCGGATGTGTTGCGCGGGTTGATGATTTCCTGGTTGGGCCGGGCGGCGTTGCCCACTCGCGTTGGGACGCATGCGAACACCGCCCTCGCGTGCGCGCTGACCCTTGATGTCGCGCGGGCGACCGGCGACACCGAACTGGCCGACGCGATCACCACCGCCGCGCGGCGCTGGTACGGCACCGACACGAACTACGGCGGGTTCGAGCCGGACGCCGCCGACTTCCTCTCCCCCGCGCTGGTCGAAACCGACCTGATGCGCCGGGTGCTGTCCGCCGAGGAGTTCACCGCCTGGTTCGAGGCGTTCCTGCCCGACCTGGACAGCGAACGGTGGCGCGGCCTTCGCGAACCGGTACAGGTGGACGATCCGACCGATCCGCTCGGGTCGCACCTGATCGGGCTCGCGTTGTCCCGCGCCTGGTGCTGGCGCGGGCTCGCTGCCGCGTTGCCTGCTGGGCACCGGTTTGTCGAGCTGGCCGATGCCGCTGCCGAGGTGCACCGGGCCGCCGGCTGGCGCTACGTGTTCGGGTATGGCTATGCGAGCACGCACTGGCTGGGCACGTTCGCCGCCTACCTCGACCTCGGCGCACTCACGTGAGCAGGCCGTTGCCGAAGTAGTCGGTCGAGTTGCGCACACCGGGCAGGACGAAGAAGTAGCCGCCGCCGAAGGGCTGGATGTAGTCGACCAGCGGTTCGTCGATCAGGCGGGTCTGGGTGACCTCGAACTGGCGCTTCACGTCCTGCTGGAAACAGGTGAACACCAGGCCCGCCGAGATGTTGCCGTTCTCGTCGAACCCGTTGTCGTAGTTGTAGCCGCGCCGCAGGATGCGGTTCTTCTCGGTCGCGGGTGTGCGCGGGTTGGCGAGGCGGATGTGCGAGTCGAGCGGGATCACGTCGCCCTTGGGGTCCTTCGCGAAATCCGGGGCGTCGAACTCGTTCTGACCATCCAGCGGCGCACCGGTGTCGCGGCGGCGGCCGAACATGTTCTGCTGCTCGTTGATGGACACCCGGTCCCAGAATTCGACGAGCATGCGGATGAACCGGGTCACCTGGTAGGAGCCGCCGACCGCCCAGGTCGGCTCGCCCGAGTTCGGCTGCACCCAGAGGATCTCGTCGTCCTCGCTGGGCGGCGGCTGCGAGATGCCGTCCTTGAACCCCAACAGGTTGCGCGGCGTGCCGGACGGGCGCGGCTGCGAGACGAAGCCGTCCTGGCGGTAGCGCGCCTGCATACCGCCCCTGGTGTGCTTGGCGATGTCGCGCAGGGCGTGGTGGATGGTGTCCGGGCTGTTGGCGCACAGCTGGAGCATCAGGTCGCCGTGGCACAGCGCGGGTTGCAGCGCGTCGTTCGGGAAACTCTTCATCGGCGTCAGGTTCTTCGGCTTCTTCGCCGCGAGACCGAACCGGTCGTCGAACAGGCTGGACCCGACCGCGAGGGTCACGGTGAGACCGTCGGCTGGGATGTCCGGGCCGAGCACGTCGCTGTCCGAGGGCGGGGAGCCGACGCCGAGGTCGGGGGCGGCGCCGCCGCCGGTCAGCGCGCGGGCGCGGGCGGTGATGGTTTTGAACAACGCCAACAGGTCTGCCTTGTTCGACGCGGTGACGTCGAATGCGGCATGCGTGGAATAGCGCTGTTGCGGGGTGGTGATACCGGCCTGGTGCTCGCCGTGGAAGGGCACGGACGCTGGTCCGCTCGACGCCGCCGGGGCGGCCGCGTCGGCGTCGGCTTTGGCGCCCGCCGCCAGTAAGCCGCCGGTCACCGCGGTGCCCACGACCCCGGCCGCCACGCCCTTGAGCACATTGCGTCGGTTGATGTCCATCGGTGCGATCTCTCCTGGAACGGCGGTCAGTGGGCGGGGACTTCGAGGATGTCGGGGATGATCGACAGGTTCTCCAGCAGGGCGCCGATGGTCCCGTCGACCTTTTCCCTTGCTGCCAACGGGGTTGCCGACAGGCTCTGCCACTGGCCATTCGCCTGGGTCGCCAACAGGGCCTGGCTCAACGTGTTCAGCTGAGCGTCCACAGTGGCCAGCAGGCCGGGGCGGCGGGTGTCGATCTGGTCGCGCAGCATGCCGAGCACGACCTGGGTGCCCTGCACGTCCGCGTAGGTTTCGGCGTACGCGGCGCCCGCGCCCTCGTCGGTCATGCCGGAGAGATGGTCGCGCAGCGCGTCTTCGAGGATCTCGTGTGCGCGCAGCGGCATGTCGGTCGGGTCCACGGTGAGCTGCGGCAGTTTCCCTTGCAGCGTGGTGATGTCGCTGCTGAGCTGGTCCGCGATCGGGGTCAGCTCGGCGGCCCCCTGGCCATGCCAGAGGCCGTATTCGATGCGGTGCAGGCCGGTGAAGCCCGGGTCGCCGACGCCTTGCGGGAGGGCCTGCGGGAGGCCGTCGATGGCGTCGCCGAGGTCGCCGAAGCTGTCGTAGGCGGCGCCGACCTGTTCCCAGGTGAGCTGGGCCTGCAACCAGTCGGCCTGCGCGGCCGGGATGTTGCCGGCGGCCAGGTCGGTCTTGATCTGGTTGACCTGGCCGGCGAGGGTCACCAGTTTCGGCTGGACGTAGCGGTCGTAGGCATCCGCGGCCGGTTGCAGTTCGTCGGCGGTGATCGGCTTGACCGGTGGCGGCGCGGACGACGCGTCGCTGGTGCCGCCGCCGTTGACCTGGACCTGCGTGGAAAAGGTGGTGGGCATGCCGTCGATGAGGCAACGCCATGTGTAGGCGCCGTCTGCCAGGGTCGCGCTCATGGTCTGCGAGGTGGCCGGTCCGAGCGTTTCGATCTCGGCGACGATGCCCTGGCTCGCGGTCTGGATCAGGTTGACCTCGGCGGTGTGGCCGGACTTGTTGACCACGGTGAAGTTCTGGTTGCCGCCCTGCGCCGAGGACCAGCCGGGCGCGCAGGACGACCCGGTGACCATGATCTGCTGCGCGGTCGCCTGGCTGCCGGGCGCGAACCCGATCAGCGCGGCCGCGATCAGCGGTGGCAGTACGAAGGCACCGGCCACGATGGCGCGGTTCCGGCCCGGGGTCGCCAGTTTCTCCCGCGCCGGCTCGGACTTCGGTTCGGCGACCGTCCCAACGGGAGTGTGCTGACGGCGTCCCTCGCGGATGAACAGGGTGAGCACGATGGCGAGGTAGCCGAGGTAGAAGGCGACCTGCAACCAGGTCATGATCGGCGAGAGTTCGGTGACGCCGGTGATGATCGACGCCCACCAGCTCGACGCGTCGATGTGCTGGGAGAGGTCGAAAGCGACCCAGCTGTGGCCGGGCAGCCAGCCGGCATCCTGGAGGTCGCCGAGGCCGTAGGCGAGCACGCCCGCGGCGATGACGATCAGCAGGATCGCGGTGCGGTTGAAGAACAGGTCCAACCGGATCTTGGCCGCGCCCTTGTACAGCAACACACACAGCAGCACGGCGATCGCGATGCCGATGGCCGCGCCGATCAACGGGGCGACGGTCTGGCCGGACGCCTGCGCCGCCGTCCACAGGAACAGCGCGGTTTCCACGCCTTCCCTGCCGACCGCGAGGAACGCGGTCAGCGCGAGCGCGGCGGTGGAGACCTTCATGGCCTCGGCGACCTTTTCGCGCAGTTCGCCCGCGAGTGATCGCGCGGTACGGCGCATCCAGAAGATCATGCCGGTGACCAGGATGACCGCGACGACGGACAGCGCGCCGCCGAGGGCTTCCTGTCCGGTGGTCGGCAGGACCGAGCGGTAGAAGGTGAGCACCGCGCCGAAGCTCAGCGCGAGCACGATCGCGGCGGCAACGCCGTACCAGATCGGCGCGGTCGACGCCGACCGATCCGACCGATCACCGCCGGTCGCGAAGCGCCGCACCGCCGCGAGCAGGATGCTGACCACGAGGCCCGCTTCCAGCCCTTCACGTAACCCGATCAACAGATTGGGCAGACCATCAGCCCACACGACGCCTCCACCATTGCCACCATCTCAGGTAAGGCTAACTTAATACACGGCCCGGACGGGTCGATAGGGAGCGGGCCGGAAAGTGCCGGAACAGTGGAGTGCGAAATCGCCGAAATCGCCGATATTCGGCGGAATCTGCGCACTATTTCGCGCTAGCGATATATCGGAATCGCGCGTGGAGAAATCCTCTATGAAGGACGACACAGCACTGCGCCGCCCTCCATCACGGAGGGCGGCGCAGTGACGACGAACGGTGCTCTGTCCAACCAACAGCAGGTCAGCCGAAGAAGACTTCGGCCTCCTCGTAGCGCTCGGCCGGGACGGTCTTGAGCTCGGCGGTCGCCTCGGACAGCTTGACCCTGACGATGTCGGTGCCGCGCAGCGCGACCATCACGCCGAAGTCGCCGTCGGCCACCGCGTCCACCGCGTGCAGGCCGAAGCGGGTGGCCAGCACCCGGTCATAGGCGGTCGGGGTGCCACCGCGCTGCACGTGGCCGAGCACGACCGCACGGGACTCCTTGCCGGTGCGGGTGGCGATCTCCTTGGCCAGCCAGTCGCCGATGCCACCGAACTGCACGTGCCCGAACGCGTCCTTCGCGCCGGAGAGCAGCACCTCGCCGCCACCCTCCGGGATCGCGCCCTCGGCGACCACGATGATCGGCGCGTACTGGCGCTCGAAGCGCCGCTCGACCCAGTCCACGACCTTGTCCACGCTGAACGGGCGCTCCGGCACCAGGATCACGTTCGCGCCACCGGCCAGGCCGGAGTGCAGCGCGATCCAGCCCGCGTGCCGGCCCATGACCTCGACGACCAGCGCGCGGTGGTGCGACTCGGCGGTGGTGTGCAGCCGGTCGATGGCCTCGGTCGCGATGTGCACCGCGGTGTCGAAGCCGAAGGTGTAGTCGGTGGCGCCCAGGTCGTTGTCGATCGTCTTCGGCACGCCGACGACGCCGATGCCGTCGTCGGTCAGCTTCTTCGCGACGCCCAGGGTGTCCTCACCGCCGATGGCGACCAGGGCGTCGATGCCGTTCTCGGCGAGCACCTCGCGGATGCGCTCGACGCCGCCCTCGACCTTGTACGGGTTGGTCCGCGACGAGCCGAGGATGGTGCCACCGCGGCTGAGGATGTCCTCCACCTCGGCCAGGCCGATCGGGCGGGTCAGGTTCTCCAGCGGGCCCTGCCACCCGTTGCGGAAACCGACGATCTCCCAACCGTGTTCCTCGATGCCCTTGCGGGCGACCGCGCGGATCACCGCGTTCAGGCCAGGGCAGTCACCGCCGCCGGTGAGCACACCGATGCGCATCTCTCATCGCTCCCGAATTGTGTGTGTGACCCCAATCGGGGGCCCGCGTCGAGCATGACACTAACTGGATCGGTGCAGCAAGCCTAGACCTGGCTCGTTGCCGTACCGCGCCCGGAGGGTGGAACAGGGCGGAAACGGCGGGTTAACTCGCCGCGCGCCGGGTCGCCTCGATGACGTGCCAGCGGGCCAGGTTGTGCCGGGCGTCGGCCAGCGCGTCGTGCGCGTCGGTCGGGGCGGAGGGCAGCTTCGGGCGGCCCGCGTCCTCCCAGCGCTGGCGCAACTCGTTGGTGAACCGGGGAATCTGGCGCGGCAACGCGGGCATCGCGCCCCACAGTTGCGCCAGCACGACGTGGTCGTAGGCGGCGATCCACGCCCACAGCTCGATGTCGGCCTTCTGGCCGCCGGCTTCGCGGCCAACGCCGAAGAACTCCAACAGGTCCGCGCGGATCCGCGCGCGCGAGCGCCACGCCTTGTCGCTCGGCGAGGGCAGTTTGGGCAGCACGTGCGCGCGCACCCAGGGACCGGCCTTCTCCGGGTCGAACTCGGTGGACACCGCGTAGTACTCGCGTCCGGTTTCGTCGACGACTCCGATGGACACCAGATCGATGGTGACGCCGTCCTCGATGAACTCGCAGTCGTAGAAGAACCGCATCGGTGCAGCCTAGTGATCGGCTTCAGCTCGCCGCGCTGCGCATCCGTTCCGCGTCGGTCGGCCTGGACTGCGCCGGCACCTGGGGCGGGGTGGCGGCGGCACGGTCGAGGTCTTCCTTGACCTTGGCCGCGTACACGTCCACGTACTCCTGGCCGGACAGTTCCATCAACGCGTACATGATCTCGTCGGTGACCGAGCGCTCCACGAACCGGTCGCCAGCGAGGCCGTCGTAGCGGGAGAAATCCAGCGGCGGGCCGATCTTGATCCGGATCGGGTAGGGGCGCCACATCTTGGAGCCGATCGGGTTGGCCCTGTCCGTGCCGAACATGGCCACCGGGATCACCGGTACGCGGGCCTGCAACGCCATCCGCGCCAGGCCGGTCTTGCCCTTGTAGAGCCTGCCGTCCGGGGATCGGGTGCCCTCCGGGTAGATGCCCAGCAGCGATCCGCCGATCAGCAGTCGCACGCCGGTGTCCAGGGCGGCCTGCGCGGCGACGCTGTCGGAGCGGTCGATCGGCACCTGGCCGACGCCCGCGAAGAACATCTTCTTCAGCCTGCCCTTGAGGCCGGTGCCGGTGAAGTACTCGCGCTTGGCCAGGAAGGTGACCCGGCGCGGCACCATCAGCGGCAGGAAGAACGAGTCGGCGACCGCGAGGTGGTTGCTGGCCAGCACCGCGCCACCCTCGGCCGGGATGTGCTCGAGTCCGTCGATCTTCGGCCGGAAGAACAGCCGGAGCACCGGACCGAGGAGCACGTACTTCATCAGCGAATAGAGCACCGCGCCGCGTTCCCTCCCATCCCACCCACGTGACGCGTGTGTAGCACGTCACAGCTTCACCTTAACGACCTTTACCCGGCGATCCGTATACTAAGATTTGCTTAGTTGCTCAGCTTGGCTTATGTTGATCCATATCGATCAACATCGACGACCTTCACGAGATCTGGAGTATCGACAGTGTCCAAGCTGGAGATCATCATCGCGAGCACCCGCCCCGGCCGGGTCGGTCTGCCAGTGGGGCAGTGGGTGCGGGACCAGGCCGTCGCGCACGGCGGGTTCGACGAGGTGGAACTGGTCGACCTCGCCGAGGTCAACCTGCCGTTCATGAACGAGCCGCACCACCCCCGGCTGCGCAAGTACACCCACCAGCACACCAAGGACTGGGCAGGCAAGATCACCGAGGCGGACGCGTTCGTGCTGGTCATGCCCGAGTACAACTACGGCTTCAACGCCGAGATCAAGAACGCGCTGGACTACCTCAACGCGGAATGGGCCTACACGCCCGTCGGCCTGGTCAGCTACGGCGGTGTCGCGGCGGGCACGCGTGCCGCGCAGATGATCAAGCAGGTGCTCACCACCCTGAAGATGCACCCACTTTTCGAGGCGGTGTCCATCCCGTTCGTGCAACAGTTCCTCGACGAGGACCGCAAAGTGCAGCCGAACGACGTGATGCTGACCGCGAGCAAGGCCATGCTGGACGAGTTGGTCGCGGTGACCAACGCGCTGGCGCCGCTGCGTCAGCAGGTCAGGGAGAACCTGACCCCGCTGGACTGAAGGACGATGGGCCATGGATGACGTGCACCGCGTATGCACCCGCTACCACTCCGCGATCGAGATGATCGGCACCCGGTGGACCGGGGCGATCCTGCGGGTGGTGTTCACCGGTTCGCACCGCTACGCCCAGATCAAGGCGGCGGTGCCCGGCCTGAGCGACACCATGCTCGCCGCCCGGCTGCGCACCATGGAGACGGAGGGCCTGCTGCGCCGTGAGGTCATCCCGAGCACCCCGGTCCAGGTCGAGTACCACCTCACCGCGATGGGACTCGATCTGGAACCGGTGATCTCCGAGTTGATCACCTGGTCGCACAGGTGGATCCCGCTGCCCGACGACGAGAACGACCTGCACGACCAGTCGGCGTGACGGCGCATCCGAGCGATTTCCCTTACTAGGTCATTACTGTATCCCATCTTCGTTCGGTCCGTGCGACGATGGGATGGCAGACGGCGTAGGTGGGTGAGATGGCATGACAAGAGGGCCGGACGGGCCGGAGGACGTCGATGCGGCGTTCGCCGAGATCGTCGCTGGCCTGGAACGTGAGGGGCTCGGATCCTTCCTCGACGAGGAGGAACCGCTGACCGACAGTGCCGACGGCGCCGGTAACGGCCCGAAGCCGCCCACCGAACCAGCAGCAAGCACCACCACCCAGGCCGCCACCACCGAGTCCACCGGTTGGCGCACGGCCGACCAGGACTGGGACTGGGCCAGCGCGAGCGACGAGGAACACTACGTCCCGCCGGAGCCGCCGCCGTTCCCGAAACCGCACGCGGGCACGGTCGTCGGGATGCTGCTGATCGCGATCGGCCTGCTGCTGTTGATCGTGCCGACCATCATCGGCCTGGGCACCCGGATCGGCACTCCGCTCGGTCTCGTGGCACTCGCGGCCGGCATCGGCTGGCTGGTGCTGCGCATCCGGCACGGCAACCCGCCCGATCACGGCGACCGCGGCGACGGCGCGCAACTCTGACCCCGGATTCCCCTGATCTGGCCGCTCAGCCGGAGCGGCGGCGCGCCGCGTAGCCCTTGAGTCCGATCCGTGCCATCTGCCGGATCGGGCTGACCGTTTCCGCCGCTTGCGTTGCCGCGCCGACGATCGCGGAGTCGTCGCCGAGTTGCGCGGTGCGGATCCGGGCCAGCGGCCGGTGCCGTGCCCCGGTCACCGAGCGGGCGTAGTGCTCGCGCGCGTCGTCGAGGTAGAGCGGGGCCGATTCGGACAGGCCGCCGCCGATCACCACGATCTCCGGGTCGAAGACGTCCGCGACGAGCGCGAGCCCCTCGCCGAGCCAGCGCGAGAGCTCGGACATGGCCTGGCAGGCGATCGGGTCGCCGTCGCGGGCCGCAGCGGCCACCCGGCGGCCGGTGATCGAGCGGGAGTCGGCGGCGGCTTCGCGCACCAGCAGGGACGGGGTGCCCTGGTGGCCTGCCAGCAGTTCGATCGCGGTGGTGGCCAGCGCGGTGCCGCTGCAGTACCGCTCCCAGCAGCCGTTCTTGCCGCACGAGCACGGCCGCCCGCCGGGTACCAGGGTGAGGTGACCGAGTTCGGGCGCGATGCCGTACGCGCCGCGGAAGATCCTGCCGTCCAGCAACAACGCGCCGCCGATACCGGTGCCCAGCGCGATCAGCACCGCGACCGAGGCGCCGCGGGCCGCGCCGAAGCGATGTTCGGCGAGGGCCGCCGCGTTGGCGTCGTGTTCGAGCACGACCGGCAGTCCGGTCCGGCTGGTGATCCGGTCCGCGATCATCGCCTGCCGCCACGCGAGGTGCGGCGCGAACCGCACGGTGCGCCGGTCCTCTGCGACGAATCCGGCGACCGCCAGTCCGACCGCGGTGATCCGGTGCCGCCCGGTCAGTTCGCTGATCACGCCGACGATCGCGTCGTCGAGCGCTGCTTCGCCGCTGGGCGTGCCGGTCCTGGTCAGGTCGAGCACGTCGCCGCGGAAGTCGACGACTCCGGCTCTGATGCTCGTCCCGCCGACGTCGACCCCGATGGTCAGCACGGGCTCACGTCTCGCTCTCCGCGCCCCGCCTGCGGATCGCGATCTTCTGCACGCGCTCGGGCTGCGGTTCCTCCGCGTGTTCCGGTTCGGCTTCCGGTTTCGGTTCGGCGGCCGGGCGTTCCGCGAGCGACGCGCGCAGCACCGCCAGCAGGCCGGACGCGTGCTCGGCGGCGCGTACCGCGAGCTCCGGCCGTTCCCCACGCAGCACCGCCATGCCCGCGCACACCGGGCACCAGCCGCAGGTCGCCGGCGTGTGCTCGGCGTCGTCGGGGGCGGTGGCCAACCGGTTCAGCCAAGGCTCCGCGCGCTCGGCCAGCACACCGAGCAGCAGCTTGAGTTCCTCGGCGATCCGCGCACCGGGTGGCGCGGCATCGTCACCGGCCGCTCCTGCTGGCTGGTCCCGCTCGGGCTCGTCCATGCCTGTCATCGCATCCAAACCGCGGGGTCGGGCCGGAAATGCACCAGCACGCCTCGCTCGTCAACATCCGCCCCGGTCACCGCGCACCGGCGCAGCGCGGCCGGTAGGCCGATCAGCCTGCGCCGCCCGTCGATGGTCAGAGCGAGCTCGTCGTCGACCCTGGCCAGGTCGATGTCGGCGTCCACGCCCAGCGGCACCGAAATGCGCAACTGGAACGCGGAGTCGAGGTCTCGCCCGCCACCGGTCACGGACAACAACGGCGCCCGCTCGGCATCTGTTCCGGCCAACGGGTCGCCGTCGCCGTACAGGTCGGCCGCCAGCGCCAGGAGTGCCTGCGCGCCAATGGGTTCGTTGGCCTGGTGCGGCACGGTGCGCACGGTCAGGCCGGTGCCGTTGGTGAGTTCGTCGAGCACCACGAGCTGCTCGGACCGGCGCGTCGCCAGCCACTGCCCGGCCGCGCCCTGATCGTCGAACGACGGAACCAGCCGGTTCGCGATCACGGTGTCGACGCGAATGTCCTGCAATGCCAACGCGGACAGCGTGCGCCGGGTCTCGGCGGCGACCACGCGCTCCGGGGTGAGTACCAGGCGGACGCTGGTACTGGCCGGGTCGGCGAGCATGCGCCGCAACGCGTCCAGCCGCTCGGCGAGGCGGCCCAGCGCGTCCGCTGCCGCGTCCCACCGCTCGGTGTTGCGCACCCCGGCCAGACCGGCGAGCACGCCGCGCACCACCCGCCGGTGCGTCGGGAACAATCGTTCCAGGTAGTCGGCGAGCGCTTCCGGCAACGCCAGCAGCCGCAACGTTTCCGCGGTCGGTCCGCAGTCGACGACGACCAGCTCCCACGGCCCCGCCACGGCCAGCCGGTACACCTCGGACAGTGCCAGCAGTTCCTCGACGCCCGGCAGCACGGTCAGTTCCTCGGCGTCCAGGTCGTCGAGACCGGCGCCCGCGAGCAGAGTGCGCAGATGCCCGCGCAGCTCCTGCCAGCTCCCGTCGACCAGCCTGCGCGTATCGATCTGGCCCGCGTACAGACCAGGCGCGCTCTCGCCGCCGATCTCGGTCGGTTCGTGCGTCAGCGGCACGCCGAACGCGTCACCGAGGGAGTGCGCGGGATCGGTCGACACCACCAGGGTCTTGCGACCGTCGATGGCCAGCCGGGCAGCGGTCGCCGCGGCGAGCGTGGTCTTGCCAACGCCCCCTTTGCCGGTGAACAGCAGGACCCGCATGTTGGCCTCAGCCGCCGTTCTCCACCCGTCGCTTGAGCTCCTTCAGGGCGGTGTCCATGATCACCTTTTCGGCCTTGCGCCGCAGCAGGCCGAGCAACGGGATGGCCAGTTGCACCGACAGAGTGTAGGTAACCTCGGTGCGCTCGCCCTGCGGGGTCAGCGCGTAGCTGCCCTCCTGCGCCTTCTGCATCTGGCCCTTGACCAGCGACCAGCTCACCTTCAGGCCGTCCGCCGCCCACTCGTAGGCCAGCGTGTAGACGTCCTTGATCGGGCCCGCGTCGAGGTTGAACCGGACCTGCGCGGCGCGGCCGTCGTCGCCCTCGGTCAACACCTCGGTCTGCTTGACCGCGTTGGTCCACTCCGGGTACGCGGCGAAATCCGCGATGACCGCCATGATCCGCTCGGGCGGCGCGTCGATCACGATGGACTGGGTGGACTCGTCGGCCATGCGAGGCAGGCTACCGGGTGTCCGGCCGATCACCGCGTCGAGCACGCGGTGAGCTGGTTACCAGTTCAGCAGGTAGGTGGTCTCGGTGCGCTGGAAATGTCCCACGTTGACGCACTCGGTGTGCCCGATGCGCATCCGCCTGGTCAGCGGCTGGTGCACGTGCCCGAACAACGACCAGCGCGGCTGCCGTTCCCGGATGACCTGCGCCAACGACGTCGACCCGATCTCGAAGCGGCGCGCGACGACGTCATAGGTGAGTTCGGCCACGGCAGGCGGGATGTGACTGCACAACACGTCGATCTCGCCCAGTTGCCCGGCGCGCCGGGCGAACTCCGCCTCCGGTCGCAGGTTCGGCACCCACACTCCGGTCCGGCGCAGGGTCGCGCCCTCCGGCAGCAGCCCGCCGCCGACGAAACCGAAGCGCAGCCCGCCGATCTCCACGCTCTCGCCGTCCAGGATGCGCACGTTCGGCCCGGCGTACTCCGGCCACAGCGCGGGCGCGTCCACGTTGCCCGCGGTCGCGTAGGTCGGCGCGGTCAACGCCGCGAACAGCTTGGTGTACTGGTCGCGGATGGCCTCCTCGATCACCTCGCCCGCGTTGTCCAGGCTGGCCCACAGCGTGCGCGCGTACGCCGCCACCGCGCCCTGCCTGCCGCGCCGCAACTCCGCGAACTTGGCGACCTTGTCCGGCCCGAACACCGCGCCGAGGATGCCGCCGCCATGATCGTGATAGTCGACGAAGTCGAGCAGATCACCGAGCACGAGCACGGCATCGACCCCGTCGCCGGCCCTGGCCAGCGCGTCGGCATTGCCGTGCACATCGGACACCACACTGACCCGCATGGTCCAAACCCTACGACGGACCGATCCGCCCGCGCGATGACCGCGATCACCGCGCGG